>JAWKQJ010000061.1:0-23256 GCA_041390205.1 Gemmatimonadales bacterium
GCAACATCTGGTTCGGGACCGACAACAACACGATCGGGCGGGCGACCGTCGGGCGGAGCGGGCGAAACGTGAGCTGAGCCGGCGGCTAGAGCAGCTGTTCGACTCGAATCGGGAGCTCGCGCACCCGGACCCCGGTCGCGTGGTACACGGCGTTGGCGATCGCCGCGCCGATCCCGATGGTGCCGATCTCCCCCACCCCGCGGGCGCCGAGCGGGCTCGCGATCGGGTCGTGCTCCTCGGCGAAGCTCAGGTCGAGCGCCGGCACGTCCGCGTTCGACGGAACCCGGTAGCTGCCGAAGCCCGCGGGCACGAAGCGCCCCGTCACCGGATCGACCGGTGACGCCTCCAGCAGCGCCTGCCCGATCCCCCAGGTGACCCCGCCGATCAGCTGGCTCCGCGCCGTGCGCGGGTTGACGATCCTCCCGGCGCTGTAAACCCCGACGACTCTGGAGACCCGCGGCACCGGAAGGTCCGGATCGACCCTCACCTCGGCGAACACGGCGCCGTAGGCATTCATCGCGCTCGCCGCGTCCTCCTTCCGCGGCGCCCAGCTCGCCGTCTCGGCGAGCGTCTCGAGCTGCCTGAGCGCGAGCACCTCTCCGTACTCGTGAGGTCGAAGGTCGGGCTCGCCGGCCAGCTCCTCGAGTCGCTGCCGCAGCTTGACCGCCGCCGCCTGCACCGCGGAGCCGACCCCGATCGTGGTGGCCGAGCCGAAGGTGCCGCCGGCCTCGGGCAGCGCAGTGTCGGCGAGCCGCACCGAGACGCGGTCGGGATCGATCCCGAGGGCGTCGGCCGCGATCTGGGAGAGGATCGTCGCGACACCGGTGCCGATGTCGTGACTCGCGGTCTCCACCCGGACCAGGCCGGAGCGCTCCAACGTCACCCGGGCGCTCGAGCCGAAACGGAAGGTGGCCATCAGCGCGCTGGCCATGCCCAGGCCCACCAGCTCGTCGCCGTCGCGCATCGATCGGGGCGCGGCCGAGCGACGCGCCCACCCGAAGCGCTCGGCGCCGATCTCGTAACACTGGCGAAGCGCCTTGCTCGAGAACGGTTTGCCGGAAGTGGGGTCTCGCTCGGCGTAGTTCCGGATTCTGAGCTCGAGCGGATCGAGGCCGAGCCGCTCGGCCAGCTCGTCCATGGCGATCTCGAGCGCCACCATCCCCGGCCCTTCGTGCGGCGCCCGCATGAAGGTCGGCTGGGGTAGATGGAGACGGACGATCCGATCGAGGGTCTCGATGCTCGGGCAGGCGTACATCGAGCGACTGCCGAGACTGCCGTGCTCGACGTAGTCGTCGTGCATCGCGGCGGCGCTCACGCTGTGGTGACGGATCGCGGTGAGCCGGCCATCGCGGTCGGCCGCGAGGGTGACGTCCTGGTCGGTCTCGGGCTGATAGCCGTGGGCGGCGAAGCTCTGCTCGCGGGGCAGGACGATTCGTACCGGGCGGCCCACCACTCTGGCCGCGAGTGCCGCGAAGATCTCGTGCGGCCAGCAGGAACCTTTGGCGCCGAAACCCCCGCCGACGTGCGCCGCGCGGACCCGGACCCGCTCGAGCGGCACCTCGAGCAGCTTCGAGAGCGCCTCCCGCACGCCGCCGACCCATTGGGTCGAGGTCCAGAGCTCGAGGTCCTCTCCCGTCCAACGGGCCAGCGCCCCGGCGGGCTCCATCGCGGCGTAGTGCCGGTTGGCGGTTCGATAGCGACCGCGGACAACCACCGCGGCGCCGGCGAGCGCCGTGTCGACGTCGCCGGTGACGGTTCGGGTCGGGGCCCAGTCGTCGATCTCCTCGGCCAGGTCGAGGTGAGCCGCGAGACCGAGACGCGCCGGGGCCGCCGCGATCCGGACCAGGACGGCGGCCGCCGCCCGCTCGGCCTCGACCGCCGTTTCCGCCAGCACCAACGCCACCGGCTGGCCCGCGTGGGCGACGTCGAGCTGCTGAAGCGGGTGTCGCTCCTGGCCGAGGGTCCAGTTGGCGAGCGTGGGAAGGGCCGGCAGCTCTCCCGGCCCGAAGACGGCCACGACGCCGGGGAGGCCCCGAGCGACGTCGAGCTCGATCGCCTCGACCCGGCCGGCGGCGACGCCGGACACCACGAAGCGCCCCTCCAGACCGCCGTCGTTAGGCAGGTCGGCCAGGAATGGCGCGGCGCCACGGACCTTCGCGGGGCCGTCCACCCGAGGCCGCGGAGCGCCGATCCCGGTCACGAGACCCCGACCCGGGTCAGCGCGCGGACGATCAGGCGCGCGGCGAGCTCGACCTTGTAGCGATTGTCCTCGAGCGGGTCGGCCGCCGCCAGCTCGGCGTCCACCGCGTCCCGCACCTCGCCCGGCCCGGGCGATCGTCCCCGGAGCCGTTCCTCGAGGACCCGGCACCGCCACGGTCCGCTGGCGACGCCGCCGAGCGCCACGCCGAGACGCCGGATCACCCCGCCATCGAGCGTCGCCGTGGCCGCGCAGGAGACCAAGGCGAAGTCGAAGCTCGCGCGGTCACGAGCCTTGAGGTACGCCGATCGCTCCGTCGCGTGAGCGGCGGGAAGCAGCACGCGGGTGATCAGACCCCCACCCGCCAGGGGGCCGCCAATGCTCCACGGCCGGGTCGGCGAGAGGAGCTCGTCCAGCGAAAGACGTCGCGCGCCGGCCGGCTCCAGGAGCTCTACCTCGGCGTCGAGGGCTGCCAGGGCCACGGCTGGATCGGAAGGGTGTGCGGCGACGCAGGCCCCTTCGTTCGCGAAGATCGCGGCGACCCGATGGTCGCCGGTGCGCGCCGAGCACCCGCTGCCCGCACGCCGAAGCTCGCAGGGAGAAGGGGGGCCGCCGCGGAGGTAGGGACAGCGTGGCAGCTGGAGGAGGCTCCCGCCCAGCGTCGCGCTGGCCCGAATGGCCGGACCGGCGGCGCTCTCGATCGCCTCGACCAGCGCGGTCGCGCGGGCCCGGACCAGCTCCGAGCGGGCGACGGCGGCGAGCCGCGCCGTTGCGCCGAGGGCGAGCCCACCGTCGGGGAGAGGCTCGACCTGGTCCAATCCGAGCCGGCCGAGGTCGACCAGTGTGGTCGGATGGCGCAGGCCCTCGCGGAGCCACGGCACCAGCTCGGTTCCGCCGGCCAGGAAGACGGCGCCGGCGTCTCCGGCCGCCAGCGCAGACGCTTCGCCGGCCGCGTCGGGCCGGAGGTAACGCGGCTCGCTCATCGGTGGAGCGAGCGGATGGCGGCCACGATCTGGGGATAGGCGGCGCAGCGACACAGGTTGCCGCTCATCCAGGCGCGCACCCGCTCGTCCGAATCCGAGGCGCCGCTCTCCAGGCAGGCGATCCCGGCCATGATCTGTCCCGGGGTACAGAAACCGCACTGGAGCGCGTCGTGCTCGACGAACGCGGTCTGGAGAGGGTGGGGCTCCTCCGCGCCGACCCCTTCGATCGTGGTGACGGTCGACCCGTCGATCGAGACGGCCAGCGTGAGACAGGAGAGCGCGGGCCGCCCGTCCAGGAGCACCGTGCAGGCGCCGCACTCGCCGCGGTCGCAGCCCCGCTTGGCCCCGGTCAGGCCGAGCTGGTCTCGGAGCAGGTCGAGCAGCGTCGCCCCGACCGCAACCTCGAGCGTCCGGCTCCCGCCGTTGACCGTGAGGTCGATTCGCATCGCGAAGGATGGCCCCCGGCGACGGCCGGGGGCAAGGGACCAGGGCGCCGTCGAGCGCTCAGCGCACTCCTGGAATGGCCGTTCCGTGGCAGGCCACGCAGAGCGACGGATTCTTGCGGCGGAGCCGGTCGGGATCGAAGCCGGGACCGTGCGGACTGAAACGGAAGCCGCCGCCCACCGCGGAGTGGCACGCGGTGCAGTCGCGCTCGGCGTGGCACGAGGCGCAGGACTCGAGGTTCTGTCGAGCCGCCTGGCCATGACCGATCAGGAAGGCCTGACGGCCGTCGTGGAAGCCCTGCCCGCCGAGACGTCCGTCGACCCGGAAGCCCGCCTGCTGGTGGCAGCTCTGGCAGAACTGCGCCGGGTTGTGGCAGTCGCTGCAGGTCGCGTCGCGGGTGTACGCGGAGGTCGGATGCCGGGTCAGGAACCCCGCCGGGTGGAAGCCGCCGCCGCCATCGGGCGCGGGCCGGTGACAGTCGAGGCAGTCGGAGCGAACGTGGCACGCCTCGCAGCTCGAGGGCCGGCTGTTGGCCTCCGGCCCATGGGTCTCCGCGAACGACGCGGTGTGCGAAGTCGGCTTGGTTCGGTGGATCGACGGTCCGGTCGCGCGGCCGGGCCCGGGCATCGCCAGGCGGCCGATCCCTGACGGCCGGCTCTCGACGTGGCAGGCCGTGCAGTTCGGCTGGGTGTGACAGGTGGCGCAGCTGGCGCTCGACCGCGACGCATCTCGCCCGTGGTCCCGCTGGAACGACGCCTTGGCGTGCCCGGTCGGCGTGGGGAGCTTCGCCTCGATCGCGAGCGAGCGCGGATCCAGCGCGAGCGCCTCGATCGGGCCGACCTCGGGAGCGTTCACATGGCAGGTGATGCAGAAGTCCCGAGCGTGGCAGGTGGCGCAGCTCGCGGCGACCCCCGCCCCGCCCCGACCTTGGCCCGGCTCCGCCAGCTTGCCATGGCCTTCGAGCCCGAAGTCGGCGCGCTCGTGCGAAGGCGGCTTCGGAAACGCGGCGATCCGCTCGCGGGGCAGCGTACGCGCCTCCGCGAGCGAGAGGTGGCAGGTGGAGCACGCGGAGTCGGCCACCGCGAGGTGAGTCTCGCCCAGCTCGTGACAGTCGATGCACTGGCCGGAGATCGCGTGCTGCACCGTCATCCGCGGCGCGCCCGTCTGGTTGTGACAGGAGCCGCAGAGCGCGAGCTTGGCCGAGTCGCCAGGCGTGCGGATCAGAGCGGTCCTGGCATGCGCGAAGTGATCGAACGCCAGGTTGGTGACCCGCGGACCACGCCGCGGGGCCCACTCCACCCGGGACTCGATCCGACCGTCGTGACACTCGACGCACGACTCCGCGGCGGGCCAGACCGGCGCGCCCTGGTCGACCACTCCCGCGTGGCAGGTCGTGCAGAGCGGGAAGAGCTTGGCGTGCTTCTCGTGCGGAAACGCCTCGGTCGCCGGACGGCGGGCCGCGGCGCCGGCCGTCACGAGCGTCGCGGCGGCCACGAGGGCGGCGGCCAGACGGGCGCTCACGGGATCCTCCGGCGGGCCGGCGGCAGCGCGGGCCGATCGGCGTTGGTGCCGAAGCTGAGGCTGAGCCCGCTCCGGATCCTGAGCTGGTCCAGCGACGACGCGGCGGCGTCGGGCCGCTTCCGCTTCTCGTCGAACCAGGAGGCGTCCGCCCAGAGCCGCCACTGCGCCGCGGTGCGCCACTCGGCCCGGCCGCCGATCCAGTTGGCCTCCGCGTCGTAGTAGCGCAGCTCGAGCGGCCGAGCCAGACTGCCTCCGTAGACGCTCAGGCTCAGGTTGCTCGAGACGGCGTAGCTCGCGCTGGCGTCGATGAAGCGCGCGGCCGCGCCCGGGCCGTACTCACCGAGCCAGCTCACGTCCACCGAAAGCCGCGAGGACGGGTTCGCGCTCGCGCCGACGCTGGCCCGCCAGCCGCGGTCCTCCACGTCAACGAGCGGCGTCGAGACCTCGGCGTCCTCGTACCAGAAGCGCTCGCCCCGGGCTCTGACGCTGAGCCAGTCCGTCAGCCGCAGCTGAGTCGAGGCCTGCACCGCGTTGTAGGGAACCGGACTGAAGGCCCCCCAGAGGGTCCAGAGGTTGAAGAACGGCCGGTAGCGCCGCCCGCCCACCGTGACGCTCCACCTCGGATCGATCCAGCTGATGGTCGCGTCGGCGCTACCGAGATTGCCTTCGGCCAGGTTGTAGTCCGCTCCGGCCGCGAGCCGGATCGAGCGCCAGGGCGTGGCGGTGAGCGACAAGGCGGCCCGCTCGGAGACGAAGTAGTCGGTCTCGGGATCGACCTCGCGGCGGTATTCGGCGCGCACTTCGGCCGGGCCCGGCGCCCACGCCAACTCGGCGCCCGCCGCGAGCTGCCGGCTGCCCGGCCGCCATTCGTCGAGCGGGTTGAGGACCGGACTCGTCACCGGCACCACGGCCGCCTGGCCGAGCCCCCAGCCGCCGTAGGCGGCGAGGTCGAGATCGAGCGAAGGCAGTCGGAAGCGGGCCCAGCCGCCGTCCAGCCCGAGCGGCTCGAGGCGCGAGTTGATCAACAGGCGCCCGGCGCGACCGGTGAAGCGGCTCCGGGTGTACTCGAGGTATCCCTCGAGCAGCTGCACGGTCGGATCCGAGCCCGGCCAGACGTCGGCGTCACCCGCGTCGGCCACGACCCGACCCAGGGCGTGGAGCGTCAGTCCCTGAATCCCGAAGCCCCAGGCGACCAGGCTCGCGGTGGTCGAGACCGGCACTCCGCGCCGCTCCGGCCCGGGGCGATAGAAGTAGCACCACTGGCCGCCGGTGCAGCTCACGGCGAAGCCATCAGGGCTGTAGAGGCCGCCGCCCGCCCCGGTCACGACCGACGAGGCGAGCACGCTGTCCTCCTGAACGCCGCGATACGACACGGCCTGCGCTCGCGCGTCGATCCGGGCCCGGTAGCCTTGCGCCAGGAGCGGCGCGGGCACGGCCAGGGCGAGCGCGAGCAGCCGGAGCCGGAGCCTCATGGCCCGCTCGGCGTGGCGAGGTGGCTGCGGAACGCCCCCGGCTCGCTCAGGAAATGGCAGACCGTGCACTCCTTCGGCTCGTAGTGGCCGGTCCGCTGTGGTTGGTGACAGTTCGCGCAGAGCGAGCGGGTCGGTGTCAGCAAGGCCACGGTGGCCTTGGTATGACAGGCGTCGCAGCGGGTGTGGGCCGAGGCCGCGTCGTGCCGCGAGATCACGTCGCCGCTGTGGCAGGAGACGCAGTCGCGGCCGGCGGTGTGGTGATCCTCGTGGCAGCTCCGGCATTCCCTGGCGGGCGCGCTCGCGGCCATCGTCACCGGGGTGGTGTGGCACTCGACGCAGCGGCGCTCCGCGTGGCTCTGGTGCGCGAAGCCGACGGAGCGCGGCCGGGGCGCCTCCTTGGGAACGGTCACTCGGAGCGAGACAGTCCTGAGCGGCTCCAGCTCGGCCGATTGGTGACAGTTGGCGCAGGTGGTGGTGCCGGGGTCCTGATGATGGCAGAGGTCGCACCCGCGGGGCTGCTCGAACACCAGCCCGCCGTGTCCCGCCCGGGTGGTGTGGCACTGGATGCAGGAGAGCGAGCGGTGGCGGGCGTGGGGAAAGCTGTCCTGCGATGCGGGGCCCTGGATTCCGGGGTGAAGGCCCGCGCCGACCCCGACCGTCCCGCCCAAAAACACGGCGCCGGAGGGTCGATCCTCCGGCGGCGCGCTCGAAGTCCTCCGGAGGCTGTCGCCCGCCGGTGGCGCCGGCAGACTCGATCGCCGGAGGGCCCTCAGGGTGTCGAACGGCAGCGGCGGCCTGAGCGTGCTGCCCTGCCGGACCCGGGCGTGACAGGCTTCGCAGTCGCTCGCGTCGACCCTCGCCTGATGTGGCGGATGACAGGTGATGCAGTTCTGGGCGCCCTTGCGGTGCTCCCGGCCGACGTGGAACGGCTCCGTCTCCCAATTGTCGTGGCAGCCCGCCGTGGCGCAGGTGGTCAGGGCCTCCTCGGGGGTCTCCTGCTTGTGCGGGTTGTGGCAGGTGCCGCAGGTGCCGCCGTGCGGCTCGAGCTCCAGCTTGAAGTTGGTGAGAACGCGCTGCATCTCGTGGCAACCCAGGCACTGCCCGCTGGCCGGGACCAAGGTGCCGCGAGCCGAGTCGACGGTGGCCAACAGGGGCACGTCGGCCGTGAACCGGTGGCAGGCGGTACAGTGGATGGTGGTCTGATCCGCCATCTTGCCGAGCACGATCTCGGTCTCTTCCGGCTGGTGACAGCCGCTCTGCCCGCAGGTGGTCGGCGCCGGGACGAAGCGGTGCACCTCGGTCCCGTGGCAGGTGATGCACTGGACGCCCTGGAGGACGCTGTCCTGCGACTCGAGATGGACCCGGTGCCCCGCCGTCGACGCGATCCGCTGCCAGCTCGCCGTGTCGCCCTTGACGACGTGGCAGCTCATGCAGACCTCGTTCGGGACCCCCGCGTGCTCGCCGATCTCCTCGGGACGCTCGGCCACCCAGAGGTAGAGCTGGCGGAGGCTCGCGGTGATCGGCTGCTGATGGCAGTCGTGGCAGGAGAGGGTGTCGTGCTTGTCCTTGAAGTTGACGAACTCCGAGAACGCCGGGTCCATCACGTGGCACCCGGTGCAGAAGCCGTTGTCGTGCTGGGTGTAGTCCCACGCCTCGGCGCTGAACTTGGTGAACCCGAGCACCAGGGCGAAGACCGCGACGCCGAGGGCCACCTGGACTCCGCGCCGGCGCCCGGCCAGCCAGGCGAGGATCGGCTTTCGCCGCCGCCAGACCAGCACCAGCACGATCAGACCGACGATCGCGCCGACGAAGACCCCGGCCATCTGGATCCACCAGGGCACCACGTCGAAGAGGAAGCGGACGACGCCCGCGATCCCGCCCGGCAGCGGCGACTGCACCACCACCGAGTCGACGCCCAGGGTGGGCCCATGCGGAAGCGCCGCCGCGGAGTCTTGGAGACCCGCGACGGCGGCTTGCCAGCGAGGTGCGTCGATCACGTTGAGCGACGCCGGCCGATCATTGATCCATGATCGGGAACGACTCTCGCTTGATCAACGGCTGGGCGGGCCCACCCGTGGCGACCGGCTTCGACCACTTGTCCCAGTAAGCCTGAACCGCGGCCGGCGGCGCGGGCAGGAAGCCGTAGATCGATCGCAGATAGCTGGCCGTCGAGGAGAGCAGCGCCTCGCACAGGAACTTGTTGTGGGCGCCATACGAGCCGTCCTGGTGGCCGTCGTGACTCACCCCGCAGACCCGCACGTTGAATTCGGCGCCGTCCGCCGCCGTCAGGTTGTTGTCGCTCGGGTTCAGGTCGCCCGGCGCGTTGACCTTGATGCGCGGCAGGTATCCGCCGTCGGTCGGGAAATCGTCGACCGTCTGGTTCCCGTTGCTGTCGGTCCAGAGGATGTCGGCCAGGTTCTTGAGCGTCAGCCTGGCGGAGTTGTAGAGATTCGCCGCGATCGCCTGCGACGCGGCCGGATCGCCGGGCACGTTGTGGCAGCCCGAGTTGGTGCAGGCGCTCCAGTTGCGGGCCGTCGTGGTGAACGCGCACTCGGTCTCGCCGTTCGGGACGCCTTCGCCATCGACGCACGGCACGGCCTCGAACTGGTGGCCGGTGGACTGGAAGACGAAGCCACCCTGCTGATCGGTCACCTCGAAGCGGTTGACGTGGCAGCCGGCGCAGAGCTTGGGATTGGCCGTCGTGGCGTGCGAGCCGTAGATCCGCGCCGTGTCGTAGACGAAGTTCGGCGGACGCCAGCCGGCGAAGCCGAGCAGCACGGCGGCCTGCACGCCGTGCGGCTGATTGGCGCGCGAGCTGCCGATCTCGGGCTCGGCCTTCCGCAGGTGACAGCTCATGCAAAGGTGCTGCTGCGGGTCGGGCGAGGTGATGCTGAGCCGGAGCTGATGCTCGTAGGGGCTGCCGTGCGGGTCGTGGCAGGTGGCGCAGCTGGCCACCGGCAGGAGATCGGAGGTGTTCTTCTCGACGTAGTCCGATTGCTCACCCCAGCGCGCCAGGGCGCCCCGAGAGCCGTGACAGCCCGCGCACGACGCGGTGTTCTGCCGCGAGCTCGCGGTGGCGTGCTTGGACTGACTCCACTGCTCCACGAAGGGGTGGTGGACACCCGAGTGGCAGTCGGCGCAGGTGCCCTCGCCTTCGGCCGAGATCTTGGCGAACGGCCGATCGGTGATGTTGCCGGCGCCGACGCCCTCGACGTGATCGAGGCCCGGACCGTGGCAGCTCTCACACTGGACGTCGCGGTAGGCGGAGTCCTGGACGGCGTCCCAACCGGACGGCGAGGCCGCGTCGTTGCCGTTGCCGCTCACGGTGTGGCAGCTGAAGCAAACGACTGGGCGGTCCTGGCCGGCAGCTGGTCCAGCGTCTCGTACGCGTGGGCGTGCTTGGTGTCCTTCCAGGTGGCCTGGAAGTCGACGTGGCAATTGCCGCAGGTGGTCTGCTGGGAGGCGACCGTGTAGTAGCCGAGGAACCCCGCCGTCTGGTCGGGAGGCGGGTTGAACGGCTCGCGTTCCTGGAAGACGATCTTCTCGGTGGTACAGGACGCGAGCAGCGCCACTGCGACTCCGAGCAGGCCTGCGGACAGAAAATGACGGCTGGGACGCACAGATCACCTCGTTGAGCTTGTCGATCGTGGTCCTTCTATTTCACCTGAACGAGTCATAAGATGGGATTCCAAACAGCCCCGATCAAGCCTTGGCCGAGCACTCTGAGCGTTTTTTCACGATCCCCTTAGACAGTCCTCATCTCGCTGCGGCTAAGTAGCTTGCGCTATCGACCACCGGCCAGGAGCCGCCCCCGATCAACCAGTCTGCCGCCCCCCCCCGAACCGCCTGCCCCAAGTGCGGCGCCACGGTCTCGGGCCGCTTCTGCAGCGAGTGCGGCACCGCCGTCACCCCCGGCTCCTGCCGCCAATGCGGCAAGCCGGTCCCCTCCGCCTCGAAGTTCTGCCCGGAGTGCGGCGCCCCGGCGGGCGGCGCGCCAAGCCGGGCCCGGGGCCGGGGCGACCTGATCCCGTGGATCGTCGGCGCCGGCCTGCTGGTGGTGATCCTGGTGCTGGTCGCCCGGCAGGACCGAGCGGCGGCGCCGGACGCCGCGGCGGCCCCCTTCGCTGGCGCGGCCGCCGGCGGCGCGCCGCCCGACATCAGCAACATGTCCCCGCGGGAGCGCTTCGATCGGCTCTACAACCGGGTGATGCAGGCCAGCGAAACCGGCGACACCGCCCAGGTGGCGCAGTTCACCCCCATGGCCCTGATGGCCTACGGCGACCTGGGCCAGGTGGACGCCGACGCCCGCTACCACGCCGCCATGCTCCGCCTCCACACCGGCGACCCGGCCGGCGCCCAGTTCCTGGCCGACTCGATCCTGGCCGAGCACCCCAGCCACCTCTTCGGTCTGATGGTCGAAGGCGCGATCGCCAGGTGGAATCAGGACGACGCGGGGCGGACCCGGGTCGAGCGAGCCTACCTCGACGCCTATGAGAAGGAGATCGCGAGCGGTCTGCCGGAGTATCGCGAGCACCAGACCGCGCTCGAGAATTTCCGCTCCCAAGCCAGCGCCCGCGCCAACTAGCCGTCACCTCGGAGGCCGTGATGCCGAACTGGGCCCACCTGCACGTGATGATCAACCATCTCCCGATCATCGGGCTGCCGCTGGTCGCGCTGCTGCTGGCGATCGGGATGGGTCGCCGGTCCCGGGAGCTGGTGACCACTGCCGCCGCCCTCACCGTGCTGCTCGGCGCCGGGTCGCTCCTGGTCAAGCAT
Organism: Gemmatimonadales bacterium; assembly: GCA_041390205.1. GTDB lineage: Bacteria > Gemmatimonadota > Gemmatimonadetes > Gemmatimonadales > GWC2-71-9 > SHZU01. The sequence continues at coordinate 11,394 of JAWKQJ010000061.1, forward strand.
TCCGGCGAAGAGGCCGAGGAAGTGGTGGAAGAGCTCTCCTGGGCCGACCGGCGGGTGATCCACGACCACGAGGAAGCCGGCGAGAAGGCGACCCTGGCCGCGGTGGCGACCGCCGTGGTGGCGGTGGTGGTCGGCGCCCGCGCCATCGGGCAGGCGGTGCTCGGGCTCGCGGGCCCCGCCCTGCTGCTGCTGATGCTCCTGGGCAGCTCGGGACTGATGGCCTGGACGGCGCTCGAGGGCGGGGAGATCCGGCACGACGAGTTCAGCCTGCCCGCCGATCGTCCGCCGGGCGGAGACCACGACGACGAGCGTTAGCGCGCTCACGCCGCGCGGGCGCCTGTTTCGCCCAGCCGCCAGCTCGCGGTAGAGCCCGGCCAGCCGGTCCAGCGCGTGGCCGGCGTCCCGTGACTCGGCCCACGCCCGCGCCCCGCGGGTGAGCCGGCCTCGGAGCCCGCGACAGAGCAGCAGCTCCTCCATCTGGTAGGCCAGGTGGCGCGCGTCGCCGTCCCGATAGGCCAGCCCGTTGACGCCCACGCCGAGCTGATCAGCCAGCACCCCGCTGGCCGGGGCGATCACCGGCAGCCCGCTCGCCATCGCCTCGAGCATCGGGGCGGCCGTCTCCAGCCCGCCGCCGATCACGCAGGCGTCGGCCGAGGCCGCGAGGGTCGGCCAGTCGCGCGGACCGCCGCCCCCGTCGACCGGCACGGCGGTCAGGGCGCCGGGGGCCGGGGCGCCCGAGTCACCCCAGAGCGGCATCAGCAGCGACGAGGAGTCGGCGCCCAAACGCTCCACCACGAGCCGGTGGGCCAGGACGGCGGTCCCGAGCCATCGGTCCGGCGCCGGCCCCGGGAGATAAAGGAAAACGAAACGCCGCTCGACCCCGAGCGCCCGTCTGAGCTCGGAGGAGCGCCGCGCGGGATGGAAGCGGTCGAGCTCGACCCCGCCGTCGAAGGGGATCACCCCGCGGATCCCGAGTCGGGCGAGCTCGCCCTGGGCCGCGGCGGAGAGGGCGACGGTGGAATCGCTCTGGCGGTGGAAGACCGTCAGATAGCGCCCGAGCCCGTCGCCCAGCGCGCGGAGCCGACCCGCCGCCCGCCGGTAGGTGGAGACGACCGGGATTCCGAGGCGGCGGGCGGCGAAGAGCCCCATCCAGCCGACGGTGAGCTCGCTGGCGCAGTGGACCACGTCCGGGCGGACCCGCTCGAGCAGCGCCACCACCCGGGCGAACGCCGGACGGGCGAGGCGGATCTCGGGGCGGGCCCAGAGCGCGAGGCTCGGCAGGGCGAGCGCCGGCTGGTCCGGCCCCGGCTCGGCCCCGGCCCCCGCCCGGGGGGCGATCACGGCCACCGTGGCGCCCCGACCGGCCAGCGCGCCGAGGGCGCGCCGGAGGAGCCGGTCGACCGGGTCGAGCCAGCCGGCGGCGACGTCCGTGCAGTAGACGAGACGCATCACCTAACGTCGACCGGTAGCGTTAGGCTGCGATCACGAATCGGTCACGGTCTCATCAACGCGGCGTCGCCGGGGGCCCGGGGCCTAACGCCGGCGCCCGCCCTTCCCCGGGGGCCGGCGCCGGATATTTTCGAAGGCCGCCGGAGACTCCCCTCCGGCCAGCCGAGGCGCCCGTGCCCGATCTCGCCAGCGGACTGATCTACTACCTGGTCTTCCTCTTCTCCACCACGCTGCACGAGGCCGCGCACGCGTGGGCCGCGAAGCGGGGTGGCGACCTGACGGCCTATCTCGGCGGGCAGGTCTCCCTCGACCCGCGGCCCCACATCAAGCGGGAGCCGTTCGGGATGGTGATCCTGCCGCTGCTGAGCGTGGCGGTCTCCGGCTGGCCCTTCGGCTTCGCCAGCGCCCCCTACGACCCGAACTGGGCGCTCCGGCACCCGCGCCGCGCCGCCTGGATGGCGCTCGCCGGGCCCGGCGCCAACCTGCTGCTGGTGCTGCTGGCCGTCCTGCTGATCCGGGTCGGCATGCTGGCCGGCGTGTTCTATCCGCCCGAGTCGCTCAGCTTCGGCCAGGTGACCGGCACCAACGGCGGCGGGATCTGGTCGGCCGTCGCGATGCTGGTGAGCGTCTTCTTCTCGCTCAACCTGGTGCTCCTGATCCTCAACCTGATCCCGGTGCCGCCGCTCGACGGCAGCGCCGCGATCCCGCTCCTCCTGAGCGACCGGGCCAGCGCCCGCTACCAGCGCTTCATCTGGGGCCAGCCCGCGCTCACCTGGATCGGCCTGCTGGTGGCCTGGCGGCTGTTCGACTCGATCTTCCAGCCGCTCTTCTGGATGGCGGTCCGGCTGGTCTATCCCGAGGTCAGCTACAGCTGAGTCCGGGGGGTCGCGGACTGGCGCCGCGATGAGGCCCGGTTCATCATCCCGTCACGCGCCGCTCACTCCGGCCGCGTTAAGGTCCGCTCGACGACCCTCACCGGGACGGAGATCCCATGATTCGCTCGATTCTGGTCCCGCTCGACGGCTCGAAGTTCGCGGAGGCCGCGCTGCCGCTCGCGACGGCGCTGGCCGATCGCACCAAAGCGAAGCTCCGGCTGCTCACCGTGCACGAGCCGCGGCCGGATCTCCCGGCCGGGCTCGACGCGCCGGCCGTCGAAGGCGAGAACGTGGAGCTCCGGTCGGCCGCGCAGGCCTACCTCAGCGAAACCGCCGACCGGCTGGGCCAGCCGGGCGGCGCCCCGCCTCGCGCCGAGCTGATCGATGGCGCCCCCGGTCCCGGGCTGGTCGAGGCGGTCGGCCGCTTCCGCCCCGACCTGGTGGTGATGGCCACGCACGGGCGGGGCCCGATGAGCCGATTCTGGCTGGGCAGCGTCGCCGACCACTTCATCCGCCACGGCACCACCCCCGTGCTGCTGGTCCGTCCCGGCAAGGCCGAGCCGCCCAGCGCCGTGCGCAAAGTACTGGCGGCGGTCGATCTGTCGGACGAATCGGCCCGGATCCTCGACGCGGCCGGCGCCCTGGCGCGGGCGTTCGAGGCCGAGCTGGTGCTGTATCACGTGGTGGAGCCGCTGGTCGGCATGGTGGACGGCGCCCTGCCCTTCCCGATGCCGGTGGCGCCGGGATCGCTCGACCGGGCCAAGGACGAAGCCAACCGCCGGATGGCCGAGCTGGGGCGACTCGCCGCGGAGCGGGGACTCACCGCGGAGGTGCGGGTGGTGACCGGGGTCGGGGCGGCCGCCTCGATCCTCGAGGAGGCGCGCGAGGGCTACGACCTGATCGCGATGACCACCCACGGCGCCGGCGGGGTGCGCCGGCTGCTGCTGGGAAGCGTCGCCGACAAGGTGATCCGCGCGAGCGAGCTCCCGGTGCTGGTCTTCCGGGGCGAGACGCCGCCCGCCTAACGTCCAGTCCGGAGCGCCGTGACCGGATCGACCCGGGCCGCCCGGCGGGCCGGCAGGTAGCACGCCAGCAGCGCCACCAGGCCGATCGCCCCGGTCACCGCCGCGTAGGTGACCAGGTCGAGCGGCCGCACGCCGTAGAGCAGGCTGCCCATCGCCCGGGTGAGGCCGATCGCCGCGAGGAGGCCGATCCCGATGCCCGACCCGATCACCAGGGCCGCCTCGCCCACCACCATGCGGCGGACCCGGCCGGGCTCGGCGCCGATCGCGATCCGGACCCCGATCTCCTGGGTCCGCTCCGCGACGATGTACGAGATCACCCCGTAGATCCCCACCAGACCGAGGAGCAGCGCGGCCGCGGCGGCGATCGAGAGCATCACCATCGCGAACGCGGGCCGCGCCATCGACGCGCGGAGCACGTCGGCGACCGCTCGGACGTTGGCCACCGGCAGATTCGGGTTGAGCTCCCGCACCGCCGCCCGCACCAGGCCGGTGAGCGCGAGCGGATCGCCGTCCGCGCGGACCACGTAGTCGAGCGAGCGCGGCACCCAGAGGGCGTTCTCCCAGAAGTTCTCGACCGCGAGCGGCCAGTAGATCGTGGCCGGCGCCGCCACCGCCATCCCCTCGTAGCGCACCGACGCCGTCACGCCGACGATCTCGAACCACTCGCCGCCCAGGAAGTCGCGGATCCGCTGGCCGAGCGCGGCAGGGACGCTGCCGAATTCGGCCCGGGCCAGCCCCTCGTTGACCACCAGCACCCGGCGGCGCGTCTCCACGTCCTCCGCGGTCAGCAGACGGCCGGCGAGGAGGGGCACGCCGAGCGCCTCGTGGTAGCCCGGCCCGACGAACCGATAGGAGCGAACCGGCGGCACCTGCCCGGGCTCGGTGGGTCGGCCCTCGACGGCGATCGGGTTCGAGTTGGTCAGCTCGCCCGAGAGGGTGAAGGTCGAGATCCCGCCGGCCGCCCGCACCCCCGGAATCGCGCGCAGCCGGTCGATCAGCTGGAGCTCGAAGCGGGCCACGGCCGCCTCGTCCCGAACCTCCGCCCCCGGCAGGTCCAGCCGGAAGACCATCGCGCGCTCCGGCTCGGAGAACCCGGGGTCGACCCGGCGGAGCGCCTGAACCGACCGGACCATCAACCCCGACCCGATCAGCAGAACCATCGCCAGCGCGACCTGCACCACGACCAGACCGTTCCGGACCCGGTGACGCTCCCGCGCCGCGCCCACCGCCCTGCCCCCCTCCTTGAGGATCGACTGGAGCTCCGCGCGCCCGTGCCGGAAGGCGGGATAGCTCCCGAAGATCCCGGCCGCCAGGAGAGAGACCCCGAAGGTGAAGAGCCCCACTCGGGCATCGATCCCGATCTCACGGAGGCGAGGAAGGCTGCTCGGACCGAGCGCGTGCAACAGCTCGAGACCGGCCGCCGCGATCAGCAGACCCACCACGCCGGCCGCGAGCGCCAGCACCGCGCTCTCGAGCAGGAAGCCGGCGACCAGCTGGCGCCGCCCGGCCCCCAACGCGGTCCGGAGCGCCACCTCGCGCTGGCGCGCCTCGGCCTGCACCAGAAAGAGGTTGGCCACGTTGGCGCAGGCCAGCAGCAGGACCATTCCGACGGTGCCCGCGAGCACCCAGAGGATCGTGGAGGCTTCGCCGACCACCGCGTTCTTGAGCGGCACGACCCGGGCATGGAATCCGGCCTGCTGCAGCTGCTCCCTGGTGATCGGACCGGGGTAGCGCTCGATCGCCACGTCCAGCAGGCGATCCAGCTCGGATTCCACCTCGGCCGGCGCCACGTCGGGCCGCAGGCGACCGAGCGCGGGATAGGCGAAGTTCATCACCGTGGCTCTCGCCGGATCCACCCGCATCGTGACCCAGACGGACGCGTCGAGCTCGAGCAGCCGGGTGTCGGGATCGAGCACGCCGACGACCTGATAGGGCGTGCCGTCGATCGTGACGTTCTGCCCGACGACCGAGGGATCGCCTCCGAAGCGGCGGGTCCAGTATCCGTGGCTCAGCATCGCCACCAGGGCGGCGTCCGGGCGATCGTCGTTGCGATCGAAGGTGCGCCCGACCACCGCCCTCGCGCCGATCAGGGGAAGGACCGCGTCGCTGACCGATACCGCCGCGACCCGCTCCGGCTCGCCCTGGCCCGTCAGGTTGGCCGAGTAGCTCCACCAGATGCCGAGGTCCTCGACCGAGCGCAGCTCCTCGCGGTAGGTCAGGTAGGTTCCGTGCGAGAGGTCGGCGTGCATCTGTCCCACGCCCGGAGCCTCGTGGTAGATGCTGACCAGACGGCCGCTCTCGGGATAGGGAAGCGGCTTGATCAGGACCCCGTCGACGACGCTGAAGATCGCCGCGTTGGCTCCGATCCCGATGGCGAGCGTCAGGACCGAGACGCTGGTGAACAGGGGGACGCGAAGCAGCCGGCGCACGGCCTGGCGAATCTGGCGCAGGAGGTCCGACACGGGTCATCCTTGGGGAGAGGCTCGCCGTACGCGGCCGTCACCGAGCATGTTTCATTCTGAACAACGCAGGGGAGACCCCAAACCCGATGCCGAGCAACCCGATCCGAACGGCCCTGGTCCTGTCGATCTGCGGCGCGACCTCGCTCCCCGCCCAGCAATCGGACGCCGATCTCCTCGCCCGGGCGCGGGCCATCCACGCCCGGGTGCTGACGCTCGACACCCACGTCGACATCGACCCGGCCGACTTCACGGCGACCAGGAATTACGCGGCGGACCTCCCGACCCAGGTCACCCTGCCCAAGATGGAGCGGGGCGGGCTCGACGCGGCGTTCTTCGTGGTGTACGTCCGGCAGCGGCCGGCGCTCGACGGGCCCGGATACGACGCGGCCTATCGCGCGGCGCTCGACAAGTTCGCCGCCATCCACCGGCTGGCGGATGAGATCGCCCCGGACCGGATCGGGCTCGCGCGGAGCGCCAGCGAGGCGCGCGCGATCCACGACGGGGGCAGGAAGGTCGCCCTGATCGGGGTCGAGAACGGCTACCCGCTCGGCGAGGACCTCGGCCGGATCCGGGAGTTCGCCGAGCGGGGAGCCCGCTACCTCTCGCTCGCCCACAACGGTCCGAACCAGCTCTCCGACTCCCACACGGGCGCGACGCTCCACCGGGGCCTCAGTCCGCTGGGGCGGCGGGCCGTGGCCGAGCTCAACCGCTGGGGCGTCATGGTGGACGTCTCGCATCCCTCCCGGGCCTCGATGCTGCAGATGGCCGAGCTCACCAAAGCGCCGCTGGTGGCGTCGCACTCGGCGGTGCGGGCGCTCTGCGACCACAGTCGGAACCTGGACGACGAGCAGCTCGACGCGCTGGCCAGGACCGGCGGCGTGGTGCAGGTGGTCGCGCTCTCCCGGTTCCTGATCTGCCGGGACGGAGACGCCGCGGTCAGCGACCTGGTCGACCACATCGACTACGCGGTGCGTCGGATCGGGATCGACCACGTGGGGATCAGCTCCGACTTCGACGGCGGTGGAGGCGTCGTGGGCTGGCGCGACGCCGGGGAGACCCTGGGCGTCACGGTCGAGCTGGTTCGCCGGGGCTACACGGAGGCGGACATCGCCAAGCTCTGGGGAGGCAACCTGCTGCGGGTGATGGAGCAGGTGGAGCGGATCGGTCGGGAGCTGCGGGGCGAGCGGTGAGGGCGGGTTTCGACCTCGGCCTCCGTCGGGAGGACAAGAGCCGCTCCGAGCGGCGCGCTCCGATCACCCCGCTCCACGTGCGCGAGCTGGTGCGCGACCTGGGCCGCTCGGTCGTGGTGCAGCCGTCGAGCTGGCGGATCTTCCCGGACGAGGCGTACCGGGAGGCCGGCGCCTCGGTGGCCGAGGACTTGAGCGGCGCCCGGGTGATTCTCGGCGTCAAGGAGATCCCGGTGGATCAACTGGTGCCGGGACGGCCTCATCTCTTCTTCGCCCACGTGATCAAGGGACAACCCGCCAACATGCCGCTGCTGGCGCGCCTGTTGAGCGAGCGGTGCACCCTGATCGACTACGAGCCGATCGTGGACCCGCGGGGCCGGCGGCTGATCTTCTTCGGGAGGCATGCCGGCTATGCCGGCATGATCGACGCCCTCGCCATCCTCGGGCGGCGGCTCGCCGCGCGGGGCATCGACAGCGCGTTCGCCCAGGTGCGGCCGGCGCACGAGTATCCCGACCTGGCGACGGCGCTCGCCCTGCTCAACGGCCCGGTCACGGAGCGAATCCGCGAGCTGGGCGTGCAGCCGGAGCTCCATCCGCTGGTGATCGGCTTCACCGGCGGGGGCAACGTGACCCAGGGTGCCCAGCAGGTGCTCGGTCAACTTCCGCTGGTGGAGGTCTCCCCGGCCGAGCTCCCGACCCTGGCCTCACGGGAGCTGTCCCGGCAGGTCGTCTACGCCGTCAACTTCCGGCGGGAGGATCGCGCCGAGTTCAGCCGCCATCTTCCGTTCCTCACCGTGCTGGTCAACGGCATCTACTGGACGCCGGGAGACCCGGTGCTGGTGACCCGCACGGACCTGGTCGCGCTGTTCGGCGGGCGCACCCGACCGAAGCTCGAGCTGATCGCGGACGTCTCCTGCGACGTCGACGGCTCGATCGAGGCGACCGTGCGCGCGACCACGCCGGAGGAGCCGACGTACGTCTACGATCCGACGACCGGCACCGAGCTGCCCGGCGTCGAGGGCCCGGGCCCCGCCGTGCTCGCGGTCGACAACCTTCCGGCCGAGCTGCCTCGGGATGCGTCCGAGCACTTCGGCGACTCGCTCTTTCCTTTCCTGGCGGACCTGACCGTGGCGGACTTTTCCCGGCCCTTCGAGCACCTCGACCTCCCCGCCCCGCTCCTCGACGCGACGGTGACCCATCAGGGCGCCCTGACGCCGCGCTACCGCTACCTGGAGCGCTTCCTTCGGGCGGACCGGCCATGAAGCGCGCGTTGGTGATGGGCGCCGGCCTGGTCGTGAAGCCCCTGATCGACCACCTCACGGCGCGGGACGACCTCGAGGTGCGGGTCGCGACGATGAACGTCGAGCGGGCCGAGCGGCTGCTGGCCGGCCGGCCGCGGACCAGCGCCGGACTGGTCAACGCGACCGACCAGGAGTCGCTGCTCCACGAGGTGAGCGGCGCGGACGTCGTGGTGAGTCTGCTGCCGGCCAACCAGCACATCCTGCTCGCCGACGCCTGCCTCCAGCTGGAGACGCCGCTGGTCACCACGTCATACGTCTCCGAGTCGCTCCGGGCGCTCGATCCGCTGGCCCGCCAGCGGGGTGTGCTGATCCTGGGCGAGTGCGGCCTCGATCCGGGCATCGACCACATGACGGCCGCGGCCGAGGTCCGCCGGATCCACGGCGAGGGCGGCCGGGTCACCAGCTTCGCCTCCTACTGCGGCGGCCTGCCCGCCCCGGAGGCGAACACCAACCCCTGGGGCTACAAGTTCGCCTGGAGCCCGCGCGGCGTGGTGGTGGCCACCCGCAACCAGGTCCGCTACCTCGACGAGGGTCGGATCGTCACCCAACGATTCCCGGAGTACTTCGCCTCGCCGCGCACGATCGAGGTGCCGGAGGTCGGCGCGCTGGAGTCGTATCCGAACCGGGATTGCCTCAAGTACATCGAGGAGTACGAGCTGGAGGGCGTCGGCACCTTCTTTCGGGGCACGCTCCGCTATCCCGGTTGGTGCGAGACCTGGCACGCGCTCCACACCCTCGGTCTGCTCGAGCCGGGAGCCGTGGTGGCGCCCCGGTCGGGATTCGGCGGATTCCTGGATGCGCGCCTCGGACCCGGCGGCGGGCCCCGACGGGGGCGGATCGCGGCGCGGCTCGGGCTTGGGGCCTCGCACCCGATCCTCGAGCGGATCGAATGGCTCGGCCTGCTCTCGGACGAGCAGGTTACCGAGGCGGGCGCGCCGATGCTCGACCTGCTGGTGGCGCTCCTGGAGCGGAAGCTGGCCTACGCGCCGGGCGAGCGGGACATGGTGGTCCTCGAGCACCACCTCGGCTACGAGGACGACGACGGCCAGGCTCGCCGCCGGGTGCTTCGACTGGTGGAGACGGCGACCGCCGGCGACGACTCCGCGATGGCCCGCACGGTGAGTCTCCCGGCCGCGATCGCCTGCGAGATGATCCTGGACGGCAAGGTGGACCTGACCGGGGTGCGGATCCCCACCCATCCCGAGCTGGCGAGGCCGATCCTCCGCCGGTTGGAGAAGGCCGGGCTGGCCTTCCGGCTCCTGGAGGAGCGTTAGGCTCCGGCCTCCGGGGTTCGGAACGCGCCCGACGGACGCCCGGCCCTGGCCAGGTCGAGCTCGGAGGCCGGCACCGGACGGCCGAAGAGATAGCCCTGCATCAGCGTACAACCCTGCCGGCGCAGCGCGTCCCGCTGGGACTCGTCTTCCACGCCTTCGGCGACCGGCTCGACCCCCATGCTGCGCGCCAGGTTGATCACCGCGGCGCAGACGCCCTCGGCCTGCGGATCGGTGTCCAGGCCCCTGACGAACTCGCGATCGATCTTGAGGTAGTCGACCGGGAAGCGGCGGAAGTTGGCGAGCGAGGTGTAGCCGGAGCCGAAGTTGTCGACCGCCAGCTGAAAGCCGCAGGCCTTGAGACCGCGCAGCACCCGCTCGGCCTCCTTGGCGTGATCCACCAGCACGCTCTCGCTCAGCTCGAGGACGAACATCGAGGGCTCGACGCCCGCCTGGTCCACGATGGTGCGGAGCAGGTCGACGGCGTCGGGACGGCGGATCCACTGTCGGGAGAGGTTGAACGACACCTTGAGCTCGGGCCGCTCCACCGCCCACGCCGCGGCCTGGGCGGACACTCGACGGAGCGCCAGGTCGGTGAGCGGCCCGATCAGGCCGACCCGCTCGGCGAGCGGGACGAAGTGCGCCGGAGGCACCGGACCCAGCCGGGGATCGGTCCAGCGGAGCAGCGCCTCGACCCCGGAGAGCGAACCGTCCGCCACGTCGACCTGAGGCTGGAAGTAGACCGCGAAGCTGCCCTGGTCGATCGCGCTCCGCAGGCTGGTCTCCAGCACCACCCGGTGGAAGGCCGAGGTGTTGAGCGACTCGCTGAAGAACTCGAAGGTGTTGCGGCCCGCATCCTTCGCCTGGTAGAGCGCCACATCGGCGTTCTTGAGCAGATTCTCCATGTCGACGCCGTCGTCGGGATAGACCGCGATCCCGATGCTGGCGGACACCACCAGCTCGCCGTTGGCCACCCGAACCGGACGCTTGAGCGCGTCGAGCAGCCGGCCGGCCACGACCGCCGCCTCCTCGCCGAGGTTGAGATCGACGATGGCGAGCATAAACTCGTCGCCGCCCATCCGTCCCACCGTGTTGCCGTCGCCGGCGCTCATCTCGCGGCCGAGCGAGTCGTAGCCCCGCACGACCTCGCGGAGCCGACCCGAGACCTGCCGGAGCACGGCGTCGCCCGCGTCGTGGCCCAGGGTGTCGTTGATCTCCTTGAAGTTGTCGAGGTCGAGCAGCATCACCCCGACCTTGCGGCCGCGCCGGCGCGCGTTCGAGATCGCGGCCCGGAGCTGGTCGACGAAGAGGATCCGATTCGGAAGCCCGGTCAGGGAGTCGTAGTACGCCAGCGTCCGGATCCGCTCCTCGGCCTGAACCCGCTCGGTCACGTCCTGGACGGTGCCGAGCACGCGCCGGGCGCCGGGGGTGTGGAACATCGGGTGGCCGCGCAGATGCACGAAGCGGAACCCGCCCTCCAGCCGGGGCACCCGGAACTCGCGATCCAGGTTCTCCTCTCCCTCGGCCACGCCCCGCATCAGCCCGTGGAAGAGCTCGCGCTCCTGCGGATGGATCCGCTGCTTGACGTCGTCGAAGGTGCGCAGCGGGTCGCCGCGGGCCTCGAGCAGGCGGAGGGCTTCCTCCGAGCCGAGAAAGGCCCCGGTTCGAGGATCCCACTCCCAGTTCCCGACCTGCGCGATCCGCTGCGCCTCGGCCAGTCGCGACTCGCTCCGGCGGACCATCTCGGCCGCCGCGGTGGCGCGGAGCAGGAACCTGATCCGATGGCTCAACACCGCGGGAGCGATCGGCTTGGTGACGAAGTCGGTGGCCCCCGCATCGAAAGCCTGCTCCAGAGCGGTCGGCTGCGACTGGCTGGTGAGGATCAGCACCGGGATCGACGCCAGGGTCGGATCGGCGCGGACCCGGCGGCAGACCTCGAGCCCGTCGACCTCCGGCATCAGCCAATCGAGCAGGAGGAGGTCGGGCCGCTGCTGGCGGGCCTTCTCGAGTACTGCGCGGCCGTTGTCGGCGACCTCGATCTCGAACCCGGCGTCCCTGAGGGTAGTAGCCAGCATCTCCCGGGCGAGCGGATCGTCGTCGCCGAAGATGATGAGAGGCTGAGCTCGGGCCGCCGGTGCTGTCTCCAAGTCGGTTCCCGTGAAGGACTTACCCCACGGTCATTCAACTTTGGTGCCAGCCGGGCACCGAGCTAAGCCGTTTGTTTTCAGGAAGTTGGAGACCCGGATCGGTCCCCCGCCGACGACGGGGGACCGTTGCGCCAAAAGCCTCGCGA
>JAWKQJ010000062.1:0-22940 GCA_041390205.1 Gemmatimonadales bacterium
GAGCGGAGCACGTCACCAATCAGCTCTGGAGCGGGGGCCCTATCGCTCAGGCTCCCCGCGCGGAGTGACCCCTTCACTCGGATATGATCCGTGTCCGTGGACAGCACGCCAGCCAGATGGGGTCGCTCGGGCGATGATGGTGATCGTAAACCAACCCGCCTGGGCGCTGCCACCCGCGGGGTAGGCGGTCGCGCGGACAAAGGCCGTGCCGGCACCTGCCTCGGGTCCGAGCCCCCGCGCATGTATCTCGGTCGGCACAAAGTCCCACGGATCTCCCGATGAAAAGGCTCTGGCGTGCTCCGCCTTGATTTCGTCCCATCCGACAAACGTCCGGCCACTCCTCGTGTAGACAACGGAATCACTGTGCTCCCACAGGGCCATGAAGGAGTCGATGTCCTTTCGAGCTGCGGCCGAACTCAAGCGATCAATGACCGCAACGACGCTGTCGCGCGCCGCCGCCTCGGAGGCACTCGCAGGAAGGCGCGTATCGCCGCGTACCGGAGCACCAGCACTGCAGGCGACGAATAGGGGCAGCGCCGCCAGCATGTAGTGGTGTGGTCGCGTCATCGGTCCTCCGCCCAGGGTCCCGCTCTGGATACCAACTTCGGTCATCTAACGGCCGGGAGTCGACCTGCGAGGCCGCCCCGGCGCCCCGTCGGATGCACTGGCCCCGTGCAGCCGGACTTGAGCCGCCCAGCATCAGTCCGAACTCCTCAAGGTGCCGCGTCAGACCCTGGATTTAATCCAGGCGGCGATATCCTCGATGACGTCAGGATCAACATGCTGTGGCGCTTCATAGTCCGCCGGAGCGGACGGGCCGCTCCCCGGAAAGAACAGGTGGTCGTCGGCGGAGTAGACGCGGAGCGTGACATCCCGTCGGTGAGCAAGCCCGGCTCTCCATCCGGCGAGGTCGCCGTCGACGGTTACCTGATAGTCACGGCCACCCTGGACAATGAGCATCGGCTTGTCCAGGCTCGCCGCGGTCGCGACCGGGTCGTAGCCGCGGACATCCAGCCAGTACGCCCCTGAGAAACCGAACGGGAGCTCGTTCGCCGCCGTGGACGATGACAGATCGGGACTTTCGACTCTCGCCGCCTGCCGCGTGATCATCTCGACGCCGGCCGCGTCGATGAAAGGGGGATCGAGCGCCGCGAGATACCGAGCCACCCGGACCGCGGCGTGGTGCATGGGCTGAGTATCTCCGGCCATGATCACCAACCCGGCAACGGAAGGCTCGGCTTGGGCGACCCGAGGGGCGACCTTACCGCCCATGCTGTGACCGAGGACGAACACGCGGTCCGGGTCTACACGTGGCGCGGCCTGCAACAAACGCACTGCGGCGACTGCGTGCGGCACGTAGTCGTCGGTCATCGTGAACTCGGGTGTTCTCGCCACGTAGTCGGCGTGGGTATGGCTGACCTTGTCGAAGCGTGCGACGGCGATGTCGCGGCTGGCCAGCCCCCACGCGAGATCCTTGAGTGGCTTGTTCGAGCCGGCCGTCTCGTCTCGGTCAAACGGCCCGCCGCCGCTGAGCAAGACGACGCCAGGGACAGTTGCCGGCCCCCGTGGCATGCTGAGGGTGCCTTGCACCACCAGCGCTCCCGTGCCGAGGGCGACGTCATGCTCCTCGAATCTGGTCGGTGCCGCGTAAGGCGGCGTTGTCCACGATCCCCTGGCGGCTGGGTCGAGCCGGAGACCCTGCACGACGCCCTTGTCATCCACGGACACGACCACTGTAAGTGTCCCGCGTTCCCCCGTCAGCGGGACGCTGACCCGGACCAGCCCTGCCGTCGTCGGGTCGCTCGCCGGTTCGCCGACGAAGGAGATCCCCCCGATCTTTGCGGTCTCCGCGGCCCAAGCGTCCTTCAGTGCCTTGACGGACACGACGGCAGCCAGTGGAGGTCCGAATAGCTCCACGATCCCGCCAAAATGCCCGACCTGGGCCATCTGCACTACGGCGCGTGCGATTCTATGTGATTCGGCGATTGACACACCTTGGGTCACGCCTGGCTCCTTGCGACTGGTAGCTGCACATGCTGCGATTCGCGGTTGCGGCCTATCGATTAGAGCGTGAGCTGCGAGGCCACGGGCATGCCCAGATGGTCGGGCGGCCTCGTCGGCTCCACGCTCGGGTTAGGCGCCCGCGGGTTGGCGCTCCTTCGAGTACTGCCATAGCGCCTGGTCGAGGACGCGCATGGACACGCCCACTTCGCGAGCGAGGCGCCGAGTGGCCAGACAGTAGTCCCACCAGAACGGGAAGCTGTACTGGGCTGGCGGTGCCGGACAGGACATCGACCAGAGCGCTCGATAGTCGAGGACGGGATATCGCCGTCTCGCGCAGAAGTGGAGGATGACAGACGCCGTTGGCCACTGGACGCCGGCCAGGAGTGTGAGGACCTCGATTCGAAGCCGCTCATCTGAGGTGGATAATGCTGTGCCTGTTATGACCCTAATATAGGCTGAACTGTTGGATGCGCACCGCTTCTGCGTCCGCGTGGTCTTCCAGCGCGTCATTTCAAGGAACTCTGACCGCGTCAGATAGCCGCGCCGCTTAACCCCGGGAGCGAGGGCCAGCAGCGCTGCATCACCGGCAGCGCCCTGATACCGCGCTGCCCATTCGCGAACGAACTCGACGGGAAATCGCAGCCTAAGGGACAGGGTCATCTCCTAGTGCGCCTAACGGATAGGGCAAAACTTGCGGCGCGGCCGGCCGGAACTCAAGGGAGCACGGAGCTTCGGCCGCGCCGGCAGGTTGATGCCCGGGTTAGCTGGCGCACACGCTGGCAAGTTTGCCCGCGGCGCTCCGTAGGCTATCCGCATCCGCTTCGCGGCAATCGAGGTGCTGAACGAGCTCCATGTACGTCGGGAGTTCGGTCGCTTGCCAGTAGATCGGCACTAGCAACGAGCGCTCGGTCTTACGTGCGCGAAACAGAGCAATATTGAACTCTTCCTGGCACATCTTGGACTGGACGTAGCCCGGACTATAGATCGCGGTGACGAAACGGGAGTTCTCAATCGCCTCATACAGGCGCTGCTGCCAGGCACACCCAACATCAAGCTCGAGACGGTCAAGAAACACTGAGCGGCCATTCGCAGAGAGAACCCCCGCGACCGTCTGGGCAGCATCGGCGTTCAGATGAGAATAGCTGACGAAGATGTCATACTGGCTGCGGCTCGCTGAGGGCGGCTCCGCGACACCTAGCTTAGCCCTGAACCTGCCAAACAGGGCCGCCGCCTCAGTTGCTTGTTGCGAATTGCGAACAACGACCATCAGGCGCACAAGTGGCATCCCTGCGCGGAGCCAGTTGACGGCGGCATCTAGGAGCGGCGGAAGAATCTCCTCCGTCCGATATCCCTGATCCCCTGCCGCAACCAGGGGCATCGCTACGCTCAGTATCGGTGGGGGTCCCGGCAGGGTTGGTGCGAGGGCTCGAAAGATGTCACCAACTACGGCCGGCGGCTGGCCACGATAGGCCGGCTCGAAACAAAGGACGCGGCGGTAGGGCAAGCCGGGAACAGGCGCTAGCTCCGGAGACAGCCACGCGCCGAACGCCGCCCGGAGATCAAGGGCCTTGTGCTGAGCTAAGGTCGCGAGGCTTACGCCCTTCCTGTCCAACGCCCCGATGAGCGACGTCGGCGTAGGCTGGTAGTCGTTGGGGAAGGCTGATACCACGAGCAGGTCGACATCAGCGGAGTCGGCCACCGCTGCCAGGTCACCGAGGCACAGGTCTATCGTAGCCCGGCGACCGGCACTCTCAATCTTGATAGAATCGATGACTCGCATTGACGTGATGGTCTTTGACGGCCAGCTAACGTCCTGGAAATCTGCCGCGAGGCCGCCGCGTGCAGGCGCCGCCGCGGCCCAAAGGGCAATATGGAGCGGCGGCGCCTGCGACGCCACGCGAATGGCTCAGTGTTGGCGCGGCCTCGTCGGCAGCATTTCTGGGTTAGACCGCACGGCTAGCGCGACAGCCAGCGCATCACCCTTCGGACCCATACCGGTGAGCCCAACGCCGCAAGAGCCTCCTCCGTTCGCCTGCGAGCCTCCGTGGGACTCCAGAGGGTGTCGGCGTTCGCGTAGCGGTATTCGATGCGTGGAAGGAGCTTCGCCCCAAGCTCGTCGGGGAGCGACCGCGCGAAGGCGATCTCGTGCCGGATGCAGACACGCTCCACCCGAATGGCCACGTTCGGAACGTACTCGGCGCCTGCCGCATCGATCCGGGCATGCGTAACCTCATGGACGATCAAGACCGCGACATCTAGGGGCGTGGTGGTATCCCGGCCGAGGAACTCGGCGGATATGAGGACATACGGACCTTCGGCATGGAAGGCGCCGTGCACGCCCGGGTGGTTCTGGACCAGCAAATGGTCGACATGGCGTGCGAGCCAGCGCCAATAGAGGGGCCCGTGGGTCCGCAGTGCGACCAGGCCGTCGCGGAGACGGTCGAGGAGCATGGGCGTCCGCGAGTCTTCGATGAGGAAACTGCGTATGGGGACTCCGACAAGCTCGGTGCGCGACGCCCAGATGCCGCGAACGGCCGAGGCGCCTAAGCCACGAACCCACATATCCGGCAACGCACGCCACCACCGCACCCATATGCAGCTTGCCTCGCGATAAGGCACGGCAGAGGTGCGTTGCCCCGAGGCGACCATTCCCCCAACGACGATCGCACCCTTTCCCGGATTCGTCGCGCGTACGAGGCGTGATGAGGTTGTTGCGCTCTGGACCAGGGCGACGACCATGCCAGGTGTCCGTCGACCTTAATGCACGCTTGACCTTCGCGGACGCCGCTGGCGTTGTTCGCCCGCGCGAGCTTGGCATCCGAAAACCAGTCCCTCGCCCAGGACCACCAGGCTCCGGTCGCCACGTTTCGCGACTCGGTCGACGCCGCTTCCACATGGACGCGCCTGCTCGCGGCCCGTCCGCCGACGCTCGCGACCCGGACGCGCGTGTTCGCGACCCGGTCGCGAAGTCGATCGCACTCGGCCTCCAAGGGCCCCGTCGACCATCATCCGTCGCGAGAGCGACAGTTCGCCAGAGCCAGCGGTTCCCGCGGACGTGGGACGGTTGCACGCCGACCCGCGCCTCGCCGGCCTGCGCCGGCCCCTACGCCGCGAGCAGCGCCGCGAGCCAGCGCGTACCCTCCGTGCCTCCCGCCCAGGGTGCGGGCTCCCGAGCCGCCTCGAGAGTCTGGCGTCGTGCTCCGCCATCCGGGTCATTGGTCGCCCGACCGGCCCGGTCGAGCGCAGGCGACTCTCCGTCAGCTCGCGGCGAACCCGCGACGTCCTGGTCGGTCGGGTGTCGCTTGTCCCGGCTGGGCGACCGCCCCACTCGGACCACCGTGCCACGCTCGCGCGCGGAGCTCGGGCCCGGCTCGCCCGCCGGACAAGCAAGCTCGAGCGCCGACCGACCTTGGCCGACGGGGGCAACACTCCGCCGCTCCGGTCACCGTTCGCGCCGGCCCATCCCTCCGATCCGGCCGAGAGCCCGCGCTCGCGTGGATAACGCGACCCGACCGACGTCGCTCGCCGGTCGGCCGGCGTTGCTCGCGATCGGGCCGGCGTCGTTCGCGACCCGGCCGGCATCGCGCGCCGATCGTCCGCCGTTCCTTTGGACGTCGTTCTCGACTCCCAGGCCGACAAGCACGGCCTTCGACACGCGCGCTCGCAACCCGCGCGTCCCGATTTACGGACGCCGTCTCATTCCAGAGACAAATTTCCCCCGCTCGCGAAAATGCCAAGTGCTTTCAGCACAACGTCGATCGTCGTTCGCGTCCTCGGGCACGACAAATGCGCCCGGCCCTCCGCATCGCCGCGCCGGTCGGACGACGCGGCGAGTAGCACCGACACTGTGGTGCGAGACGGCGCCCGACCCGCCGCTCTCCGGGAGGCGCAAGCGAGGAAGGAGTACCACCATGTTCATCAGACAGAAGAACCGATTGCGACTGGAGATGGCCGAAAGGGTCCGCGTCTTCTTCGACGCGCACCCGTTGGCCGACCAGAGCGCCGCCCCGATCCTCGAGCGGCTCCACGCGCTCATCGATCGGGCCAAGCTGATCGTGGCCCAGCAGGACGAAGGGAAGGCCAGGGTCAAGGCCGGCACCGAGCAGCGGCAGGACCTCCGCCGCTACCTCACCGCCGGCCTCTTCCGGATGATCGCGCGGGTCGGGCAGGCCGCCGCCCGCAAGCGTCCGGAGCTGGCCGGGCGGTTCCTCACGGTGAGCGCCGGCGGCAGCATCCTGGTGTTCATCCGCTCCGGCGAGGCGCTGGTCGAGGCCGCGCGGGAGCACGCCGACGTGATGGCGTCGCTCGGAGTCGACGCGAAGCTGGTCGACCAGGCGGAGGAGCTGCTCACCCAGTACACCGCGCTCAGCACCGAGAGCAACGCGCTCTTCCAGAGCCGGGTGCAGGCCGGCGCCGAGCTGGATCTGTTGACGCGGGAGCTCGCCGTGCTCGCGTCGCAGCTCGACGGGTTCAACCGGCACCGGTTCCAGGAACAGCCGGAGAGCCTGGCCGCGTGGAAGGCCGCGCGCGAGCTGCGCTACCCGAAGCCCAAGCGGAGCGAAGGGCCGGTCCCGCCGGTCGAGGCGCCGTCAGCCGAGACCGTCAGGGTGGCCGATGGCTCCGCGTAGTCCCGGCCTCAGGAAGGGGCCCCGGGCCGCTCGCTGAATCCGCCTCCCCGGCGAGCGACCCGCGGGCCCCGACGGCCCGCCCCTCGGGATCGGGAAGCCACCTTCGCCTTCGCCAGCATCGCCTCGCCGCCGCGAAGCCGCGCGCTCATAGGCGCGTCCCGGCCAGTCGAATACATTCGTCCCATGGCACTCGCACCCGGGGCCCGCTTCGGCCCCTACGAGATCGTTGCCCCGCTCGGGGCCGGCGGCATGGGCGAGGTCTACCGGGCACACGATGCCCGCCTGGGGCGGGACATCGCGCTCAAGCTCCTTCCCGAGACCCTGGCGGGCTGGCCCGAGCGGCTGGCCCGCTTCGAGCGGGAAGCCCGGATCGTCGCCAGCCTGAACCACCCCAACATCGTCACCCTGCACTCCATCGAGGAAACCGAGGGCACCCGCTTCCTCACCATGGAGCTGGTCGAAGGCCGGTCCCTGGCCGACCTGGTCCGACCCGGTGGCCTGCCGCTCGAGCAGACGCTCGATCTGATCATTCCGATCGCCGACGCTCTCGCCGCCGCCCACGCGAAAGACATCGTGCACCGGGACCTCAAGCCGGCCAACGTCATGGTCACGGCCGCGGGTCTCGTGAAGGTCCTCGACTTCGGCCTTGCCAAGACCACGGTCGATCCCGAACGGACGGCCGCGGCGTCGGGATCCGCGCCGCTCTCCGCCGTGGGCGAGGTGCTCGGCACCGGCCCCTACATGGCCCCGGAGCAGATCTTCGGAGAGCCCGTCAGCGCCGCCACCGACCTGTTCTCGCTCGGAATCCTGACCTTCGAGCTGCTGGCCGGTAAGCGCCCCTTCGAGCGGCCGAGCTTCTGGGGCCTGGCTCTAGCGATCATGCAGGAGAGCCCGCCCCGGATCACGAGCCTGCGCCCCGATCTCCCGGCCGAGGTCGAGCGACTCGTCCTGCGATGCCTCGAGAAGCAACCCGGCGACCGGTACCAGTCGGCCGTCGAGCTGGCCGACGATGCGCGGGAGCTGAGGCGCGCCCTCGATCAGGGCACCACCACGACCGTACCGGGCGGCGGCGAGGCCCTCGCGTCGATCGCGGTGCTGCCGTTCCTCAACCGGAGCTCCAGTCCGGACGACGCCTACTTCTCCGATGGTCTCGCGGACGAGCTGCTCGACCTGCTCGCCAAGATCAAAGGGCTCCGCGTCTCCGCCAGGGCGTCTTCGTTCCAGTTCCGGGATCACCAGGTCGCCCCGGCCGAGGTCGGGAGGGCCTTGAACGTCGCGACGCTCCTCGACGGCAGTGTCCGACGATCGGGGAACCAGGTTCGGATCAGCGTGCAGCTCGTGAACGCGTCCGACGGGTACCATCTCTGGTCGGAACGCTACGACCGGACGATCGACGACATCTTCGCGGTCCAGGACGACATCGCCCAGTCGGTGGTGACGGCTCTCCGGACCACCCTGCTCGGTGAAGCCGCGGATTCGGGCGCGAGCGGTCGGGTCAAGGCGGAGGTGGACCAGGCGGCGCGGGGACGGAGCTCCGATCCGGAAGCGCACCGGCTGCATCTCCTGGCGCGTCACTTCATGGATCAGTTCAGCCGGGAGGCGACCGGCAAGGCCACCGACTATCTGCGGCAGGCGGTGGAGCGGGATCCGGGGTTCGCGCTGGCCTGGACGGACCTGAGCGTCGCCTACGTGAGGGAGATCGGCTGGGCGCTGGTGCCCGCGGAGGAGGGGTATCAACGGGCCCGCGAGGCGGTGGAGCGGTCCCTGCTGCTCGAGCCCTCCCTCGCGGATGGCCACGCGCAGATCGCCTGGCTCCGGATCTTCCGGGATTGGGCGTGGGGGGACGCCCAGGCCTCGCTGGCGCAGGCCGACCGGCTCGCGCCGGGAAGCGCCTCCGTTCTTCGTCTCCGCGGTGTGCTGGCCAGCGTCCTGGGCCGACCCGAGGAGGCCATCACGATCTTCCGCAGGGCCCTCGAGCTCGACCCCTTGAGCGCCGCGGCCTATCACAGCCTCGGACTGGCGCTCCAGGTGGTGGACGACCTCGCGGGCGCCGCCGACGCCTTCCGCCGCGCGCTCGAGCTCGCTCCACAGCGGATCGCGACCCACGCCCATCTCGCGGTGACGGCGTTGGCCCAGGGCCTGGAGGCGGAGGCGGCGGCGGAGGCGGAGCGTGAGCCCGAAGAGGGATACCGCCTCTGGGCGTTGGCCATCGTGGGCGACGCGACGCGCGACTCGACCCGGTCCGAGGCCGCCCTGCGGGCGCTGATCGAGACGCACGCCGAAGGGTGGGCCGTACAGATCGCGGAGGTCCAGGCCGCGCGGGGTGAGGTGGACGCCGCGTTCGATTGGCTCGACCGAGCCTGTGAGAGTCGCGACGCAGGGCTCGCCCTCGTCAAGACGAACCCCCGACTCCGGTCGTTGCACGCCGAGCCGCGCTGGGCCGCCCTGCTCGGTCGGATCGGACTTCCGTCGTGAGGTCTCGCTAGGCCCCTGGACCTGGCTCGCGGTGTCGGGAAGGAGGCTCGATCGGAGCCGCCCGTCGCGGGTGGACAGATGACTCAGGATCGGGAAACCACCTTCGCCTTCGCCAGCATCGCCTCCACGCCGTGCTCCGGCCCCGGCGTGATCCGCACCCGCTTGAACCCGTCCACCGTCTGCACCACGAACGTCAACACCCCGTCGGCGCCCATCTGCCAGCCGCCCGGAGCGGCGAGCGGAGCGCGGCCCTGCTCGTCGAACTCGTAGACCTGCTTCCCGTCGAGCCAGACCGTCATCATCCCGCGCTGACCCTCTTCCACCGACCAGAAGAGGTGCTTGCCGTCCGGCGTGAAGGTCGGCTTGACCACCCGCGAGACGTTGCCGAGCGTGTAGTAGCGATCGCCCAGGTAGAAGCCGAAGTCGTTGCCCCACTGGGCGCCCGCCGCTCCGTAGTGGAGCGTGAACTTCGAGTCGGGGTTCCAGATGTAGCGCACCGGATCGCCGGGCGTGAGCTGCGCGAAGTCGCGGTGCAGGATGCCCGCGCCCGCCGCCCCATCCACCGACACGGTGCCGCCCGGGCTTCCCGACGAGCCGAGCCACCAGGCCGCGCGGGTTCCGTCGGGGCTGAAGCTGAAGGCCTCGGCCGTGGCGAGCCGGCCCTCGACCTTGGTCGCCTTGCCGTCCACCACCACCACCGGCCCCGAGGTGGTCGACGCCGCGTAGCCGATCCGGCCGCCCTTGCCGGTGGTGAGGCCCACGAACATCGAGCTCAGCATCACCTCCGACTCCTGGTCGCCGGTCACCACGAACCACTTGGCACCGGTTCGGGCCACGTAGCTCACCGTGCCGGTGTCGGTGAACCGCACGCTGTCCACCGAGGCGTACTCCCGGTGCCGGATGCCGTCGACGATCAGCACCGCCGCGCCGCTCGACTGCACCGCCTTGATCGCGTAGTGCTTGCCGTCGTCGCTGAACCAGACCTCGCCGAACTGCGACGACTCGCTGTTGGGCACGATGCCGTTGGCCGCCGCGATCGCCCAGCGCTGCATCTGGGTCTGGGGATCCTGGCGGGCCAGCAGGATCAGCGCCCCCGGGCCAGCGGGGGGAATGTGGATCTTGGCGGTCAGGGCGCGCGCCGCGACCCGGCCGTCGATCAGCACCTCGGTCACCACCGGTCCCTGCGCCGGCCGGATCTCCCGGGTGGTGTAGAGCCGGGTCCCGTCCGCGCTGAAGATCGGGTCGAACCCGACGTATCCGGCCGGCTTGCCGTCGACGATCAGCGCCTTCTGGTTGGGGTTGGCCGGATTGGCCACGACGTAGGCGTGCCGCTCCCCGTCGGGGCTCACGACGAGCACGGCCTCGGCCCCCTTGGGGCCCGCGACGCCGTCCCACATGTACCAGCTCGGATCGGCGGTCGGCAGCCGGGCGTCCGGGTTGTGGTAGTAGAAGACCCAGTGCTTCCCGTTGGGCGAGAAGCGGAGGTGCGGGCCGCCACCGCGGTTGATCAGGTCGTTGCTCCCGATCGGCTGGCGGTAGACCTCCTTGCCGTCGACCACCGCGATCCAGTCCTGGCCCACCTTCGCGGTGTAGCCGTGACGCTGGCCGTCGGGACTGAAGTTCATGATCCAGGAGGCGGTGCCCGGGTTCAGGACTTGATCCACCTGAGGGCCCGGCACGCCGTCGTGGGAGACCACGTAGCGGCTGCCCTTCTGGGTGACGGCCACCAGGTGGGCTCCCCTGGGGCTGACGTAATAGGTCAGGCCGTCCTCGTTGGGGGCGACGATTTGCTCGTCCACCTTGGCCTGGGCCGCGGCGTCCCGTGGCCGGATCGGGAGGAGGAGCGGCGGGACGAGGAGAAGGGCCTGGACGATGCGGCGCATGGGGTCTCTCGTGAGGTGGTCTGGGAGACCTTTGCGAGATCGCGCCCCGAATCGTATCACCGGGCTCCGGGCCGGGGGGGCGGGTATCTTGGGTCGAAAGGAGAATCGATGAGTTCCGTTCCGGCCGCTCGCTCTCTGCTCGTCCTGCTCGCCTCGCTCGCCGCCGGCGCCGGCGCCAGTCCGCCGCCGGCTCGGTCGGCGGCGCCGGACTCGACGCTGATCGTCCGCGAGTTCGGGGTCCGCGCCACCATGCGCGACGGGACCACGCTGATTGCCGACGTCTACCGGCCCGCGAGCCCCGCGCGGGTGGCCGCGATCCTCGAGCGCACGCCCTACAACCGGACCGGGAACAACTACGCCGAGCTGGGACAGCGCTGGGCCTCGCTCGGCTACGCGTACGTGATCCAGGACGTGCGGGGCCGGGGCGACTCCGAGGGCCGCTTCGATCCGCTCGCGCAGGAGATCCTGGACGGCTACGACACCCAGAGCTGGGTCGCGCAACAGAGCTGGTCGAACGGACGAGTCGGCACGGTCGGCGGCTCCTACGGCGGCTGGACCCAGGTGCTGCCCGCGCCGCTCAACAACCCCGCGCTCCGGGCGATGATC
The DNA here is from genome assembly GCA_041390205.1 of Gemmatimonadales bacterium. Classification (GTDB taxonomy): domain Bacteria; phylum Gemmatimonadota; class Gemmatimonadetes; order Gemmatimonadales; family GWC2-71-9; genus SHZU01. Next base: position 11,597 of record JAWKQJ010000062.1, read on the forward strand.
CCGATGGTGACGCCATCGGACCCCGGCGGCTTCTGGCCCCAGCGCCGGGGCGGGCTCTCCTTCGGGATGCTGGAGTGGGCGATGGTGGTCGACGGGCGCACCACCCGCCGGCTGCCCTACGAGGTGTTCGACCTGGTGACCGCCTATCGCACCCGGCCGATCCGCGACGCCGACCGCGCCATCGGCGGCCCCTCGCCGATCTGGCGCGAGTATCTCGAGCACCTGGAGGACGCCGAGTACTGGAAGGCGCGGAGCTACCAGCACCGGCTGACCGAGTCGAAGGTGCCAATGCTGCACGTGACCGGGTGGTACGACGGGACGTTAGGTGGGAGCCTCGAGAACTTCGCCGCGATGCGGGCCGGCGGCTCGGCCCGGGCCCGCGAGCACCAGTACCTGCTGGTCGGCCCGTGGCGCCATTGGATCGGGCTCGACTCGCGCGGCACCAGGCTCGGCGAGGTCGAGTTCGGCGACGGCTCGAAGGTGGACGTGGCCGCGCTCTCCGCCCGCTGGTTCGAGCACTACCTCGCCCGGGAGCGCGCCGAGCCGATCGACTGGCCCAAGGTGCGAGTCTTCCTGATGGGCGAGAACCGCTGGATCGCGGGAGACGACTGGCCGATGGCCGGCACCCGGATGACCAGCTACTACCTCGACCGCCGGGGCGGCGCGGGTGCGCTCCGGGCCGAGCGGCCGGGGAGCGACGCGACGGCGATGGACCGCTACGACTACGACCCCGCCGATCCGACGCCCTTCCTCTGGGCCATCAACGTCGACTCCGGCGGCCCCGACGACTACTCGGCCATCGAGGCCCGGCCCGACGTGCTGAGCTACGATCTGCCCTCGCCCAGCGAGACGACGTACGTCTGCGGGCCGATCCGCGCCACGCTCTTCGCCGCCAGCTCCGCGCGCGACACCGACTGGGTGGCCCGGCTCTCGCTGGTCCGCGCCGACGGCTACTCGCAACGGCTCACCGAAGGCTGGGTCCGCGCCCGCGAGCGGAAGGGGAACTTCCGGAACGATCCGCTCACCCCGGGCCAGATGGAGCGCTACGACCTCGACCTCTGGGGTACCTGCGTCGCGGTCCGCCCCGGCGAGCGGCTCCGGCTGGCGGTGACGTCGGCCGCGTTTCCGCTGCTGGTCCCCAACTTCAACACCGGCGGAAGCCTCGGCCTCGAGACCGAGCCGGTGGTGGCCCACCAGACGATCGGGCGGGGTGGGGAATGGGCCTCGTTCGTGACCCTGCCGGTGCTCGAGCGGCCGCGGTACGTGCCCAAGCCGTAGCGCCCCGCCCGTCCTTAGTTCTTGGCTTCCGCCTTCTGGTCCGCGGGGCGGAACGTCACCTCGACCGGCTCGGTGAGCTTGACGTTGAGCACGACCCCCGGCGGGCAGCACGATCTGGTCGCCCTTGGTCGCGATCGCGACGGCGGCGCCGGCGGCCGCGCTGATCACGGCGCCCCTCCACGGGAGCTTTGGCGATCACCTGGCCGAGCACGCCGCCGGCCACGGGCGCCACCGGCGATCTCCAACACGCTCTCCTTGGCGTCGTTCTGACCTTTGAATCGGAACGGCGTCGCCGCGAGCGCGTAGAAGTCGGCGCCGTCCACTTCGATGCTGCGGACCTGATGAGGCCTGGCGCGCCGGTGATCCGCCCGCCGCCCTTCGCGTGGGTGACTGGCGCGCACGGTCAGTCCGGCGGAATCTCGGCGCCGGCCACTGGAATGGCGTGACCGGGCAGAGGAGCTCGTCACCGGCCTCGGCCCGCTCAGTGGTACAGTCGATCGGAGCGCCGCCTGGAAGCCGGTGCCCGAGGGCGTCGCGGTCACGGGCTTTGCGCGTCGCGGTCACGGTGGCGACGACGCCGATGACGGCAGCCGCCAGCAGACGCTGCCGATGATCAGGGGCCGTCGTGCCCCGGGGTTGTTGCCTGTCATGGTGCCTCCTTTTCAGACACGACGGAATCGGCTGGCGGGGCTTGCACAGCCGTCCGGCCGACCCGCCCGCCCGGTCACCGGTCCGACTCGCCCTGCGCTCCGCGGCCCGAGCCGAACGCACCCCGGGTCACTTAGGTATTGACCTTAGTTTTGTCCGATGCTAAGATCGGTGCGAGTCAGGGCGGGTCCCTCTCACCCCCACGGTATCGAGATGGCGCAAGCTGCGGTTGCCGACGACGTCTTTCATGCCCTCGCCAATCCGACTCGGCGGAAGGTGCTGGAGCGGCTGTCGGCCGGGCCGGCCACGGTCAGCGATCTGGCGGCGCCGTTCGACATGAAGCTCCCGTCGTTCGTGCTGCACCTGTCCGTGCTGGAGCGGAGCCGGCTGGTCAAGTCGGAGAAGCGGGGCCGAGTCCGGACCTACGAGCTCGCGCCCGAGCGCCTCGAGGTGGCCGAGCATTGGCTGACCGAGCAGCGCCGGCTGTGGGAGGCCCGACTCGACCGGCTCGATCAGGTGGTCCAACGCCTCAAGGAGAAGGAAGCCCAGTCATGACCGCGCCCACCACCTTCGACCCCAAGCTCGACTTCGCCATCGAGCGCTTCATCGACGCACCGCCGCGGCTGGTCTGGGAGGCGCTGACCAGGCCGGAGCATCTCAAGGAGTGGTACATGCCCAGGCCCTGGGGGCGGGTCACGCGCGCGCAGATGGACGTGCGGCCGGGCGGGATCTTCAGCGTGACCATCGCGGTGGGCGACGGTCCGGAGGTGCCCAACCTCGGCTGCTACCTCGAGGTTGTGCCGCTCGAGCGCCTCGTCTGGACCTCGATGTTGTTCCCGGGCTATCGTCCGGCCGTCTTCGATGACATCCCGATCACCGCGATCGTCACCATGGAAGCGGTGGGGAGCGGCACCCGCTACGTCTTCACCGCGCTGCATCGTGACGAAGCGGATTGCGAGACGAACAAGGCGTCCGGTTTCCAGCAGGGGACCGAGATCGCGATCGACCAGCTGGTGGAGCACGTGCACACGATGGCCAAGGGTGGTGTCTCATGATCGCCGATTTCCGTTTCGCCCTGCGCTCGCTCCGGCGGGTGCCGGGCTTCGCCCTCACGGTGATCGTCACCCTGGGGCTCGGCATCGGCGCCACGACCGCGATCTTCTCGGTGGTGAGCGCGGTGCTGCTCAAGCCGCTCCCCCATCGCGAGGGGGACCGGCTGCTCTATCTCAAGCAGTCGATCGACGGGCCCGGCGGCGACAACATCCGCTTCTCGGTGCCGGAGATCCTCGACTTCCGGGAGAACGCGAGGAGTCTGGACGGAATCGCCGAGTACTCGGGGATCACCCTGACCCTGGAAGAGCAGGGGGCCGCGTCGCGGATCACCGTCGGCCTGGTGACCGGGAACTACTTCTCGGTGATGGGGCTCTCCCCGGTGCTCGGCCGGCTGACCTCCGCGGCCGACGACGGCACCGGCGTGCCGCCGGTGATGGTGCTGACCCACGACTTCTGGCAGCGGCACTTCGGCGGCGACAGCTCCATCGTGGGCAAGACGGTCAGGCGAGCAACCGGGCCGTCGAGGTGATCGGCGTGGTCCAACCGGCGCCGACCTTCCCGGAGCGGATGGACGCGCCGCTCAACATGGTGATCAGCGAGCACCACACCAGCGCGCGGATGGTCCAGGGCCGGACCCATCGGATGACCGACATGATCGCCCGGCTGGCGCCAGAAGCGACCCTGGCGCAGGCGAGGGGCGAGGTGACCGACATCCGCACCAAGGTCCAGGCCGAGTATCCCGACGCCTACGATCCCGGCTCCAACTACCGGGTCAGCGTGACCTCGCTGCAGGAGATCCTGGGCGAGCGGGCCCGGCTCACCCTCTGGCTCCTGATGGGAGCGGCCGCCTTCGTCCTGGTGATCGCCGCGGCCAACGTGGCCAACCTGACCCTGATGCGGGGGATTCGTCGGGAGCAGGAGCTGGTGGTCCGCTCGGCGTTAGGCGCCGCCAAGGCCACGCTCCGGCGCCTGCTGCTGGCCGAGAACCTGATCCTGGCGCTGATCGGCTGCGGGTTGGGGCTCGGTGTCGCGTACGGCGGGGTCGGGATTCTCCGGAGCTTTGCCGCCCGGTTCTCGCCGAGGGCCAATGAGATCGGGGTAGACGGCACCGTCCTGCTCTTCGCCCTGGGCGTAGCGGTGCTGGTGGCGGTGATCCTCTCCTTCGCGCCCAAATTCGTCGAGGAGCGCTCGCTCGGCGCCTGGCTCACCGGGGCGGGCAAGTCGTCGGCCAACCGGCGCCGGCTCCGGATGCAGCGGGCGCTGGTGGTGGCGCAGGTGGCGGTGTCGGTGATGCTGCTGACCGGCTCGGGGCTTCTGATTCGGACTCTGCTGGAGCTGACCGACGTCCCGACCGGCTACGACGCCGAGGACGTGCTCACCATGGAGGTCCCGTTCGACTTCGTGGGGCGGGACCCGTCCACCATGGCCAGCCTTTATCTCCGGATGCAGAGCGATCTGACCACCATTCCCGGCGTGAGCCAGGTCGGGCTCGGCTCGACCGTGCCGCTCCGGAGCTCGATGCAGGTCGAGCTCGAGCTCAAGGCCGAGGGGCGGCCGCTGGCGTCGGGCGAGCCGATCCCGCGAGCCGACTATCGGACCGCGAGCCCCGAGTTCTTCGAGGCCGCGGGGATCCGGCTCTTGAGCGGACGGACCTTCGCCTCCACCGACGAGCGCGGCTCGGCGCTGGTGGTGGTGCTCAACAAGTCGCTGGCGGATCGTCTCTTCCCGGGCAAGGATCCGATCGGCCAGCGGATCGCCTGGACCGGAGACGTGCTCCGCTTCATCGGCGTGAGCGACGCCTGGCGTACCGTCGTGGGTGTGGTGGGGGACACCAAGGACCGCGGCCTCGACGCCCCGGCGGGCAACGTCGTCTACCTGCCCTTCGCCCAGGGCGACTTCCCGACCGGCGGCTTCGTGATCCGCGCCAAGGGCGATCCGGCCCAGCTCGCGGGCCAGGCGACCCGAGCCGTGCGCCAGGTGGAGCCGCTGGTCCCGATCGAGAACGTCACCACCGTCGCGGAGACCAAGGCGGAGACCGTCGCGCCGCAGCGGCTCAACGCGGTGCTGGTGACCCTGTTCGGCGGCTTGGCCATGATCATCGCGGCGGTGGGGATCGCCGGGGTGCTGGCCTTCTCGGTGAGCGCCCGCACCAACGAGATCGGGATCCGGATGAGTCTCGGCGCGGCGAGCGGCCAGGTCTTGCGGATGATCCTGAGCGAGGGCGGCGTGCTCCTGCTGCTCGGCGTCGGCCTCGGGGTGACCGGCTCGGTGCTCGGCGCCCGGCTGATTCGCGGGCTCCTCTTCGGCGTGACGCCGACGGACCCGCTCACGTTGGGCGCGGTGGCCCTGGTAATGGCCGGGATCGGAGTGCTGGCGTGCTGGATCCCGGCGGTCCGGGCCGCGCGGATCGATCCGGCCAACGCGATCCGCGCGAGCTGAGCCTTCGGGTCGAGCGGCGGGCCGACGCCCTCGCGCGTCGGGTGGGGCGTCGAGCGACGATCACTCGAGGTGTCGCGCCATCCACGCGGCCGCCCTGCTGGTCCACTCGGATGGCAGCTGGTGGCCGCTCTCGTAGAACACCAGCTCCTTCGCGCCGCTGGCCACCAGCCCATGGACTCGCCGGGCATCGTCCGGCGAGTAGTTCCGTTGGTCCGTTTCGCCCATCAACATGAGCAGGGCGGGGCGCCGGATGAACGGCGCGAAGTTGTGGACCGCGATCGCGGAGTGCGCCTCCTTGAGGATCGGGGTGACGCTGGCCACCGACGCGCGGATTCGGGGATCCACCGCGGACAGGCCGAAGACCATCATCCCGCCCATGCTGTAGCCGATCGCGCCGACGCGAGAGGTGTCGATGTCCGCGCGGGTGCCCAGATAGTCGATGGCCCGCCGATAGTCGACGGTGGACTGGACGATCATGTCCCTCGCGCGGCGGATCCATCCGTGCTCGAAGGTGAACACGATGGGCGACTCGAAGTCGTTATTCTGCAGCCGCTCCCCGTGGTATTCCGCGTCGAGCGCCAACACGGCGAAGCCGGCCGCCACCAGCTCCTTGGTGAGCCGGCCACCCGAGCTGAAGCTCTCGTCCTGCCACCAGGCGTCCTTGTCGCTGCCGATGCCGTGGAGCAGCAGCACGCACGGATAGGGACCGACTCCCTTGGCCGGGATGGCCAGATATCCCGGCACCCGACTGTCGCCGGCACCCCGGAAGACGATCTTCTCCCGAACGTACGCCTCCTCCTCGAGGCGCTCGATCGTCCGCGCCGCCAGGGGAACGCTCCGATCGTACTCGAAGAACTCCCGCATCACCTCGAAGGCCTCGGTTCCGATCGGAGCCAGCGCCGGCGTGCTGTCTCCCTGTGCCCACATGACAGCCGGCGAGGCGAGCAGGATCGCGAGCAGCCGGAGCCGTGCGTGTGGTCCCTTCATGCCGATCCTCTCCTGAGGCGCGGGGCCCCGTCGTGCCCCGCTGGGCGGAGGCTCCGACGAAGTGCCGGGCCTGGGCAGCCGGGTCGAGTCGACCCTGGTCTGGGATTCGGGGAACTTAACGTCCTTCGGCGGGACCTCCCCGGACGTCCGGCATCGCTGCCGGCGGTGCGAGTCCGTCGCTCGACCTCTCCGTGGTCGACCGACGGCGATGGCACCGGTCGGCTCCGCACCTAACGCCGCGCGCCCGCTTCCGGCGGACTGGCTGCCCTGGCCGAGGTGGAGCGGACGAAGGCCACGGATCCGCTCCGGCCGGTCGATGGATAGCCCGCGCTTCACCGCCCTCCGCTCCGGAGCGCGAACGATGCGAAGATCCGCTCGGCGAGGGAGTCGCCGTACGCGAACGACCTGGCCCGGTCCGGCCGCCAGGCGAAGCGGATCGCCACCACGCCGGGGCCGGTGTTGGCGGCGCGGGTGAGCTCGTGGACGAGGCCCTGCCGGTAGCGGGCCACCAGCTTGCCTCCCGCCAGTCGAGCCCGTGGCTGGTGAAGCCGCGCTCGACGCTCGACTCCACCACCCCGGATTCCTGCCTCAATGCCGCGACCCGCGAGGCGGCGAGCCCGCCGATGTCGATCGCCACCGAGTCGGCGGCCACCACCACCATGAAGCGCCCGTCGGCCGAGCGCGCGGCATGCTCGATCGACGGGGTGGGTGGCGGGCTGGTGCGGAAGGACTCGGGGAAGCCGATCCGATAGGGCACCGCGAGGCCCGAGTGCGGCACCAGCGGTTGCTCCAGCAGCGGTCGCCCCTGAGCGGGACGCCCATCAAGAGCCCGACCAGCACGATCGAGCCGATCATCACCGAGGCGCCGAGCACTCCGCCGACCGCGGCGACGACGCTGCGCCCGGGGCCGGGGCCCCACCGTGCGGGACGGGGCAGAGGGGGCGCGGCGCGGGGGCCGGGGTCGAGCCCCTCGAGGAAGGGACGCAGGGTGTAGCGGAGGTCGGTCGCGTCGCCGGCGAGCGGCCACCAGAGCGGGTTCTTGTAGCTGAGCTGGTGGACCACCGGGCGCCACTCGGCGTCGAAGGTGACGAAGGCCGGAGCGCCGAGGAAAGGGATCCGCCGCGGGAGTGTGGCGCCGAGCGTGCTCTCGAGCATTGGTGCCACCCGGTCGAAAGCCTCGGCGTCGCCGGTGAAGGGCGCGAGCGAGAGCAGCTCCGGTTCGGGCGCCTGGTCGCGCCTGACGGTCTCGAGCTCCCACTCGATTCCCGCGCCGGCGCCCGGCTGCAGCACGACGATCCGGGCCCGCGCCAGCTCGCTCTCGACGGCGGCTTGCCAGCTCGCGTCGTCGACGTAGAAGCGCGCGGCGCCGCCGGTGCGGAGCCGCTCGCCGGGCTTGCCGATCGCCACCACCGGACCGATCGGCGCGAAGAAGCGGGTGAGCGACTCCTCGGCCGAGGTGCCGCCGCGGCCGAGCAGCATCCGGATCAGCCCGATCGGGTTGTAGGCCAGCTGCTCCGCCATGATGGGCCGGCCCCCGACCCGCAGGGTGGTCGAGCCGGGTTGGAGGCTCACCTGTCCGTCGTCGGCGAAGGAGCGGAGGAAGAGGACGGGCCGCTCGTGGCTCTCCTCGTCGGGACGATAGGACCGGAGCCCGACCCGGTGACCCCAGTAGATCAGCAGCGCGGCCGGCACCCAGATCAACACCGCGACCTTGCCCTCGAGCGGGCCGAACCAGGCGGTGATGGTGGTGAAGTTGGCGCCGATCAGGAGCCAGTAGACGACGCCCGCGCTCTTGAGGAGCCAGCCGACGGGCCGGGAGCGGAAGGGCTCGCGCGCCGGCCGCGGCCCACGTTCGAGCGAGCGCCCGCGGCGCCGGGTGAAGAGCAGCCGGACGCCCGAGAGGGCCACGATCCAGCCGATCGTGCCGGAGACGGCCGGCACCACCCAGGCGTCCCGCGCGAGCGCCGCTCGGGTGCCCGCCACGCCGAAGAGCATGCCGATCGCGAGCAGTGTCAGGCCGATCGCGCGGCGCCAGAGGAGGGCGCGGTCGCGAGCCGGCGGGGCCTCGAGCCCGAGCAACGCGAGCAGGCGCCCCGATTGGGAGCGGGGGAGTCGGAAGCGGATCGGGCGGCCGCCACGCGGCCGGAGCGCGACGCGGAGGGTGCCCCGCCAGCCGCGCCGCACTCGCCCGCCGGTCAGGTCGGCGTAGTCGAGCCGGCGGAGTCCGGAGAGCCGGCCCGCGAGCTCGGGCTCTCCCTCCGCCCTGAGCAGCCGCTCGGTGGGACGGAAGGCGCCGAAGACGGTGCCGGTGAGGAGATGATCGACGTAGCCCGCGACCACCCGGGTGCGGAGGTAGCCCCGCCCGACCCGAACGACCGGGTCCACCGGACGCCCCGCCCGTGCCTAACGAATCCCGACCTGGCCCTTCACCGCCGCGATCAGCTTGGCCGAGTCGTAGCCGACGCCGTCCTTGAAGACGGTGACGGTGCGGCGGATCGCGCTCGGGTCGCGGACCAGGTCGCCGGGGATGACCAGCAGGTCGGCCAGCTTGCCGGGCTCGATCGTGCCCTGGGTGGCGATGGTGCCGAGCATGGTGGCGCCGTTGCCGGTGATCACCTTGACCGCCTCGGGCACGGTGAAGCCCGCCTCGACCAGCAACTCGAGGTTCCGCTGGTCGCCGAAGCCGGGCAGGGTGCCGAAGGCCGGATCGACCCCCGCGGCGAGCAGGCCGCCCGCGCGGACGAAGGCCAGCTCGTACTCGCGCGACTTGGGATAGATCTCGCCCATGTGGGGATAGGTCTGGCCCGCGGGGTCGCCGGAGTCGAGCAGCCGGCGCCGCTCCAGCTCGCGCTCCGCGATCCAGGGCGCCATCACCGAGAGGGTCCGCGCGTCGGGGCCCGGCCGGTTGGGCGCCAGCTCCTCGTTGACGGTGGTGGTGGTCATCCCCACGCCCTTCGCGATCATGGTCTCGAAGGTCCGCGAGATCCGCGGGTCCTTCATCTCGATCTTGGCGAGCGTGGCGAAGTGGGTGGCCGGGCAGACGTCGGGCTCCTTGGAGCGATCGTAGTCCGAGTTGGTGCGGAAGCCGTGCTCGATCGCGTCGATCCCCAGCTCGACCGCCTCGGTGAAGCTGATCGAGCAGAGGTGCCCGGTCACCTTGAGGCCGTGCTTGTGGGCCTCGTCGACCACCGCCTCGAAGATGTCGCGCCGGAGCTGGGTGTAGCCCTTGATCCAGCTCGCGCCCTCCTCGGCCCAGTAGCGGACGGTCCGCCGCGCGGCCTCCTCGGTGTCCACCTCCTGCATCCCCATCGAGCTCAGGCCCGCGTTCGGCCCGGGCGAGATGATGTAGGGCGCGGTGATGTGCATCCTGGGACCGGGCACCTCGCCGCGGTCGATGCTCGCCTTCAGGTTGAGCTCGGCGTAGGTCGAGAAGCTGCCGGTGGTGCGCACCGTGGTGACGCCGCTCGCCAGGTAGAGCCGGGGCGCCGAGAAGGGCATCTGGATCGAGCCGCCCTGGGGCGGGGTGTAGAACATGTGGTCGTGCATCCCGAGCAGCCCCGGGATCACGGTGTGCCCGGCGAGCGCGAGCACCCGCGCGCCCTTCGGAATCGCGACCGAGCCGTCGGCGCCGACCGCCTGGATCCTGCCGTTGGCGAGGACCACGGTCTGGCCGGCGCGCGGGGCGGCGCCGGTGCCGTCGATCACGGTCACGCCGGTGATGAAGGGCTGCACCTCCGGGGCCGAACTCGGCAGGCCGCTGGGCCACGAGCGCGACGGGGAGGAGCGTGAGCAGGGCGAGGGCGCGGGCGGTCTTGGTCATGGGAGGGAATCTGGCCCGAGTCGGGGCTCCTCGCCATTTCCGCGGCTCGCGGTCGGCCGGAGCAGGCTCGCATGCCGTCCGCCGCGTCTCCTGACCGGGTGGTTGCGGATCGGGGCACGAAATTATACAATCAATTGCGCAATCGAACGTACATTTCCAGTCGCCCCCGCACCGGATCGGAGTCCGAGCCGCGAGATGAGCCAGATCCCCTTCTTCGACACCTCCGCGGCGCTCGCGATGCGGGTCGGCCAGCTGGCGACGACGCTCTACGGCCAGATGGACCGCTTCCTGGTCAAGCGCGGCGTGAGGCTGCCCGGCTACACCACGAGCATCGTCCAGACGCTGTATCACGGTGGGCCGCAGTCGATCTCCGACCTGGCGGCGCGGCTCAAGCTCTCCCATCAGCTCGCCTCGCAGCGGGTCAAGTGGCTGGTCGGCAGGCGGTTCGCGACCATCGCCTCGGGCGCGAAGGACCGCCGCACCCGGATCGTGAGCCTGACCGCGGCGGGCCGGGCGGAGGCCGAGAAGCTGCAGCGGTTCCTGCCCGAGCTCGAGGGCGCCTACGCCGACCTCTTCGACGAGCTCGGCCTCGACCTCCACGACGCGGCGGTCCGGGCCTCGGTGGCCCTGGACGAGCGACCGCTCCAGGACCGATTCGACAACCTTGCGACCGCGACGGCCGAGTCCGCGGGAGCGTCACGATAGGAAGGCATGCCATGACGAGATTTCTCGCGATCCTCCTGGTCGGACTGGGCGGGCTCTCGCTGGGCTCCGCTCCCGTTTCGGCGCGGCCCGACGTCACGGGGGCGACGCTCCAGAACACCACCACCTGGCGGGGAACCCTCGACGCCGGGAGCGCCCAGGTCCGACTCGAGATCGAGATCACCGAGGAGCCGGGCGGCAAGCGGAGCGGCCGGCTCAAGAGCCTCGACCAGAACAACGCGACGTTCGAGCTCGGGGAGATCCGCGTCACGGGCGATTCGCTGAGCTTCACGATCCCGGCCTTGTCCGCGAGCTACCGGGGCAAGCGGCGTGCTGACCGCAGCGTGGCGGACGGGACCTTCGCGCAGGGCGGGGCGGAGCTCCCGCTGGTGCTCAGCAGCGCCGCCGCGGCCACGC
>JAWKQJ010000063.1:0-22705 GCA_041390205.1 Gemmatimonadales bacterium
CCACCTGCCGGCGCTCGATCGCGCCCGACTCCGGGCCGCCTGGGCGGCGCTCGAGCCGGAGCTCGCGGCGCGGGCGAGCACCGGACACCTGGCCCTTCCGATCGGCGCGGACCACCACGCGCCCCACCCCCGCCTTCCGAGACTCCGGGACGCGCTGGCTCGGGTCGATGCCCGATACCGCTTTCGGGTGAGCCGGTGGGAGGACTACTTCGAGGCGGCCGCGCTCGAGCTCCAAAATCCGCCCGAAGTCTCGGGCGAGCTCCGGAGCTCCTACGGTTACTGCTGGACCCTCCAGGGCGTCCACGCGACCCGGGCCCGGCTCAAGCGACTCCATGGCACGGTCGAGAGCAGGATCCAGCGTCGGCTGACTCCCCTGGTCGAGCGTCTGGGCGACAGGACGGCGCGCGCGGAGCTCGCCAGCTTCGAGCGGACCCTGGTCCGCTGCCAGTTCCACGACACCATCGCCGGCACGGTGTGCGACGAAGCCGCGCGGGCCCAATTGGTCCGGCTCGAAGGGTTGGACGCGGCGACCGCCGACTCGGTTCGGGAGCTGCTCCAGCGCGCGGCCAAGGACGAAGCCCGGCACGGCCTGGTGCTCTTCAACTCCTCCGCAAGCGCGAGTCGCGCCGTCGTCGAGACCGCGCTCCGCTTCTTTCGCCGCGACGTGTTGGTCGGCCCGCCTGGAGAGCGCCGCCCCCGCAAGGGCCCGGGCAGCCTGCCGTTCTCGCTCCGCGACGAGCGAGGCCGGGTGGTACCCGTGCAGGTGCTATCCCGCCGTCGCACGCTCGATCGGCTCGACCGGCGCTACGGCTATCCCGATCTCGACCTGGTGGACGAGCTGGCGATCGCGGTGGATCCCGGCCCATTGCCGGCGCGCGGCCTCCGCACTCTGGAGGTGAGAGAGCCGGCCCGCGCGGCGTCGATTCCCTCACGCAGCCGGGCGCGGGCTTCCAGGCGGACGATCGAGAATCGTCTGATCCGGGTCGAGCTGGCCGCCAACGGTACCGTAACCCTGGTCGACAGGCTCAACCGCCGCCGCTGTCCGGGCCTCCTCGGACTCGAGCTGATGCTCGACCATGGAGACCTCTACACCCCGTCGCTTCGGCCCGCGCGGGTGAGCCGCTCCATCGGCGCGCCGGCGCTGGTCGCGGACGGGCCGCTCGTGGCGGCGCTCGAGCTTCCCTGGCGTCTCGTGGTCCGCGGCCACGGGACCATCGTGGGCCGCACCAGGCTCTCGGTCGCGCGAGAGGAGCCGGAGCTCCGAGTCGCGATCGAGCTCGAGCAGCGCGCCCGTCGGGTCCGGCTGCGAATCGGCTTTCCGACACACGCTGCCGGCCCGGCCATCGTCGGCACGGGAGAGCGCCTGATCCGCCGCGACGGTTCGGCGGACGTCGACGAGCGCGCCGAGCGCTACGTGCCGACCGCGCCGGCCCACGACGTGGTCTCGGTCGGTGACCGCCGGGATGGGCTCACGCTGCTCCACGAGGGTCACTTCGAGTACCAGTGGCAGGTCGGGGAGCGACTTTCGCTCACGCTGCTCCGGGCCGTCGGAGAGCTCTCGCGCGGGTCGCTGCCCGAGCGTCCCGGCTACGCCGGCTGGCCGACTCCCACCCCAGACGCCGAGGAGCGGGGACCCCATCGGATCGACTTCCGGCTTCGCGCCGGCGGTCTGGCCAGCCTGCGATCGTATCCGAGGTCAGGCGTGGGGATGCTCGTGACCGAGATCGTCGGCGACGATCGTGCACGCGATCACGACCAGCACCAGGGCGAGACCGGGCGCTAGCCCGACCCAGGGAGCGTTCACCACCGTCTCCCGACCCGAGGCGATCAAGCTCCCCCAGGATGCCTGCGGCGGTTGCACGCCGAGGCCCAGGAACGAGAGCCCGGCCTCGAGGGTGATCGCGTTGCCGAGGCCGAGCGTCGCGGCGGCGAGGACGGGACCGGTCGCGTGTGGCAGCAGATGGCGGAGGAAGACCCGGCTGGGTCGCGCGCCGAGCGCCACCGCGCTCTCCACGTACGGGCGGCCGAGCTGGGCCGACGACTCGGCGTAGACCAGCCGCGCGATCGGCATCCAACCCGTGAGTCCCAGCGTGAGCACCACCAGCTCGGCGCTCGGCTGCCAGACCGCGGCGAGCAACAGCAGAAGCACCACCCGCGGCACGGCGAGAGTGAAGTCGGTCACGCCCAGCAGCAGGACGCGAACCGGTCGTCCGGCCAGGGCCGCCACGCCGCCGATCAGGGTGCCGACCGTGAGCGCGACGGCCGTGGCCAGCGTGCCGACCAGGAGCGACACCCGCGCTCCGTAGAGCAGGCGACTCCAGACGTCCCGACCCAGCCGATCGGTTCCGAGCAGGTGCACCGCGCCGTCGAGACCGATCGTGCCCGGCGCGAGGAAGCGATTGGCGACCACGTCACCCTGGAAGTTGGGATCGATCGGCGCGAGCCAGGGCGCCAGCACCGCCCCGAGCGCGACCAGCACCAGCAGCGCGAGCGCGACCACCCAGCGGCGGCGCGATCGGACGCTCGTCCGGTCACTCACTCGCGGGTCCTCGGGTCGACCCGGTGGAGCAGGGTCTCGGCCACCACGCTTCCGGCCACGACCAGCACCGCCGAGAGGGTCGTGGCGGCCATCACGACGGGATAGTCACGCGCCTGCACGGCCTGCACCAGCAGCTGGCCGATGCCCGGCCAGGCGAACACCGCCTCCACGAACACCGCGCCGGAGAAGAGCGCGGGCAGGGAGAGGCCGAGCAGCGTGACCACGGGGATCAGACCGTTGCGGAGATGATGGCGGAGCAGGACGCGCAGCCTGCCGATGCCCTTCGCGCGCGCGGTCACCAGGTACGGTTGGCTCCGCACGTCGACCAGCGTGCCACGGGTGTACCGGGCCGTGGTCCCGATTCCGACCAGGGTGAGCGTCGCGAGCGGCAACGCGAGGTGATTCAACCGGTCGAGCAGTCGCTCGCCCGGCCCGAGAAAGTCGGCGTCGAGCCCCGCGGCGCCGAAGGCGGGCAGCAGGCCGAGCCAGTAGGTGAAGGTCATGATCAGCACGAAGGCGAGCCAGTAGCCAGGCAGCGCCGCGAGGGTGACCGTGCCGAGCGAGAGCGCGGTGTCCACCCCGCGGCGCCTGGTGGTCGCCTGGATCGTGGCCACCGCGATCCCGAGCAGATAGCTCAACGCGATCGAGAGCCCGACCAGAATCGCCGTGGCCGGCCAGGCCTCGGCGAGCAACGCGAGCACCGGGCGCCCCGTCGCGATGCTCACCCCGAAGTCGCCCCGGCCCGCCCTCGCCAGCCACCGGATGTATTGCTCGGCCACCGGCTGATCGAGCCCGAGCGCGCTCTCGGTCGTCGCCCGCTGGAGCGGGGTGGCGGCGGGCCCCAACAGCAGGCTCACCGGATCGCCCGGTGCCAGGTGCAGCAGGAGGAAGGTGAGGGTGACCACGCCGAGGACCACGGCGGGGGCTCGCAGGAGCCCGAACCCGAGGCGGCGGTGCATCGGGGTAATGTATCGCCCTCGCCGACGAGACCGCCCCCGTCGGGAGCGACGGCGGGGGCGGCTTCGCGGTCGGGAGTGCGCGCTACAGGCTCAGGCCGAGCAGAATCAGGAAGGCGCGGGTCTTGTAGCTGTCCTCGCTGGTCACGGTGTCCAGCTTCAGGTCGTCGAGGCCGTAGACGTAGCGCGCCTCGATCTGAACGCCACGCCAGCCGCCGAAGCGGAGGCCGCCACCGATCACGGCCGCGTAGTTGGTCTTCTTCCGCGTGCCGTCGGCGCAATCCACGGGGCCTGCCCGACAGCGCAGCTCGAACGAGACCTGGGGCCCGGCGTAGGCGAACGGCCTGAGCCCGCCGGTCGGGAGCATCACCCGGACGTAAGCCGGGACGTCCACGTAATCGAGCTTGCGCTCGTCGACGTCCGAGGCGCTCTCCACGCCGCGTTGCGCGAACAACCCTTCGACGCCGAGGCCGATGACGCCGCGGGTCGCGAAGCCGATGCCCGCCGCGAAGCCGGTGCGGTTCTCGAGGTTGCCGGGCAGGAGGCCCTTGTTGGAGACGTTGCCGAAGGAGACCCCGCCTTTCACGACCACGTCCAGTCCGGTCTGAGCCTGGACGGCGGTCGCGCTGAGCAGCAGCAGGCCGACGAGCACCGGTCGCATCACGCGCCAATCCTTTCCGTTGAGTCGGCCTCGGGTCTGCCGACGGGTGGATAGGAGACGCCGCTGCCCGCCGCGGCCCGCACGCCGTCCGACGAGAGTGGCCGGTTCGACTACATTCTCCGGACCGTGCCGTTCGTTCGCCCCGCGCTTCTCGGCCTTCTGGCGCTCGCCGTCGCGTGCTCCCCGCCGGGAGGGCGCCGTCCCGGCACCGTGGTGCTCGCGTCGGGGGCCGATCTCCAGAGCATGAACTCGCTGGTGACCACGCACCCGCTGGCCAAGCAGGTCCAGCGTTATGCGCTGCTCACCACCCTGGTCCGCTACGACAGCGCGTTGGCCATCGAGCCCTATCTGGCGCGCTACTGGAGCTGGTCCGACGATCGGCGCGAGCTCTTCATGACCATCCACGGCGGGGTGCGCTGGCACGACGGGCGGCCCACCACCGCCGCCGACGTGGCCTGGACGCTCACCACGGCGCTCGATCCCGCGGCGGGCTACCCCCGCCTCGTCGATCTCGTCGATCTCGAGCGCGCCACCGCGATGGACGAGCACACGGTGTCGCTCCGGTTCCGGCGCCCGATGGACGGGATTCCGGACGTCCTCACCGATCTCGCGATCCTGCCGCGTCACCTGCTGGGCGAGATCCCGCCATCCGAGCTCCGGAGCGCGGCCTGGAACGCGAGGCCGGTCGGCAACGGCCCGTTCCGTTTCGTGCGCCACGAGCCGAACCGTCGCTGGGTCTTCCGAGCCAACGAGGCCTTCCCGCCGTCGCTCGGTGGCCGACCGAGAATCGATCGGCTGGTGGTCGCGGTGGTGGACGAGCCGATGACCAAGCTGGCGGCGCTGGTCTCGGGCGAGCTCGACTTCGCCGGGATCCAGCCGGCGCATGCCGACTTCGTCGCCGAAGAGCGCGAGCTCGCGGTGCTCGAGTATCCGTTGCTCTTCACGTACGGGCTGGTCTTCAACACCCGACGTCCGCCGTTCGATCGGCTCGACCTGCGGCGCGCGATCGATCTCGCCATCGATCGCACCGCCCTCGTCCACGGCTATCTCTTCGGCTTCGGCCGACCGGCCTCTGGTCCGCTCCCGCCGGAGCTCGACTCGCTCGCGCCGGAGCCCTTCTACGCGCCCGGCCGCGGTCGGGTCCTTCTCGGCGAGCAACCGCTCGACTTCGAGCTGCTCACCGTCGGCAGCGGTGAGGCGCCGCTCGAGCAGATGCTCCAGAGCCAGCTTGCGCTGATCGGGATCCGGGTCCGGATTCGGCAACTCGAGCTGGCCACCTTCCTCGACCGGGTCTACGGACCCGCGCGCGACTTCGACGCCGCCGTCCTCGGCATTTCCGGTGATCCCGCCCTCGGCTACCTTCGATCGCTGCTCGACCTGACCGGGGTCGAGGCGCCGGCGGGTCTGACCGGGAAGGCGCTGCTCGCGACCTTCGCCGATTCGATGCCGGTGGCGTTTCTCTACCACGCTCGGGGGGTGCAGGGGATGAATCGCCGGGTGCGCGAGGTGCGGATGGACCTTCGCGGCGAGCTGCCCACGGTGGCGCGATGGACGATCGAGTGAAGGCCGCCTGCTGGTCCGCGCCGGTTCGCCTCGACTTCGCCGGCGGGTGGACCGACGTGGCGCCCTACGCGACCGAGCGGCGCGGCATGGTGGTGAACGCGGCGATCGAGCGACGGGTCGTCGTCGAGGTCGAGCCGGCGGACCGGTATCGGCTCCGCTCGGAAGAGCTCGACCTGACGGTACACCCGCGGGTGCCCGCCGACTTCGAGAAGGACGGCAAGCTCGATCTGCTCAAGGCGGCGGTCCGCTCGGCCGGCATCGGGCCCTGCGCGGTGCGGGTGCGGTCCGACGTTCCGCCCGGCTCCGGGCTCGGCAGCTCGGGCGCCCTCGGCGTGGCTCTGGTCGCCGCGCTCGACGCCGCGGCTGGACGGGAGCAGGATCCCTCGTCGCTGGTGGACCGCGCCTGGCACCTCGAGGCCGTCGAGGCGGACCTCCCGGGCGGCACGCAGGACCAGTACGCCGCGGCGCGCGGAGGCTTCACCGAGCTTCGCTACGAACCGGACCGGGTGCTGGCCCGGTCCCTCCGTCTCGATCCCGCGTTCCGCTCGGAGCTCGAGTCCCGGATCCTGATCTGCCATACCGGACAGTCGCGGGTCTCCTCCGACACGATCGCGCGGGTCATGGGCGGGTTCGTCAGGGGCGATTCCACCATCACCGCGGCGCTCGACGGTCTGGCCGAGGTCGCGGCCGGGATGGTCGTGGCCCTCGAAGCCGGCGACCTGCGCGCGGTCGGCGCGCTGCTGCTCGAGAACTGGGGCCACCAGCAGCGCCTCGACCCGGGCATGCGCACCGGCGCGATGGCCGCGCTGGAGCGCGCGCTCGAGCCCGTCCGTCCGCTCGGCTGGAAGGCGGCGGGCGCCGGCGCCGGGGGCTCGATGTTCTTCCTGCTCGACGGGCGGCGGGATGAAGCCGAAGCCGCGGCCACGGCCGCCGGCGCTACGGTGCTGCCGTTTCGCTTCACCGACAAAGGAGCAGGTCCATGCTGACCGAGGAGCAGCTCGAGGAGCGCCGTGCATTGATGGCGAGCGGCGACCTGGCCGCGCTGCTCGCGCGCCAGGTCGAGCGCGCGCGGCCGGTCATCGATCGGATGCCGTCGATCCCCGACGTGAAGGCCGCGCTCACCTCGGCCGGTGGCGTCTGCCCGGCCTGCGGCGGGGCGCTCCGCTTCGACCCCTGGAGTCCCGACCGCCACCGGTGCGCCAAGTGCGGGCAGACGACGGAGGATCCCCGAGAGCACGCGCATTGGGCTCGGGCGCAGCATCTCTGGATCGCGGAGCGCGCGGCGCATCTCGCCACCGTCGGCGTGCTGACCGACGACGAGCGCGCGGCCGGCCGCGCGCGGGAGCTGATCGCCGGATACCGCGATCGGTACTTCGAGCTGCCCAATCGCGACAACGTGCTGGGGCCGACCCACCTCTTCTTCTCGACCTATCTGGAGTCGATGTGGATCGTCAGCCTGCTCGCCGGCGCGCGAGCGCTCCAGGCCCGAGGCTGGCTCCCGGACGACGAGGCCGAGACCGTCAACGCGATCGCCGACGAAGCGGCGAACCTGATCGGCGAGTTCAACGAGGGACTGAGCAATCGCCAGACCTGGAACGCCGCGGCGCTCACCGCGATCGGCGTCTGGTTCGGTGACGCCGAGCTGACCCGCGCGGCGATCGAGAGCCAGTACGGGCTGCTCGGCCACCTGACCGACGGCTTCGCGGACGACGGGATGTGGTACGAGGGCGAGAATTACCACCTCTTCGCCATGCGCGGGCTCCTGCTCGGCCTCGACTGGGCCCGCTCCGGCGGGGTCGACCTCGCCACCAACGAAGAGCTCGCCGCGCACCTGGGCGATGCGCTGATGGCCCCGAGTCTGACCGCGCTGCCCGATCTCACCTTTCCGGCGCGGCACGACGCCCGCTTCGGCGTCTCCCTCGCGCATCCCGCCTGCCTCGAGTGCTGGGAGGCCGGCCTCGCCACGCTCGGTGACGCGGCGCCCGACGAGCTCGCTCCGTGGCTGCGCGCGCTCTACGCCGCGCCGAACCGATCGAGCGGCACCTACGACGCCTATCTCCACGAAGCGGGCGAGCCCGAGCGGGAGCGGACGACCCGTGCCGACCTCTCCTGGTGGATGCTCCTCCGGATGACGCCCGAGCTGCCGCCCGACACGATTCCCTGGAGGCCGGCCAGCGTGCTCCTTCCGTCACAGGGCGTCGCCGTGCTGCGGCAGGACGGCCGCTACCTGAGTCTCGAGTGCGGCGGGTCGGCGGGGGGCCACGGCCATCCCGACCAGCTCCATCTCACGCTGCACGAACGCGGGGTCCACTGGCTCGCGGATCCGGGGGCGGGCTCCTACGTCGCCCAGGATCTCTTCTGGTATCGCTCCACGCTGGCTCACAACGCGCCGAGGCTCGACGGCCGCTCGCAGGTCGATCGAGAGGCCCGCTGTCGCGCCTTCGAGGTCGGCGACTCGCTGTCCTGGATCCAGGCGAGGTGGGATCGCGTCACCCGCTCGGTGGTGGGCGCGCCGGATTGGACCCTCGACGTGGTCGACCTGGCGCAAGGCGAGGAGGCCACGCTCGAGCTGCCGTGGCATCTCATCGGCGATCCGCGCGTCGTCTCGCCGGGACGGTGGGTTGCCGACACGCTCACCGACGATCAGGTGACCGACGTCGAGCGATTCGAACCCGAAACCACGCCGATCAGGATCGAGGCCGGCGCGGGCGGCGAGACCGCCAGCCTGTCGCTGGCCGGCGGCGCGCTGCTCAGGGCCGAGTGCCCCGGCCGCCCGGGGGAACCACGGGTGCCGATGCTCCTGGTGCGGGAGCGCGGCGCGGTGGCCCGGTTGGTGGCTCTCTTCTCGGTCGACCCTCGGGTGTCCCTCGTCGGCGCGGATGGCGAGCAGATCACGATCCAGGTCGGCGACGAGACCAGCACCGTCCAGGTCGGCGACCAGTCCGCCACCGTCGGCGGGCCGGGAGGATCGACGGGGCTGGGTGGCGCGGTGGCCGCCCCGCCGCCTCCGACGAAGCGGATCGTCACGAGCGAGCGGCCCGAGCGGATCGTCGCGGCAGCGCTCCGGCTCGAGCACCCGCCCACCCTCGACGGCAGCCTGGACGGGTTCGACCGCTCCGAGCCGATCGAGCTCGCCGACGAGCTCCGCTATCGCCGGAGCGAGGAGCCGTTCGGCGCGGAGACGGCCATGGCGAGCTGCTACCTCAACTGGGACGAGCAGCACCTCTATCTCGGCTTGGAGGTGACCAAGCCCGAGGTGGTCGTCCGCGCGGCCGATGCGCCGCCGCTCGAGCTGGACAACGATCCCGACGACATCCACGCCGACGGGGTGCAGATCTTCTACCGGGTCGGCGGCGCGACCTGGTCGGCTTCTGGTTCGGCCCACCGACGACGGCGGCATCCTCGCCCGGCCGATTCCCGGCGAGCCGACGGGGCTGGTGCAACTCGCCGGTGGCTCGTCCATCGGCGAGGAGGGCTACCGGCTCGAAGTGGCGCCCCGTGCGCCGGGCCTCGAGAGTCTCCCACCCGGCTCCACGATCGAGGTCGAGATCATGGTCAACGAGATGCGGGCGGACCGGATCCGCCGCGCCGGCCAGCTGGTCTGGAGCGGTCGTGGCGGCTGGGTCTATCTCCGCGGCGACCGGATCGAGCCGGGGGCCTTGGGACAGGTGGAGCTGCTCGAGTGAGCGTCGCGGGCGGCAGCTCCACCGGCAGCAAGCGACCCACGGCGCTCTTCGGGCCCGAGCCGGAGGCGCCGAGCCTCACGCTCGAGCGGACCGAGGGCTGTCGTGCCTGGGACGCCGACGGCCGCGAGTACCTCGACTTCGTGATGGCCCTCGGCGCGGTGGCCCTGGGATACGCCTACCCGCCAGTCGTCGAGGCCGCCACCGGGCGGTGACGCGCGGCACGGTCGGTCGCTGCCGCCGGCGGAGGAGGGTCGCTTGGCGGCGCTCCTCCACGAGCTGATGCCCTGGCTCGAGCAGGTGCGCTTCCTCAAGACCGGCGCCGAAGCCGTGGCCGCCGCCGTGCGCCTCGCTCGCGTGGTGACCGGCCGCGACCAGGTGCTCGGTGCGGGCTACCACGGCTGGCTCGACTGGTGCTCGCGCGACGCCGGAGTTCCCGCCGCGATCGAAGGGCTGTTCGGCGAGCTGCCATTCAACGACGTCGCGCGTGGGCGTCAGGCGATCGCGGCGCGCGGATCCTCGCTCGCCGCCGTGGTCGTCGAGCCGGTCGTCGACGGGGCGCCGAGCGTCGAGTGGCTCACGATGCTGCGCGAGGAGACCAGCCGTGTGGGGGCGGTGCTCGTCTTCGACGAGATCAAGACCGGGCTCCGCATCGCCCTGGGCGGCGCGGCCGAGCGCTGGGGCGTCCGCCCCGACCTGGTCGTGCTGGGCAAGGCGCTCGCGAACGGGTTCCCACTCGCCCTGGTCGGCGGGCGCCGGGAGGTGATGGAGGCGGTGAGCCGCACCTGGATCTCGTCGACCCTCGCCACCGAGAGCGTCGCGCTCTCCGCGGCGATCGCGACCGTCGAGGCGGCGCGGCGCGAAGCGCTCCCCGCCCACCTCGGTCGTCGGCGGCCCGCTGCTCGCGGGCTTCGAGCGCCTGGCCGCAGCGCGCGCCGGGCCGGATCACGGCCGCGGGCATCCCCGAGATGTGCCATCTCGGCTTCCACGATCCCGCGGACGGAGGGCGCGTCGCGAGATTCTGCCTCTCGCGGGGGATCCTCTTCAAGCGAAGCGCCTACAACTTCGTCTCGCTGGCGCACGGTCCGGAGGAGGTCGAGCGGCTCCTCGCCGTCCTCGACGAAGCGCTCGCCCGAGAGGTCGCATGCCGATCGACATCCACGCCCATTTTTACCACCCCGCCAGCGCTCGCGCGGACTGGCGGGAGCGGAACGCCAGCCGTCTCCGGGCGGGAGAGCAGGTCGGGATCCGCTGGCACGTGGCGTCGATCCTGGGCAGCTGGGGCCGGAGCTCGCCGACCTACTTCCCGTCGCCCGCCGACGTGACCGCGGGCAACGACGGCGCTGCTCGCGCTGAGCCGGAATCACCCCTCCGCGATCAAGGGATACGCCTGCGTCAATCCGAACTTCACCGAGCACGCCCATGCCGAGATCGAGCGCTGTCTGGAGCGCGGGATGATCGGGATCAAGCTCGCGGCCAGCCGCCGCGCCGACGACCCGTTGCTCGACCCGATCGCCGAGCACGCGGCCAGCCGGGGCGTGCCGATCCTCCATCACGTCTGGCAGCATCGCCGGCACGAGTGGCCCGGCCAGGAGGCGTCGGACGCGATCGAGCTGGGCCGCCTGGCGGGGCGTCATCCCTCGGTGCCATTCATCCTCGCGCACATCGGCGGGGGCGGCGATTGGGCCCACACGCTCCAGGCCGTTCCTCCGATCGAGAACGTCTTCGTCGATCTCTCCGGCAGCGGAGTGGACGCCGGGATGCTCGAGGCCTGTCTCGACGCTGTCGGGACCGACCGGCTGCTCTTCGGCTGCGACCTGACCATCGACACGGGATCGCCAGGCTTCGCCGCCACCCGAGCGCCTGATCGGTCGCGCGGAGGCGGAGAAGGTCGGTTGGCGGAACGCGGTAGGGATCTTCCCGGCGGGCGTGTTCGAGCGGCACAATGAGGATCGACGTGCATGCCGCGATCGGCAGCTTCCCGTTCCGGCCCCACCCGGCCGGCACCGTCGAAGGGCTCCGAGAGACCATGGCCGCGAACGGGATCGACCAAGCCTGGGTCTCCAACCTCACGGCGGTCTACTGGCGAGATCCGAGCGCCGGCAACGCCGAGCTGTACGAGCGGCTGCGGGACCACCCGGCGCTCCGCCCGGTGCCGGCCCTGAATCCGGGGTTCCCCGGCGTCGAGCGGACGCTCGACCAGGCTCGCGCGGCTGGCGCCGCGGCCCTCCGCGTCGATCCGACCATCGCGGGCCTCGATCCCACCGGCCGGGCGATGATCGATCTCGCCCACGCCGCCGGCGAGCGCGGCTCGCCCCTCTTCCTCGCGGTCAAGCTCGAGGACGTGCGGCAACGGCATCCTGCCAGACCTGCGCTCCTCGGGCGATCGATCCGTCCGCCATCCGGACCCTGGTACGGGCCGCGCCCCGGACCCGTTTCGTGGTCGCCGCGGCCGACCGCGGCTTCATCGAGCAGGTCCATTGGGGCGCGATGCCGCCGGAGGCCGAGCGGATTCTCTGTGGGACACCTCCGCGGATCTGGGGTCCGCCCGAAGACGATCTCGACTCCATCTGGTCCGGGCGATCGGCGCCGAGCGTTTCTGCTTCGGCACCGGGTATCCGCTCCGGATCGCCGACTCGAGCGTGGTCAAGCTGGAGCTCACGCCGCTCGCGCCGGCCCAGCGCGCGCGGATCGACTCGGAGAACGCCCGGTCCTTCGCGGGGCCCGCCCAACCTAGTCCCTGCGGTTATATCCACAGTGGTGTTGAGATGGCGTACGACAGCCTCCTCCCGGGATCCCGCGCCTTTTTCTGCCCTGCCGGCGGCCACCTTCCACATCCTGGTCTCGCCCGCCCAGGGCGACCGCCACGGTTGCCGCGATCATCCAGGAAGGGGTGGCCGAGCGACCGGCGGCGCCTGCCGAGCGCCGGCACGCTCTACCGCTCGATCGCAGCTGATCGATGCTGGAGCAGGGTCTCCGTCCGGAGACGTCCACTCGCCTGGCGCCCGCCCAGGACGACGTGCAGAGCGCCGGCGCTGTCATCGGTTCGCCGCCGCTCGGCATCCGCGATGCGTCGAGACGGAGCGCCTTGCCGAGCTGGTGCGGATGGCGCGAGCGGACCGGAATGTGGTCTCGGAGGCCGTCATGACCCGCTTCTATCGAGGCTGCTCCGCCCCATCCCGCGAGCTTCCGGCGGGAGTACGGCAAGGAGATGACCGCCGCTCCTCGCCGCGCGTGCCGGCGACGCCGAGGGGATCGTGGCGTCGATCGGGCTGCTCCTCTCGGCGGTCCTCGATGGTGCTCGGCAACGCCACGCTCGTGCACACCGACGACCTGCAGGACCTCGCACACCTCCGCCGCTCGTGGGCCGCGCGCCTGGTTCGCCCCTACTGCGTGCGTCATTGGCGCTCGGCATTTGGGCCAACGCGGTCGCCTTCGGTGGTTTGACGCGCTGATCCGCCTGCTGCCCGCATCCGGACGCGGACTGGATCGTGGCCCCCGGCGCAGCATCCGCTCGGCTACGACCAGATGGAGCCCGCCGGCGAACTACCGCGACTGGCAGGAGATGGCCAGCTCGTTCGAGAGCATGGCCGCGTTCAACACCTGCGGCTGGTTTGGTCGGGCTCGACCAGCCGGAGCGGGTCGAGGGTTCTGGGTCGAGCCGACGCTGCTTGAGGTGCTGGGCATTCCGCTCGCGCTCGGACGCGGCTTCACCGCCGCCGACGCGGATCCCGGCGCCCCCGGGACCGTGATCCTGAGCGAGCCGTTCTGGCGGGCCCGATTCGCCGCCGATCCCGGGGTGCTCGGCCGGGTGATCCATCTCGACGGCGGCGCCTACGAAGTGATCGGCGTGCTGTCCCCCGCGCTCAGGTTTCCGCGGCCCTCCACCCAGTTCTGGATCCCGCTGCTGCTGCCGGAAGAGGTCTACCTCGATCGGGGCAACAACTACCTCGAGGTGGTGGCCACGCTGCGACCCGGGACCACGATCGAAGCCGCCCGCGCCGATCTCGACGTGGTGACCCGGCGGCTGGCGGCGCTCTATCCCGACGCCAATCGGGACACCGGTGCCACGGTCGAGCGGCTTCGCGACCAGATCTCCGAGCGCTCGCGGCTTCTGCTGCTCGCGCTGGTGGGCGCCTCGCTCTGCATCCTGATCATCGCCTGCGCCAACCTGGGCAGCTCGCTGCTCGCGCGGGGCTCGCCCGCGAGCGCGAGCTCGCGGTGCGCGCCGCGTCGAAGCAGGCCGGGAGCGGCTGGTCCGGCAGCTGGTGACCGAGGAGTCTGGTCCTCGCCATCGGCGGGTGCCGGCGTGCTGGTGGCTGGCCTCAGCCTGCCGCTCCTCTCGCGGCTGGTGCCGCCTCAAGCGCGCTTCCGGCGCGCCGAGCATCGACTCGCGATCGGTCGGGCGGCGCTGCTGACCGTGCTCTTCACCTGTTCCTTCACCGTGCTGCCCGCCCGCCGCGCCAGCCTGGTCTCCGCCGTTCTGGCGAGACGGGCGCACCGCCGGGCGGAGCAGTCGGGTCCGGGCCGTTGAGGCGTGGAGATCGTGGCCTCGGTGGTGCTGCTGGTGCTCGGCCGGGCTCCTGATGGCGATCCAGCGGGTCCAGGCGGTCGATCCCGGCTTCCGTACCGAGAACTCTGCTCACGGTCCGCACCCCGCTCGCCTCGCCGGCGTACGACAGCACGGACCGCCGGGTCGCGTTCTACGGGCGGGTCGTCGACCAGGTGCACGCGCTCCCGGGCGTCACCCACGCGGCGTACGTCACCTCCGTGCCGCTCCTCTGGGGCGGCGGGATCTGGCCGGTCGTGGTCAATGGCGAGGCCGAGATTCGCTCCGCCGCCAATTCCGCCAGCATGCGGTTCGTCACGCCGGGCTACTTCGACGCCATGGACATCCCGCTCCGGCAGGGCCGCGACGTCGGGGAGAACGACCGGCTGGGGAGCCCGTTCGTCGCGGTGGTGAGCCAGTCGTTCGTCGATCGGTACTGGCCGGGCGAGCCCGGGTTGGGCAAGCGCTTCCGGATGGCGTTCACGGAGCGCGAGATCGTGGGCGTGGTGGCCGACATCCGGGTGCGGGGCCTCGAGCGCGGCAACGAGCCGCAGGTCTACCTGCCGGCCGCCCAGAGTCCCGGAAGCGCGGTGCCGTTCTACTGGCCCCGCGACCTGGTGATCCACACCGAGGCGGGCGCGATGCCGTCGCTGGCCGAGCTCGAGCGGATCGTCCACGCCGTCGATCGCGACGTGCCGCTCGCGAGCCTCCAGACCATGGCCCAGATCGTGGGTGACCAGACCGCCTCGCGCTCGGTCCAGCTCCGAGTCCTCGGCGCGCTGGCCGCCGTGGCGCTGCTGCTCGCGGTGGTCGGCATCCACGGCCTGCTCGCGTTCATGGTCGCGGAGCGGACGCCGGAGATCGGGGTCCGGATCGCGCTGGGCGCCGGCTCCCGCAGCGTGGTGTCGATGGTGGTCCGTCGGGCGCTCGCCCTGGCGGCGGTCGGGCTCGTGCCCGGGGTCTGGGTCGCCTACCTGGCGGGCCGCTCGATGGAGTCCGCCCTGTTCGGCGTCACGGCCACGGATCGGCTCACCTTCGCGCTGGTGATCGTCCTCTGTCTCGCGGCGGCGCTCTTCGGGGCGCTGGCGCCGGCGCTCCGTGCCGTGCGGGTCGATCCGATTCGAGCGCTCAAATCGGACAGACGCCGCCGCTCAGGCCGGCAGGAAGGTGAACGAGAGCACGCCGAGGACGAACCAGATCACGGCGAACACCAGGTTGTAGCCGATGAAGCGGCGGAAGTCGATCCGCGCGATCCCGCCCGCGATCACCACCCAGAAGGGCGAGAGCAGGTTGCCGATGTGGTCGCCCACGCTGAGCGCGAGCAACCCGCGTTGCGCGCTCACCCCGACGGCGGCGGCCGTCTTCGCGGTGATGAATCCCTGAATCGCCCACTGCCCGCCGCTCGACGGCACGAACACCGAGACGGCGGCGGCCGCGAGCGCCGTCAGCAGCGGGAAGGTGTACCGGGTCGAGATGCTGGCGAAGAACCCGGCGAAGGTCTCGCCCACGGTGGTGTACTGGAGCAGGCCCGCGACGCCGGCGTAGAGGTGGTAGAGGACGATCACCGGCCAGGCCGACACCACGGCGGCCTGGAGCGCCTTGGTGAAGCTCCGGACGTTCTTGTGGAACACCATGCAGGAGAGCAGCAGGATGGTGTTGAGAGAATTGAGGTCGAGGCCGGCTCCCTTTACCCCGAAGTGGTAGACGATCCATCCGCCCAGCGCGATCACCAGCACCACCGTCGGCCCCGCGTGGCCCTCCACCCGCTCGGAGAAGGTCGGCTCCTCGCCGGTCGAGGCCATCGGCTCGGCCTCCGAAGGCCGGAGCGGCTCCGCCAGCTTGTACGACTCCGGAAAGGTCGAGATCTGCTGCGGGCGCTTCGGCAGGAGCACCCGCGCGACCACCATCGCCACGATCATGAAGACGATCACGAAGACCACCGACGCCGGGGCGAAGATGGTGGTCCGGAGCGGCATCAGCCCGACCGTGTCCTCCAGGAAGTGGCCGGGCGTGTTCATCAGGAGCGGGGCGCTGGCGGAGAAGCCGAATTGCCAGACCGAGCCCGCGGCGCCGGTGATGCTGAGCAGGAAGGGGAAGTCGATCGCGATCCCTTTCGCCTCGGCCTCGCGGGCGAAGTAGATCGCCACCAGCGGGCCGAGCGCCACGCCCAGTCCCCAGTAGAGGTAGGCGAGCGAGGCCGTCACCAGCATCGAGAACACCACGACCTGGGTGGCGCTCCGCGGCACCCGGGAGACGGTGACCACGACCTTCCGGAAGAACCGGGTGGCGCCGAGGGTCGAGCTCAGCACCAGGATCAGGGTCATCTGCATGGTGAACGAGATCAGCAGCCAGAGACCCCGGTAGTAGGCGTCCATCGTCTCGCCGAGGCTGTTGCCCATCAGCAACGCGACGGCGAACACCACGACCAACAGCACGATCGAGGTCGAGAGCGCGTCGGGGATCAGCCTGCCGATCAGCGAGGCGAGCCGGGTGAGCCGGTCCGGGGCCTCGGGTTGCTCGTGGGTGGTCACCGCATGTCCCTGTGGGGTCGGGCGATAGGATACCGCGCGACGCTCCGCCCGGCCACCCTTCAGGCCAGCCAGCGATCGCGATTGGCTCTGACGAAGGCGTCGTCGGCGAGGTGGGGGTAGGCGCGGCTCACCCGCTCGATCTCGGCCCGCTGCCCCGGGGAGAGCTCCTCCCTCGGGTCGAGGCACCAGCGGCCCCGGAGCAGCCCTTGCCGGCGCAGCACCTCGTGGATTCCGGGTATGCAGCCACGGAAGCGGTTGGCCGCGTCGAAGATCGCGGCGTTGGCATCGGTGAGCTGGGCGCCGGCGGTGAGCAGCGAGACCGGGACCGATCCACCCCGGCGGGCCGTCCGGCAACGAGTGAGCAGGCGGACGGCGGCTCGGGTCCAGACGGCCCATTGCCCGAGCAACCCGCCCCTGAAGGCGATGGCGCCGCGGCCCGTGCGGATCGGGGTGACCAGGTCGGCGACGATGGCGTCGTCGTTGCCGGTGTAGAGCGCGACGTCGCCGCTCCGGCCGGCGTCGATCACCGCGCGCGCCACCTCGAGGGTGGCATAGCGGTCGAACGGGGCCACCTTGATCGCCACCAGCCGATCGAGCTCCGCCAGCCGCCGCCAGAAGCGGTAGCCGAGCGGCCGGCCTCCCACCGCCGGTTGCAGGTAGAAGCCCATGACCGGCAGCTCTTCGGCCACGGCCTTGGCGTGGGCCACCAAGCGCTCGTCGGTCCAGTGGGCGAGTCCGCCGAGACCGAGCAGCGCGACCTCGTAGCCGAGGTCCCGGGCCAGCGCCGCCTCCCGGACCGCGGCTTTGGTTCGGCCGATCACGCCCGCCACGGTGACGACCCGCCGCTTGCTCCAGGCGCGCGCCGTCTCGGCCGCCAGCTCGAGCACCGGCCGATAGAGGCCGTGGCGAGGCTCGCGGATCGCGAACTGGGTGGTGTGGACCCCGACCGCGAGTCCGCCGGCGCCGGCGTCCAGGTAGTAGCGGGTGAGCGCGCGCTGCCTCCGCTCGTCGAGCTTGCGGGCGCTGGTGAGCGCGAGCGGATGGGCTGGAATCACCAGGGCGTGCCGGAGCGCCGTGCGGAGGGTTCTGGCTGGCGCCGGCATCAGAATCGTCCCTCGCGCTCCTCGAAGTGGGTCGGCTTCTCGAGCGACGCGCCGCCCGCGAGGACCCACGCGGCGACCCGCTCGATCATCGTCTCGATTCCAGTGGGCGGCTCGCCGAAGAGCCGGTGGGCCCGCGTGGAATCGGAGAGCAGCGCGGTCGGGCCCTCGGGCTCCTCGAAGCGGACCGGCTCTCCGAGGGCCGCCGCCAGTCGCTCGGCGAGCCGGCGGACCGAGTGTCTCGCGCCGGTCAGGTTGAGGACGGTGGGCGGGCTGGCGCAGTGCTCCAGGGCCAGCAGCGCGACGGCGTTGGCGTCCCGCTGCCAGATCAGGTTGACCGCCGGCATGCCTAACGAGATCGCCTCGCCCGCCACGATCCGGTCGGCCAGGTCGCGGAGCACGCCGTAGCGGGGCTCCACGGCGTAGTTGAGCCGGAGGATCGCCATCCTGGTGCCGGAGCGGGCCGAGTGGAACGCCAGCACCCGCTCCCGGCCGAGCACCGTCTGGGCGTACTCGCCGACCGGCGCCGGGGGGACGGTCTCGCTCGGTCCCGGGCCTTCCGCCGGCCAGAGCGGGTAGACGTTGCCGCTGGAGAACGCCACCAGCCTCGAGGACGGATACCGCTCGGCCACGATCGACGGCAACAACACGTTGATCGCCCAGGTGCGCTCCGGACCATCGGCGGTCCCGAACTTCTGACCCGCCATGAAGATCAGGTTGGAGGCCTCGGGAAGTCGCGCCACGGCCGCCCGGTCGAGCAGGTCGACGGCGAAGGTCTCGATTCCGAGCGCGGAGAGAGCATCGCGGAGGCCCGGCTCCGAGAAGCGGGAGGCCGCGAGGATCCGGCGCGGCCTCCCGCCGAGGCGCGCCGAGCGCGCCGCGAGACGCGCCAGGCTCGGGCCCATCTTGCCGCCCGCGCCGAGGATCAGCACGTCGCCCTCGAGCCTGGTGAAGAGGGCGACGGTTGCGTCGGTCGGCTCGGAGAGCTCGTGCTCCAGGGCGTTCAGGTCGGCCGGCACCACGGATCGGGTTGGGGTGGGCGAACGATAGTCGTCCCGGATGCCGGCGGATAGATTGCGAGACTCGCGCCCTCTACCGAGATCTCGCACCGACGTCAGGAGACGCCATGGGCCGCCTTCCGTCCCGCTTCGCCGTCGCCCTCGCCCTTGGAGGCTCAATGTTCCTGTCGGGGATTCGCGACGCCGCCGGCCAGAGCCGCGCGCCGTCGATGGCCGGCCGCTCGACCGTCTACGTGCCGCACGGCGCGGTGGCCACCAGCCAGCCGCTCGCCACGGCCGCCGGTCTCGCCGTCCTGGAGAAGGGCGGCAACGCGATCGACGCCGCCGTCACCGCCGCGATCGTGCTCAACGTGGTGGAGCCGATGATGACCGGGATCGGCGGCGATCTCTTCGCGCTCTTCTGGTCGGCGAAGGAGAGCCGGCTGGTCGGGCTCAACGCGAGCGGGCGCTCGGGCGCGCTGCTCACCCGCAAGGCGCTGGTCGATCGGGGCCACACCCGGATGCCCGGCTCGGGGGCGGAGTCGGTCACCGTGCCGGGGGCGCTCTCGGGCTGGGCCGAGCTGCTGGAGCGCTACGGGACGATCTCGCTGGCGGAGGCGATGGCTCCCGCGATCGACCTGGCCGAGAACGGCTTTCCCCTCACGCCCGTGATCGCCCGCGACTGGGAAGAGACCGGCGAGGTGCTGCTCGCGGACCAGGGCGGTCGGGCCACCTACACCAGCGATGGCTCCTTCCCGAAGACCGGCGACTGGCTCACCAACAAGGACCTGGCGGCGAGCTTCAGGCTGATCGCGCGGCTCGGGCCCGGCGTGTTCTACGGCGGCAGCTTGGGCGAGACCATCGCCGATCGGGTGCGCGAGCTCGGCGGGTTTCTCACCGTCGACGACTTCCGCCAGCACCGCGCCGAGTGGGTGACGCCGATCTCGGTGCCCTTCAAGGGCCATCGACTCTACGAGCTGCCGCCGAACGGCCAGGGCATCGCGGCGCTCGAGATGCTCCGGATCCTGGAGCCGTACGATCTCGCGGGCATGGGTCACAACACCCGCGACTATCTCCATCATCTGATCGAGGCCAAGAAGCTCGCGTTCGCCGACCTCGAGCGCTTCGTGGGCGACCCCGCCTACATGCGCACCCCGGCCGAGCACCTGCTCTCCGACGGGTTCATCGCCGAGCGGCGCCTCCACCTGAACGCGACCCGGGCCGTCGCCCGGCCGGAGCCCGGCCCGGCCCTGACCGCGAGCGAGACCATCTATCTCACCGCCGCGGACAAGGACGGGAACATGGTCTCGTTGATCAACAGCCTGGCCGGCGGATTCGGATCCGGCGTGGTGGTGCCGGGCACCGGCATCGCGCTGCAGAACCGCGGCGCCGGATTCACGATGACCGAAGGCTTGCCCAACACGGTCGGACCGAAGAAGCGGCCGTTCCACACCATCATCCCCGCTTTCGTCACGAAGGGCGCGGGGACCGAGGAGCGGCCCTGGATGAGCTACGGGGTGATGGGTGGCTCGATGCAGCCGCAGGGGCACGTCCAGGTGCTGCTCAACCTGCTGGTGTTCGGGATGGACCTGCAGGAGGCCCTCGATGCGGCCCGTTTCCGCCACCTGGCCGGCAATCGAGTGGCGCTCGAAGCGCCGATCGCCGATCTGGTGAAGCGCCAGCTCGGGGAAATGGGGCACGAGGTGGTGGACTTGCCGCCCGGCTCGGCCGGCGGCGGGCAGGCCATCGTCAGGCTCCAGCGCGGCTACGCGGCCGCGTCCGACCCGCGGAAGGACGGGATGGCCGCAGGACATTAGCCTGCGCCCGGCGAGGAGAGTCGGCCCCGGCCTCAAGTTCGGTGCTCCGCGCTCGATACTCCGAGCGGGAGGAAACTGGACTCCAGATGGACGATCGCGACGCTGACAGCAAGACAACCGGGCTCGATGACGTGATCTCGGCCTACCTGGCGGAGCGGGCCAAGCGTACCGTCGGGCGACCGGTGCGGTCGAGCCCCGAGCGTGAAGTGGGGCGGGAGTCCTTGCGAGACGTCTATCAGGACCTGGTTCGGTCCTTCCAGCCCTCCGGCGAAGGCGCTCCGAGGTCCACGGAGCGAGGGGGCGAGCCCGGCCGTCAGGAGCTCGTCGCCGCTCGCGAGCTCGTGATCGAGCACGAAGCGGTGAAGGCGGTCGCGGCGGCGTCGGGACGGATCACCCCCAGGAAGGTCCTTGCGCCGACGATCGGGGCCCTGGCCGTAGCGCTCACGACCTACGTCTGGGTGGCTCGGCCTTCCTGGGTCTATCCGGCTCCGCTGACGCTTCCGACGGTCCAGTCGGACCTCGATTCGGAGCGCCTACTGATCGTCGGCGGCCTCCTCGCCGAAGAGCAGAGGACGAATCCCGAGGTCGCCGCCCAGATCGCGGCCTTGGCGACCCTGCCGCACTTGACCCAGGCCCGCGACGATTCCGGCCAAGTGTCGTTCATGTACGACACGTCCAGGGGGCTGATCACGATCCTCCTCGACTCCGGGAACGGGTTGCGGATTTCGGAGCAACGGTGAACCGCCGCGGCTTCACTCTGGTCGAGCTGCTGGCGACGGTCGCCATCCTTGGACTGCTCGCCTCGATCGGGCTCCCCAAGTATCAGTACCTTCGCAAGAAGGCGGTGGCTGTCGACGTGATGGCTGCCATGGTCGCGGTCCGGACCGCGGCGTTCAATTACAACGGCACCACCGGTCAATGGCCCGCGACCGCAGGCTTGGGGGTCGTTCCCAGTGGCCTCGGGCCTTACCTCCCCGGCGGCCTCTCGTTCCGCACCGCGAACTACCGGCTTCGTTGGAGGCAGGTCAGGGTTGGTCGCGGCCCATCGAGGTCGACCTATCAGGTGCTGCTGGCCCGCTTCACCGATGGGCAGCTCTGTCAGGGCGTGGCAGGACTCTGGGGTGGCAGCGGCAATAGCGCCATCGTGCCGGTCTGCACCGCCCGGGGCGGCACGGTCGCCCTCTTCGTCGACAACTAGTCGAACGCGGGAGACGGCTCGGGGCCGCCCGCCGCCTTGAGAAACCGGCCCCGGCGGGTATACTCGGGCGATCCCATCCAGGTCGCCGATGCTCGTCTCCTTCTTCAGATTCTGTGCTCTCCCGTTGCTGGTCGGGTGCTCGGTCGGCGGCCACGAGGCACCGCCGAATCCGACCTATCAGGCGTATGCCGTCAGCTACGGCACCCTCCGTGGCTTCCCATTGCGCGGCCTCGTGCTCGGCGCCGACTCGACCGAGCGCGTCGACATCGCGATGACCGTCTGGGTGCTTCGCGGCCAGGATCGCGTCGTGCTGGTCGACGCGGGCTTCTACCGCGACGAGTTCCTCGCCAGCTGGGAGGTCGAGGACTTCGTGAAGCCGTCGGAGGCGGTCGCGCGGTTCGGGGTCCGTCCCGAGGACGTGACCGACATCGTGATCTCGCACATGCACTGGGACCACGTCGACGGCGCGGACCTCTTTCCCAACGCTCGGGTCTGGGTCCAGCGGGCGGAATACGAGCACTACGCCGACTCCACCAACCTGCCCCGGAGCGGCGTCTTCGCCTCCGACGTCGCGATGCTTCGCGAGATCGAGCGGGCCGGGCGGCTCCATCTGGTCCCGGGCGACTCCAGCGAGATCGCCCCGGGGATCGTCGCCTTCACCGGCGGGCGGCACACCCACGAGTCGCAATACGTCAGCGCGCGGCTGGAGGGCGGGGCCACGGCCGTGTTCGCCTCGGACAACCTGTATCTCTACGCCAACCTCGAGCGTCATCGCCCGATCGCGGCCACCTGGGACACGGTCTCCAACCTGGCCGCCCAGGACCGGATGCGGCGGCTCGCGAGCAGCGAGCGCCTGATCGTGCCGGGGCACGACCTCGCGGTCTTCTCCCGCTTCGCGGACGCGGGTCCCGGCGCCGTTCGGATCCAGTAGCCGCGCCCCCTCGTCTCCTCCAGCTCCTTTCGTCACACGGATGGCCTTCATGCGACCGCTCGCCCTCATCACCCTGCTCGGCCTCGCGCCGTCGCTCCTCGCCCAGACGCCGGAGTTCGACGTCGACTCCGTTCGCGGGCCGACCAAGCTCCTCGAGTTCACGGCCACCGAGGGGACCT
>JAWKQJ010000064.1:0-22685 GCA_041390205.1 Gemmatimonadales bacterium
CTCGCCGGCGGAGCCCGCGCCGGCGATCAGCACCCGTCGGACGGGACCGAAGGCCCGGCGGGCCGAGCGCTGGGACAGCCAGCGGATCAGGAGCCGCGGAGCGGCGACGACGATCGGGGCGAGGATCGCGTCGATCAGGGCCACCGAGGTCGGGACTCGGATCTCGAGATAGCCGACCGCGGGAAGCAACCAGACGCCCAGCAGGATGGTGAGCAGGGCCGCGACCCCGGTCCCGATGGTGATCCGCTCCATCTCGGCGATCCCGGCGTGCCGCCAGAGCCGCTGATAGAGCCCCGCCTTGTGATACGAGACCAGCTTGATCGCGATCGCGATCGGGAGGAAGCGCAGGAACGACTCGGTGTGCTCGAGCGGCCAGGACCAGGACTCGAACCGCCCGGAGTAGGCCAGGAAGAGCGAGCCGGCCGCGCCGACCAAGTCGACGCCGACCAGATAGCGGTTTCGCAGCCTTCGCCGCTCTCGAGCTGGTTGCACCGTGTGTCTCCCCTCAACCCCGGTGGAAATCGCCGCATCGGCCGGAAAACCGGTCCGCTTTTCGGTGCGCGATTCCGCGTTTGTTACGTCTCTGGACGAATCTCGAAGGTAGACCTCACACAGTGTGCCATGGTCACCTGTTCGCTCGCTTCACTCATGGGTCGTTCTCTGACATCCTCAGGGCCGTTTGGCCCTACAGCTGCTCGAAAGCACGCCATCGATCACCCGGTCGACCTCGGAGTCGGTGAGGCTCGACCCGGACGGCAGGCAGAGCCCCCGGTCGAAGAGATCGTCGGCGACGGCCCCACCGTACACCGGGACGCCCTCGAAGACCGGCTGCTGGTGCATCGGCTTCCAGACCGGACGCCCCTCGATGCCCCGCTCGGCGAGCCCGAGCCGCACCGCTTCTCTGGAGGCACCGAACGCCCGCTCGTCGATGGTAAGGGTGCTGAGCCACCGGTTGTGGGTGCCCCAGGGCGCCTCCCGCATCAGCTCGATCCCCTCCACCCCGGCCAACCCCTGACGGTATCGGTCGAAGATGGCTCGTCGGCGAGCGACCCGGTCGTCGAGCACCTCGAGCTGGGCCCGCCCGACGGCCGCCAGCAGGTTGCTCAGCCGGTAGTTGTAACCGATCTCGCTGTGCTGATAGTGGGGTGCGTCGTCCCGGGCCTGGGTGGAGAGCTTCCGGGCATGGTCGGCGAGGTCTGCGTCGCCCGTCACCAGCATCCCGCCGCCGCCGGTGGTGATGATCTTGTTCCCGTTGAACGAAAAGACGCCAGCCCAACCGACCGTACCCGGCTGCCGGCCCTGCCAGGTTCCGCCGAGCGCCTCGGCGGCATCCTCGATCAAGGGCACGTCGAAGCGCTCGCAGCACTCCCGGATCCGGCCGAGGTCCGCGCTCTGGCCGTAGAGATGCACGGCGACGACCGCCTTGACCCTCCCCGCCCGTTCGCCGAGTGCCTGCTCGATCAGCGCGGGATCGGCGTTCCACGACCCCGGCTCGCTGTCGATCAGAACCGGGGTCGCGCCGAGATAGACGATCGGATTGACGGAAGCGGCGAAAGTGAGCGAGCTCACCAGGACCTCGTCGCCGGGTCCGATACCCAGGTGAATCAAGGCAAGGTGAAGGGCTGCCGTTCCCGAGGCCAGCGCGACCGCATAGGGCGCGTCCACCCGGGCCGCGAACTCGCGTTCGAACCGATCCACCATCGGACCCAACGGAGCGACCCAGTTGCTCTCGATGGCCTCCGCAACGTACTCGGCCTCGCGCCCCGAAAGGTGCGGAACCGACAGCGGGATCTCGAAGGCCTTCGGCTTCGCGCCAAGGAGGGGAGCGCTCATCGATCGCCTCCGAGCGGCCGGGCCGGATTGCCCACGACCGCTACACCGTCGGGTACGTCGCGATGGACCACGGCGCCGGCGCCCACGATCGCGTCGTCGCCGATCGCGATGCCCGGGAGCACGACCGATCCCGCGCCGACCAGGGTGCGCTTGCCGACCTGCACGCCGCCGGTGAGTACCGCGCCCGAGGAGAGATGGCTGCCGTCTCCCAGGACGCAGTCGTGCTCGACGATCGCGCCGGTGTTGACGATCACTGCCCGGCCGATCGAGGCTCCGGGCTGAATCACGGCGCCGGCACAGACGACGGTCCCGAGGCCGAGGGGCTCGCTCGAATGGAGCACGGCGGAGGGGTGGATCGCCGGATTCGCCAGCGACGGGGCGATCCGATCGAGGCAGGCGAGCCGACTCCGGTTGTCGCCGACGCCGAGCAGCACCGCGGTCAGGCCACGGTCGCGCTGCCATTCGGCGAGCGTGTCGCGATCGAGCTCGGCCTCGGCCAGCACCACGGCGCCACCGCCGTCTTGGACCTGGACGCCGCGCTTCGCGTCGTCGCGATCGACGTACCCGAGCACGGCCCAGCCCATCGCCCTGGCGACGGCGGCCACCACTTTGCCGTGGCCACCCGCGCCCCAGATCAGCACCGCCCGCTCCGCGCTCACGACTTCCCTCCCCCGCTGCCACGAAAGGGCTGAGCGGTGACCTGCCCCGGTTGGGTGACCCCGCTCCGCCGCGCGACCTGCACCAAGGTGAGCCAGAGGATCCTGAGATCGAGCCGGAAGCTCCGATGGTCGACGTACCAGACGTCCATCGCGAAGCGCTCCTCCCACGGCAGCGCGTTGCGCCCGTGGACCTGGGCCCATCCGGTGATGCCCGGCCGGACCTCGTGCCGCCGGGCCTGCTCCTCGGTGTAGAGCGGGAGATACTCGAGCAAGAGCGGCCGCGGACCGACCAGACTCATCTCGCCGCGCAGCACGTTCACAAGCTCGGGCAGCTCGTCGAGGCTGGTCGCCCGGAGCAGCGTGCCGACTCGGGTGAGCCGCCGCGCCTCGTCGCGTTGGTCCTCGGGCCGGCTGGCGCCGACGGCCATCGTGCGGAACTTGATCAACGTGAACGGCCGCCCCCCCCTGCCGGGGCGCTGCTGCCGGAAGAAGACCGGGCTGCCCATCGTGAGCAGGATCACCAGCGCGATCGCCAGGAACAGCGGCGAGAGCGCGATCAGCAGCGCCGCGGCGATGACCAGGTCGAAGACTCGCTTCACTCCGCCCCTCTCAGCTCAGCCTCGGCCCGTACGGCCCAGCGCGAGACTTCGAACAGCTCGGCATAGGGAATCGGCGGCTCGCCCGCCCGGATCGCCTCGGCGAACCGCCGGAGCTCCGCCGCGTGCCCCTTGTCGGCCCGCGCCGGGAGCCGCGGTCCCGTGAGCCCCCGCCCGAACGACTTGAGGCCGCGCCAGTTGTCGATGGTGTAGCTGGCGCCGTCCGCCGCGCAGACGATGCTCTCCTTGGGGTAGGAGCGGGCCCCGTTCGAGTAGTAGGCGATCGTCGCGATCGAGCCGTCCGCGAAGCGGAGCGCCAGGTGGGCAACGTCGTCCACCAACCGACCGGAGCGATCGGCCGCGCCCGTGGCGGTAAGGCTCACGATCGACGCGCCGACCAGGGCCCTGGCCAGGTCGATGAAGTGGCAGCCTTCGCCCACGATGCGCCCGCCCCCCTCGGCGAGCTGGCGGGTCCAGTGCTCCCGCGGGAGCGCGCCGGCGTTCACGTCGATCAAAAGGCTCACGGGCCCCGAGCGATCCGCCAACTGGCGGGCCAGCGCCTCGGTCATCGGTGCGAAGCGTCGGTTGAAGCCGACGGTGAGCAAGCCTTTCTCCTCGGCGGCCAGCTGCTCGAGGCGATCGAGGTCCTCCTCTCTCAGGGCCAGCGGCTTCTCGACGAAGACGTGCTTACCGGCCTCGAGCGCCCTCGCCGCGCGCGCGGCGTGCGACGCGTGCCGGGTGAGCACGAAGACGGTGTCGATCGCGGGGTCGCCGATCACCGCGTGCACGTCAGAGCTGACGACCTCCGCGTCGGCGAGCTCGGCCGCGAGGGCGGCGTCCACGCCGCCGGTCGAGGCGACCGTCCGCACCGAGAAGCCCGCCTCGCCGAGCAGCGGGATGAGGGTCCGCCGCGCGTAGTTCCCCGCGCCGATCACACCGGCGACCAGGCTGCCAGACGTTGCGCCGGCACGCCGGACGCGCTCGACCCGGTTCGCGGCCGGCGCGTCGACCGGATACTCGAGCACCACGCCCAGACTCTTCGCGTCGCCGGTGATCACGTCGTAGGCCCGGTCCGCCTCGGCAAACGGGATCCGATGGCTGATCAGGCGGGTCGGATCGGCGCCGCCGGCGGCCATCTGATCGAGGACCGCCGCGAAGTTCCGCTGCGCAGTCCAGCGCACGTGCGCCGGTGGAATGTCGTGACCCGCCTCGTACTCCGCCTCGTAGCGGCCAGGACCGTAGCTGCAGGAGACCGCGAAGCTCAGCTCCTTGCGGAAGAAGGGCTCGCGATCGAGCTCCAGGCCGGTGACGCCGACCAGTACCACCCGCCCCCGCGGCCGCGCCATCGCCGCCGCGAGGTTGACCGGCTCGGTGGCCTTCGAGGAAAGGGTGAGGAGCACGGCGTCCGCGCCGAAGCCGTCGGTGGCCTCGTGCACCGCGGCGACCTGCGCCGCGCCGTCACCAGAGAGCACCTTGGCGCCGAAGGCGCGCGCCAGCTCGCGGCGATCCGGATCGAGGTCGACGCCCAACACCCGGCACCCGTTGGCCCGAAGGAGTTGCACCGTGAGCAATCCCACCAGCCCGAGCCCGACCACCACGACCGTCTCTCCAAGGGCCGGGGCCGCCAACCGAATACCCTGCAGCGCCACGGCCGCGAGCGGCGCGAAGCACGCCGCCTCGTCGCTCACGCCGTCGGGAATCTTGGCGGCCAGGGTGTGCGGCACCCGAACCCACTCGGCGTGAGCCCCGTTGGTGGCCACTCGGTCGCCCACCCGGAAGCCCGTCACCTCCGCGCCGACGCGCCGCACGATGCCGGCGTTGCAGTAGCCCAGCGGGATCGGCTCACCGAGCTTGGAGCGCACCGCGTCGAGCGTCGGTCCGAGGCCGTCGGTGCGGATCTTGTCGACTACCTGCCGGACCCGCTCCGGCTGGCTCTTGACCTTGCCCCACAAACCCGCCCGCCCGAACTCGATCAGCATCCGCTCGGTCCCGGCGGAGACCAGCGAGGCCCGGCTCTCCACCAACAGCTGACGAGGCCCGATCTCCGGCACCGGAATCTCCCGGAGCTCGACCTTTCCGGTATCGAGCCACTGCAGCACCTGTCTCATCCGTTCCTCCGGCGGATCGCGATCCGCGCCGTGCCTGAGCCCGGCTCGGGCTCGACGGTGACGAAGCGCGAGCGGATCCGCTCGCCGTACCTCGGGGAGAACCAGCCGCGCGGGTCAGCCTCGGTCGCGTCGGTCACCGTGCCGCCCGTCGTCTCGAGCCAGGTGGTCGCCGCGTCGGGATGGAGCAGCCAGGTCTCCCGAAAGCCGCTCGCCTCCGCCGCGGTCGCCCGATCGACGACCTCCACCCCCGTCACGGTCACCCGCACCTCACGTCTGTAGCGGCCCGGCACTTCGGCGACGATCGCCGAGGCGTCGTCCCGATCCTCGGCGCTGAGGATCCTGGCGCTCGGCCAGCGGAGCCAGAGGAAGCGCGGGCCGGACACCGTTTCGTCGCTCGCGTCCCGCGGACCGTTGTGGACCGTCGGGCCGGCCAGCCCGTTCCGCCAGGGTGCGCGGGCGTTGTAGCGGAAGGTGCCCGGGTCGACCACAACCTCCTCCGAGCCGACCCTGACGTCGAGGTGCAGCGGATCGAAGTGACCAGGACGGTCGCGGTACTGGCCGGCACGCAGGAACGCGAAGACCTCGCCGCGCCGGGCCGTCACCCAGCCCGATTCGCCGCGGCGGATGCCGTCGGCGCGGGGCGGGCCGGCCTGTACGCTCTCGGCGCCCAGCCACGCGAGCGTCTCGGCATCCGGAGCCAGGTCGGCCGCCAGCGGCCGATGGAGCACGGCGGCGAGCAGCGTCAACAACGGCCTGAAGTCACGGTAGTCGGCCAGCGTGATCGGCAGGACGAAGGCGCCGTCGTTGGGCCCGTGATTGGGCACCAATCCGGTCGCCGGGTCGATGACGGCGTCGATCAGCTCCAGCGCCGCCGCCAGGCGCGACCGCGTCAGAGGCGCCAGGTCCGCGCCCAGCGCCCGCAGCACCCTCGCGCCGACCGCGCATTGCTCGGCCGCGAGCCGGAGATAGGTGAAGGAGTGCTGGACGTACCAACCGTCCGGGGCGAACTGCTCGGCCACCAAACGGTCGAGCAGCGCCCGGCCGAGCGCTACCCATTCGCCCGCGTCGGGGTGGCGCCCGCCGAGCCGGGCGCCGACGGCCAACAGACCCACCGCCTCGGAGATCGCATGGTTGTTGCGCTGCGAGCGCGCGTAGCCGATCGCGTCGCGGATCCGCTCGCCCGATGCGGCCAGAACCGATCGGATCGCCGGGTGGTCGCGGGCCCCGGGCAGATTGGCTTCGGCGTGGAGGATGGCGATCGCGCGGATCGCCGTCTCCTGCCCGCAGGCCCAATGCACGCCGCGGTAGGGGGGATTCGCCTCACACCAGTCGATCAACCGTTCGAGAAACGACTCGGCGAAGCGCGGCTCTCGCGAGACGGTGAAGCCGCGGATCAGATCGAAGGCCCAGCCGAACCGGGCGGGCTCCCAGATCTCTTTCACGTCGCCGACCGCGGGATCGAGCAGCGGCACGGACCACCACGGCGCGGAGGAGTTGTTGGAACGGCCGGTCTCCGGGTGGCGATGCCACTCGTCGCCCCGTGGGAGACGGGTCCAGCGCCAGCGGAACGCCTGGTGCTCTCCGCCCAGGACCCGGCGGGCGCGCTCCATCGCGTGTTCCGGGTCTGTCGCCTTCGCCACCCGGTCGAGATCGAGGGCGAACGGGCTCGAACCGACTGCACCCGGCGACGGGTCGGGGTGCCTGGGCTCGAGACGATACCATCCCGCCCGACGCCGCACCTCGTGAATCGAACGTCTGACGACGCCGGCGACTCCGTAGGTCCGAGCCACCGCCGCCACGGCCGCTGGACTGAGCAGCGCCGTCACGTCGTCACCCCGACCAGACGGCGCAACGCGACGTCCAACTCGTGCGCCACGTTGCGCCGGCCGTGATTCGCGGCCACCCATTCGCGCCCCGCCGCGCCAAGCGCGAGCCGCTCGGCCCGGGTCCGCGCCGCCATCCGCCGGATCGCCTCGGCCAGCGCCGCGGGCGAGCCGCCGGCTACGGTCTCGCCGGCGCCGGCGGCCGCGATCATGCCCGCGACGTCACCGCCGACGTTCGACACGACCGGCAGCCCCGCGGCCAGGTAGTCGAAGAGCTTGTTCGGGCTCACACCGAACCGAAAGAGATCGGCCTCGCGAAGCAGCATCAGCCCGACGTCGAAGCGAGCCATCACACCCGGCACCTCCGCTTTGGAGACCGGCGGCTCGAAGCTCACGTTGGAGAGGCCGGCCTGGCGAACCCGGGCGGCGAGGGCGGGTTTGAGCGGCCCGTCGCCCACGCAAACGATCCGGATCGAGGGATCGTCCCGGAGCAGCTCCGCGGCGTCGAGCAGGCAATCGAGCCCGTTGGCCGGACCGTGGGCCCCCGCGTAGCCGAAGGTGACGGCAGGCCGCGGCTCGCCGACGGCGTGCTCGAATGCCTCGACGTCGACCCCGTTGGGCGCGAACACGATCTTCGCGGGGTCGACCCCCCGCTCGACCAGTCGGTCGCCTACCCCGCGGGTGAGCACCACGATCCGCTCGGCCCGGCGGTAGAGCCAGCTCGCGATCGCGGCGAGCGCGTGGTAGACCGGTCCTTTCCGTCCACCCGCGGCCGTGATGCTCTCGGGCCAGAGGTCGCGCACCTCGAGAATGAAGCGGGCCCCGTCTCGCCTGGCCTTGCGCGCGGCCGCCGCGGCGGCGAGGAGATGCGGAGACGAGCCGATCACCACATCGGCCGGGGTGCGGAGTCGGAGCACTCCTCTGGCGAACGAGATCCAGTTCCAGAGCCGGCGCCAGTCGTTGTCGCGATAGGGCGCGCTCCAAAGCCAGAGCATCCGGACACCATCCACCCGCTCCTCGATAGACCGCCGGTCTGCCGCGTCTTCCCGCCGCCGGAAGCGGCGCTCCTGGAAGTGGAAGTCGGTGGAGACGACCGAGACATCCCAGCCCAGGCGAGCCAGCTCGCGGCCCAGCTCGACGTGCCGGGTGCCCCCGGGTAGGTCGGGCGTGACCGCGTAGTGGTTGACCCAGACGAGACGCATCGGTCAGGCCTCGACCTGGCGGCGCCGGGCGTCGCGCGCGAAGGAGATGGCGACGAACAGCATCGCGCCGAGCACCAGACCGAGCGCGGCGTTCCGGACCAGGCCGCGCGGATTGGGCGTGGCGGGAACGACCGGCGCCTCGACGATGGTCACGACCGGGGTGTCCCGCACCTCGTCGATCCGGGCCTGCTCGAACGCCTGCACCAGCGAGGACACCACCTGCCGGCGGGCGCTCACGTCGGCGCTCAGCCGCTCCTCCTCGAACGCGAGTCTGGGCGAGTTGCGATAGTCGCGGTTCTTGGTGAGGAAATCCTGCAGCTTGCCCTCCGCCTCCCGCAGCTCGCCCTGCACCTCGGCCAGGCGCCCTTCGACGAACTCGCGCTCCGCCGCCGCCTGCGACCGCCGTCGCTCGAGGTTGAACTCGTTGAGAAGGTCGAGAAAGCGCTGCGCGACCTGCTGCGCCAGCTCGGCGCTGGGCGCCTTGAAAGTGAGCCGGACCAAGCCGGTCTCCCGGTTGCGGAGGACGCCGAGCAGCGTCCGCACCCGCGCCGCGCCGACCTCGAGCCGGACCGCGTCGCTCGGCCCTTCGATCCCGAGCAGCTCGATCAGGTTGCCCTGCCGGGGGCCGTCCTCGGTCGACACCTGATAGTTACCCAAGACCACGCCACGCACGATTTCCTCCGACTTGAGGAGGTCCGCGTAGAACGCGGGGCTCGCGGTCGCCTCGCCGCTCGGCAGGCTGAACCCGAACTGGGCCGCGAGACCGGAGATCGAGCTCCGCGCGCCGAAGCTCGCCTGGGGCACGAAGGACGCGCTCGCCGTATAGGAGCGCGGGCGGAAGTTCACGATCGAGAGCAGGATCGCCCCGACCAGCAGGCAGGCTCCCAGCAGTCGCCGCTCCATGCGGAGGGCGCTCCAGAGCCAGCCCAACGACGTCCCTCCACCAGCGCCACCGTCGGTCATCGTCATCGTCCTCCGGCACCGGTGCCGGCTTGGGCGTGTTCCAGCTCCGCCGCCACTCGGACGAGCGCGCGATCGTAGAGGGCCCACCACCCGTCGAAGATCGCCGCCGGCGAGTAGGCTCGGTCCACGTACCGGCGCGCCGTGTCGGAGAGCGCCGGCAGCCGATCGCGATCGGCCAGCAAGCGCGCCAGAGCGGCGGCAAGCCCATCGGCATCGCCAATCGGCACCGCGTGAAAGGTCTCCTCGGGCGCCGTTTCCAGCATCCCGGTTCGGGTCGCCGCCACAGGCAACCCGATCGCCATGGCCTCCGCGGCCACGAGACCGAACGACTCGCGGTGGCTCGGCAGCACCAGCGCGTCGTATTCGAGCATCGCCGCGCGCAGCTCGGCCACCGGCAACGGCTCCCGAACTCTGATCCGGTCGCCGACCTGGAGCTCCGCGATCAACGCCTCGATCTCCCGCGCCTCGGTGGGACGCACCACCGGGCCGATCAGGTCGACCTCCACACCAGGCACGCTCGCCACCGCGCGGACCAGATCCGAGAGTCCTTTCGCGTGGATCAGCCACCCCACGTATACGAGGTAGAGGCCTCGCCGTTCCGCGAGCCGCCATCGTGGGCCGGTGGCGAACTCGGGCGCGATCAGGTTGCCGATCCAGGCCAGGCGGTGCTCGCCCCGCGCATCGGCCGCGCTGGGAGTAACCACCCGGGCCCCGAGTCGCATCGCGAGACGCATCGCCCGATGCTCCAGCGCGCTGGCCAGGTGGAGCCGGCTGTGCAGGTGCACCACCGCGGCCTTGCCGAGCACGCGAGC
The DNA here is from genome assembly GCA_041390205.1 of Gemmatimonadales bacterium. Lineage (GTDB taxonomy): Bacteria > Gemmatimonadota > Gemmatimonadetes > Gemmatimonadales > GWC2-71-9 > SHZU01. Next base: position 9,997 of record JAWKQJ010000064.1, read on the forward strand.
CACCGCCGCGAGCAGCGAGGCCCGCAGCAGCCCGCCCCCGGTGCCTGCCGTCACGTGAACCACGTCGACCCCGCGGCCGCGGCCGACGAGCAGCGATCCCAACGGTCCCAGCGTCACCCGCGCCAACCGCCAGAGCCCGCGCGGCGAGAGTCGGGCGCCTTCGACCCGAGTCTCGAAATGGCGGATCCGGATGCCGTATTCGGGCGCCAGCGCGAGGAAGGTCCTGGTCCACGACGCGACGCCGCCGATCGGGGGCGGCGTCGCCGAGACCAAGAGGACCTCGACCTCAGTCCGCATTGCGCGCCTCCAGCTTGGGACGGCGCACCAGCTCGTCGAGCCGCCGCCGGAGCACCGTCCAGTCTTCCGACCGGACGAGCAGCACTTCCGTCACCCGTGCTCCCTCGAGCCGGCCGACCAGCAACGCCGCCGTGACCAACCCGGCGACGCTCGCCACCACGGCGGCGCCGGCCATTCCGACGACCCCGAACCGGATCGCGCCGATCGGCACCAGCACGAGCAAGGTGGTGAGCTCGACCATCTGGGCCACGTTGCTGAGCCCCGGCCGGCCGCGACCGGAGAGCAGCGCGATCAGGAGCGTGAAGGTGCCGCGGCAAACGGTGGTGCCGAGCAGCACGACCAGCACCAGCCACGCGGGCGCGTACGGCTGACCGAAGGCGAGGACGAAGAGCGGCTTCCCGACCAGCGCGACCACGGTCGCGCCGAGCAGCAACGCGACGGTGGAGAGCCGAATCGCCCGGAACGCCAGCTCCCGAACACCGGGCCCCGGTCGGCCCGCCGCGTTGAAGACCAGCTGACCGACGAGCCCCGGAAAGAGCGTGAGCGCGTCCGCCAGCCCTGACGCGAGCACGTAGTGGCCCAGCGCCTCCGACCCGACGAAGCGGGCGCCGACCAGCAGCGCGACCCGCGCGATACCGAACTGGAGAAAGACCAGCGGCCAGGCGCGGACGCCGTAGCTGGAGACCTCCGTCAAGGACCGCCGGCTCAGTCGGCCGCCAGTCAGAGCCGAGCGGTTGGCGGCGAGCGCCACCACGCCGAGCACGGCCCAGGCAGTCACCTGGCCCCAGAGCGCGCCCTCGAGATCACGCCCGAGCAGCCAGAAGGTGACCAGCACCGCCAGGAACCCGAGCTCGGGCAAGACCTGGAGCGCGCCGTAGATCTTGATCCGGCCCTGCCCCAGCAGAAAGAGCGAGAGCGTCATCCCGACGATCAGCACCGGCAGCCAGGGGCGGAGGAACACGAAGATCTCGAGCGCCTCGCTCTTGTCGCCGAAGACCATCCCGGCGATGAGCGGTGTGGCCAGCCAACAGATCGCGAGCGCCGCGAACGCGACCAGCGTGCCGTAGAGGAGCACCGCGCGTGCGGGCGGGGTCGAGCCGGTTTGGCGGCCGCCCGCGTATTGCGCGGCCGGAGTGGCGCCGAACGAGAGCCACCGGCTCAGGATCGCGATCGTGCCGCTCGCGATCCCGAAGGTGCCGAGCCGGCTCGGGCCCAGCATCGCGGCGAGCAGCAGGCGCTCGGTCACCGTCACCCCGGCGGCGATGACCCGCCAGGAGAGGAGTGAGAGGAGCGAGGAGAGGAACCTCACGCCGCCCCGCTCCGATTCGCGCCGGCCGGCTGGAGCGCGATCATCAGCAACATCGCCCCCGCGACGTTGACCATCAGTCCCCCACCGGTCGTGACGACGAGGCCGGACCCGACCGCGTGGGTGAAGACCAGCCAGGACAGCACGCCACCCAGGCGAACCAGCCGCTCCCGCACCTCACCCCGGCCGACGACCGGACGAAGCAAGGTCCAGAGCCACCATCCGAGAAAGCCGTACAGGAAGGCCACGCCGAGGAGCCCGCGCTGGCCCAGCGTCTGGTAGAAGAGCGAGTGGGCCTCCGAGTAACCCGGCCCCGCCGCCTCGAAGCTGTTGAAGCCGGCGCCGGTGAGCGGCGAGGTCCGGAAGAGCGACCGCGCCAGGTCCCAGATCTCCGAACGGCCGCTGCTGGTCAGCTGATCCTGCACCGTCGCCAGCACCGCCCAGAGGTCGGTGAGCTGGAGTTGGGTGAAGTTGAGCCGGGCGGTCCAGGCCTCCAGCAGGCCGAGCGAATCGCCCAGGGCGACCCAGAGGCCCAGGGCCGCGGCCCCGATCGCGACGAGCGAGACGAGCGTCTTGAGCGGCCGGCCGGCCAGCACCACCAGGGTTCCGATCGTGAGGAGCGGAACCACCAGGAGCCCGCCGCGAGAGAAGAGCAGCACCGCGCCCGCCACGAAGGAGAGGCCGAGCGCCGGCACCAGCGCGCCGTGGATCGTGCGCGCGGTCAGCACCGCGATCGGCCAGGCGAGCATCAGGTAGCCGAGCACGATGTTGCCGTCGTTGGCGTTCCGCGCGGCCAGCAGGCTGGCCGAGCCCCGATAGTCGAGCGCCACGAAGGAGATCCCGATCGAGGCCACGATCAGGATCAGGAAGCCGCCCAGCACCGAGAGCCCGACCACGGCGGCCCCGTCCGCGGTGGCGAGCCGGTCGCGGGCCAGGAAGTAGCAGAGCGGCGGCACGGCGGCGTTGAGCAGCCAGGTGACCAGCGGCACTGCGGTGCCCGTGGCCGCGAGGCCCTCGACCAGCCAAATCAGGCAGGCCAGCTCCCAGAGCATGGTGACGGCTGCCTCGGCCCGGGAGAGCCGGATCGGCCGTTTGGCCAGCTCGACGGCGAGGAGGGCCAGCACGCCGAGCACGGGCGCCACCCGGAGCGGGCTGGTGGAGCCGAGCGTCACCTCCCAGCCGAGCGCGACCTGGTAGTACTGGATGACGAACGGGCCCAGCAACGCGACCCAGAGCATGTCCCGGCCCGCGAGGGAAAGCGCGACCGCGAGCGCGGTCGAGCCGATCACCGCGTAGAGGATCAAGGCCCGCGCGGCGGGCTGATACCCGAAGTCGATCGGCGCCGGCCAGACCGTACCGGCGAACGCCGCGGCCAGCACCACCAGCACGAAAGGCCCGAACGAGGAGCGGACCTCCCCGACCGCCCGGAGCATCGCAGCCCGGCTGGTCATCGCGGCGTGCCCACGAGGCCGGCCCAGCGCTCGAGCTCCGCCCCGAGCCGCTGGCACGCCGGCCCACGATCGGCCAAACAGAGCTCATTGACCAGCGCGCGTCGCTCGGCGCGATGGAGGCCGGGATCGTCCAGATACGCGGCCACCGCGCCGATCAGGTCCGACCGGCTCCGGCACAGCGGCGTCGCGCCCGACCGGACCACCGGCCCGACGTGGTTGTAGTCGTAAGCGCTCGCGATCGAGTCGTGGTACGGCTTGGTCGCGTCGCCGTCGTAGGCGATGCTCGCCACCGGGCGGTCGCACATCGCGGCGTCGAGCGTCATCGTCGAGCAGGGATTGATGGTGACGGCCGAGTGCTTGATCATCGCCGCGAGCACCCAGAGATGATCGGCGTCGGGCAGCCAGCCGTAGATGTCGCCCTTGTCCAGCGACGGATGCCAGACGGCCACCCCGGGCCGATCGCCGAGCGCCTGGTAGGGCTCGAGCGGATCGCGCGGATGGCAGCGCACCAGCACCTGGAGGTCGCGGCGGAGCTCGCCGCTCGCGATCGCGTCGGCGAGATGCGCGATCACCTGCGGCTGCTCTGGAATCAGGCGGGTGGCCGTATTGGCGTAGAGGATCATCGGCCGGGCCGGATCGAGGCCGAGGGCCCGAAGGAACGGCTCGCGCGCGAAGCCGGCCGGCAACGGCTTCGCATAGACGTCGAATCGCGGAATCCCGACGGACGCCGTCTGCTCCGGACGGTAGTCCGGGTAGTACCGATGGACCTCGGCCCGCATGAACTCGTTCCAGGTGAGGATCCGGTCGAACCCGCGACACATGAATCCTTTGCTGGTCAGATTGTCCCAGCTCGCCACCATGGTCGCCACCGGCACGCCGCGTCGACGCGCCTCGTAGACGAACGGATCCTCGCGAAAGTCGACCGGGTTGCCCGTGAGCAGATGGGTGGGTCGATGCCGGTCGAACGCCTCCGCATAGAAGGCCCGGTAGCCGAGTCGCCGGCGGAGCGGGTTGGCCATGCTCAGCACGGCGCTTCCCGCGGGCGAGCGTCCGAGCAAGTCGGCCACCCGGGTGGCGCTCCGCTGGATCGCCGTGCGCGACGAGCGGCTGCTCTGCGAGCGAATCCGCTCGGTGGCGACGTCGTGGTGAGCGTAGAACACGGTGCGTTGCACCTGTCGCACCAGCTGGTGGGCCGCGCCCTCCCGGAACACGAGGAAGGGCTCCCAGCGGAGATCCGGCACCCCGAAGCGCGGCGCCATGGCCCGAAGGCCCTCCAACTCCTTCTCCGGCGCCCAGGCGACGAGATCGAAGGACTCGGCCAGGCGGGACAGCGCGCCCGAGTGGAGCAGGTTCTTGATCGACCAGCCGTTCGACAGCACCACCCCGAGGCGGGGGCGCGACGTGGCCTCGTCACGCGGCTCGCGCGCGATCATCGGGCAGCCCCCCGATCGCGGAGCACCCGCTCGGCTTCACTCCAGTCCTCCTCGGTATCGATGCTCAGGCTGGCGCCCCGCGGCATCAGCAGCGGCACGCAGCGCGCTCCGTAGATGCTGCCGGATTCGATGACCCGCTTGCGGGTGCAGTACACGGTCCCGTCCCGATAGTACGCCGGCCGCACGTCCTGCCGTCTCGTACAGCGCTCCCCCTCGGGCAGGAACGGCATCAGCAGGCCGCCATCGACTTGGAGCACGTAGTCCGGGGACAGATGCGGTGGCACCTGTTGGACCGTGACCACACTGTCCCCCTCGGAGCTCTGGAGCAGCTCGACCGCGCGCCTGATCTCGTCGCCCCGGCGGAGCGGAGAGGTCGGCTGCAGCAAGACGACGACCTCGACCTCCCAACCCGACGCCTCGATGGCCCGGACGGCGTGCTGGATGACGGGCAGCATCGGCGCGCTGTCGGTTGCGAGGTCCGGCGGACGCATGAACGGAACCTCCATGCCCAGCCGCTCGCCCAACTCGGCGATGCCCCGGTCATCGGTCGAGAGCACCAGACGATCGACCACGCCGGAAGCGGCCGCGGCCTCCACGACGTATTCGAGGAGCGGCTTGCCGGCCAGCTGGCGGCTGTTCTTGTCGGGGACCCCCTTGGACCCGCCGCGCGCAGGCACCAATCCAAGCACCCGGCCCATCATCCGCCCCGCATCCGGTTCTGCACCAGCCGAATCTCCCGCCACTGCCCGGCGACGACCGCCGGGTCGGGTAGCGCCCCGGCGACGGGCTTCGCCGGGCGGCAGAGGTAACCAACGTGGAGATGGTCGGCCGCGTAGTCCTTCCTCACGACCTCGAAGCCGGCTCTCGCCAGGAACGCTTCAGCCGTCCACTCCGTCAGGTAGAAGGGATGATCGACCTTGACCGCGGCCTCGACCGAGCCGTTCCGCAGATAGCCGGCTCGGAAGTCGACGATGTCGACGTAAAACAGGCCGCCGGCGCGGAGCAGCGATCTGATCTTCCGCAGGGTGCCGCGAATGTCGAGCAGGTGGTCGATCGTCTGACAGAGCAGGATCAGGTCGAAGCGATCCGACCCCGGCTCGTACTCTTCGACCAGCCCGGCGACCGTCTCCAGCCCATGGCCGGCCGCCTGTTCGAGCTCCTGGGGAGAAGGGTCGAGCACCAATCCCGTCATCTCGAACCGCCGGACGAACTCCAGAGCGACGACGCCAGTGGAGCCGCCGACGTCCAGGAGACGACCCCCGGTGCGTCCGGCGAGAAACGGCTCGACGAAGTCGGCGCGCTCGCCGGCGTAGATCCGCTGGTCCGCCTGCACGGAGCTCGCGTCGATCAACCGCCCGTGGTAGGCGCTCACCAAGGGGCGATAGGTCGTCTCGTAGAAACGTTGGTAGGCCGGCCCGGAGAGTACGGGGTTGAGGAACACCAGCCCGCACTGAAGGCAGCCGTGGGCCTCGATCGCGTAGCCGTATCGATCCTCGTGCGTGACCACCACGAACGTGGAAGCGCCGCAGAGGTTGCACTCGCGCACGGGAAGGCGATCGAGCCCTCGTGGCTCGAACTGGACGGCCGCGATCCGCTCGGCCCGCGACGGGCGTGGGTGATCCGATTGCATGGAGGATTTGGTCATCAGTATGCCAGGGCCTTGGCGGTTCGGAGCTCGGCTTCGGCCAGTCGGTCCGCGATCCGCTGGCCGGCGTGCCCGTCACCATAGAGCGTCGACGGTTGCGAACGCGGTCCGGAGCGATGGCGGCGGATCGCCGCCTCGATCTCCGCACGGTCGTAGCCGACGTCGATGACGTTCGGCCCGCGCTCCCGCCCGTTCTGACGGTTGCCGATCGAGACGGCTGGCACGCCGAGGAAAGAGCCCTCTCGAATCGCGACGCTGGAGTTGCCGACGATGGCCGTGCACCCACGAAGCAGACGGAGGAAATCGCGAGGGGTCATGTTTCGGAAGTAGTGGAACTGCTCCGGGCGCTCGCGCTCGCGGAACACCCGAATACCCTTCGAGGTGCCGTCGGAGCCGGCGTCGACGTTGGGCCAGAACCAGAGGGCTGGCAGTCCGACGTCCCGAACCGCATGGAGCGTCTCGGTGATATGACGGCGCGCCTCCTCGTGCTCGGTCGTGACCGGATGCTGGAGGACGACCAAATACCCGTCGGAGAGGTCGAGCCGACTGCCGAGCCCGCCGTATCGCTCGAATGGATCGAAGCCGTCGGCCTCTTCAGCGACGACGTCGGCCGCCAGATCGATCGACGGGCACCCGGTCACGTGCACCATGGACGGGTCCTCGCCCAGCCTGATGACGCGTTCTCTGGCCAGGTCGGTCGCGACGAGGTGGAGGTCGGCCAGCTTGGTGGTGGCGTGCCGGACCTTCTCGTCGATCGACCCGGTGACCTCCCCGCCCTGGACGTGGGTCAGCGGCAGGTTCATGTAGGCGGCCGCGGTCGCGGTCGCCAGAGTCTCGTAGCGGTCGCCGACCGTCACCACCACGTCGGGCCGCAGGTTGTCGAAGGTGGTGGCCAACTCGATCAGGCCAAGCCCCGTGGTCTTCGCCATCGACGCCGGGTTCTCGCCTTCGATCACCATGAAGACCCGGGCCGCGATCTCGAGGCCGTCCTCTTCCATCACACGGACCACGGTCCCGTAGCGCTCCAGCAGCGCGGACGCGGCCACCACGATCTGGAGCTCCAGATCCGGATGCCGCGCGATCGCCTGGAGCGCGGTGAGGATCCGGCTGTAGCTCGGTCGCGCGGTCACGACGACACAGACTTTGCGAGGACTCATCGTCCCGCCTCCAGATCGTCCCACGAGAGCAGGGTGTCGGCGGCCACCGGCCGAGCGAGCGCGCGGCCCAACAGCTCGTCGATCCGCTCCGGCGCGATCCCGCTGCCCGGCTTCTTGGCCACGAGGTCCTCCGCCGTGAGACGATGGCCAGCCCTCAGGTCGCGCTTCGCTACCAGGCTCCGGGTGAACAGCGCCCGGGCGGGTGCCAGGTCGGCGGCGATCAGATCCTTGTCGACCGGCGCGGCGAGCATCCGCTCGATCATTCGCACGCCGTCGACCAACTGCCGGAGCTCGTCGTTGGTCACCGAGGCCACGACGTCCGGGCCGAACATGGCCCGGGAAAGCGTCACGTGGACCTCGAGCACCGAGGCACCGAGCGCGGCCGCGGCCAGCCCGGGGAAGATGGTGCCCGAGTGGTCCGAGAGCCCCACCGGGCAGCGATACCGGTCGCCGAGAGCCTGCAGCAGGTTGAGGCCCACCCGCTCGGGCGGACAGGGATACGCCGTGGTGCATTGCAGCACCGCGAGCGGCGAGCCCGCGGCGCGCACGGTCCCGGCGGCGCGATCGATCGCTTCCCAGCCGCTCATGCCGGTCGAAAGCAGGACCGGCCGATCGTCCCGTGTCATCCGCTCGAGCAGCGCGAGGTTGGAAACCTCGCCCGAGGCCACCTTCCAGGCGGCCACCCCCACCCGATCGAGCAGCTCGATCGCGTCGATCGAGAACGGCGAGCTCAGGAAGTGGAGGCCGCGCTCGTCGGCGTGGGCCTTGAGGCCCGCCCACTGCTCCTCGGTGAACTCCATGCGGCGCCAGTACTCGTAACGGCTCCCGTCCTGCCGGCTGAAGGGCACCCGCCACGGCTCGCTCGGCGTGCTCTCGGCCGCGGCGATGTGGGTCTGGAACTTGACCGCGTCGGCGCCGGCGTCCGCGATCGCGTCGACGAAGGCGTGCGCCAGACCGAGGCTGCCGTCGTGCGCCTGAGCGACCTCGCCGATCACCAGACAGCGGCCGGCACGGAGGAGCGGATCGGTCACGTGGCGTGCCCCACCCGGGCGCCGGGCCGCGAGGAGACCATCGACGCTCGTCGGGCGCCGGCCGGCCGCTTGCGCTTGAGCGCGGGGGCCTCGACGACGAACCAGGAGAGGGTACCGAGCGCAGTGGCCGCGACCAGCGCGAAGGCCAGGTATCGGAAACTCCCGACCATGCCCGCCTGGACCAGCACGTTGATCACCAACATGTGGTAGAGATAGACCCCGTACGATGGATCGGCGCCACGAAGCGCCCGCCGCGCGAGCCCGCGGCCGGTGAGCGCCGCGGAGATCGTAAACGCCGCGAGCAAGAGCCGCTGCGCCAGCAGCACCAGCGGCCGGCCGGCCCCCACGCCGAGGCCGGTGAGGTCGAAGCCGATCATCGTCACGAGGAACAGCGCCCCCCAAGCGAGCGCCCGGCCCTCGAGCCAGCGCGTCACCAGCTCCCGCCGGCGATGCAGCATCATCCCGAGCGCGAACATGTGGAAATGGGGAACCAGCGAGACGCTCAACAGCTTCGCTCCGAAGCCCAGGCCGTCATGGTCACCGCCGAGCCAGATGGCGTAGGTGAGAAACGAAGCGCCGGCGAGGCCGATCAGCCAGGCGTCTCCCCGCCGCGACTCGCGGTCCACCACCGTCCGGTAGAGGATCGGGATGGCAAGATAGAAGGCCAGCTCGACGGGAATGGTCCAAAGACTTCCGTTGATGACTCCGACGCCGAAGTCGCGGAGGAAGGGCGGGTTGTAGAACTGGACGAAGGAGAGCTGCGCCACGGTCCAGGCCCAGAAGCGCGGCGACCAGAGCGATGCAGCGCCGATCGCCCCCCAAAAGATGGCGATCGCCAGCGCCGCGACGAAGGCCACCCAGAGCGCCGGATAGATCCTGAGCAGTCGGCTCCGGCCGTAGCGCTTGAGATCGGGCGAGCGTTCCCACGAGCCGGCGATCAAAAAGCCGCTGATCACGAAGAAGATCGGCACTCCGGGGAAGTAGCCGAGCACCTGATGGATCAGCCCGGGGAGTCCCTCGGTGCCGAGCTCCAGATGGCGATAGCCATGCAGCACCACGACCTGCAGTGCCGCCGCGAGGCGGAGCAGGTCGAAGTTATTGCGGTGCCCTTCCACGCTCGGCGCGGATCCCTTCAAAATCACCCCCGTTGACGGGCCCCAGCCTCGACCGGGCCGCCCGAGCGGTGCCGGCTTGCGAGTCGGGGTATCGATTGGAGCGAGGGACGTCGCGATCGCCAGCGCCCCCTTGGCCGATCTGCAGCGCGTCGCTGCCTAAGCAGGGTGAATGCCAAAACTTGCGTAAACGGATCGGAATCCGGCTCGGCTCTCCCCCGATTCGGAGCCCGTCTCGAAGAGATAACGCAATACCCTGTCAACAAACAATTTACAGATATCCCCCCAGCCCAGAGCCGACTCTCGGATCCGCCACCGGGGTGATCGATTATCGGTCCATTGCCAGCGCCCGCCTCGGGGCCCGGCATCTCCGGCCGCCCGATGGCAACGATTGCCGGCCCGGCCGTCGGCCAGCCAGCCCCCGTCGGAGACGATGACAGGCCGACTCACCGGCACGGCCGCGGGCCCGGACTATCCGTGTGGCGCGAAGAGATCGGCGAGCTCGGGGCCGGACCGGATCCGATCGAAGAAAGGAGAGTAGTGGAGGTCGTCGAAGCCCCAGCCGAGCGCCCTGACTCGCCGCAGCAACGCCAGCGGGTAGCGCGGGTCCGAACCCAGCTCCGCGTGAATGGCCGCCCGAGCCAAGAGCTCGTCCCGCGCACGCCTCGGCGACGGATCTGCGCTCCGAAGCCGGGCGAGGACGGCCTGGGCATCCGCGACCAGCCCGAGCCGAGCCCGGACGGTGCCGGTCCATCCGAGGAGGGTGACGTCTTTGGGTCGCTCGGCGAGAAGGACCTCGAGCAGCGGGAGTGCTTCCGCCGGCCGGCCAGCCTCGAAGAGCAGCCGGGCCCGAAGCAGCCGTCGTCCCGGCCCCGAATCGACCGCGGCAGCGCTGAGGACCTCGAGCCCGCGCTCAGCGAAGCCCGTCGAAGACGAACGCTGGTGACGGCGGAGGGCTCTCGCAGCAGCCAGGTGCGCCGCCGGTGGATCGGTGGACTCCCGAAGCGCGGCCCGAATGGCGTCTTCGCGACCCAAGGCGGCGAGCGCGCGAATCCTCGCGATCGCCAGCGCCTCGGTCCGGTGCCGGCGGTAGCCCTGGTCGGCGGCCCGCAACTCGGCGCGGTGGTCGCCCGCGAGGTGATGGGCCGTGGCGAGTCGCAGCCAGTAGTTGCTCCACTCCGCGAGCCAGCCCCGATCGGGGTCGAGGCCCCGCAGCACCCGCGCCGCCTCGCCCGGTCGGCCCGACCGGATCAACTCGAACCCGAGTTGGTATCCGCCGAGCCCCGAGTGCGGTGCGATCTCGTGCGCGGCCCGGGCCGCGACCAACGCGCGCGCCGGATTGCTCGCGAGCTTGGCGTCGAGCCAGTCGAAGAGCGCCGCGTCGAAGCGATTGAGCCGATCCCGCTCCGGCGCGACCCGCGCGACGATCGACTCCACCTCGGCCCCGATACGGAGGTTGCTGTGGGCGACGGCCGACCAGAGGAGGTAGGCCACCGCCGTCGTGTCGAGATCATGGGCCTGACGGTAGAGCGCCGCCGCCTCCGAAAACCGGCGATCGAGAAAGGCTCGGTTTGCCGCGACCGAAACCCGGTAGGCGTCCCAGGTGGGCGCCCGAACCGGGAATGGATGCTCGGACGCTTCCTGGCCGAGCTCCGATGCGACTGCGCCCACGATCCGCCCCACCAGCGTCTCGAGCGCGACCCGAGGATCGGCAACCCCGGCAACCACCGGCCCGACGGACACCAGGGCCTTCGAGACCCGCGAGCCCTCCGCGCTCACGATCGCAGCGAGCAGCAGCGAATCGCCCAACTGGTCGATTGCTCCGGTGATCGAGAGCCCGGCCCGGGCATCTCGCGACAACCGCCGACGCGCGCCATCCGGAGAGCCCGCGCCGGCGTCCAGCTCGAATGGCAGGACGACGTCGCCGACCTGGGCCTGCGCCAGACCTCGGACTACGAGGTCGGCGGCCAGCCCGCTCAACCGGTCCCTGGCGGGATCGCCCGTGCGATTCTCGAAGGGCAGCACCACGATCCGATCGGCCACCCGCTCGTCGGAGATCGACCCGCCCAAGCGCGCGCGCGCTACGAGCGTGAGCAGGAGCGTCGCCGCCAGAGAGGCCACGAGGAGCCACTGCGAACGGGCCGGCGGATCGGCGGTCCGGGTGGGGGCGCCGACCGCCGAGGGCGGGGAGAGCGTCGCGGGGGCCGGTAGCAGAGCTGGCGCCGGCGCCGCGGCGCGGGCGGATTCCGCGGCGCGACGAACCTCGGGATCGGCTTCGAGCCCGAGCTCGTCTGCGAGAAGAGCGGCATGCCGCTCCGCGTGGGCGAGGGCGCCCGCGCGATCGCCCGCTCGGGAGAGCGCCTGTACCAGCCGCGTGGCGATGCGGGAGTCGTATGGCTCTTCGAACGACGAGCGCCGCCACCACCCCGCAGCCTCCGACCACCGATCCTCGCGCTCGGCCTGCTCCGCGAGCGAAGCGAGGGCCCGCCGTTGGAGGCTCGCGAACCGACTCCGCTCACCGTCGAGCCAGCGGTCCAAGTCGGCGGCGGCACCGACGTGGAACCCGTCCATGAACGGACCGTGATAGGATCGGGCCACTCGGGCCCAGTCGTCGGCCCGCTCCGCAGCCAGCAGCTCGTCCACGTCGGCGGTCACCGACTCGGCGAGGATCAGGTCGTCCCCCCGGGTCCGGAGGGCGGCGGCGCCCAGGGCCCTCCGAATCGCGTAGACCGCGTCCGCCAGGTTGTGGCGCGCCCGGTCCGAGTCGGCCTCCGGCCAGAGCATGGCGATCAGCCGGTCGCGGGAGAGCGTCCGCCGCGGGGCCCTGACCAGCAGAGCCACCAGTGCGAGCCGACGCCGGTGAACCACGGGGCCCTGGAGCGGACCCGCGGGGCCCTCGATCGAGGGGGCGCCGAGGAGGCGAATGATCGTCATCGGACGGGAATCGACTCTGAGATGATGCCGAGTCGATCACGGCTCGGCAAGTTGGCTGGCGCCCGGCACCGACGTCCGGGTCTCGCTCCTCCCCGCGCTCCGGAGACCGCCATGCCCCGCCCGTGGATTCTGCTCGCCGCGCTCGGCCTGACCTCATTGGCGCTTGGCGCCGGGCCCGTACAGGCGCAGTCCGCGCCGCCGTCGCTCTACAACCGACTCGGCGGCTACGACAAGATCGCGGCCTTCGTCGACGACTTCATCGAGCGGTTCGACGCCGATCCGGCCCTCGCGCCGTTTCTCGGAGGGCTGAACGCCGCCGCGGG
>JAWKQJ010000065.1:0-22343 GCA_041390205.1 Gemmatimonadales bacterium
TCAGGTTGATGACCCCGATGCAGCGGTGCTTGCCGCCCGGGGCGGAATAGCAGATCGGCACGCTCATGAAGGCGACGCCCTGATAGCCGCGCTCCTCGCCTCGAGCCGAGCTGAACGCCCCCTCGATCGGATCGCCGATCAGGGGCCGGTGCTCGCGCATCACCCGGGCGGCGATGGAGACCGGGTCGTCGACCCGCACGACTCCGGCACGACCGGGGGGAAGGCCCTGCGCCGCGACGGTGCGGAGCTCTTCGCCCTTGGCGTCGAGGAGGAGAATCGAGGCGCGCCGGGCGCCGACCACGCTCGCGACGGCCCGGACGATGGTCTGGGCGGCGCGGTCGAGCTGGACGGTGTGGCCGAGGATCTCGGAGATGGTGTAGAGGAGGTCGATCTCCTCGTAGCGAGAGGCCAGCTCCTGAGAGAGTCGGGCGACCTCGTGCTCGGCGCGGGTGGTCTGCTCCACCACCTCGAGCAGGGCGACGCTCCGGGCCGCGGGCATGCCGCTCGACGCCTCGGCCTCGAGCCAGAGACCGTCGGCCTCGGGCACGGGCGCGAACCAGCGCGGACCCGCCGGGGTGACGATCACACCACCCGACCCGAGGGCCGGTGGGGACCACCCCGGGTCGCGTCCGAAGAGTAGCCGGAGCCCGTCGGCGCGCTCGCTCCAGAGGCGGAGGTCGTTGCCGGCCGGACCACCTTGGAGCGAGAGGATGGGCTCGAGCCGCTTCAGCAGCGCGGCAGCGTCATCCAGATCGTGTTCCCTCGTTCGTTGAACTCGACGCGGTCGGCGAGGTTCCTGATGATGAAGAGCCCGCGACCGGATTCGGCTTCGAGCGCCTCGGGAGCGGGCGGCTCACCGTCGGGATCGAATCCGTCGCCTTCGTCCCTGACGGCGATCCGCACCACTTCCGGATAGAGCTCGGCCAGCACCCAGACCTGCTTGGACGGATCTTCCCGGTTGCCCCGCAGGATCGCGTTGCTGAGCGCCTCGGCCAGAGCCACCCGGAGCCGGAAGGTGGTTCGCGAGCAGGGCTGCTGTCCGGCGAAGCAGTGGCGGGCCACCAACTCCACGGCGGCCTCGACGTCGGTGACCTGGCTCTGCATCCTGAGCTCGACGGCGTCCGGCGACTGGACCGCATCGGTCCGGGTGCGCCGGAGCGTCAGGCGAAGGGGCGCCGTCACCGTCAGAACCCTTCGAGCGCGGCCTCGGGTGTCTCGGCGATGTGGAACAGACTGTCGAGCTTGGTCAGCTCGAAGAGCGACTTGAGATCGGGATTGAGGCCCGCGATCCGGAGCTCCCCGCCCTGCTCGCGGATCTTCTTGGACACCGTGACCAGGGCGCCGAGACCGGACGAGTCGATGTAGCCGGTGCCGGTGCAATCGATCAGGAACTTCCGGGCGCCCCCGTCCAGGGCGTTCTGGACCAGGGTCTTGAGCTCCTGTCGGTTGCCCACGATCAGCTGCCCCTCGACGCGGATCACGGTCACGCCGTCGCCCGCCACCGCCGTGCTGAAGCTCATGGTCTCCTCCGTCAGGCCCCGCGGAGTCCCGCGGCGGCCACGCTGGCCACCGCCACGATGTCGTCGGCCTCGGAGCCGGCGCCGAGGCCGACCACCGCCCAGCGATCCCCTGGAAAAAGCGGGCCGATGACACGGCTGGCGGCGGCATCCCGCAGGAACTCGTGGGCCAGATGTCCCGATACCGGGTCCGGGAATATTAGGATATTCGGCCCGGCGCGAAACCTTCCGACCGCCCGGCCGTCCCCCTGAGCCCAGGCCCACTCGACCGAGGCCTGGATCCCGGGGGCGATGTTCTTGAACTCCGACAGGGCGACCTCGGCGTCCGCGTGGCTCGCATCCTGGGCCGGCGGCGCCACCAGAAACCCTACCCTGGGCGTGTCTCCCACCGCCTGCCGCCGGTGGTTCGCGGTGGCCAGGGCGAGTTGCGCGACCCCCGCCGCGTCGAGCGGACCGGCGGTGTCGGGCGTTGCGGTGGCGATCAGGCGGTCCGGGCCCGCCAGAACGTAGGTCATCGACCCCCGGCCTTTGCGCTCGCGCTCGGGACCGAGGAGCCAGCGGAAGGCGTCTTCCACCAGGTCGTTCGGGACCCCGGAGCCGGCCAGCAGGACGTCGGCCTCACCCGCGAGCAGCAACCCGGCGCCGAAGAGCAGCGGGTCGGCGGCGAGGTCGAGCCCGTGGATCCCGTCCCTGACCCGCTCGGGCCAACGGTCGCGAAGGTGGCCGGCCACCGCGCCGAGGCGCGGGTCCGCGCTCGGCACCAGCCCGTCGCCGCCGATCGCGGTCACCCGCCCCACCCCGCTCTGCTCGAGCTTCCCGGCGATCTCGCTCAGCCGGTCGTCGGCGGAGCCGATCAGGGCCACGTGGTGAGTGCCACTCCGCGCCCTGTCGAGGAGCGCCTCGAGCGCCGAGCTCACGACTTGAACTTCCGAACCAGCGCGGCCGAGACGGCCGGGTGGACCAGGTCCGACACGTTGCCCCCGAATCGGGCCACCTCGCGGACCAGACTCGAGCTGATGTAGGTGAGGCCCGAGGCGGGCACCATGAAGAGGGTCTCGAGCCCGGGCTCGAGCTGCCGGTTCATCATCGCCATCTGGAGCTCGTACTCGAAGTCGCCGGCGGCGCGGAGCCCCCGCACCAGGAACGACGCCCCGATCCGGCGGGCGTAGTCGGCGAGCAGTCCCTCGAAGGAGTCGAAGGAGATCCGCGCGTCCTGCCCCACGGTCTCCTTGAGCAGCTGGAGCCGCTCCGCGACCGTGAAGAGCGGCTGCTTCGAGGGGTTGATCGCGATCGCGACCACCAGCCGATCGGTGAGCCGGACGGCTCGACGGATCAGGTCCTCGTGGCCGCGAGTGGGCGGATCGAACGATCCCGGATAGAGCGCGATTCGAGTCATGGCGCGGGGATGAAGGTGAGCGCGGTCGAACCGTAGCGACGCCGCTCGCCGGCCGCCAGATCCACCGACGCCGGATGCTCGACCGCGAGCAATCGGGCGAACGGCGTGGTCCGGAACGCGTCGACCAGCCGCTCGGCCGCATCGTGGGTGTAGGGCGGGTCGGCGAGCGCCAGGTCGAAGGCGCGGGGGCCGAGCCCTTCGACGAAGCGGAAGACGTCCTTCCGCACCACGGTGGTGGCGTCTTCCACGCCGAGGGCGGCGACGTTGGCGCGGATCGCGGCGAGCGACGCGGGCAGCACCTCGACGAAGGTCACGTGACGTCCCCCTCGGGAGAGCGCCTCGAGCCCGAGGGCGCCGCTTCCCGCGAACAAGTCGACCACGCTGGCACCGGCGAGCTCCGGCGCCAGGATGCTGAACCACGCTTCGCGGACCCGATCGGCCGTGGGGCGGACCCGCGAGTCGGCGGGCAGCTCGAGTCGCCGGCCGCCGAAGGTGCCCGCGACGATCCGGGTCACGGCGCCTGGTGCGGCGCCAATCCGAGCAATTTGGCCTGGAGCGTGGCCTGGCCGCGGAACTCGTTGCGCTCGAGTCGGAACGCCGCGTCCACCGGCTGGCCGTCGAGCCAGCTCACCCGATCGGCGAACTGGAAGCCGATCGCCGCGAGCCCTCCCCGGCCGTCCTTGAGATACCCCTTCAGGTGTCCGCCGGTCTGCCCGACGAAGCTCCAGTTGATCAGCTCCGCGCCCCGACTCAGAAACACCGGGCCGGGGTTGCCCATCCCGCAGGGCTCCAGATGGCGGCAGAGCCGCTCCAGATCCGGCGTCGCCTCGTCCAGGGTGATCTCGAGGTCGACCCGCTGCTCCGGACCGAGCTCGGCCGGATCGAGCGACTCGCTCGCGACGGCGTTGAAGCGGTCGCGGAAGTCCTCCAGCCGGTCGCGCCGCACGGTGATCCCGGCGGCCATCCGATGCCCGCCGAAGCGATCGAGCAGGTCGCCGCAGCGGGTGAGCGCGCCGTGCAGGTCGAAGCGGGAGATGCTCCGGCCCGAGCCCTTGCCGAGCTCGCCGTCGAGCGCCACCAGGAAGGTCGGCCGCCCGAACCGCTCCACCACCCGCGACGCGACGATCCCCACCACGCCCGGATGCCAGTCCTCGGACGCGAGCACGAGACCCGCCGTCCGGTCCAGCGCGATCTCCCGCTCGATCTTCTCGATCGCCTCGCCCAGGATCCGCTGGTCGAGGTCCTGTCGATCGGTGTTGAGCTGCTCCAGCTTGGCCGCCATCCGCTCGGCCTTCGCGGGATCGTCCTCCAGCAGGAGGGCGAGGCCTTCGTTCGCGTCGCCGATCCGCCCGGCCGCGTTGAGCCGCGGGCCGATGATGAAGCCCACGTGCGACGCGCGCACCTCGCGCCCGTTGAGCCCGGCCGCCCGCACCAGCGCGGTGAGACCCGGCCAGCGCGATCGGTTGAGCAGCTTGAGCCCATGGCGCACCAGCACCCGGTTCTCGCCCACCAGCGGCACCACGTCGGCCACGGTGGCGAGCGCCACGTAGTCGAGCAGATGGAGCGCCAGGTTGGCGGGGAGACCGAGCGGCTCGACCAGGGCCTGCACCAGCTTGAAGGCGATCCCGGCGCCGCAGAGCGCGTTCAGGCCGGAGGAGTCATCGGGTCGTTGCGGATCGATGACCGCGTTGGCGGGCGGCAGCTCGTCCTTGGGCAAGTGGTGATCGGTGACCACGACGTCGATGCCCGCTTCGCGGGCCGCCCGCACCGACTCGACCGCGGTGATCCCGCAGTCGCAGGTGACGATCAGCCGGGCCCCGATCTCGATCGCCCGGGCCAGCCCCGCCGGCCCGAAGTCGTAGCCGTCGCGCATCCGATGGGGCACGAAGGCGTGGACCTCGGCCTTGGTCTCGCGGAGCGCCCGGGTCAGGATCGCCGAAGAGCACTGTCCGTCGACGTCGTAGTCGCCGTGGACCAGGATCGGTCCGCCGGCCTCGACCGCCCGGGCGATGGTCTCGACGGCCTCGGACATCCCGGCCAGCGAGTGCGGGTCGGAGAGGCTCTCGAGGGCCGGCCGCAGGAAGCGTCGCGCCTCCTCCGGCTCGACGTAGCCGCGCTGGACCAGGAGCGCCGCCAGGGTGCCCGGCAGGCGGAGCGTCACGGCCAGGCGCTCGGCGGCGCTCCGGTCGGGGCTCGACGCGATGACCCACCGGGGCGGGAGCTGCATCAGACGCTTTCTTCCACCTCGGCGTAGAGCAGCACGCCACACGCCTCGCAGTTGTCGAGCAGCAGCCCGGCCCGGATCTGCGAGCGGCGGTTCCGCGGCACGGCGGTGAAGCAGGCGCCGCAGGCGTCGCCCCGGAGGGCGACCACCACGGCGGCCGAGCGGGCCGAGCGGAGCCGGTCGTAGCGCTGCCGGATCTCCCGGTCGACTTCCTTGGCCGCCGCGTTCCGCGCCTCGAGCGCCTCGCCGCGCTCCTCGGACAGCTTGGCCTCCTCGGTCGCGAGCTCGCCCCGGGCGGGGGCCTGCTCTTCCTTGAGCGCGGCGATCTTCGCGTCCGCCTCGGTGACCGCGTTCTCCAGCTCGGTGACCCGCTCGGCCGCCTTGACCCACTCCGCCTCCTCGCGGACGAGGACGGTGCGGGCCATCTCGACCTCGGTCATCAGCGCCTGCGCCTCGCGGGCGCCCTTGGCCGACTCGAGCCGCTGCCGGCGGCGATCCTGGATCGTCCGGTAGCTCTCGATCCGCACCTCGATCTCTTCACGGCGCTTCACCCCTTCGGCGAGCCGCGTGTTCGCGGCTTCGGCCTCCTTTTCCGCGCCCTCGACCGCGCGATCGAGGTTGCCCACCTCGTCGGCGATGGCCAGGAGCCGGGTATCGGCCTCGAGCAGGGCCAGGTCCTTGTTCTGGAGATCGAGCAGCTTTTCGAGTTCGTCGAGCATCGGTCGCGTCATCCTTCTGCACGGGCATCGGTGGAGCGCGGTCGGCCTCGCCCGGCTTGATTGCGCCAGGTCAGTCGAACGCGCGCTTCGGGAGACAGTTGTTGCAGCCCCTCGCGCCGGGCACCTACGTCGTCGGCGGAGGAAGCGACCGCAGCCGGTCGCGGTCGTCGAGCGCCTGCAGGGCGCCGGTGTACTCGGCGTCCCAGTCGATCGGGCCGAGGTCCTGCGCGCTCTGCACTAGCCGGTTCCAGACGTCGAGCGCGGCGGGGGCCAGCTTCTCCGCCGCCCGGAGCGGCCCCTCCGAGGGCGGCAGCGCGAGGAGCGCGGTGTAGATCTCGCGAAAGGCCGGGACCTCGAACCGCTCCGGCGTGACGGCCTCGCGGGCGCGATCCAGCCAGCTCGGATCGCTGATCAGCACCTGCAGCAGCCGGCCTTCCCAACGCGCGCCGTCGCGGCGGCGGCCGGGGCGGCGGGGCGGCGCCGTCCGGTCGGCCGCGCGAGCCGGCACCGGGGCCGGAGCAGTCGGCGCCGCGGCCCGGGCGGCCAGCTCCTGCTCCAGGACGCCGCGGGTCACCCCGGTCGCCTCGGCCACCCGGCCGAGGTAGAGGTCCTTCGCGATCGGATCCTTGGTGGCGCGCACCGTGGGCAGCAGCTTGTCGAGGGCGTCGCGCCGCCGCTCCACCCCGGTGAACCACCCCTTCCGCTCCAGCAGCTGGATCTTCCGCTCGAGCACGTCGACGGCGTCCTCGAGGATCGCCTCGAGCGCGGCTTTGCCGCCCGCGCGAACCAACGAATCCGGATCCTGGCCCGGAGGCAAGGTCGCCACCCGAACTCGAACGCCGTGGCGGAGCAGCTCGTCGCCCGCGCGGAAGGTAGCGCGAAGCCCCGCCGCGTCGCTGTCGTAGAGGAGGATCGCGGCCGGCGCGTAGCGCGCGAGCAGGGCGGCCTGCTCGGCGGTGAGCGCCGTGCCGAGCGGGGCGACGACGTGCTCGATCCCGGCGAGCGCCGGGCGGAGCGCGTCGAAGTAGCCCTCGACCAGGATCGCCACGCCTTCCTTCCGGATCGCGTGCCGGGCCTCGTGGAGGTGGTAGAGCGTGCTGCCCTTGTGGAAGATCGGGGTCTCGGGGGAGTTCAGGTACTTCGGCTCGCCCGGGCCGAGCAGCCGGCCGCCGAAGGCGACCACCCGTCCGCGCAGGTCTCGAATCGGGAAGAGCAGCCGACTCCGGAACCGGGGGCCGACCGAGCCGTCGTCCCGCCGCACCACCAGGCCGGCTTCGAGCAGCACCGGCTCGGTCACGCCCAACCCGGCCAGCGCGCTCTGGAAGGACTTGTCGCCCGGCGCGTAGCCCAGCCCCAGCTCCGCCGCCTGCGGGAGCGGCAGGTCGCGGCTCTCGAGATAGCGGCGCGCGTTCTCGGCGTCGGGGCTCTCCCGAAGCCGGGCCGCGAACCACTCCTGGGCCACCGCGACGGCCTGGAAGAGCGGCTCGCGCGGGTCCGGCCCCTGGCGCTCGGCGCGGTCCGGCACGGTGATGCCGACCCGCCGCGCCACGTCTCGCACCGCGGTCGGATAGTCCATCCCGAAGCGCTTCATCAGGAAGCTGAAGACGTCGCCCGCGGCGTGACAGACGTAGCAGTAGTAGAGCCCCTTCTTCGGGATCACCGCGAAGTTGCGATGGGTGCCGCCATGGAAGGGACAGGGACCGCGCCAGTCGGCGCCGCTCTTCTTGAGACCGACCGACTCGCCCACCACGCCGACCAGATCGGCGGCGTCCTTGATCTGCTCGATCAGCTCGTCGGGGATCACGGCGCCAGCTCCGCGATGGTGACTCCGGTGCCGCCGCCCTGTCTCGGCGCGAAGTCGAACTTGCCGACCCTGCGATCGGACTGGAGCACCCGGCGGACCCGATCGCGGACCACGCCGGTGCCCATGCCGTGGATGATCCGGAGAAACGGCCGATCGGCGAGGACGGCCGCGTCGAGGGCCGCGATCACCGCCTCGTGCGCTTCCTCGCCGGTCAGGCCGCGGAGGTCGATCTCGCTGGGCGCCTCGACGGTGGGAAGGACCGGGTCGGGTGCGTGGGCGCGCTCCCGCCGCTCCGCGGCGACCACCGTCAGCTCCGCCGGCCCGACGACCATCTTGACCGCCCCGATCGCCACCAGGGCGCGGCCGTCGGCGCGGAGCTCGAGGACCGAGCCCACCGCGCCGTGGCCGACCCGCACCCGCTGGCCTACGGCGATCGTCTCGGCCAGCGCCGGTGCGGCCTCGGTCTCCAGCTCGTCGAGGGCCTGGGCCTCGGCCTGCGCGGCCTCCTCGACCACCCGCCGGGCGGCGCGAACCGCCTCGGCCGCGCCGGCCTCCTGCACCATCCGGATCGCCTCCTCGACCTTCTCCCGCGCGTCGAGCAGATGCCGCCGGGCTTCGCGCCGGCCTTCCCGCTCGGCGTCCTTCTCCCGCCGTCGGATCCGCTCTTCCCGCTCGGCGACGAGCGATTCCCGGCCGCCGAGCGCCTCTTCCCGTCCACCGACCTGCGCGAGCCGGTCCTCCAGCACCGCTTCCCGGGCCTCGAGGTCGCGGGCCCGCGCTTCGACCTTGGCCAGGAGCTCGTCGAGCGCGCGCTCCCGCTCCGGCACCGAGCGGGCGGCCTCGTCGACCACCGCGGCGTCGACGCCCAGCCGCCGGGCGATGGCGATGCCGTACGAGCGACCGGGAACGCCCTTGGTGAAACGGAAGGTGGGCCGGAGCAGCTCGGCGTCGAATGCGAGCGACCCGTTGACGACCCCAGCCACCTCGCCGGCGAGGGTCTTGAGCGCGCCCAGGTGGGTGGTGACCAGCGAGCGAGCGCCCTTCGCGGTGAGGCAGCGGAGCGTCGCGCCGGCGAGGGCCGCGCCCTCCATCGGATCGGTGCCGCTCCCGATCTCGTCCATCAGCACCAGGGTCTCGGCGTCGGCCTGCTCCAGGATGATCCGGAGCGCGGCCAGGTGAGCACTGAAGGTCGAGAGATCGGCGGCGATCGACTGGTGATCGCCGATGTCGGCGAACATCCGCTGGAACACGGGCAGCGCGGTGCCCGGTCCGACCGGGGGCACGACCCCTGACTGCGCGAGCAGCGCGGAAAGCCCGACGGTCTTGAGCAGCACGGTCTTGCCGCCGGCGTTCGGGCCGCTGACGAGCAAGGTGCGCTCCTCCGCGCGGAGCTCCAGATCGACCGGGACGACCTCGATGCCCCGGGCGAGCAGCAGGGGATGACGCCCCTGCCGGAGCACGAGGTCCTCGCCGCCGACCGCCGGCACGGCCGCGCGGGTCGCGTGGGCGTAGCGGACCCGCGCCATCAGGTCGTCGGCCGCGACGCCCATCTCGTGAAGTGCCGCGATGGCGTCGGCCTCGGGCCGGCAGAGATCGGTCAGCTCGCGGAGCACCGCCATCGCCTCGCGCTCGGCGTCGGCGACGGCGCTCCGGAGGGTGTTGCCGAACTCGATCGCGTCGGTGGGCTCGACGAAGAGCGTGCCGTGGCTCGCGGACTCGTCGTGGACGATGCCCTGGGGCGGGCCCGCGAGTCGCGCCGGACCGGAATCACGTAGCGCCCGTCGCGCACCGTCGGCTGGGCGCCCTCGGGCACGGCCCCGGTGTCGAGGCCCTTGAGGACCTGATCGAGCTTCCGGACCAGCCGCTCGCGGGCTTCGTGGATGGCGCGTCTTGCGCGGGCGAGCCAGGGCTCGCGCCGTCGTGGAGCTCGCCGTCGTCGTCGAGCGCCTGCTCCAGGCGCTCATCGAGCTTCCGGCTCGGGAGCGGCACCACCCAGGACGCCGCGCGCGGCGCGTCCTGCGCCACCCGGCTCAGCTCCTTGGCGGCGGTCCGGCCGGCCTGGAGCGCGCGCCGCAGCAGGACCAGCTCGGGGCCATTCAGCACGCTCCCCGAGACCCGGAGCCGCCGAAGCGGGCCGCCGATCTCGGGCATCGGCGGGATGTCGACCGACTCGCCCCGGTCCCGGAGCACGAGGAGCTCCCGCACGGTCGCCAGCTCCTCGGCGACGTGGGCGGCGTCGGTGGCGGGCCGCCGGGCCCGCACCCGGGCCGCGCCTAACGGTCCGGCCGCGTGCTCCGCGACCAGCTCGAGCGCCGGACCGAGCTGCAGCGCATCGAGAGTCTCCCCGGGAAAGCGGGACGGGGTGCCGGCGCCCGAAGGCACCTGCACCCCGTCCCGTTCCTCGAGGTCGGTCGGCGTCATGCCCTCCGACCGTGTCCGAGGCCCTGCCACTGCTCGTGAATCCACCCGATCGAGTCGCTCCTCCGGTGATCAGCCACGCGCGAAACGTGCGGCGCGCCGCGACTTCCGAATGGCGGCGTTCATCTTCCGCTTCCGCTTCTCGCTCGGCTTCTCGTAATGACGATGCTTCCTCAAATCGGAGAGGATGCCCGCCTTCTCGCACTTCTTCTTGAAGCGCTTGAGCGCTCGCTCGAAGCTCTCATCATCGTGAATGATGACTTCCGACATGCGCTGAACTCACCCCTTCCCGGCCCATCCGGGCAAACTGTTGAAGCCCTTCAATTTAGGGCATTCGGGCTCGACCTGTCAAACCCAAGCTCAGCCCGGAGGCCAGCCCATCGCCCGCCCGCCCAGCAGATGGACGTGGAGGTGGAAGACGGACTGACCGGCCCGGGCGCCGTTGTTGGTGACCAGCCGGTAGCCGTCCTGGTCCAGACCCAGCTGCCGGGCCACCTGGACGGCCAGCCGAAAGGTGCGGCCCACGGCCCGCTCGCCCTCGTCCGAGTCGGTATCGGCCATCCCGGAGAGGTGCCGGGTGGGCACCACGAGCACGTGGGTCGGGGCCTGCGGGTTCAGGTCCTGGAACGCCACGGCGTCGTCGGTCCGCGCGACGATCGTGGCGGGGATCTCGCCCGACACGATCTTGCAGAAGATGCAGCTCATCAGGGCCTCGATCGGGAGGTGGCCAGCAGCGCCGCCGCGGCGATCGCCGCGGTCTCGAAACGCAAGGTATTCGGTCCGAGCCAGAGCGGGAGGTAGCCGGCGTCGAGCGCGAGCCGACGCTCAGATTCGGAGAGCCCGCCCTCGGGCCCGACCAGCACCGCCGCCGCCCCGGTCGGTGGAGCGGCGAGCGCCTCGCCGGAGGGGTCCGCCACCCAACGGGAAGCGGCCTCGACCGCGCCGAGCGCCTGCTCCAGCGGACAGAGGTCCCGAAGCTCGAGCGCCCAGGCCGAGCCGCACTGCTTGAGCGCTTCCCGGGCTCGGATCCTGAGCTTGTCGAGCTGACCGGGCCGAAGCCGGGTCTCGACGCTCTTCGACCGCTCGGTCTCGACCGGGACGATCTCGGTAACGCCCAGCTCCTGCGCCTTCTCGACCATCCAGGTGAAGCGGTCGCGGTCGCCGGCGCCCACCAGCAGCACGATCGGCTCGGGCCGGGGGTAGCGCAGCCGCTCCTCGACCCGAACGGCGCCGTCGGCCCCCAACCTCCCGCGGACGACGGTCCCGACACCGTCGAGCAGCTCCACCTCGGCGTCGGTCGCGGCCCGGCGAACCGCCAGGTGCCGGAGCTCCCCGGAATCGAGCGGCACCGAGTCTCCCGCGCGATCGAGGGGGCCGGGCGCGAGCAGTCGAATCATGCGGGTCGGGCCGCCACGGCCCACCAGCCCGCGTCCCGGGCCTCGTCGACCGGGGCGAATCCGCCCCTCGCGAGCTCGGGCAGGAAGTCGCTCCGCTCGCCAACTTCCATCCCGCCGAAAATCGCGAGCCCGCCCTCGGCCAGCGCCTCGCGCAGGCTCGGGAGCAGGATGGTGTTGACCGAGCGCAGGATGTTGGAGACGATCAGCTCGACCGGGCCGAGCAAGGGCGCCAGGGCCGCGGCGTCGCCGGTGAGGAGCTGAACCACCGCGTCGACGCCGTTCCGCTCGAGGTTCTTCCGGGCCACCGGCTCGGCCTCCGGATCGATCTCGATCCCGACGGCGCGTCTGGCACCCAGCTTGGCCGCGGCGATCGCGAGGATGGCGCTCCCGCTGCCGACGTCGAGCACCCGGGCCGCCGGCGGCAGATGGCGCTCGAGCAGAGCGAGCACCGATCGAGTCGAGCCGTGCTCGCCGGTGCCGAAGGCCATCTCCGGGTCGACCACCACCCGCCCCGGCCCCGGCTCGAGCAGCCAGCTCGGCCCGACGGCGAGCCGTCCGATGGTCCGGATCTCGATCCCGTCGCGCCAGCGCACGGACCAGTCTTCGACGGCGACCGGTTGGAGCGCGGGCTCCGGCACCTGCCCGAACGCCGCGAGCAGCCGGCCGGCCAGCCGGCGCGCGGAGTCTTCTTCGTCGACGTACCCGACGACGGCGCCGTCCTCACGCTCCAGGACCGCCTGCCCGGTCTCCCGCGCCAGCCACCGGGCGACCGCCTCGCGCGCGTCCGCCGGCGGACGCGTCTCGACGGCCCACCAGCTCACGCGCCGAGCGCTTCCTTGAGGCGGCTCCAGAAGCTGCCGCCTTCGCGGGGCGGCTCGCCTTCCAGCTTGGCCAGCTCCTCGAAGACCCGGCGCTGCTCATCGTTGAGATGCTCCGGGGTCCAGAGGGAGACCCGCACCATCAGGTCGCCGTGACCGCTGCGGCCGAGCCGCGGAAGCCCCTTGCCGCGAATCTTGATGACCGTGCCCGCCTGGGTGCCGGCGGGCACCTCGACCCGCTCGTCGCCCCACGGACTCGGCACGGTCAGCTCGGCCCCCAACGCGGCCTGGCTGAAGGAGAGCGGGAGGTCGTAGAAGAGATCGTCTTCGTGGCGCTCGAAGCGGTCGTCGTCCTTCACCTCGATCAGGACGATCAGGTCGCCGTTGGGCCCGCCCCGGCGGCCGGACGCGCCCTGCCCGCGCAGGGTGATGTAGTTGTTGCTCGAGACACCGGCCGGGATCTCCACCTGCACGGTGCGGTCGCCGCGGACCCGACCCTCGCCGCGACAGACCTCGCAGGGGGAGAGCACCACCCTGCCCTCGCCGTGACAGGTCGGGCACGGCGCCACCGAGACGAACTGACCGAACATGCTGCGGGTGGCTCGCCGGACCTCGCCGGCGCCACGGCAGGCGGAGCAGACGGTCGGGGTGCTGCCTTCCTTCGCGCCCGATCCCTCGCACACCTGACAGATCACGCTGGTCTTCAGCTTCACCTGCTTCGAGGCGCCGGTGGCCACCTCCTGAATGCTCAGCTTGACGGTGACCTTGAGATCCTGCCCCCGGCGCGGCTCCTGCTGCATCCCGCCGCCGAAGATCGACTCGAAGCCCCCCATCCCGCCGAAGTCGCGCATGAAGATGTTGAGCGCCTCGGCGAGATCGACGTGATGGAAGCCGCCCGCCCGCGCGCCCGCGGCGCCGGTCAGGCCTTCCTGGCCGTAGCGGTCGTAGACGGCGCGCTTCTGTGGGTCGCGCAGCACGTCGTACGCCTCGGCGATCTCCTTGAACTTCGCCTCCGCGTCGGCCGACTTGTTCCGGTCGGGGTGATACTGCATCGCCGCCCGGCGGTAGGCCTTCTTGATCTCGTCGTCCGAGGCGTCGCGGGGGACGCCAAGCAGCTCGTAGAACTCGCTCACTCCATCAATCCTTCCACCAGGCGGCTGGTATGGTCGACCAGGCCGATGATCTTGTCGTAGGGCATTCGGGTGGGGCCCAGCACGCCGAGCACGCCGGTGAGCGAGCCGTGGCGATACGAAGAGGTGACCAGGGTGAACTCCGCGAGCCGCGGATCGGCGTTCTCGGCGCCGATGGTGATCACCAGGCCGCGCTTGCGATGCTGGTCGAGCGCCTTGCGGAGCACGTCCCGCCGCTCGGTCAGCTCCAGCAGATCCCGCATCCGCGTGTTGGTGGCGAATTCGGGCTGATCGGCGAGCGGCTGGGCGCTCCCGAGCATCACCCGGGCGCCCTCGGGGTCGAGGTCGAAGAGCTCGTCGCTCTGGGTCACGAACACGTTCAGCAGCTGTACGTCTCGAGCGGACGGCCCGGCGTCGCGGAGCCGGTCGCGCACCGTCCGGCGAATCTCGCCCAGGGTGAGACCGGCCAGCCGCTCGTTCAGGATCCGGGAGACGCTCTCGATCACCTCGCTCGCGAGCACGCCCGGAATCTCGACGAAGATGGTCCGCACCACGTTGCGCTGGACCGTGAGCGCCACCAGGAGCCGCTCCGACGACAGCCGGGCCAGCTCCATCCGATCGAGCACCGCGGCGTCGAGCGCCGGCGCGACGGCCACGCCGAGCTCCTGGGTCAGCACGCCGAGCACCCGGGCCGCCCGATCGAGGATCTGCTCGATGGTGCTCCCGCCCGCGACCACCTCGTTCTCGAGGCGGGCCCGGACCGAGGCGCTGGGGGGCTCCGTGCGCATCAGCCGACTGACGTAGACCCGGTAGGCGAGGTCGGTCGGAATCCGGCCACTCGAGGTGTGGGTGTGGTAGAGGTAGCCCTCCGCCTCCAGCTCGCTCATGGTGTTCCGAACGGTGGCCGCGGAGACGCCCAGCCCGCACCGCTTGGCCACGGCCTGGCTGCCGGCCGGCTCAGCCGTCTCGATGAAGTGCTGGATGACGGCCTCGAGGACCCGGGCCTCGCGATCGCTGAGCTCGTCAACTCGATGCATAGGAATAATTTAGACTCACTCCACCTGGCCAACCAAGGCGTCGAGCCGGAGCCACCCGTCTGCCGTCAACGCCACCTGGCTGCCAACCCGGCGTGCCCAGCCGGCAGCCAACCATGTCGAAAGCACCTCAACAGGCAGACTTGATGCCGCAATTCCCCGGTCGGTGCGGAGGTCGAGGTAGCGGGTTTCGAGCGCCACCTGCGCCGGAGTGAGCCGCTCCTCGCCGGCCACGGCGCCGGCTCCGCCGCGGACCCGGTCCCGATAGGCGACCCACTCGCGCTCGTTCCACCAGCGGCGCTCGTCGTGGAAGGAGTGCGCGGACGGGCCAAGTCCGAGGTACGAGCGGCGGGTCCAGTAGGCCAGGTTGTGGCGGGACTCCTTGCCGGGCAGGCCGGCGTTCGACACCTCGTAGTGGCGGAAGCCGCCGGCGACCAGCGCGCGGTGCGTCGCCTGGTACTCGGCCTCGAAGCGGGCGTCGGGCGCGGGCACCGCCACCCCGCGATCGACCCAGCGGGAGAGCGGGGTCCGCTCCTCGACCGTGAGGCCGTAGAAGGAGAGATGGTCGGGCCGGAGCGCGAGCGCGGTCTCCAGGTCGTCCTCCCAGTCCCGCTCGAGCTGGGCGGGGAGCCCGTAGATCAGGTCGAGCGAGAGGTTCTCGAGGCCGGCCGCGCGGAGCACCTCCACCGCCCGGATCGCGGCGGTCCGATCGTGCACCCGGTGCATCCAGCGGAGCACGTCGTCGTCGAAGGACTGGATGCCTAACGATACCCGTCCGATCCCCGCCGCGAGCCACCCGGCGGCCCGACTCGGGCTCACGTCTTCCGGATTGACCTCCAGGGTGACCTCCGCCCCTTCCGCGAGCGGGCCCTCGCGGTCGACCAGCTCCACCAGCCGGGCAATCGCCTCCGCTCCGAGGCGGGACGGGGTGCCTCCGCCGAGATAGAGCGTCTCGATCGGCCCGAGGAAGGCGCCCGCTTCCCGATGCCAGCGCCACTCCGCCTCGATCGCCGCGAGGTACTCCGCGTCGGGAGTCTGCTTCCGCACCGCGATGGCGAAGTCGCAGTAGGAGCAGCGCCGCGCGCAGAAGGGGACGTGGAGATAGAGGTGCACCGCTCAGGAGAGCCGCACGTACCCGCCGGCCCGCCGCTCGGCCACGCCGTCGATCTCGAGCTCCGAGAGAAGCGCCAGGACGCTGGCCGGCGGAGCCGAGAGCTGGTGCGCGAGCTCGTCGGCCGAGCGGGGGTTGCCGTCGAGACGCTGATAGAGGCGCCGCAGCTCGTCGCGGAGCCGGGCGGCGACCACCTCGGGCGCGGTGGCGTTTCGGAACGCGGTGCGCACCTCGGGGGCGATCTCCGGAATCAGGCCCAGCAGGTCGTCGGGCTCGAGCCAGTGCGTGGCGCCGTCGCGGAGCAGTCGGTTGGTGCCGGTGCTGGTGCTGCTGGTGATCTGGCCGGGCACGGCCATCACCTCGCGGCCGAGACCGAGCGCGTGGTCGGCGGTCTGGAGGGCGCCGGAGTCCATCGCGGCTTCCACGACGACGGTGACCCGCGCCAGCGCCGCGATGATCCGGTTCCGCACCGGAAAGCTGCCGGCGTTGGGTCGCTCCCCGGGTGGGTGCTCGGTGAGCAGCAGGCCGGCGCGGGACATCCGCTCGTAGAGCGCCCGATTGGCCGCCGGGTAGACCACGCCCAGGCCGTTGCCGAGCACGCCGATCGACCCGCCGCCGGCATCGAGCGCGGCCTGGTGCGCCACGGCGTCGAGGCCGCGCGCCATGCCGCTGACGACCACGAGCCGGGCACCCACCGCCGAGCGGGCCACCAGCCGTGCGGCGTCTCGACCGTACGTGGTCGGCTGCCTGCTCCCGACCACGGCGACGGCGATTCGCTCGAGCAGCTCGAGCCGACCGAGCGCGAAGAGCAGCGGCGGCGGCTCCGGCAGCTGGGTGAGCGCGGTCGGGTGGTGCTCGTCGTCCGGGGTGAGCAGCACGCCGCCCATCACCCGAAGCTGCTCGAGGATCCCTTCCGCGAGGGCCGGGCTCGCGCGGTGGACGGCGGTCGCCGCGGCGCGGGTCATGGTGGGGACGCTCCGGAGCACCGGCACCGGGGCCGCGAGGGCGGCGCGGAAGGAGCCGAGCGCGCTCCGGAGCGCGGCGAGCCGGGCGGGACCGATGCCCGGCACCATCGCGACGGTGAGATACGCGAGCCGCTCCTCGCGATCGATCACTCTTCGTCCCACTCGGTGTCCGGCACCTCGTCCGCCCGGGCGCGCTCGACCAGCCCCCAGAGGGATTCCTTCCAGGCGTCGAGCCCGAGCCCGCTCACCGCGGAGACCGCGATCGGCTTGGCGCCACCGAATCCCAGATCGGGCAGCGGGGCCTCGGCCGGCAGGAGATCCCGCTTGGTGAGCACCACCACCTGCGGCTTCGCGAGCAGCGCTTCGCTGTAGCGCCCGACCTCGTGCCGGAGCCGCTCGAGCACTTCCTCGGGATCCGGCGCGTCGAGCGGCACGAGGTAGGCGAGGACCCGGGTGCGCTCGACGTGACGCAGAAAGGTCAGTCCGAGGCCCTTCCCCTCGTGGGCACCCTCGATGATGCCGGGAATGTCGGCCACCACGAAGGTCCGGTGGCCGCTCAGCTGGACCACGCCGAGATTCGGCTCCAGCGTGGTGAAGGGATAGTCGGCGATCTTGGGCCGCGCCGCGGACACGACCGAGAGCAACGTGCTCTTCCCGGCGTTGGGCTCGCCGACGAGGCCGACGTCGGCGATCAGCTTGAGCTCGAGCTCGAGATCGCGCTCCTCGCCGGGCGTGCCCGGCTCCCACTCGCGGGGGGCGCGATGGGTGGGCGTGGCGAAGCGGGCATTGCCCCGCCCTGCCCGGCCGCCCTTGGCGACCAGCAGAACGTCGCCGTGCTCGAGCACCTCGCCCAGCTCCATGCCGGTGGCCTGGTCGCGAGCCACGGTGCCCGGCGGCACGGGCAGATAGAGGTCGGCGCCGGAGGCGCCGGTCATGTTCTTGCCCTTGCCGTGCTGGCCTCGCTCGGCCTTCCAGGTGTTGCGGTAGCGGTAGTCGAGCAGGGTCGAGAGGTTGGTGTCGGCCTTGAGATAGACGCTGCCGCCGTGCCCGCCGTCTCCGCCGTCGGGGCCACCCTTCGGTTGGTATTTGAAGCGAGCGAACGAACAGGCGCCGGCTCCGCCGGGCCCCGCCAACACGCGCACCGACACCCGATCGACGAAGCTCACCCGGCGATCCGCTCCCAGAGCGCCCGGCTCATCTTGGCGTGCTCGGTGTCGAGATCGGGCGCGAGCGCGTCGAGCACCCGCGCCACGACCGCCGGCGCGACGCCCGCGTTGAGCGAGCCGCGGAGATGGGAATGCAGCTGGCGCTCGGCACCCAGCACCGCGCACTGGGCCACCACGCAGAGCTCCCGGCGGCCGAGGTCCAGGCCGGGCCGGCCCAAGGTCCGACCGTAGCCCTCGGCCACCATCCAGGCGTCGACCGCGGGATGAAGGCCGCGCACGTTGCGGCGGAGCTTCTCGTAGTTGGCGCCGTACACCGTTCGACAGACTCCTTCGCCCCGCTCGGCCCAAGCGGGCTGCATCCCGTAGTCGGTTCCGTCTTCGAGCGAGGCCGGCTCCGCGACCCGCTCGCGCCAGAGGCCGAGCGCGCCGAGCGCGCGGGGGTAGCCGACCATCAGCACGGACTGGAGCAGCAGCTCGTCGACCCACACCGGCGGCACGCCCGAGGCGATCGCCTGGTCGATCCGCTCGGCCAGCGCCTCGCGACGGCCGGTGGCGACGGCGGCGGCAAGCCGCACCAGCGCGAGCGTGCGCGGGTCGAGCGAATCCATGGTAAGGGATCGGGGGTCCGAGCCGGTCATCGAAGCGCTCCGCTCAGGAGCCCGAAAACTGCAGCTCGCCGGCCACGCGGATCCGACCGACCACCGCGCCGCGCGTGTTGGTGAGCTCGGGCTCGCGGTACTTGGCCATCCCGTCGAGCGTCGCACGTGCGGCCGCCGACCCGGCTCCTCGCTCGAAGATCCGGCGGAGCACCGCGAGCAACGCGATCGGCGCCGCGCGCCAGGCGCCGTCTTCCACCTTGAGGGTGAGACCGACCCCGAGCGCCGGCACGGCCGCCGAGTAGACGCCCTCGGCCCCGACCTTGGCGAGCACCTCTCCGGGCAGCGCGGTCATCAGCTCGGTCTCGAAGCGCCCGGTGCCCGCCACGACCCAAGGGTGCGTCATCATCGCCCGGGCGATCCTCGCGCAGGCCGGCTCCTCGGAGACGATGAAGCGGGCATAGGCGAGCGCCATCGACCGGATCGGAAGACCGAAGCAGACCGTCGCGCAGCCGTCGACCATCAGTACGATCCGCTCTTCGGCCACGCCGGAGAAGCGTGCGATCTCGCCGAGGATCCGGCGCTGGACCGGGTGATCGGCCTTGCCGTAGCCGTCGAGCGGCCAGCCGTGATGCTTGGCGAGCGCCACGAGGCCCGTGTGCTTGCCCGAGCAGTTGCTCCAACGCGGAGTCAGCTCGATGCCGCGAGCGATCACCTCGCGCTCGACCGCCGCGGCGAGCGGCGGATGGGGTCCGCAGGCGAGCCGCTCCTCGCCGACGCCGACCTTGGCCAGCATCCGGTCGACGATCGCGAGGTGCCCGGCCTCGCTCGAGTGCGAGGCGCAGGCGAGCGCGATCTCCTCGTCGTCGAAGCCGAACGCGTCCGCGGCGCCGTCCGTGAGCAGCGGCAGGGTCTGAAACGGCTTGGCCGCGGAGCGCCAGGGGACCGTGCGCTCCGGCTCGCCGGCCCAGGCGATCAGGCGGTCGGTCGGATCCACGACGGCAACGGAGACCGGATGGACGGATTCCACCAGGCCTCCACGCAGCACTTCGACTCGGAAGCGGCTCATGAGGGGGGAAACATAGCCGCCCCCGTTACATTCCCAACCGTGCGGCGCGCAGCCCTTCTCCTTCTCGCCCTCGCGGGCCCACCGGTCGCGGCGCAGTCGTCGCCCTACCTCCCGCTGGACCATCCGCTGACTCCGCTGGTCGAGCACCTGATCGCGCGCGGCGACCTCCCGGATCCGAGTCCGATGGTGCGGCCCTTTCGCCGCGTCGACGTGGTCCGCGCGCTCGACAGCGCGCTGGCCGCCGGCACGGTGAGCGACGCCCGGCTGGCGCGTCTCGCCGACGAGCTCCGCGATCCGGAGGGCGACGACTGGGTCCGATTCGAAGCGAGAGCCGGGACGCAGGCCTTCACGGCGGCTCGCCGCGATCTGCTGCATCCCGCCGGCGAGGGCGCCACGCAGTTCTACGCCGAGGGAGCGCTCGAAGCCCGCGTCGGCCCCCTGGTCTTGGCCAGCCGGCCGATCGCCGAGAATCGACTCAAGCTCGATCCGGATTGGCGCGGCGGCGAGATCCAGCAGCGAAAGAGCCAGGCGTATCGCTTCGCCGACGCCTATCTCAGCGCGCAGTTCGGCAAGATCCGCCTGTTCTACGGACAGATGGCTCGGAACTGGGGACCGGTCGAGCGGCCGGGGATTCCGATCTCGAGCTACGGCTATCCCCGCTCCGACCTCGGGCTCGAGCTCCGACTGAAGAACTTCCAGCTCGATCTGCTGGCCACCGAGCTGACCCCGATGGTCGGCCCCGGCGACGTGGAGCACAAGCGCTACTTCGTGGCCCATCGACTCACCGCGCGGGTCACCAAGCGGCTCGACCTCGGGATCTGGGAGACGGCGGTGCTCGCCGGACCGAACCAGAGCTTCGAGCCCTACTTCAGGAACCCGCTGGTGCTGCTGGCCTTTCCGGTCCAGTTCGGGCTCGACGACAACCGCAACACCCTGCTCGGCGGCGATCTCGAGTGGCGGCCGAAGCCGGGGCTCGCGCTCGGGGCGCAAGCCGCGATCGACGACCGCTGGCGCCGCTCGCCCGACCCCGACGGAACCGGCGAGCCGGCTCATCCCGGGCGCTGGGCGGTGACGGTGACCGGCCGCGGAGCGTTAGGCAGCCGAGCCAGCTGGCGGGCCGGCGTCTCGCTGGTCAACAGCCTCGCCTTCCGCACCATCGACTCGACCGAGAGCTTCGTCGACCGGGGCGTCGGCATCGGGCCGCACCAGACGGACAACGCGCTGGTGACGCTCGAATTGGCCCGGCCGATCGCGGGTCGCTGGCTCGCGGCCACGGACCTGGCGGTGCTCTGGCAGGGCGAGGGCCGGATCGACGCGCCGTTTCCCCTCGGCGCGGCACTCACCGACACGCCGGAGCTCTTCATCGGCACCACGGCCACCACCTACCGGCTCGGCGCCTCCGTCCACGGCGGCAGCACCCGATTCAACCTGCGGGCGAGCGCCGGACTCCATCACACCACCAACGCCGATCACGTGCCGGGCGCGAGCCGGACCCGGATCGAGGCCCGGCTGATCGCGACCATCGGCTTCGCCAAGGGCGGACCCGTCGAATGAGCCATCCCATCGTGCCCCTCGCCCGGGACCGCCTGCTCGACCTGATCGAGCGGATGCGCGGCCGCCGGATCGTGGTCCTCGGCGACGTCATGCTGGACCGCTACCTCCTGGGCGACACGGAGCGACTCTCCCCCGAAGCGCCGGTGCCGGTGGTGATCGTCCGCGAGCACCGCACCGCGCTGGGCGGCGCCGCGAACGTCGCCGCCAACGTCGCCGCCACGGGCGCGCTGCCGCTGTTGGGCGGCGTGGTGGGCGACGACCAGCACGGCGCCGCGATCCGTACCGAGCTGGCCGCCCGGGAGATCGACGACCGCCACCTGGTGCAGGTGGCCGGCCGGCCGACCACGACCAAGACCCGGGTGGTCGCCAGGGGGCAGCAGGTGGTTCGGATCGACGAAGAGGTGGTCACCGCCCTCGAGCCGGCGGACGCGAGGACGCTCCGCGAGCGGATCCAGAGCCTGCTCCCGGAGGCCGACGGGCTGGTGATCGAGGACTACAACAAGGGCGTCCTCGACGCCGAGCTGATCGGCGCGTCGATCGCGCTGGCCCGGCAGCACGCCGTGCCGGTCGTGGTGGATCCCAAGTTCCGGCACTTCTTCGACTACCGTGGCGCCACCGTGTTCAAGCCCAACCGCCGGGAGCTGGAGGCGGCGCTCGGCGCCTCGGTCGAGCTCGACCCGGAGCGGAACCCGCGCGGCCTGGTCGAGGCCGTCGAGCGGCTCGGGGTCGACCACCTGCTCCTCACCTTGGGCGCCGACGGGATGACCCTGGTCCGGCGGTCCGGCGGCAGCACCCACATCAAGAGCCTGGCCCGCGAGGTGTACGACGTCTCGGGCGCCGGCGACACGGTGACGGCCTGGGTCGCGACCGCGCTCGCGGCCGGCGGGTCGATCGACGAGGCCGCCTACCTCGCCAACGTCGCGGCGGGGATCGAGGTCGGGAAGGCCGGCGTCGCCACGGTCTCGCCCGACGAGGTGGTCCGCGCGCACGAAGACCGCTACGACCGGCTCGGCCGCTTCCGGCGAGGCGGGGCGATCTAGTCCGGCGGGCCGGGCTTTCGGCCGGAGAATCCCACCGCTCGACCCATCGGTCCCGCGTTTGGGCGACCGCCGCTTGTGAGCCGGCGGGCTCACTCCCGTTCGTATCCGGGTGCGATACTCGACTCTCGCCCTCGTGGCCTGCTCTCTGGGCGCGCCCGCCGCGGCGTCGGCCCAAGCCCCCTTGCCCCTGGCCCGGCTCGACGGCCCCGTCGTCCTCGACGGCCGGCCCGACGAGCCCGCCTGGCAGCGGATCGACCCGCTCCCGCTCACCCTGTACCTGCCGACCTTCGGCGGCACGCCGACTCAGCGGACCGAGATCCGGGTCGGCTACGACGAGGAGCACCTCTACTTCGCGGGGCGCTTCTACGACGACGACCCGGGCGGC
>JAWKQJ010000066.1:0-22049 GCA_041390205.1 Gemmatimonadales bacterium
TCGGTCGAGGCTGTGCCGGGGGTCTCCGGAGTGGTGCCGGGCTCGATCCATCCCAGGCTCACCGGGATCGAGGCCGGGCTCTCGGCCACGGGCCAGCTGTTCGACGCGATCGCGCGGCGCGCGGGCCGGACGGTCGAGTCGCTCGCGACCGGGCTCGAGCGCTTCCGAGCCGCCGAAACCGGCCTGCTCCGCCTCGCCTGGGACAACGGCGACCGCACCGTGCTGGTCAATCCCTGGCTCGGCGGCGTCACCCTCGGCTGGCACCTCGGTCACGAGGCCCGGGACGAGCTCTTCGCCGCCATCGAGGCGACGGCGCTCCACACCCGGATCATCCTGGAGCGGATGGCCTCGCACGGCGTGCCGATCCGGCGGTTGATCCACGCCGGCGGCATCCCCCAGCAGAACGAGGTGCTGAACCGGGTCTACGCCAACGTGATGGGCGCGCCGGTGCTGGTGCCCGAGCGGCCGATCACCAGCCTCGGCGCCGCGATCTTCGCCCTGGTGGCCGCGGGCGCATACCCGAGCGTGGAGGAAGCGCAGCGCGCCCTCTGCCCGTCGTACCGCCGGGTCGATCCCGACCCGGCCGAGCACGAGGTCTACGACCGCCTCTTCGCGTTGTTCGAGCCGCTCTACTTCGGTCTGGGGCGTCCCGACGCCGAGGCGATTCGTCTGGGCCAGGTCCTGCCCGAGCTGCTCCGGCTCTCGCGGGCGCGGGACGCGACGCCCGAGTGAGCCCCCGGCCGCGGCGTCGGGCCGCGGCGCTCAGCGAGCGAAGTCGAGCAGCAGCGCGATGAGCTCCCGGGGCCGTTCCACCGGCGGAATGTGGCCCCCCGGCACCAGCTCGAACCGGGCGCCCGGAATCAGCTGGGCCAGCCGGTCGCCGAAGGAGCGGGGCACCAGCTCGTCCTCGTCGCCCCAGACGATCAGCGTCGGTACGCGGATGGCGGCGAGCTCGGCGGCGGTCGGCTCCCCCTCGAGGAAGCCGCTGTTCGCGATCACCCGTTGGCGGGTGGGCTCGTGGTCGGGAATCGGATGCGCTCGGACGAACGCCGCGGCCTCCGCCTGGGCGGCGGGGTCGGCGAAGGCACGGCGCCCGGGCTCGAGCGCGGTGAGCCCGACGGCCGCGTCGACCAGCACCAGTCGCTCGATCGGCGGGAGGGTCGATCCCGCCTTCGCCCGCCTCGCGGCGTAGCTGACCGCGACCCAGCCGCCGAACGACTCACCGACCAGAGTCACCCCGCGGAGGTCGAGCGCGCGGATCAGGCCAGCCAGCGACTCGATCAAGGCGTCGGTGTCGTAGTCGATCGCCGGCGCCTCGGACGGGGCGAAGCCGAGCTGGTGCGGCGCGATCACGCGATGCCGCACGGCGAGGGCGTCGATCACCCGGCCCCACTCCAGCCCCGCCGAGCCGCTGAAGCCGTGCAGCAGCACGATCGCCGGCCCCGTGCCCTTCTCGAAGTAGTGGAGCCGGTAGCCGTGCACCGAAACGAAACGATCGGGCGGGAGATTCCAGGCGGGCCGGCCCATCGCCGCCGACGGCTCCTGCGCCTGGGCCGCGACCCCTCCGACCGGGACGAGCAGCAGCACGAGACAGAGCACCTTCGACCAGGCGTTGATCACTCGCGACGGCCAGCGTTTCACCCCGCCACCTCTCCTGGAAAACGAGGACGGATCGGCGCCACGAGGAAGAATACCCGGCCACGACGCCTGACGCGGGCCCTCCGACGAGCTAGGTTCAGATCGATCTCCCCAGAGGACCATACCATGTCAGCACCCGCGCACCACCTGCGTCGCTCCATCGCCGTGGCCGCCACGATCGCCGCCTTCGTCCTGCCGGCCAGCTTCGGCCTCGGACCGAGCCGGCTCGAGGCGCAGGCCAGGCCCAATCCCGTCGCCGAGTACTTCGCGACCCAGGTCGACCGCGAGGACATGGTTCGGATTCCAATGCGCGACGGGAAGCGGCTCAACGCCTCGCTCTTCTTCCCGAAGAACCGCGCCCGCCAGAACCTGCCGACCATCCTGATCTTCTTCCCCTACACCATCAATCCGGCGGTCTGGGCCGAGAACCAGGCGTTCGTCGAGAACGGCTACGTCCTCGCCTACGTCAACGTCAGGGGGCGCTACTTCTCCGAGGGCGTGTACACCTATCTGGGCGGCTCCGGTCCCGACTCCTACGACACGATCGACTGGATCTCGAAGCAGCCCTGGTCGAACGGCAAGGTCGGCGCGATCGGCTGCTCCTCGAGCGCGGAGGAGCAGCATCGGATGAACGCGATGCACCATCCCGCCTTCGCCGCGGCGGTGCCACGCGGGTCCGGCGCGGGGATCGGTCGGATCGGGCCCTACAACGAGATGGGCAACCACTATCGGGGCGGGGTCTTCCAGAACTTCTGGCTCTCCTGGTACCACGGCGCGGGCTACAAGTACAAGCCCTCCTTTCCCGCCGAGCTCACCCGAGAGCAGATGCTCCGGCTGAATCGCTACTGGGACCTGAACCCGCAGTCGATCCCGCAGGTCAAGTTCGACACCGTCGTCAACACGCTGCCCTGGGGCGACATCCCCCGGCGGATCGGCTCGGCGCCGAGCGATCTCGACGACTTCATGACCTGGCCGCTCGACGATCCGCGCTGGAAGACCATCGAGTTCGGCAACGAGGGCGATCGGAACGGCGCGCCGGCGCTCTACATCAACTCCTGGTACGACGTCTCGACCGGGCCGAACCTCGCGTTGTTCCAGTATCAGACCGAGTACGCCGCCACCCAGCTGGCGCGGGACAACACGTTCATGATCGTGGCTCCGACCCCGCACTGTCAGATGGGACGGGTCGAGAGCGAGCGCTACGTGATCGGCGAGCGCGAGGTGGGCGACGCCCGCTTCGACTATACCGGCTTCCTGCTCCGCTGGTACGACCATTGGCTCAAGGGGATCGACAACGGGATCGAGCGGGAGCCGCGGGTGCGGGCCTACGACATGGGCGACAAGGCCTGGAAGACCTACGACACCTGGCCACCCGCAGGCGCCCGTCAGGTGACCTACTACCTCGACAGCGACGGCGGCGCGAACACCGCGGGCGGCGACGGCCGCCTCGTGCTCAGGCGGCCGCGCAAGGACGCCGAGGACCGCTACACCTACGACCCGCTCGATCCAACGCCCAGCCTGGGTGGCCAGGTCTGCTGCTTCAACGCCGCGGTGCCGGGCTCGTTCGACCAGGCTCCGATGCAGGCCCGGCGGGACGTGCTGGTCTACAGCACCGAGCCGCTTCGGGAGGCGGTGAGCGTCACCGGTCCCGTCACGGTGACCCTCTACCTCTCCTCGGACGTGAAGGACACCGACCTGATGGTGAAGCTGGTGGACGTGTATCCGGACGGGAAGGCGTACAACCTGGACGAGCAGGCGCTCCGGGTGCGCTGGCGCGAGGGCTGGGACGCGCCGGTCTTCATGGAGTCGGGCAAGGTCTACCAGGTGACGCTACCGCCGCTCGTCACCAGCAACACCTTCCAGGCGGGGCATCGGATTCGGATCTCGGTGGCGAGCAGCTCGTTCCCGGTCTACGAGCGCAACCTCAACACGGGCGGGCCGAACTACAACGAGAAGGACCCGATCGTGGCGCACAACGTGATTCACCACGGGCCGGCCCACCCGTCCGCCGTCACCCTGACGGTGGTGCCGGCACGATAGCCACCCCCCTCAGGGATCGCGCCGGACCAGGGTTCCCACCCCGTCGACCTCCATCGAGAGCCGCCCGCGAGGATCGATCCGGAAGCTGACGAAGGGATCGAGGCCC
Source organism: Gemmatimonadales bacterium (assembly GCA_041390205.1). Taxonomy (GTDB): domain Bacteria; phylum Gemmatimonadota; class Gemmatimonadetes; order Gemmatimonadales; family GWC2-71-9; genus SHZU01. The sequence continues at coordinate 3,785 of JAWKQJ010000066.1, forward strand.
GCGCTCTCGTCCCAGAGTGGGGCCCGCCAACGCGCCACCCGGAACACGTCGTGGTGCCAATGGCGGAGCTCGCCCACGAATCCGGGGCTGACCTGCCAGACCAGCCGGCCATCCTCGATGGTGATCCGCGTCGGGGCGAGGAGATCGATCAGGTAGGTCCCGGTGTACGCCTCGAGGGGCAGGCTGGGTCGGGTGTCGCGGTGCCGGGCCGCCTCGAGACCGGTTTCGGCGGCCCGACGGCGCTCCGCCTGCTCGGCCAGCTGGCTCGAGAGCTCGGCGCTCCGATCCGGTGCTCGACCGTCTCCCAGAAGCCGATCGAGCACGGTCCGGAGCAGCACGACCGGGTACTGACTCACGTGCCGGTTGCAGAAGACGATCAGCGCCAGCCGCTCCTCCGGGACGATCGCCATCAGGGCCCGGAAGCCCTGCGCCGAGCCGGTGTGCATCGCCACCTTCCGTCCGTACGCGAGGCCGAGCTGCCAGGCGAGCCCGTAGGCGCTGAAGGTCCCCTCGGCGAGCGACGTGGCTGGAATGGGTATCGCGGGCGCGAGCATCTCCCGGACCGACGCGGCGCTGAGCACCCGACGTCCGTCGAGCGCGCCCTCGCCGAGCAGCATCCGGAGCCAGCGGAGCATGTCCTCCACGTTGGAGCTCAAGCTGCCGGCCGGTCCGATGTTGCCGAGATCGAGCCACGGCACCGGCACCACCTGCCCGTCGCGCCAGCCGTGGGGCGAGGCCCGGTTGGCCCCGGCCAGGACCCGATCGAGCCGTGGCGAGCTGGACTTCATGCCGAGCGGGGCGAGCAGCCGCCGCTCGAGCAGGTCTTCCCAGGTCTCGCCGGTCACCGCCTCGGCGACGATGCCGGCCGCCGTGAACGTGATGTTGTGGTAGATGTGACGGGCACGGAGCCCCGCCGCCATCGGCTCGAACCTGAGCCGACGCACCAGCTCGGCGCGATCGGCGGGCGCATCCCAGTACTCGAGCAGCTGGTAGGTTCTCGCCGCCACCCCGGTGCGATGGGCCAGCAGATCCCGCACGGTGGTCTCCCGGGTGGCGTACGGATCGGCCAGGCGGAAATCGGGAATCCGGTCGATCACCCGGTCGTCCCAGCCCAGCCTGCCTTCGTCGACCAGGGTGCCGATCAGGGCGGCGGTGAACGCCTTGGTGGTCGAGCCGTTGCCGAAGACGGTCCGCGTATCGACCGGCTCCGGCCTGCCCACTTCGCGGACGCCGAACCCCGCCTCGAACAGCACCGAGTCACCGCGGACGATTCCGATCGCGACGCCTGGCACGCCCCAATCGCTCATGGTTCGCCGGACGAAAGAGGGGAGATCGGCGAGCGGCTCGGGGGCCTGGGCGGCCACGGGGGCGGCGAGCAGCAGCAGGGCGCCGAGCGTCGCTCCCAGCGCCGACGGCGCCCCATGTCGGCGCATCGACACCCAGGCGGGGCGGGACGTGGTTCGTGCCTTCGGGGCGGTGGGCCGCCCGGCGATCATGGGTTTCGGGGGCATCGCGTCGCCTCACGACGAGGGATCCGAGGACGTCGAGCCGCTCCGGGACCTGGAAACTGGCGGCGGTCTGGCCGGCTACGCGCCGAGCTGCCGGCCAGGCTGGTCCGGGGTGCCCTGAGTGAGCATCCGCTCGGCGAAGTCGGCCCGCTCCTCCAGCTCGGCGACCCGATCCTGCAGCCCGTCCATCTCCGAGAGTCGTGCCCGGAGATGCTCCACCTCCTCCTTGAGAGCCGGATCGGCGGAGCCCCGCTCGAGCCGGCGAGCCCAGGCGCGGACCAGAGGCCAGAGGAGCAGGCCGCCGACCAGAATGCCGAGGATCGCCATGATCAGCTCGGGCGGCGGATCACCCGACCCCACGATGACTTGCGCCTGAGGAGCGAGGGAAAGAAGGGGCAATATCGGGAGAGACATGGACGGCTCGGCGCGAAGGAGAACAACCCGGGGAGGCCGATCGATTCGGAGCGCTCCCCCGGCGGCATACGCCCCGACGTTCCAGGACGTTTCAGAACAATAGCGCTGGCCGACCCCGCGCGCCGGGCGGGAATCCCGGGCCGTCACAATCCGGGGGCCGTTTTCGTCGGGTGAAGGGTGCCCGGCGGCCAGCGTCTGCCGGCGCCAGGCCAGTTCGGTAGATTCCGGCCCGAGGCCGACGGTCATCGGCCACCACGTCATCGATCCTTACGCCCCGAGCCCGCGAGGAGCTTTCCATGCGCACCCTGATCGTCACCGCCACCCTGGCGCTCGCCGCCGCGTTACCGGTCAGCGCCCAGCACGAGGAGCACCACGACCCGAACTGGCCGCTGTCCGACGTCGCCAAGCTGCAGTCGCAGTACTACGGCTGGTCGATCAAGGCCGCCGAGCAGATGCCGGAGGCCGACTTCGCCTTCAAGCCCACGCCCGAGGTTCGCTCCTTCGGCGAGATCGCGGGACACCTGGCCAACGCGAACTACGCCTTCTGCGCCGCCGCCAAGGGCGAGAAGAGCCCGCAGACCGCCAACTACGAGAAGGCCACCGGCAAGGCCGCCATCGTGGCCGGCATGAAGGCGGCGCAGGAGTACTGCGACCAGGCCCTCAAGAGCATTCCGCACGAGCGCTCGATGGCCGAGGTGACGCTCTTCGGGATGAAGGGCACGGTCAACTGGGTGATGGCCTTCAATCTCGCCCACAACAGCGAGCACTACGGCAACCTGGTCACCTACATGCGGATGAAGGGCATGGTGCCGCCGTCGAGCCAGGGCAACTGACGCCCCGTCGCTCCGGCGCCACCCAAACGACGAAGCCCGGCGTCCGAGACGCCGGGCTTCGTGCTTGGACCACCTGGAGAGTCAGCGGACCTTCGGCGCGACGAACGGCCCCGCCTTCACCGAATCGATCACGCCGTTCGCCCCCGGCACCAGGTCGAGCTCGAAGCCGCCTTCGAGCAGCACCAGGTGGGTCGGGGTCGTGAACACGGCCTCGCCCTTGGGCGTGAACTCGCTGTGCACGAACACCTTCCCGTTCTCGCGTGAGATGGTGATCGTGACCGGGACGGGCTTGTCGGTCCGGTAGGCGCCGAGCGCCTGCTCCACCGCCGCGGAGTCCATCGCGATCGCATCGATCTCCCTGGGGCCGAACTCGGGCCAGTCGTACTCCGCCGCGATGGCGAAGAGGATCTCTCGCAGCATGGGCACCCCGCCGTCGCTGTTGACCATCACCGCCGCGCCCTGCCCCGTCTCCGGGAAGTAGATCAGCTCGGCGTGGAAGCCCTCGTCCGAGCCGCCGTGCCCGAAGCTCATGCTCCGGCCGCTGCCCCGGATGAACGGGCCGAGCCCCGTGGGCTCCTTCTGGACCGTGAGCATCTCGGTCGCGGTGGCCTGCTGGAGGAGGCTGTTGGCCTTTCCGGCGCGCGACTCGGCGATGGCGATGGCCCACTGGAGCAGCTCGCTCGGCGTGGTCCAGAGCCCGGCGGCCGCCATCTCGGGATAGACGTGCCAGCGGCCCGGCACCATGGTGCCGTCCTGATGGTGGGCGGCCGCGGTCTCGCTGATCCGTGAAGCCGGGATCGGCTGCTCGTAGGTGCTGAGCTTCATTCCGGCCGGATCGAACACCAGCTCCCGGGCCAGCGTCGGGAACGGCTTGCCCCCCACGTCGGTCACCAGGAGCTGCATGATCGTGGTGCCGCCACCCGAGTAGCGCCAGATCGCGCCGGGGGTGGTGTCCACCCGCACCGGGCCGGTGTTGGCCGGCTTGGCGCCGTCGAGCACCTGCGGCACCGTCGGGATCGAGTCTGTCACCTCGTAGCCGGGAAAGCCGTGGACCGTGAGCCCCGCGTTGTGGGACACGATCCGACGCAGGGTGACCTTCTCCTTCGCGGTGAAGCGGTTCTCGGGCAGCTTCCAGCTGGTGAGATAGTCGTTGACGTTCTCGTCCAGGGAGAGCTTGCCCTGCTCCATCAGCCGGAGCATGATCGTCGCCGCGACCGGCTTGCTGATCGAGCCCGCCTCGAAGAGCGTCGTCGACGTGACGGAATCGCTGGTGCCCGCCTCCTTGATGCCGAAGCCGCGCGCCCAGACGACCCGGCCGCTGTCGGCCACGGCGATGGTGACGCCCGGCGTGTTGTACTTGGCCATCCGGTCCGCGAGCGGGTAGGTCTCGACCGGCAGACTCTTGACCTGCACGGCGCGCCGGAGCCCCGACTCGACCCGGGCGATCCGCTGCTCGCCTCCGTCGCTCGAGCCGGACTGCGCGGCCGGCGCGCAGCTGGCGAGACTGAGAACGAGCGAGAGCAGACCGATCCGCCGCATGGAGACTCCTCTGGTTGGGGTTCGCGCTGTCTTACGGTCGGCGCGCCGTCGAGTTTCGGATCAGACGGTGTAGGCGGAGGGCCCGCCACGAGCGGTGACCTTGCCCGCCCGCACCAGCGCCACGACCTCCGCGAGATCCTCCAGCAACGCCGGCGCGACGGCCGAGTGGCCGGCGTTGAGCAAGACGATCAGCCCCGGCGGCTCGGCGAGCGGGCCGAATGCCCAGCCCCGCCGGCTCATCTCCTGGCCCACGGCCGTCATGTCCACCGCGGTCGACCCGAACGCGAAGCCCGCCCCCTCCGGCTCCCCGTACACCTCGAGCCCGTCGATCGCGGCGATCGCGGGCAGGAGCCGGTCGCGAGTCTCGAGCATCGCGCGCACCCGGTCGCGGAACCCGGCGTACCCGAGGTGGCGCATCACCGCCCAGGCCGAGGCGATCGGACCGCCGCCGCGCGAGCCGGCGAAGCTCGCGGTGGCGTAGTGGCCCACCGGCCAGTCGTCGAACTCGTAGCGCTGGTGGCGGAGCAGCTCCTCGCTCCGGAGCAGGAGCGCCGAGCATCCGTGGAAGGCGTAGCCGTACTTGTGGAGGTCGATCGAGACCGAGCGGAGCGCGGGCACCGAGTAGTCGAACCCGGGCAGCCGCCGGCCGAGGTCGCGCACGAAGGGCAGCACCATGCCGCCGACGCAGCCGTCGGCGTGGAGCCAGAGGCCGTGGCGCTCCGCCAACGCGCCCAACTCGGGGATCGGATCCACCACCCCGTAGCCGTACGACGGCGCCGAGCCGACCAGCATGATGGTGTCGTCGTCGATCGCGGCCGCCATCCGCTCGGGATCGGCGCGGTAGCCGGCGCCCACCGGGACCCGGACGGTCCGCATGCCGAGCACGTCGGCGGCCTTGTCGAACGCGGCGTGCGCGGTGCGGGTGGCCACCAGGGTCGGGCGCCGCGCGCTCGGCCGGTGCTCCCTCGCCCATCGGTGGGCCGTCTTGACCGCGAGGAAGATGCTCTCCGTCCCGCCGGTGGTGATGCTGCCGGCGGCCCCCGGCGGCGCGCGGAAGAGCCGGAGCAGCGTCGCCACCACCTCCGCCTCGAAGCGGCGGAGGCTCGGGTAGGCGATGGCGCCGTAGATCGCGTTGCTGCCGAGGTAGGCGGCGAAGGCGTCGCGGGCGAGCGCCGTCGTCTCCGCGTCCGCGACGTAGGAGGCGCGGAGGTTCTTCGGGTCGTCCCAGCGGGCGTCACCCGCGTGCGCCTCGGTCAGCTCCGCCCGGACCCGGTCGACGGAAACGGGGTCGTCGAAGAAACGCTCACCCATCAGCGACCCCTCAGGTGTCGGATCGCGGCTTCGAGCGCGCGATCGGCGCGGCCGTCCCGCTCGCCCGGGGGAAACACCTCGATGCGGAGATCGGGCTCGAGACCCGGGCCCTCGAAGCTCCGGCCGTCCGGCGTGGCGTAGCGCTCGCTGGTGAGCTGGAACTGCCAACCGTTGGGCAGCCGCCGGACCAGCTCGTCGGCGAAGACCCCCTGGGTGGGCTCGCCGATGAGCCAGGGCCGCGGGCTTCGGCCGAGCAGCATCAGGCCGAGCACCTCGCCGGCACTGATGGTGCGGATCCCGATCAGCACCACGAGCGGACCGGTGAACCGAGCGCCCGCCGCCGGCACGACCTCGACCACGGTGGGCTCGGTGAGGCGGCTCGGGTCGTCGGGATCGGAGCGCGCCCGCTTCACCATGGCGGGGTAGGCGACGTCGGTGAGCGCCCCGGCGAGGAGCCGCGCGTTGGCGTCGTACCCGCCGCCGTTGATCCGGAGATCGAGCACCAGGCCCCGGTGCCGCGCGATCGCGGGCATCAGCCCGGCGAGGCTCCGCTCGAACGCGGCCGAGTCGTCCTCGAAGCGGCCGGTGCTGGCGAAGCCGTACTCGGCGGTCACCTTGAGGTAACCCAGGTTGCCCTCGAGCGTCCCGTACTGGAGCCGGCCGCCGTCGAGCCGCCGGAGCGAGTCCCGGAGGTAGGCCACGGGCGCCAGGTCGCGCACCCGGTCGAGCTCCGCGCCCTCGAGCCACCGGGCGGTCCTCCGGTAGGTCGGGAGCCGGAGTCCGAGCGGCGCCGCGATGATCTTGGTGTGGGCGTCCTCGAGCGGGGCCAGCATCTCGTGTAGCAGGTGATAGAAGGCGGAGTCGTTCGGGACTCGCTCGAGCTCGCGCCGGGCCTCCGCCACCCGCTCCTTCCAGTCCATCCCGCGCTCGGCGAAGAAGGCGTAGTGCTCCGCCATGGTGCGCTCGAAGACTTCGAACGTTCCGGCGCGAGTGCCGGGCGTCGGGACTCGGCACCTGGCGGGAAGCTCCGCCAGCGGGCGGAAGTGGACGTCGTTGACGGTGCCGGGCGTGTGCGCGCTCAGACGGGCATCGGTGGAAGTCGCGCGGATGATCCAGTCCGCGGCCACCGCGCCGATCGACTCGTCGGCGCGATAGACGGCGAGCACGCCGGGCTCGGTTGCGGGATGGCGCCGGTATCCGGTGCTCGCGACGCAGGTGGCGCTGGTGAGCTCGAAGGTGGCGAGCCGGTCTCCGTCGAAGACCCAGACGGTGCCGTAGCCGATCGACTCCCAGATCCCGATCGGCGCCGATCCGCCGGCCAGGGCTCCGGCCGCGACGACCAGGCCGAGCAGCGTCACGACTCGCTCACGTCGAGGGGCCGGCCAGGCCGGCCATGGCCACCGCGATCAGCAGCGCGACCTTCGAAGCGGGGAGCGCCGGCGCGACGTCCGCCCACTCGGTCAGGGTGTGTTGATCGCCGCCGGTGGTGCGCCCGATCGAGATCGAGGGAATCCCCCCCACCACCCCGACGTTCGCGTCGGTGGAGCCGGTCGGGATGGCTCGGGACTCGATGCCCACGAAGGCGTGGGCGTCGATCGCCGTCTGCACCAGCGGATGGGCCCGCCGGCCGCCCAGCATCTCGACCGTGCCGCCGGCGGGGTTGCGTTGGACAGTCTCCTTGTGCCAGCCGACCTTGTGCGCCGCGGCGGCCGCGGCCACGCGGGCGTCGATCTCGCGGTCGAGCGAGTCGAGCAGCGCCGGATTGACCGAGCGGAGATCCATGGTGAAGGAGACGTCCTGCGGAATCCCGTTGAAGATCTTCCCGCCCGCCAGGATGCCGACGTTGTAGACGGCCCCGCCCTGATTCGGCGGGATCTGGATCTCGTAGATCGACCGGATCGCGTCGGCCAGCGCGCGCGCCGGATGCGGCTTGCCGGCGGAGGTGTTGGTGTGCGACCCCTCGCCGGTGAAGTGGTAGCGGCTCCAGTAGATCCCGAGCGCGCCGTAGTTGACGGAGGGAAGCCCGCCGTCGAGCGCGATCAGCACGTCCGCGACGCCCGGATTGGTCCGGACCCAGTAGTCCATTCCGATCAGACCGAGCTCTTCCTGCACCGTGGCGATGAAGATCAGGTCGCCGCGGGTCTCGACCTTGTTTTCCTGGAGCGCCCGGGCCACGGCCAGCATGTTGGCCACGGACGCGCTGTTGTCGAAAATCCCGGGGGCGCGGAGCACGCCATCGTCGCGGGTGACGGAGACGTCGGTGTCGAGCGGGTGGACGGTGTCCATGTGGGCGGCGAACACCACCGTCTCGCCGCCACCTTGCCCCGGCCGCCGCGCGATCACGTTGCCGATCGAGTCGATCGTCGCCGCCAGGCCCATCGCCTCGAACTGCGCCTTGATGTAGGCCGCCCGCCGCTCCTCGTGACCGGACTTGCCCGGAATCTCGGTGATCCGGATCCACTCTTCGACGTGCCGGGGGAAATCGGTCTCGAGCCAGGCCAGCGCGTCGCGGACCGCGGGACGCTCCGTCAACCCGGCGGAGAACCGGGTCGGATGGGACGCGGCCTGGCCCGCGAGGGAGCCACCCGGCGCCAGAGCGAGCAGGAGCAGCCAGGCTCTCCACCGTGGGGAGGGCCCGAGGGCCAGGCTGCGCGGAAACCGGTGCATCGCGACATCTCCGTTCGGGTCGACGGTCGAATCTGCCAAGATACTCGCGATGGGGGCGCCCGGGAGGCGCCCGGAGTACCTTCCAACCATGCGGATCGCCACCCTGGGAGTCTTTTTCGCGACGCTCGTCCTGCCGGCCGGAGCCGGGGCGCAGGCCGCGCCCGAACGGATCGTCGCCGTCGGCGACGTCCACGGCGACTTCGACCGATTCGTCGGGCTGCTCCGCCAGGCCGGCGTGATCGACGGCAAGAACCGTTGGATCGGCGGCGAGACCCACCTGGTCCAGACCGGCGACGTGCTCGACCGTGGCCCCGAGTCCCGCAAGGTGATGGATCTCCTGATGGCGCTGGAGGAAGAGGCGCCGAAGGCGGGCGGCAGGGTCCACGCGCTGATCGGCAACCACGAGGCGATGAACATCCTCGGTGACCTGCGCTACGTCTCGGCCGGCGAATACGACGCCTTCCGCTCGTCTCGTGCCAAGGAGCTCCGCGAGCGCGCCTATCGCGCGCTCGCGGATTCGGCCCGGCGCGACAGCGCCGACTACAGCTGGGGCGCGCTGGGAAGAAGAGCATCCGCTTGGCTGGGTGGAGCACCGCCTCGCGTTCGCGGGCAACGGGAAGACGTGGTGCCTGATCCGAGGCCACGACGCGGTGCTCGCGGGCGGCTACCTCTTCCTCCATTTGGCGGCATCGGACCCGCGTACGTCGACGCGCCGATCGACATCAACGCCCGGGTGCGGAAGGACCTCGAGCCTGAACCCGAGCCACCGAGGTCGTGACCGACGACGACGGCCCCTCTGGTATCGCGGCCTCGCCCGGAGCCTGACAGCGCGATCGCGCCGCTGCCTGATCGGATCCTCGAGCGCTTCGGGGTCGGGCATGTGGTGATCGGCCACACCCGTCACCCCCGGCGCGATCCTCCCGCGACTCGGCGGGAAGGTGATCGAGATCGACGTGGGGCTCGCCCAGTACTACGGCGGCCGCCGCCCGCCTGGCATCGAGCGGCGCCTGGCGCCCCACCGGGCGAGCTGCGAGGCTGCTGCCGCTGGACGGCGACGTGCTCGGCTATCTCAAGAAGGTCGGCCCTGGAGCCCCGACTCGCGACTGGCGCAGTACCTCGGGCAGCTGAGGGCCGCGGGCGCGCGGCCTCGACCTCGGCCGAGCGCCCGCCACGATCGGCGCCACTCACGCCTCCCGCCAGGTCGTTCCAGTTCAGCAGCGAGTTGAAGATCGAGCGCGCCGAACTCGCCGTGGTTCTGCCAGCGGTAGATCGGATTGTTAAGAAGAGGATCACCTGGCCGCTGCCGTGATACGCCTGCGGGATGTCCACCGCGAACGGCGCCCGCGCCAGGAGTCGCAGCGGCGCCAACAGCACTGTAGGATCCGAGACATGCCTTCGCCGCCCACGCAGTGGCGAGCAATGCTGGTCTCGTCTTCGCGATCCCGACGCGGAAGGGCTGGCCGCTGACGGTACTTCGATTTCCGAGTCGTCTGGCGTAGCCAGAACACCGGATGCTCGGTCGATCTCGCCCGACCAACGGGCCGCTGCGCGGCAGAGTTCGAGATCGACACCTTCTCGACCGTGCCCGCCCAGCCTAGTCCGATCGGCAGTCGGGCCGACTCGGCCCACCGCGATCAGTTCAGGGTGCTGCCCGGCGAGGAAGTCCGAAGGTATCACCCTGGCCTGCTCCAGCCGCCTGTGATGTCGGCCGACTCGCCGTACATGCCGAGGGAACTGGTACTTGGCGCTCTTCTGGTAGGGCACCGGCTCGAGGTTAGCTCCTGCATCACGGTCCGCTTGCTGAGATTCTGCTCGGCGACCAGAATCACGTCGTACCTGGCACGGCGCCCGCCCGGGACCAGCTGTTCTTTGGGGATCAGGTCAGGGCGAATCCCGAACGCGTCGAAGGTCAGTCGGATACCAACCCAGATTCTGGGTCCCTGTCCACTGGGTGTAGATCGCCACCCGGGGCGGTCGTGGCGTCGCATCGGAACCGAGGACGCTCGCGAGCGCCGCGCCGGTCAGGCCCAGCTCGGTGGCGGGCCGCACGGGCCGACGCCATGGACGGGTCGGTGAGATCACGAAGGACCCCGCCGGAAATTCTATCCCGTCGGCCGTGAAGGGCTTCGGCGACCCGCACGGCACGTTGTTGCGCCGGTAGCGGAAGCTCACCATGTTGCTGGATCCCAAGGGCCACCGCGAGCCCTGCGGAACGCCGCCCGCGATCGCCCGGCGGATGCTCGCTGCCTTCGTCGACCAGCTGTCGATCGGCACCGCCAGGATCGAGTCGGCGACCTCGACGACGTCGACGTTCATCGCGAGCCCCATGGTCCAGCCACTGTCGTCGTAGGTGTTGAGCCGGGAGTCGGGATAGTCCTGCCGCTCGAGCAGTTGCCCTCTTCTTCGCCAGCCGGCCGTAGGGCTGATTCCGCTTGATCACGTAGGGTCGGCCGACACGGACACCGTCCACCTGTGGAACGCCCTTTGCCGGCACCGACCGATCCGCTGGGCCCTATGATGTTCAACAGCCCGCCCGCGTCACGCCGCGCCTGGGATCACGTAGCCGAAGGGCGCCGCTCTTCCCCTCCTCGATCGAGTTCCGGTCTTCACGTAGAAGTTCTCGAGCACCGTGGCGGGGAACATCGAGGGAGGCCAGCTGGAGCGCCGAGAGCACGCCGGTCTGTATGTAGCGTTGGCGTTGGCCCGCCGGGTGAACTTGGCCGAGTCCTCCGGCCCGATCGGGATCCCGCTTACGGCCACTGCTCCTGACCGCCGCTCTTGCCGGTCGGCAGGTTGCCGCCGCGCCGAAGGTCGGGGCGCCGCCGCGACCGCCGCGCGCGGTGGAATCCGCCGCGGGTCGAGTCCTTCTTGGCCTTGGGCTGCTCGTCGTCGAGATCCCGGCCTGACTGGGTCTCGTACATCTTCATCAGACCGTTGTGATTGAGCAGGAGATGGCCCCGGCGATCCAGCCATCCATGAAGGCGGGTGTGGTGGACGCCGGGCATCCCGTACTTGTTTGGTCTGCGCCAGCCCTGTTGAGGAACCAGGTAAGCTCGGCAAGAGAGCGGTCGAGATCATCTCTGCGGGCGCGCGCCACGGAGGGGAGGAGCGGCAGCGACTCGTAGGAGGTCGCGCGTGATCGCGGGTGGCCGTGAAGCGGTCAGTTGGCGAGCGCCCGCATCTGACCAGCACCATCGGATGTCGTGGCTGTCGCAGAAGGTATGGCCCCAGTAGGGAACGGACGGCACCGTGATCCGGCGGAGCCGAGTCGACCGCGGGCCGTGTCCCGCGGCGACGGCCGCGGACCCTGTATTCCGGAGCCCGGTTCGTATCGGTAGAACCAGTTAGTCGATGTTGCAACGCGCCTGCTGTCGGCCGCGGGGGTGCGATCGAGACGTAGAGGTTCTCCCGGAGATCACGGGCGAGGTCTCGGTCGAGCTGTAGGCCAGCTCCATCAGCATCTCGGAGGGTCCGGTCTCCCCGCTGTGGAGGCCGCCCATCAGGTGGTAGTGCGGCTTGGTGGCCTTGATCAGCTCCCGGATCTCGGCTTCGCTCTTGCCGCGCGGGTCGGCGATCGTGGCGAGCTTGGCGCGGTTGCCGTCGAGCGCCTGCAGGTTGGCCTCCGACGAGATCCAGATCACCACCAACTCGCGGCCCTCGTCCGAGTGGCCGATGGTCTCGATCCTGACCCGCGGGGTCGCCGCCTCGAGCGCCCGGTAGTAGCGGAGCTGGTCGGCGTAGTAGGTGAGCGTCTTCGGCTTGCCGATGTGATAGCCGAGCACGTCCTTGGGCGTCGGGATGCCCGGCACCAGCGGCAGATGGTCGACCAGCGGGCTGCCGAGCTTCGGGTTGGGCAGCCACTCCTTGTAGCTCTTCTCGAAGGAGGGGTCCTGCTTCTGCGCCGGATCTCTGGTGGCCACGCTGGTCTGCTGAGCCGCGAGCGGGGCCGCGAGCGCGGCGACGAGGGCGAAGCCGGCCGTCGCCCGGACAGTCGATCCGACTGATCGGAACATCATTGCCAAAAGTCCTCTGGTTGGTCGGTGATGACTCGTGGTCCCAATATACGGCGGCGGGCGAGCGCACGGGGCCCGGGGCGGCCCCGCTGTAGGGCTCCGTCGCGTTCGGGTGTCTTCGTCTCGTCGCAGGGCCCAACCAGCCGACGGGAGCCCAGCCTTGCCGAGACAGCGCCAGCACAGGAACCCGGGCACCGGCCGGATCGGGGCAACCGTCCTCGCCACCGCGCTCCTGGCGGGCGGATGCGGCACCGGGCCCGACCTTCCGAGCGGTCCGATCGACCTCTCCGCCCAATGGGTGACCGCGCCCCCCGAGGCACTCGGGATCGACCCCGACGCGCTCGAGCGGGCGGTCGACGCGGCCGCGGCGTTGCCGAGCCTGCTGAGCCTCGTGGTGGTGCGGCACGGGCGGCTGGCACGCGAGGCGTACTTCAACGGCAATCGCGCCGATCGCCGCAACGACGTCCGCTCGGTGACCAAGAGTCTGGTGTCCACCCTGGTGGGCGTCGCCATCGAGCGCGGGTTGCTCGAAAGCGTCGACCTTCCGATCGGCCCAGTGCTGGAGGACGCCTATCCCGGCGCGCTCGACGCCACCGAGGGCGCGATCACGGTCCGCGACCTGCTCACCATGGCGTCCGGATACGCCTGGGACGAGTCGACGGTGGCGGGCTACAACGACTGGGTCACCGCGGACGACCCGGTGCGCTACCTCCTCGATCGCCCGCTCGCCCACCCGCCCGGCACCCGGTTCACCTACAACTCGGCGGCGGTCCACCTGCTCTCGGTCGTGCTGGAGCGGATCGCCGGGCGGACGGTCCAGCAGCTGGCGGCGGAGAGCCTCTTCCCGGCGTTAGGCATCGCCGGCGCCGACTGGGAGATCCTTGCCGGCGGCAGGGCCAACGGGGGCTCGGGGATCGACCTCCGGCCGCGCGATCTCGCCAAGCTCGGGCAGCTCTGGCTCCAGGACGGCCATGCCGGCGCGGCGCGGCTCCTCCCGGAGGGTTGGGTCGGGACGGCCACCACCAGCCGCTACCCGCTCTGGCAGGCGAGCCCCCCGCTCACGGCGCAAGGCTACGGCTACCTCTGGTGGATCGACCACGCCGGGAGCCGGACCCACTTCTTCGCCTGGGGGCACGGCGGGCAGTTCGTCTGGGTGGCGCCCGAGCTGGATCTGGTGGTGGTGGTGACCACCGAGTGGCGGAGCGCGCCCGTGTCGGCCGGTCAGCTCGCCACGAACGGGCTCACCCTGATCGTCGAGCGAGTCCTCCCGGCCGTGCGCTGATCGCGGGCCTCAGCCAGGCCTTCGGCGCTGGCTCCCCCGCGCGAGCATGTCGGCGACGGCGGCGAGCAGGACCTCGATCTCGACCGGCTTGCGGACGAAGCCTCGGGGACCGCCCGAGGAATCCAACGGCGGCGGATCGCTGGAGTAGCCGGAGACGAAGAGCACCGGCGTGCCGGGAAGGACGGCCTGAAACCGGTCGGCCAGCGCGATGCCCCGCATCCCGGGCATCACGATGTCGGTGAGCAAGAGATCGATCTCGCCGCGGTGTCGCTCGAGCCGCTCCAGGGCCTCCATCCCGTCCCGTGCCGCCAGCACGGCGTGTCCGCCCCGCTCAAGGATCCGGACCACCACCCGTCGGACGTCGTCGTCGTCTTCCGCGACCAGCACGGTCGCCCCCGCCTGGCGCGCGATCCGCGACTCGCTCGCCTCGCCCGCGGCGACGGGTTGGGCGGTCGTCGGCAGCAGGATCTCGACGGTCGTGCCCTCGCCCGGCGCCGACTCGATCACCACGTAGCCCCCATGCTGCTTGACCAGCCCATAGACCATGGAGAGCCCGAGCCCCGTGCCCTCGCCCAGGGGCTTGGTGGTGAAGAAGGGCTCGAACACCCGGCTCCGCACGGCCTCGCTCATCCCGACGCCGGTGTCGATCACCCGGAGCGCGATGTACTCCCCCGGGGCGAGCTCCGGGTTGCCGCGAGCTTCCGCCTGGGTCACCGTGCGCGCCGCGGTGCGGACGGTGAGGGTGCCGCCGTCGGGCATCGCGTCCCGCGCGTTCAGCGCCAGATTGAGCAGCATCTGCTCGATCTGCCCGGGATCGGCGTGGATCGGGGCCAGGCCGTCGCCGAGCTCGGGGCGGATCGTCAGGTCCGCGCCGAGCACGTTCGGCAGCATCGCGGCGAAGCGGCCGACGACGGCGTTGAGATCGACTTGCCGAGCCTGCACCACGTCCCGGCGGCTGAAGGCGAGCAGCTGCGCCGTCAACGACTTCGCGCCCTTGGCCGCGTGGACGATCTCCTCGACGTGCTCGTAGAGCGGATCGTCGGGGCCGATCTCCTCGAGCAGCAGCTCGCCGTAGGCCAGCACCACCGTCAACCGGTTGTTGAAGTCGTGGGCGACCCCGCCAGCCAGGCGGCCGACGGCCTCCATCTTCTGCGAGCGCCGGGTCTGCTCCTCCAGGTCCCGCCGCTCGGTCAGGTCTTCGGCGATCACCTCGAGGGCGGTCTCGCCGTCGCCGCCCTGGAAGGCGCTCCGGAGGAGCCGGACCGCGAGCGGCTTCCCGTCGGGCCGCAGCCACTGCACCTCGGCTTCGGCCGTCACGCCCTGCTCCAGCGCGCGCTGCACCTCGCGCTCCCAATCCGACGGATCGGCGTAGAACTCGCGTTCGTTCCTGCCGGCCAGCTCCTCGGGCGAGATCTGGCCGAGCAACGTGGCGAGCGCGCGATTCGCCTCGACGATGGTGCCGTCCGCCGAGGTGACGTAGATGCCCAGCACGGCGTTCTGGACGATCGAGCGATACCGCTCGCTCGCCCGGGTGAGCGCCGCCTCGGCGGCGCGGCGCGCGGCCAGGGTCTGGTTGAACTGTCGGCCACCGCGGCGATTTCGACAGGCCCGGCCTCGGAATCGACGCCGGCGCCCCTCGCTGGCGGAGCGCATCCGATCGATCACGGCGCCGAGCGCCCGGGTGATCCTGGTGTGGAGGCCGCGCGCCAATCCGAGGGTGAGCAGCGCGATCGCCACGGCGAGCGCGAGCTTGCCGACCAGGGCCGAATAGACCTGGCGGAGCGCGACCGCCGCGGGAATCCCGACGAAAACCACCCAGCGGCTGTCTCCCACCCTGCGCCAGGAGAAGATCCGATCGGTCCCCTCGATGTCGATGCCCCGCGACACGCCCCCAACGGCCGTCCGCAGTCCGACCTCCACCTCCGGGATCCTCGGCAGTCTCTTGCCGAACCAGACCTCGGGGTCCTCGGTTCGGGCCACCACGAGACCGTCCAGATCGGCGAGCGTGATCAGGGCTTCGCCGGAGACCGAGTCGGCCGTGACCAGCCGCAGCAGGGTCTCGCTCGAGGCGACGATGGCCACCACCGGATCGGCGCGCCCGAGGAGTCCCGGACCAGCATCGACATCGCCACGACCGGTCGCCGGGTGATTCGCCCGAGGATCGGATCACCCACCGTGAAGGCGCCGGTGGTCACCGCGTCGCGGAACCAGCGTCGGTCGGCGATCGACGACACCTCGGTCTCGACGCCCGAGCAGACCAGCATGCCGCCGGTGTCCGCGACGACGACCGGCTGGAACTGCGGGAGCGAGCTGGCGGCAGGGTCGATCGCCATCCGGCAGACCGCCGGGTCGGGCGAGGCGATCCTCGGGTCGGCCGCGAGGGTCTCGAGGATCTGCCGCGCGTTGCGGAGGAACTGGTGCACGCTCGACGCCGTGGCTGCCGCCACGCCTTCCGCGCGGGCCTGCGCCACCTCGATGCCGGTCCGGTAGTCGAGATAGATGTTGAACGCCGCGAGGCCGGTGAGCGGCACGGCGACGGCGACGACCAACAGGATCAGTTGACTGCGAATGCTGCGCGCCGGGCGTCCGACCATCGTCGACGACGACCTCTTGGGCTCGGTCAGGGAATCGGAATCCGCCCAATCTGGCCCGACCCGCGGACGAACGGGAGCCCGGTGGGACGCCGCCGGGAAGGTGGCGGAACCTCGCTCACTGGCTACGTTAGTCGGGCACCCGCCGAAATCGACGCCCAGCCTGTCGGAGCACCCGATGAACGCCATCCTGGCGCCACTCGTACTCTCCCTGTCGATCGCCCTTCGCCCGGCGACGGACTCCGTCACCATCCTCCGGGACGAATGGGGCGTGCCGCACATCTACGCCGCGACCGAGCCGGCGGGGTTCTACGGCCTCGGCTACGCGATGGCGGAGGACGAGTCGACTACGTGCTCCGGCTGGCGCTCTCCCGCCCAGGGCGAGCTGGCCCGGGCGTTCGGAGCGGAGCACGTCGACGAGGACTACGCCTCACGACTCTGGCGGCACGTCGAGGAGAGCAAGGCGGGCTTCGCCAGGATGAGCCCGGAGCTGCAGGCCAACTATCGCGGCTGGGTGGCGGGCCTCCAGCGCTGGATGGGGGAGCACCCCGACCGGGTGCCGGAATGGGCGCCCGAGCTGGAGCCCTGGGATCCGGTCGCGATCTCCCGCTGGCTGCTCTGGATGGCCTATCAGGCGGGGCACGGCCTCTCCGACTGCCGCGCGGGCGGCGTGACGCTCTCGGCCAACGATCGCGCGGCGCTGGACCGCTCGCAGGTCAACGCCTCGAACGAGTGGGTGCTGGCGCCGTGGCGCACCGCGGACGGCGCGATGATCATGTTGAGCGACCCGCACGGCGGCGTCGACGGCCAGTTCGTCTACGAGTTCCGGATGCACGCGGGCCGGCTGGCGCTGGCCGGCTACTCGGTCGGCGCGATGCCGCTCCTGGTCCAGACCCGGCGGGTAGCGTGGGGCATGACCACCGGCGCTCCCGACGTGGCCGACTGCTACGAGATCGAGGTCGACCCGCGGAACCCGCGCCGCTTCCGATTCGACGACCGGACCCTGAGCATGACCACCGAGCGGATCGCGATCCGGGTCAAGGACGGAGCGACCGTGGTCAGGACCGCCGAGTACACCAGGCACAACGGCGTGCTCTCGCCGGTCGTGGCGCGCAAGGACGGCAAGGCGTGGGTGGTGAGCACCAGCTACATGCACGACGGCGGCATCTTCGACGAGGAAGTCTATCGGATGACGCTGGCCAACGACGTGACCGAGGTGCGCGCGGCGATGGAGCGGCTCGGCATGTTCCCCCAGAACGTGATGGTGGGCGACGCCGACGGCCATTCGTTCTACGTCCGGGCCGGCAAGACGCCCCGCCGGCCCGACGGCTTCCGCTGGAACCGGCCCGTGCCCGGCAACACCTCGGCGAGCGCCTGGCTCGGCATCCATCCGCTGGCCGACCTGGTCCAGGTGATGGACCCGGTCACCGGCTACATGCAGAACAACAACATCTCGCCGGACGTGATGTACGAGGGCAGCCCGATGACGCCCGATCGCTATCCGGCCTACGTCTTCAACGACCAGCCCGGTCGGACCTCGTCACGGGGCCGGCGTGCGGTGGAGGCGCTCTCGGCGGCCACCAGCTTCACGGTGGAGGACGCAATCGACCTGGCGCTCGACGAGCGCTGGCAGGACTGGGACGCCCGCCGCGAGGCCCTGCGCCGCTCGGTCGCGCGCTTTCCCGAGCGCCTCGCCCGCGCGGACGGCGAGCACCGGACCACGCTGCAGCGATTGCTCGACTTCGACGGCAACGCCCGGGCGGGCTCCGTGGCGGCGCGGGCCGCCTGGTACTGGCACGACGCGCTCACGGCCCAGGACGGCGGCTTTCCGCTCGCCATCTTCGAGCCGGCGTTGCGAGCCGCCGACACCATCGGCGCGGGGCTCGCCGCCCGACTGCTGGACGGAGTCGACAGCGCGGTGGCCACCATGCGCGCCAAGGGCGGCGTCGACCGCGCGTTGGGCGACGACTTCCGGGTGGGACGGGGTGGAGATGCGTCCTGGCCGGTCGGCGGGGTGGCCCTGCTCGCTCGCGACATGCGGCAGTGCGAGACGCTGGTCTCGTGGAGCCACGTCTGCGTGCTGACGCTTCGCGCCTTCATCCCCGGC
>JAWKQJ010000067.1:0-21586 GCA_041390205.1 Gemmatimonadales bacterium
GTGGGCGGGCCCGAAGCCCAGCGCCTTGAGCACCAGCAGATCGAGGGTGCCCTTCAGGAGAGGAAGCTCGTCGGACCCGGTGCCCTTGGCCACAGAACATACCCCGTGTGTTCTAAGGTATGCTCAAGGTGGCCTCCGGCGGGCCCGCCGTCAAGCGATGGCCGTCCCGGCGTCAACCGCCGTGGGTGTGCTCCGGGGCCGGGTAGGCGCCGTCCCGCACCTCCTGGCCGAAGCGGCTCACGGCGTCCACGGTGGCGCGACCCAGCTCGGCGTAGCGCTTCAGGAACTTCGGGGTGAAGCCCTCGTTCAGGCCGAGCATGTCGTGGAGGACCAGGACCTGGCCGTCGGTTCCCGGGCCGGCGCCGATCCCGATGGTCGGGATCCGGACGGCCTCGCTCACCCGCGCGCCCACGGGGCCAGGCATCAGCTCGAGCACCATGGCGAAGGCACCGGCCCGCTCCAGCGCCTTGGCGTCCTCGACGAGGCGATCCGCGGCGTCGGCCTGCTTGCCCTGGATCTTGAAGCCGCCGAGCTGATGGACCGACTGCGGTGTGAAGCCGAGGTGGCCCATCACCGGGATGCCCGCCTTGACCAGCGCCTCGACCGTGGGCGCGAAGTGGGCGCCGCCCTCGAGCTTGACCGCGCCGGCTCCGGTCTCCTTGAGGATCCGGCCGGCGTTCCGCACCGCCTCCTCGATCGAGACCTGGTAGCTGAGGAAGGGGAGGTCGACCACGACCAGCGCCCGACGCACCCCGCGGGTCACGCTGCGACCGTGGTAGATCATCTGCTCGACGGTGGCCGGAATGGTCGTGGACTCGCCGGCCAGCACCGGCGCGACCGAGTCGCCGACCAGGATCAGGTCGACGCCGGCCCGATCCACCAGTGAGGCATAGAGCGCGTCGTACGCGGTGATCATCACGATCTTCCGCCCCGTCTGCTTCATCTGGACGACGCTCAGCGTCGTCACGGGCTTCGCGGTCGCTTCTCCGTCGCCGAGGTAGCCGGCCATGTCGCGCTCCCTTTCGCTCGTGTCAGGTTCGGTGGTCGGTCGGTTGGGCTCGGGGACGCTCAGTCCCAGCGGATCTGGAGACCCTTGAGCGACCGGAACTGGATGCTGGGCTGATACTCCACCTGCTCGCTGGCCAGCCGCATCGTCGGCAGCCGCTCGGCCAGCGCCCGGAAGACCTCCTGCCCCTCGACCCGGGCCAGGGTGGCGCCGAGGCAGTAGTGGATGCCCGAGCCGAAGGCGAGGTGCGGGTTCGGCTGGCGGGTGAGGTCGAAGCGATCCGGGTCGGCGAAGACCCGCGGGTCGCGATTGGCCGCGGCGATGAACCAGCGCATCCGGTCGCCCTTCTTGATCGTCTTGCCCTTGCGCTCGACGTCCTCGGCCACGATCCGCTGGGTCGACTTGACCGGCGGGTCGAAGCGGAGGCACTCCTCGGTCGCGAGCCGCGCCCGCCCCTCGGGGTCGGCGCAGAGCATCGCCCACTGGTCCGGATGCCGCATCAGGGCCAGGCTCCCGTTGCAGATCAGGTTCATCGTGGTCTCGTGCCCCGCGAACAGGAGCAAGGCGCTGTTCACCATCACCTGGTGCCGGGTGAAGACGCCGCGCCGCTCCGCCTGGGCCAGGACCGAGAGGAAGTCGTCGCTCGGGCGGACGGCGCGCTCCTCGATCTTCGGCAGCACGTAGTCCATCATCCGGTTGATGCCCTCCATCAGGGGCCGCATCCGGAACGACTCGCCGCGGTTGATGTAGAGCAGCTGGTCGGCGAGGTGCCGGAGCAGCTCCCGGTCCTCGTTCGGCACCCCCATCATGTGGGTGATGATCCGGACGGGAAGCGGCGCGGCGAGCGCCTCGAGCAGGTTCATCTCGCCCCGATCCTGGACCTCGTCCAGCAGCTCGTGCACCGCCCGGCGCACGAAGGGCCGCCACGACTCCATCGCCGTCGGGGTGAAGTACTCGTGGATCGCCGCCCGCTGGACCAGGTGGTCGGGACGGTCCTGCTCCACCAGCTGGTCGGCGCGGAAGTGGCGGACTTCCTCGAAGAGGTCCTTGTCCTGCTCGTCGATGGGAGGCGACGGCGGCCGGCTGTCGGTCCGGATCACCGACGAGGAGAAGATCTCGTGGTGCCGGAGCAGCCAGACCAGGTCTTCGTGGCGGGTGACGATCCAGAGCGACGCCCGCTCGTTGAAGTGGATCGGGTCGCTTTCCCTGAGGGCGCCGAAGTAGCCGTACGGGTCGGCGATGATCTCGGGGGCGAAGAGATCGTCGTGGGCGGTCGGGGTCATGGCCGTCACTCCCGCGTGGTGGTGGAGGCCCGGCCTCGGCGGGCGTCGCGCGGACGCCGCGGGGCCAGGAGCAGGGTCAGGGTGCAGAGCTCTCCGCGCTCGGGATCCCGCGCGGTGGTCATCACCTCGACCAGCTCGTCGATCAGCTCGTTGACGCGCTTCAGGTCGCGTCGGGTCAGCCAGGCGTGGCGCCGTCCGACCCAGAGGTTGCGGAGCGCGGTGTCCTGCCTGGTGGTCGGGCTCACCAGCGCGGCGGCGACGTCCCGCTCGGCGGTGCTCACCATCGAGCGCACCAGGGCCCGGTGGGGATGCCCCTCGGACTTCCGCCGGGGCGGGTACTCGAGCACCAGCGGGTGGCCGACCAGGTCGTAGACGGCTTCCTCGCGGCCGTTGGGCCGGCGCGGCTCGACCGGCAGCAGCAGCCCCACGGCGACCAGCTTCCGGATGTGATAGTAGAGCGCGTCGGCGGGCCGCCCCATCAGGGCGGCGATCTCGGCGGCCGAGCAGGGGCCGGCGGCCTGGATGGTGTCGATGATCTCCTGGCGGACCGCCGAGGCGAGCGCGGCGAGCTGGTCCCGCCGGGTGATCGGGTAGGGGCGGTTGCGTTTCCTGCGGGCGCGAGCCATGATTGAAATATCGCGCTTAATTTCAACGTCGCAAGGCGGAGCCCCTCCGATGCGATCGACCCCCTGGCTGCTCCTCGTCGCGCTGGTCTGGTCCCCGCTCGCCGCCCAGGATCCCGCGCCGCCGCCGGAGGTGGCGATCCAATGGGGCGTCCAGGTCCCGATGCGGGACGGGGTGCGGCTCAACGCCACCCTCTACCGGCCGCGCGGCCAGGCCGCGCCGCTCCCCACCATCGTCACCCTCTCGCCCTACATCGCCGACACCTACCACGCCTGGGCGATGTACCACGCGCGCGACGGCTACGTCTTCGCCGCGATCGACGTCCGCGGGCGGGGCAACTCCGAAGGCGAGTTCGAGCCCTTCGTGAACGAGGGGCGGGACGGCCACGACATCGTCGAGTGGATCGCCCGGCAGCCCTGGTCCGACGGGAAGGTGGCGATGTGGGGCGGCTCCTACGGCGGCACGGACCAGTGGGCCACGATCAAGTATCTGCCCCCGCACCTGACCACCATCGTGCCCGTGGCACCCGCCTATCTCGGCGTCGACTTCCCCTTCGAGGGCAACGTGCTGCCGAGCTACCTCCCGCAGTGGCTCACCTTCACCAGCGGGAACGCGGCGCAGGGCCAGCTCTTCGCCGACATGCCGCAGTGGTCGGGCTACATGCGGATCCTGGCCTGCGAGGGCCTGCCCTTCCGGGTGCTCGACAGCGTCGCCGGCAATCCGTCGCCGATCTTCCAGAAGTGGCTCGCGCACCCGACCCCGGACCCGTACTGGGACGCGGTGGCGCCCGGCCCGGCGGAGTACGCCCGGATCACGCAGCCGATCCTGACCATCACCGGTCACTACGACGGCGACCAGTTGGGCACGCTGGCGCACTACCGGAAGTTCCTGGCTCACGCGAGCGCTGAGGCGCGGCGCAACATCTACCTGGTGATGGGGCCTTGGGACCACGGCGGCACCCGCACGCCGAGGCAGGAGGTCAACGGCGTGCGCTTCGGGCCGGCGAGCATGGTCGACATCCGGGCCCTGCACAAGGACTGGTACGACTGGACCATGAAGGGGAAAGGCGGCCGGCCGGCGTTCCTCCGGGATCGGGTGGCCTACTACGTGGCCGGCGCGCACGGCGACGTCTGGCGCTACGCCCCGAGTCTCGAGGCCGTGGCCGACGAGCGGCGCACGCTCTATCTCGCCTCGGACGGTCGGGCCGACGATGCCTTCGGCGGCGGCCGTCTCGCGACCGACGCTCCACCCTCCCGATCGGCCACCGACCGCTACCGCTACGACCCGCGCGATCCGCCGCCCGTCGACGAAGGCGTCACCCATCCCTCGGCGATCTCGTTCGTGGATCAGTCCCGGGTGCTCACGACGGGCGGGAACGGCGTGGTCTACCACACCGCCCCGTTCGCCGAGGAGACCGAGGTCGCCGGGCAGCCGACCCTCCGGATCTGGGCCTCGCTGGACGTGCCCGACACCGACTTCCAGGCCACGCTCTACGAGATCCTGCCCGACGGGAGCAGCATCCTGCTCACCACCTCGGTGCTCCGGGCCCGCTACCGCGAGTCGCTCCGCCAGGAGAAGCTGGTGACGCCGGGGGTCCCGCTGGAGTATCGGTTCGAGAGCTTTCCCTGGTTCGCGCGGAGGATCGCGAAGGGCAGCCGGCTCCGGCTCTTCTTCCGCTCGCCCAACACCACCGAGCTCCAGAAGAACCACAACTCCGGCGGGGTGGTGGCCGACGAGACCGTGCGGGACGCGCGGGTGGCGACGGTCACCATCTACCACGACCGCGAGCACCCGAGCGCGCTGGAGCTGCCGATCACCCGGGGCGCGCCGCCCAACCGTTAGGCGGGCGCCGGGTCAGGCGGCGGGGACCGGCTCCTTCGACAGGAGCTCGATCAGCTCGTAGCGGCGGCTCGATCCGTCGACCGGCACCGGGTCAACCTCGTGCCAGCCCACCCGAATCAGGTAGCGGAAGCCGGGCTGGAAGTCGAACCCGTCGATCGACCCGTAGAAGCTCTCGTAGCTCGAGGCGCCCGGCTCGCGCACCTGCAGGCAGGTGGTCTCGAACAGGCCGAAGCAGGTCGCCTTCTCGGGCGCGACCTCCCAAGTCGCCTTGCCGTCGTAGCCGTCGATCCCGAGGATCCCGCAGCCGGCCAACAGCGAGGAAAGCAGGACGAGGCGCCGTGCTCCCGGCAGCGCCATCTCAGCGGACCCGGTGATAGTGCAGCGTGCCGAGCACGTCGCCCTGCGTGAACTCGATCCGGAGGGTGTCGCCGTCGAGAAACGCGGTGGCCGAGGCGTCGATGCAGCTCGCGAGATCGCCGTCCGCGCAGAGGCCCCGGATCGCGAACCGGCCGTTGCTCGGATCGTCGTAGGTGTAGAACCAGGGCTCCGTCAGCACCTGACCATCCAGCTCGATGACCCGGTCGGCCCGAGCGAGCGGTCGGGGCGCCCAGCGGTCGTCCTCGACGCCGAAGGTCAGGGTGTCGGCGAGCACCGTGCTCCGGAAGACCGGGCCGGCCTTGGCGGGAAGCGGGCTCGCGCCGATCGCGTCGAGCGCCCAGACGGCGCCATCGTCGGGGGCGAGTCCCGCGATCAGGTCGGGCTCCGCGCAGGCCGCGAGGCCGGCCAGCAAGGAGATGGAGATCGCGCGTCGGAGCTGCATGCTGGACTCCCGGGTGATTCGGTCGGGGTTCGGGCGCCAGGTCATCCGGCGATCGCCGCCCACGGTAGAGACCCGACCGGTTCCCTCCCGGTCACCGCCACCCTGGTCCCGTCACTGCTGCCCGGCAGCCCGGCTCACGATCGAGCCCAGCACCTGCTCGACGAACTGGTCCATCGCGCCGTTCTTGATCCACCGCGCCACCACCACCAGGTCCTGGTCGGGGAACCCGCAGACCATGTTGGTGCCGTTGCCCAGGTGGCAGAACGCGTTCTCCGGCGCGCTCGGCAGCATCCGCTGGCCGGTGTTCAGGAACCAGTTCATGAACCCGTAGCCCCGGTTGGCCGGCGTCGGGGTGAGCGCCATCGTCACCCACCGGTCGGACAGGAGCTGCTGGTCGCCACTTGCCGCGCCGCAGGCGGGCAGCCCAGCGCGCCTGATCGTGCGCCGAGATGAACATCCCGCCGCCCCAGTGCCCGCCGCCCGAGACCGACTGCACCATCTGCCCGTCGACGTTGACCCAGGAATTGTCGTAACCCTGCCAGCGCCAGGTGTTCGAGGCCCCGATCGGGTCCATCAGATACTCACGAAGCACCTGCGGGAGCGGCCGCCGCCAGACCATCAGGCCGGCATAGGCGAGCAGGTTCACCCGGACGTCGTTGTACTTGTACTTCGACCCCGGCTCGTCGTGGACCACTTCATGGCACTTCCGCGATCGGCTGATTGGCGGGCGGCCGGTCGGCCCAGTCGGGCTTGTCCCAGAGGGTGCCTTCCCAGTCGCTCGTCTGCGGGCAAGTGGTCCCAGGTGATCTTCGCGTTGAGCCCGTCGTCGAACTGGCCGGTGGTGACGAAGCGGCGGACCGGCTCGTCGAGGTCAGGGATCAGGCCCCGGTCGTAGGCCAGACCGATGGTGCTCGAGGAAGCTCTTGGTGACGCTGAAGGTCATGTCGACCCGATCCGGCTCGCCCCTCAGCCACGATGTAGCCGTGCCGGAGGATCACCATCTCGCCCCGGGTCTTGAAGGGGCCGATCGGCGATCCGTGCGGCTCTTGAAGCTCGCCCAGTGGGCCTCACTCGAGATCCGCGGCGTGGTGGCTTCCTGGCTCTTGGCGAACTCGATCGCCGTCTCGAGCCGAGCGGCGTCCATCCCGACCTGGAGCGGGCGTCCGGCGCTCCCAGGTCGGATGCGGGACATAGGCGCGGCCCATCTGAACGGCGAGGGCGCCGGCAGCCAGGGCCATCAGATCAGGCCGAGCGCAGGCGCGCGGAGGCGCTGAGTCACCATCCTGGGGCTCCTCGTGGGGGACGCCTCCGGTGCCGCCGCTCCGCGCTCCGGCCAAACGACGAGCCGCCGCCGATGGCAGCATTGCCGAACTGGCACTGAAGTCCTTCGTCGACTGCGGCACGCGCTCTCGGGCGGTCCCGGACCCCGGGCGGTAGGTTCGGGGGAACCGGTCGCGCTCGGGCGGCCGCTCTCGAAGGAGGCGCTCGGTCGATGGGAATCAAGCGTGGGGCCAAACGGGTCGGGACGATGCCCGCCAAGAAACCGGTCTCGGAGCGCCAGAAGGCGCTCTACGACCGCCTGCTCGCGACCCACCCGGCGATCGAGCGGAAGGGGCGGAACCTGCTCTACACCTCCGTCAACGGCCACATGTTCACCATGTTCTCGACCTCGGCCGTGCTCGGGATCCGCCTGCCCGCGGAGGAGCGGGAGCGCTTCCTCGAGCGCTTCGAGACCTCGCTGCTCGAGTCGTACGGGGTGGTGATGAAGGAGTACGTCGCCGTGCCGGACGCCCTGCTCGAGTCCACCGCGCGGCTCGCGCCGTATCTGGCCAAGAGCTACGACTACGTCCGCTCGCTCCCGCCCAAGTAGGCCGCGTCGCCGCGCTCGAAGCGGTGAATCTGATAGCCGCGGACCAGCTCGCCGAGCAGCGTCGAGAGCACGATCCGCGGAATCGGGATCACGCCGAGCTGGTGGGCGCGGGCCACGATCGACTCGGAGCCCAGGTGGCGATAGCCGTGCTCGGTCCAGAGCCGCTCGGGACGGTCGGAGGCGCCCTCGCCGAAGCGGGTGCCCAGCCTGACCAGCTCGCGGTGGAGCGGTCCGCCGAATCGCCGGCCGAACTTGGCGCTCATCAGATCGGCCACCAGCTGATGCTCCGGGAAGAGGGCGGCCAGCGCGGCGGCGGTCGTCGCGATCTGCTCCCGGGTGAGGTACATCGAGACGCCTTCCAGAATCACCAGCGGGCGCTCGCTGCCCCGGTAGCGCGCCAGCTTGTCCTCGATCCGCTCGCTCGCGAAGGAGATCGGAATCCGCTCGAGCGGGACGGCGGCCTCGGCCGCGGGGAGCAGCCGCTCCTTGTGGGCGATGATGCCGGGGGCGTCGAGCTCCACCCAGCGGCCCCGGCCGAGACGGAACGCCCGGGTGTCGAGTCCCGAGCCGACCAGCACGATCAGCCGGTCGCGATCCTCGCGGAGCGCGGCCCGGATCAGGTCATCGACCATCCGGTGCCGGACCACGTTGCTCCGATTCGGCAGGGTGAAGCGACGAAACGGCTGATAGGTCGCCCGGCCGGCGTCGTCCATCAGCCGCGTCGCCAGCCGGTCGCCACCGAGCGGCGCGGGCGACTCGGCGTCCTCCATCCGAACGCCGGCGCAGTAGAAGGCCGTGAGCGAGACCGGCTCGATGGTCATGGGGTTCGGGGCAGGCCCAGCCCGCCGATCGGGATCGTCTCGGTACGGTTGCTGAACCCGGCGATCAAGGGGCGGCCCTTCCCGATCGCCTCCTGCACCGCCGGGAGGGAGAGGGAGGCCCGGTGATGGTCCTGGCTTTCCCAGACTTCCGTGATCCAGAGCCCGTCCGGGTCTCCCGGGTCGGCGGCGATCACGTAGCTCAGGCAGCCCGGCATCTCGCCGGTGCCCTCGAGGAGAATCGCGGCGAGGGCGTCACGCTGGCCCGGGGTCGCCGACATCTTGCCGATCAATCCGTACATCGGGGCTCCGTCCGATCTGGGCCGTCAATGGTAACGTTCGGGTCGGCCGGAGGGGAGCAACGCGGTGGGATGTCGATTCCACGGCGCCTGGTTCGTCATCGGTCGACCGGGAGGAAACCATGCCACGAGCCGAGATCGTCCCGCCCCACCCGCTTGCTCCCGTCGCCGGGGGTGGCAAGGGCCGGTGGACCAGCGCGCTTTGCTTCGCGCTCGCCTTCATGCCATTCGCCGCGGGCCACACGCAGGTGGGCGCGGCCGACGACGTCTTTGCCCGACTCGAGGGCGCCTGGCAGGGCGAGGGCACCCTGATGGGTCGAGCGGCCGGCTTTCGGATGCACTGGGAGCTCAAGCCCGGCGGCTTCGCCGTGCTGAGCTTCTCGAACGGCGCCCTCGAGGCCGTCGCGCTCTATCGCCGGACCGGCGAGCCGACCGGGTCCTGGATGGACACGCGGGGCCAGCAGCTCGCCATCGCCTGGACCGCGAGCGACTCGGTCCTGGTCGCCGAGTGGACCGGCGGTGAGACGGGTCGCACGGTCTACCGGCTCCTCGGCGCGGCCGGAGTGGAGGTGGTCGACTCGGTGCGCACGGCGAGCGGCTGGCGCGAGTTCGGCAGGGCGCGGTACCGACGTTAGGCGCCCCGGCCGGCTTGCGCCGCCGGGCCGGCCGGGGGAGCTTCCGCCCATGGACGAGTCCGCCCGCCTCCGTGGGGTCATCGAGGCCCTCCGCCGCGACCCGGAGATTCCGGCGCTGGAGCGGCACGCGCGCCGGGGCGTGCCCGTGCTGGTGCACAACTCGCGGCCCGACATCGCCACCGCCGACGCGCTGGCCCGACTCGACGAGGCGCTCGCCCTGATCGAGCGCCACGCGCCGGAGCGGTTCGCCACGGTCAAAGAGGACTTCTCCGCGATCCTGGTGCGGCGATACCCCTGCCGGGCGGCGTTCTACCCGGATCTGGGTGTCTGCCTGATCGAGCTCACCTTCCTGGTCCATCCCGACATCAGCGCCGCCCAGGTGGCTGCCTCGATCGTCCACGAGGCGATGCACGCGGAGTGTCGCGCCGCGGGGATTCGAGACGGATCGCGGGCCGCGGCCGCGGCGGAAGAACGCCGCTGCCGTCAGGCGGAGATCGAGTTCGGCCTGGCGGTGCCCGGTGGGGAGGCGGTGGTCGAGCGGGCCCGGGCCGCGCTCGAGCTCGCCGATCAGGACGTGGCGCCGGAGATCGACTGGCGCCTGGCGGCGGCGCGGGTGGCCGAGGTCGATCGGAAGCAGCGCGACTCCGGCTAGGGTCCGGCGCCGCCCCCGACGCTCCCGGCCCGTCGCGCCCGCCCGATCGCCCGCCCCGCCCCATAGCGGAGAACCGCCGCCCTGCGCTAGGTTCCCCTCTGCCATTTTGACGCGCGGCGATGCCGCGCCAAGTCTCGATTCCCCAACGGGCTAGCATCGATGAGCGACACGACGACCCTGCTGAAGACACCCCTCGCGGAGACCCACCGGGCTCTGGGCGGGAAGATGGTTCCCTTCGCCGGCTGGGAGATGCCGGTGCAGTACCCGACCGGGATCCTGGCCGAGCACAGGGCGGTCCGGAGCGGCGTCGGGATCTTCGACGTCTCCCACATGGGCGAGTTCGAGGTCACCGGCCCCGATCGGAACGCCTTCGTCAACCGGATCACCTGCAACGACGTCGGCGCGATCGCGGCCGGGCAGGTGCAGTACTCCGGGATCCTCACCAAAGAGGGCACCTTCGTCGACGACTGCACCGTCTACCGCTTCGACGACAAGCTGATGCTGGTGGTGAACGCGGCCAACCGGGCCAAGGCCTGGAAGCACATCGTCGACGCCAAGGCGGGGGCGAACGTGCGGCTCCGCGACATCTCGGACGACACCGGGCTCCTGGCGGTGCAGGGGCCCGGCACCGAGGCCGCGCTGCAGCCGATCAGCGACTCGCCGCTCTCGGCGATCGGGTACTACCACCACGCGTCCGGCAAGATCGCGGGGATCGGGTGCTTCATCTCCCGGACCGGCTACACCGGTGAGGACGGCTTCGAGATCTACTGCCGCTGGAAGGACACCAAGGCGCTCTGGGACGCGATCACCGCGCGGGGCGCGGTCCCCATCGGACTCGGCGCGCGCGACTCGCTCCGGCTCGAGATGGGCTACGCGCTCTACGGCCAGGAGATCGACGACACCATCACGCCGCTCGAGGCCGGGCTCGGCTGGATCGTGAAGCTCGACAAGGGCGCCCCCTTCATCGGACGGGACGCCCTGGCCGCGCAGAAGGCCCGGGGGGTGGTGCGGAAGCTGGTGGGCTTCCGGCTCCACGGCCGCGGGATCGCGCGGCCGGGCTACCCGGTCCACGTCGGCGGCAAGGCGGTCGACAAGGTGCGGAGCGGCGGCCAGAGCCCTTCGCTGGGCTTCGCGATCGGCACCACCTTCCTGCCCGCGGATCAGGCCAAGGTCGGGAATCGGTTCGCGGTCGAGTGCCGGGGCGAGATGCTCGAGGCCGAGGTGGTCAAGCGGCCCTTCTGGAGCGAGGGGAGTGTCAAGCGTTAGGCTCGCGGTGCTCACCGTCTCCGACGCGGGCGCCCGGGGCGAGCGCGCCGACACCTCGGGCGACGCGATCGCGGCCTGGGCGGCGGCGCGGGGCTTCGTGCTGGCCGACCGCGCGCTGGTGCCCGACGACGTGCCCGCCATCGTGGATCGGCTGATCCGCTGGGCCGACGGCGGGGAGGTCGACCTCGTGCTCACCACCGGCGGCACCGGGCTCACCGAGCGCGACGTCACCCCGGAGGCCACCCGGGTCGCGATCGAGAAGGAGGCGCCCGGCATCGCTGAGGCGATCCGCGGGGCGGCGCAGCCCGGCTTCCCGCGGGCGATGCTCTCGCGCGGGCTCGCCGGCGTCCGCCACCGGACCCTGATCGTCAACCTGCCGGGCAGTCCGGGCGGCGTGAAGGACGGGCTCGCCGTGCTCGCGCCGGTGGTGGAGCACGCCGTCGACCTGCTCCGCGGCGAGCGGACCGGGCACTAGTCATGGCCGAGATCGTCCTCACCCTGGCGGATCTGGAGACCGCGGTGCCGCTCAACGCGGCGCTCGAGGAGGCCGGCTTCAAGACCGCGCTGGTCTCGGCCGTGGACGACGGCCGGGCGACCGTGCGACGGGAGCAGCCCGACCTGCTGATCCTGACCGGCGGAATCCACGAGCCGCCGGCCCAGGAGCTGGTCACCTACGGTCGCGATCTCGAGGTCTACACCCTCGCCCTGATCGAGCCCACGGACTCGAGCCGCGGCGAGCGGATCGCCAGGCTCGGTCCGACCGAGGTGATGATGAAGCCGGCGCCGGTGGCGGAGATCGTGGCCACCGTCCGCCGCCTGGTCGAGCGCCGCCAGCTCCAGCAGCGGATCGGGATCATCGGGCAGTCGAGCGCCGTGCACGAGGTGCTGGTCAAGATCGAGCAGATGGCGCCGGTCTCCACCACCGTGCTGATCCAGGGCGAGAGCGGCACCGGCAAGGAGCTGGTGGCCAAGGCGCTCCACGATCTCTCGCCCCGGCGCGGGAAGCCCTTCGTTCCGGTCAACTGCGCCGCGTTGCCCGAGACGCTGCTCGAGTCGGAGCTCTTCGGCCACGAGAAGGGCTCCTTCACCGGCGCGGCGGAGCGGCGGCTCGGGCGCTTCGAGCTGGCCGACGGCGGCACCATCCTGCTCGACGAGATCGGGGAGATCCCGGCCAGCGTGCAGGTCAAGCTGCTCCGGGTGCTCGAGACCCGGAGCTTCTTCCGGGTCGGCGGGGTCTCGCCGATCAAGGTGGACGTCCGGGTGGTGGCGGCCACCAACCGGGCGCTCAAGGAGCAGGTGGCGTTGGGCGAGTTCCGCGAGGACCTCTACTATCGCTTGAGCGTCCTCAACGTCTATCTCCCACCGCTCCGCGAGCGGAGGGAGGACATCCCGCTCCTGGTCCGCCGCTTCATCCGGGAGTTCTCGAAGCAGCACGACCGGCAGTTCCGGGGGATCACCACCGACGCGCTCAATCGGCTGATCGACGCGCCCTGGCCGGGCAACGTGCGCCAGCTCCGCAACCTGATCGAGTCGATGGTGGTGCTGGCGCCGGGCACCGAGATCAGGGCGTCGGACATTCCCCCGGACGTGCTCGAGGGAGCCCACACCCTGCTCCCGGTGCTGGCGACCCCGACGCCACGCACGGCGGGGGCCCAGGAGCTCGAGTTCATCCTCCGGAGCCTCATGGATCTGCGAGTCCAGGTCGAGGACCTCCGCCGGCGGATGGACGAGCGGCCCGACGGCGTCCAGGTCTACGAGATTCCCGAGGCGGATCTGAGCCCGGTCCAGGAGCTGGTGCCCGAGGAGGAGCCCGACGTGCTCTACCGGCCGGGGATGACCATGGCCCAGGTGGAGAAGGCCGCGATCGCGGCGGCGCTCCGGGAGTCCGACGGGAACCGCCGCCAGGCGGCGTCCAAGCTCGGGATCGGGGAGCGGACGCTCTACCGCAAGATCAAAGAGTATGCTCTGAGTTGACCCGGCCCCGTTGGCCGTCGATGGGGCCATTCGGCCGTGTCGAAGGCGGCCCACACTTGCTGACCGGTCACGGCATTCCGGGCTGAGCTCCGCGGCCGGCCGCGCGCCGCGTCACCTTGTCGACCATCCGCTAAGTCCGTTGCCCCCACCGCCGAGGCGGCCGGTGGACGTTTCCTTGCACCCGACGCTGCCGGAAGCTGCAGGTCGCCTGGCACTGGCACGATCATGGCTCCATTCGAAAAGGTGACAATCGCGCTTCGATCGTGACGATCCCTGCGGGACCTGGCGAAGGCTCGCAAAGCCAGCAGAGGGTGGGAGAAACAGCGAGGCGCCGAACCACGAATTGGTCTCCCACTCGCCGGTGTGCTGTCTAACAATTTTGCACCGGAGCGTCTTGACTTTGAAACGCTCGCTCGCGAACGTTGCGGAGATTTTTCGCGCTCCCCCAACCTGGCTGGTCAGGTGAACTTCGTCATCGACGGCGAGGCCTGCGTCGCCTGCCTGGCGTGCGCTCGGGTCTGCCCGACCAACGCGATCGCCGTGGCGCCCGATGCGACGTGGGTTCGGGTGATGGACGAGGCGTGCATCCGCTGCGGCCTCTGCGTGCCGGAGTGTCCGCACGACGCCGTGCTGGTGGCCGGCGAGGTCGGACACGCGGTGGCGATCGCGGCGGAGGGCACGGGCGCGCTGATCCTGGGGACGGAGTGCGCCGCGCATTTCTATCCCGCCACGCCCGAGCAGGTGGTCAACGCCTGCTACGCGGCCGGCTTCCGGATCGTCTCCCGGGGCGTCATCGGCGACGAGCTGGTGGCGATGGAGTATCTCAAGCTCTGGCGGAACGAGAACTGGGGCACCATGATCCGCTCCACCGATCCGGTCGTGGTCGAGACCGTCCGGAGCGAGTATCCCGAGCTGATTCCCTATCTCGCGCCCGTGGCCACGCCCGCCGTGGCCGAGGCCCGCTACCTCCGCTCGTCGCATCCCGACCCGCTCAAGATCGTGCACGCGGGCATCGCGCCGACCTGCGGCCCCAGCGAGATCGACGCGAGCATCACTTTCTCCGAGCTCGACGAGCTGTTCCGGGCCCGGGGCGTGAATCTCCATTCGCAGCCGCTGGTCTTCACCCGGATGCCCCAGGAGCGGCGCCGGCACGTCAGCGTGGCCGGCGGGATGCCGATCCAGATCCTGGAAGAGGCCAAGTACACCAATCGCCGCTTCCACAAGGTGCGCGGCCTGGCGGCGCTCAAGGCGCTGAGCCGGGCGGTCACGGTGGACCGGCTCGACCTGGGGCTGGTGGACGTGCTCTCCTACGAGGGCGTGCTCGACCATCCGCTCTCGGGCCCGCGGGAGGAGCTCTACTGGCGGCGGGCGGTGGTGCAGAGCACCGAGCCGCCCCGGAGCCGGGTCCCGGTGGTGGAGCCCGGGGTGATCGCGAGCGTCGGCGCGGTGTTCGACATCCGGCCCCGGCGGGCGCAGGCGGACGCGGAGGCGGTCGAGCAGGTGATGGCGGCGATCGGGCTGGGCCCGAACGGCCGGCCCTGGGACTGCCGGGCCTGCGGCTACGCCTCCTGCCGGGAGTTCGCCGAGGCGTCGGCGTTAGGGCGGGCCTCGCTCCGCCAGTGCACGCCCTACCAGGAGCGGCAGGCCGCGGAGGCCCAGAAGGCGGCGGCCACCGACGTCCTGACCGGGCTCGCCACCTTCCGGGTGCTGCGGGACCGGCTGAGCCACGAGGTGGAGCGGAGCAAGCGGAGCGGCGACCGCTTCACGGTGCTCTTCATCGACCTCGACCGGCTCAAGCAGATCAACGACAAGTTCGGGCACGAGGCTGGCAACGAGGTGCTCAAGGCGGTGGCCCACGAGGTCCGGGCCGCGGTGCGCGCCTCGGACCTCGCGGCCCGGTACGGCGGGGACGAGTTCGTGGTAATTCTCACCCGAACCGACCAAATTGGTGCGGAGCGCGTGGCCGAGGCGCTTCGCAACGGCATAGAAGGCGTGGGTCGCCGGCTGGGTTATCCGGATGGGACCGTGACGGTCAGCATCGGGATTGCCGAGTACGACCCTGATCGGCCGTCGAGTGGTGATTTGCTGGTGAATGCGGATCGCGCCCTGTACCGCGCCAAGGCGGCTGGGCGGAACACGGTGGCCTGAGGCTCGAGGGAGCGACAGTGACCGGACCGAACCCATCACAGCGGCCGGGCGGGGCCAATCCGGCGGACGCGGTTCCCGATCCCTGGGGCGTTCGTCGGGCGGAGAACCTGCTGACCCAGTTGGAGGGCGTCCTATCGGCGCGGGTGGTGACGACGCCGTTGGGGGAAGTCTCCGAAGTGCACATTCTTGCACAAGCGGGTTTGTCGCCGAAGCAGCTGGTTCGGAACGTCGAGTCGGCGTTGTTGGCGCATTTGGGGCTCAAGGTCGACCACCGGAAGATCAGCGTGGCGCAGACGGCCGAGGTTCGGCCGTTGGAGACCCTGGAGAAGGGCGCGGTTCGGGAACGGGCGTTGCAGCGAGCGATCCTGTTCGAGGACCTCGTTGTGCATTCGGCGGTTAGGTCGCAGCGGGTCAAGGTATCGGTCACGTTGTCGTGCGGATCGCAAACCGAGACGGCCGAGGAGGAGGTGGCCGACACGCCCCGGAGCAGGGTGGAGGGGGCGGCGCGGGCCACGGTGGGGGTGCTGGAGCAGTTCGTGGACAAGAACAGCCTGGCGCTCGAGAGCGTCCAGCTGATCGAGGCGGTGGACCGGAGCGTGGTGTTCGTGGCGCTCCAGGGGATCGGTGGCCGGGATTCGGTCTTGTTGACCGGGACGGCCGAGGTGCGACAGCATCCCGAGCGGGCGGCGGTGTTCGCGGTATTGGACGCGACCAATCGGTGGGCGGAGGCTCGCCGGCCGGCCTGAGTCGGGTGAGGGTTTGGAGTGGCTGGAGTGGAATGAGATCGCGGTAGGCAGTCGGGCCACGGAACGAAAGAAAGGAACTATCGGGAGGGGACCCCGGTCTTCAGCAGGAGAGAAGAGCGGAGTCGAGCGGACAACTGAGCGGAGCGTCGGTAGGCCATAGCGGGGCTTGCCCTTCCTGCGGGACTGCGAGAAGCAATCCGAGGGGAGGTGATGACGCTCATGATCAGCTGGCTCGCGGCCATTGGTGTCGGCGTGGTGCAGTTCGTTGCTGGACTGTTCCTTGTCGAGACACAGTCGTGGTAGTAGTAAGGGGCCCCCTCCCCTCTACTTAGATGAGTCAGCGCCCACGCGGCCCCGTCTTGTGGTTCGTCCTCGCCGTCAGCAGCGGGGCCATCGCAACCCTTCTTGTGACCTGGCACGGCCGACAACCGTTTCCAGGCCTTTGGGCGTTCAGTGTCTTCGCGGCAGTTGGCGCGCTTCTCGAGCTCACGAGCCTTCAACAGAAGGCGACTGGCGCCACGGGTAGCATCTCGTTTGCTGTAGACCTCTCCACGCCGCTCATTTTTGGCGGGTTTTGGGCTTGTGTAATCACGGCAACCAGGGTCATCGCTAGCAATCTAGTCACTCGGAAGCAGCCGATTCGGCTCGCGTTCAACGTCTCTCAGACCACGCTTGCGGTTGGGCTTGCGTCCCTCGTATACGGGCAGCTGGTTCACGATCTGCCCCCCAAGCTCATTACGTCGTACGCCAGCTTGCCGTTCAATGAGGTGCTCCAGCAGATCGGGGCCTTCCTGCTGGCTGCGACGACCTACTTTGCCGTCAACGCATTCGCCGTCACGGCGGTTGTCGCGCTTAGTGCTGGCCGCTCCGTACGCAGCGCTATTGGGTCAAAGACGCTCAGCTTCCTCGGCTACGACCTGCTCGCCAGTCTCCTCGCTCTTGTACTTGTCTGGGTCTACGTCACTTTTGACAGCGAGAATGGTCTCGGTAGACTCGCGATTCTGGCGGTCTTCGTTCCGCTGATCTTCGCCCGCCACATGTACGGCAAGCTGAACACTCTTCAGATCCTGTACAACGAACTCGATGATGCGCACTATCGCCTCGAGCTAGCCCTCCGTGAGCAGCTTGAGATGATGGTGAAGTCGATCGAAGCTCGCGACCCGTATACATCCGGCCATTCCCGCCGCGTTGCTGCCTTGTCAAAGGCGATTGCGGCTGACCTCGGCCTGGACGGCGACCAGCTTGAAGAGATCGAAAACGCGGCCTTGCTTCACGATGTCGGAAAGATCCATGCCGAATTCGCCCCTCTGCTACAGAAAGAAGGACGTCTAACTCAAGAGGAATGGGAGATCATGAAGACTCACGCCGGCAAGAGCGCCGAGCTGGTGGGTCTCTTCACCCGCTTCCGGGGCAATGTCCAACGCTCCGTCCGATCACATCACGAGCGTTGGGACGGCAAGGGGTATCCGGATGGTCTTTCGGCCGAGACGATCCCGCTTGGGGCTCGTATCATCATGATTTCCGACACTATCGATGCCATGACGACAGATCGGCCCTACCGGAAGGCGCTGCCCTTCGAGAAGGTCGTTGCAGAACTGCAGAAGTACAGAGGTTCCCAGTTCGACCCCCGCCTGGTGGACGTTACGGTAAGTTCTGTAACCGTTCGTCGACTTGTGTCCGATCGCGATTTTCTTGCTGAGCACACCCGTTCCGACCGGCCCGTACTGCGAGGCAAGACGCGGCCTGCTCTGCGGTCTCAGTCGAACTTCCTCGATGCGGTCCGAGCAGCGTCAAGCGCACAGGGCCAATAGGCCTCGGCGAAGGACCTATACCGGCAGGGCCACGTCCAAGTTCGCTAGGTAGCTCCGCGTTGAAACCGACAACCGACCCGCACGAATCCCCAAGTCGGCTTCGAGAGAAGCCGCTGTCTGTATACCCATGGCTCGGGCCAAAGCGATCCTAGCCGCTAGGAGGTCGACTTGGTCAATCGCGTCGAGACGGTCGAGGGCTTCCGTCACTGCGTCGAGGCGCTGATAGGCTATACCAGCCTCTCCCTTGATCGTCGCTGACCGAGCCATCCAGCGACTGAGTTTCCCGCAAAAGGAGAGCGGCACTGGGTTGCCCCCTACGGCCGCAATCGCGTCTTCGGCGGCGTTCAGAGCGCTCTTTCGTCGACCGAGCGCCCAAAGAACGTCAGCTTTGGACAACAGCCAGTCCTCCCGCATGGCGCCCGGCAGGTCCCCTTGCACCAACTGATCGCCGATTTCGAGTAGGCTCGTGGCCGGGGCTGGCTTGCCTAAGAGTGCTTGGGCAAGCGCGCCGTTGGCCAGCGCATGCACGAAGTACGAAGGTGCGCGATACGCGCTCAAACGGTCGATCGCCGCCGCCGAGGTGGCCGCAGCTAGGTCGTAGCGCCGGGTTGACAGCTGGCAGAGGCTCTGAAGGCTATACAGCTCACCCAGGAGGGTGCGGTTTTCAAGTCGCTCGGCCATGCGGGTCGCCCTAGACATGGTGTCCAGGGCTATTTCATAGTCGCCCGAGACGATTTGCAGGACCGCCAACCCTGCCACTAGTCGGACAGCGAGTGTGTCGGCCCTGCCGTGAAGAGTGATCTGCGCCTCGGCCAGCTTCGCGCATCTTGTCGCATGCCCGATCTCCCGCAGGTTGTAGTGCAGCATGGCTCGACCGATTTGCCGCTCGAGCGGGTCGGCGGGCGACTCGGCGGGGCATTGAGCCAGGACATCCCGCATCACTTCATCATTCTCGGAATGGGTGGCAAGCCGTGCGGCAAGGAGGAATGCACCGGCGGCCGGCCTAGTTTCGCCTCGGGATGCAGCAATCAGGTCAGTGATCGCCTGACCCGCGAGAGCTGTGTCTAGCTCGCCAAGCTGCCACCGGGAATGTGTCTCAAGGACCATCCGCCCGGTACGTTCTTCCTCTCGGAGCCCAGCCCCGCGTGGCAGGGCCTCGATGGCTTCTCGCCATTGTCCGAGCTCTTGGTACAGATCGGCCAACAGCAGACGCCCATGCACAGCGGCGTCGGCCTCCAAGTCCGGGAGCGCGGACTCAAGGGCGAGGATGGCTTCGTCGGGGGCTCCTTGGGAACGCGCCTCAACGGATCCGCGCATCAGGAATCCGGTGGCCTCGACTCTTCGTCCTGATCGTACTAGGTGCCAGGCGATTTCGAGGCCAGGGACGCTTCCACCACCTGCGTCAATGGCTAGGAGCCGATCGGAAACCAGCGAGTGGAGTGCTGTGCGTATTGGGGCCGGGACCCTCCCATAGACGTGGGCGCGGACTAGCTCGTTGCTGAATTCCAAGTTCGTGCCGACGCTTCGTAGTAGGCGTCGGGACGTCAACTCGGAGACCCCTTCCACGGTCTGTCCGAAGCTCAAGTCTACGAGCGCGTAAAGGCTGAGGTCGCCCGCTCGCCTCCCGAGTACGGATGCAAGTGTCGCAACTTGTGTCGCGCTGTGGGAAAGCCCTGATATCACTCGATCCGCCACGGCCGCGTAGATGTCGGCGCGGCCGTGCAGGCCCTCTGTGAGTGTTGCCGTCATCGCCCCAAGCGCGAGAGCTAGGGAGTCCTTTCCATTGTTGAGCCAGTCTTGCGTCAGCAACTCAAGAGCCATCGGAAAGCCACCCGAGGCGTGGATCAGGGCTCTTCGCTCCGGGGGGCGAATCTGAACTGCTTCGCCCTCTAGTATCGACTCGAGGAGTTCCCTGGTTTCTGGGCCCTGCATCGGTTCCAACTGGATGCGATCGCAGTCTCCCCGGCTGAAGCTTTCCGATGCTCGCCATCCTGGATTGGCTGTCCCGTCTGGTGAGCGGGCCGTCGCGAGGATCATGAATCGTTCGTCCCGGAGGCGGCGAACGACGGCGTGCAGCGCTCCCAAGCTCGCCTCGTCTGATTGGTGAATATCGTCGAGTACCAGTAGAGTTGGTCGCTCTTCTGCTACACTCTGCAGTAGGTCTGCAAGAGCTTCTGCAATGAGCAACCGAGTCGTCTCGCCGTGAGGAGCGGCGAGGTGGGGTAGGGATAGGAAGTGGTCCTTGACCCCCGGCGCTACCAGGCAGAGTGCGGCGAGCGACTCGGGCGACGTCGTGGCGACGCCTGGTTTGCCGAGCAAACCCTCGACCAGCCCGCCGACTGCTGAATACGGCAGCTGCTGCTCAAGGTGGAAGCATTGGACTCGCGTCACTGATGCGCCCTCCAACCCGGCTGCAGTGACCAGTCGCTGTGCGAGCGTCGTCTTACCAATGCCCGGGTCACCGAGGATCACGACCTGTCGGGGCCGGAACTGGTGCGTCGTCTCCCAGATCTCGTACAACCGCCGAAACTCCACCCCCCTCCCCACGAACCGCCGATCCCGCCACTGCTCCGCCGGCACCGGCGTGATCGCCACCGGCGCCCGAGGCTCCCACCCCCGCTTCCGAAGCTGCGCCGCCATGCCCTCCAGGAGCGCCGACGGCTCCGCGCCGACCTCGTCCTTGAGCTGAGCCTTCCACTCGTCGAAGACCCGGAGCGCCGAGAATCGATCCCCCGCGAGGGTCAGCGCCTCGATCTTCGCCCGGATCCCCTCCTCGGCCAGGTGATCGATCGCCAGCAGACGATCCGCCCGCTCCATCACCTCGTCGTGCGACCCGCGGCGACGCCCGTGGTCGATCAGGGTGAGCAGGCCCGAATGAATCGCCGGCAACCGGCGCGCGTGCTCCCGATCCTTCCAGATCCCGAACTCCGGCGCGTCGACCAGGTCGAACCCCCGCAGGAAGCCGTCGACCTCGAGCGGCGCCTCCCCGTCCGCCCCTAGCACGTCACCCGCGCTCAAGCGGTCGAGGTCGAGCGTTAGCCGTACCGGCGAGAAACGGATCGTGGCCCGACCGGGGCCGAACGCCGCCCGACCGAAGATGCTCCGGAGAAGGGAGAGCGCGGTCGCCAGCGAGTGTCGACCCTTGGCCGTGCCAGCCTTGGGCCAGAACATCTCGACCAGGCGGGCCCGGTCATGCGCGCCGCGCCGCTCGACCGCGAGATACACCAGAAGGGCGAGATGCTTCTTGACCCGGAATCGAATGACCTTGCCGTCCGGGCCGCGCAGCTCGGGAATGCCAAGACACTTCAGCTGGAAGGAGGCCGCCATCGTCGACACCGTCGGAAGGGGCGACCACACTATGCTACCGCGCCGTCAAATCGACTTCAAACAGGGGGTGGAAAGGGCATCCGGGCGGTTGAGCTTCTGTAATGTTGGCCGTTCGGCGCGGGGCTGGGGTGGGTCGGTCCCCGTCGTGGGGTCGGCTCGCCTCGCCGTCGGGGTGCGCCACGATGCCGGGACCCGGGCGCCGACGCCAACGGGGAGCGGAATCCGAGCCGAAGGGGGCCTTTGGAGCTAGGAGGACCGGCCGAGCCGGCTCGCCTCGGTCATCCGATCGAGGAACTCCCGCTCCGACGGCGTCAGGTGGGTCGGGCCGAGTTCCCGGGCCTTCCGGAGCACCACCATCACGGCCTCGCGATTGACCTCGTGCAGCGCCTCGAGGTCGATCTCGTCCCAGGGCGTCGACACGTCGCGATGGACGACGCCCGGCGGATTGAAGTGGGAGTTGGGCGG
>JAWKQJ010000068.1:0-21569 GCA_041390205.1 Gemmatimonadales bacterium
CGAATTCCGCGCGGGGGCGGGAGCTCTCGGATCGGATGCTGGCCCGGATGTCGGAGCAGCTGGCGAGTGGCGGGGGCGCCGGCGTGCTCTTCCGCAACCGGGTGCTCGCGGACGACTCGGCCAGCGCGGCCTACGGCCTCGCCACGGCGCAGGAGTTCGCCCGGTTCGCCGCATCCCGGCCGGTCTGGTTCACGCCGACGCTGGTGGTGTATCGCGATCTGATGCTCCACAACGAGCCGGAGACCTGGCGGAAGCCCGAGCTGCGGTACGTGCCGGGAGTGGTGCGCGACGCAGAGGAGCTGCCCCGGCTCGATCCCAACGCCACGGCGGCGGATCGGGAGCGCGGGCGCGAAGGCTGGCGCCGGGCCAAGGCCTCCTTCACGGCCCTGGTGAACGCGGGCGCCAAGTTCCTGGCCGGCACCGACGCGCCGGTCTACCCGGTGGTCCCAGGCTTCAGCCTCCACGAGGAGCTGGCGCTGCTCCGGGAGATCGGGCTCACGCCCCTCGGCGCGCTCCAGGCCGCGACCCGGAACGCGGCGGAGGCGGCCGGGCTCCTGGACGAGGTGGGGACGATCGAGGTCGGGAAGTCGGCCGACCTGGTGTTGCTCGACGCCGATCCGCTTGCCGACCTCGCCAACACCCGCGCCATCGACGCCGTGGTGACCCGGGGTCGGCTGCTCGACCGCGGCACCCTGGATCGGATGCTCGGCGACGCGGAGGTCTTCGCCCGAAGTCGTTAGGCGCCGGGCGCCCTATTCGGCGCGGAGCACCTCCTGTGGCGCGACCCGCATCGCGCGGCGGGCCGGCAGCGCGGAGGCCAGAAAGGCCGCGGTCGCCAGGAGCAGGGCGGCGCCGGCGAGCGTCGTCGGGTCCGCGTCGCCGGCGCCCACCACCGCGGCCCGCGCGAGTCGCGTCGCTCCCACTGTGGCGAGCGCGCCGACGGCGAGCCCGAGCAGCGGGAAGCTCATCCCTTCGATCACCACCAGGCGGAACACGGCCAGCGGCTCGGCGCCGACGGCCAGCCGGATCGCCATCTCGCGGAGTCGCTGGCTCACCGCGTACGAGACCACGGCGTAGATCCCGGTGCAGGCCAGCACCAGCGAGAGCAGCCCGAAGCCGCCGTAGAACAACGCGTCGAACCGGTTCCGCGACCACGAGGCGTCGATCACCCGGTCGAGCGGCCGCACCTCGATCATCGGGACGTTGGGGTCGACCGCGTGGATCGCCTCCCGAATCGCGGAGACCGCCGCGGCCGGCGGGCCCTCCGTCCGGACGAAGTAGGTTCGGTTGGCGTAGGTGAACTGCCGGTACGGCGTGTAGAAGCTCGCCCGAATGGGGTCCCGGTCGAGGGGTTGGTAGGGGACGTCGCCGACGATGCCGACGATCTCGACGCTCGAGTCCGGCCGATCGAAGGGGCCGGCACCGAACCAGACCCGCTGCCCGATGGCGTCGCCACGGGGCCAGAAGCGGCGGGCCG
Source organism: Gemmatimonadales bacterium (assembly GCA_041390205.1). Classification (GTDB taxonomy): domain Bacteria; phylum Gemmatimonadota; class Gemmatimonadetes; order Gemmatimonadales; family GWC2-71-9; genus SHZU01. The sequence continues at coordinate 1,478 of JAWKQJ010000068.1, forward strand.
CGCTCTCGCTCACGATGGCGACTCCGGGCTGCCCGGCGCGATCCCGCTCGTCGAATGCCCTCCCGGCGACCAGGGGTATCCCGAGGGTGCGGAAGTGATCGGGGCCGACGTAGTGGCGGGTGATCGATGGCCCGGCTCCCGATGGGGGCTCCGGTCGGCCCACGATCCGGAGGGTGCTCGTGGCGCTCCCGCTGAGCGGCGCGCCGCCGTCGACCGAGGCCGAGATCACCCCGGGGGCCGTCGTCACGGCGGCGAGCATCCCGTCGATGAAGCGCGCCGCCGTCTCCGGCGTCTCCTCGACCTCGGCCGGCCGAAGGGCGAAGGTGAGCACCCGCTCGGGCTCCACACCGAGCGCGGTTCGTCGCATGGTCACGAAGGTCTCGATCATCAGCCCGCCGACCGCGAGCAGGGTGAGGGCGAGCGCGGCCTCGAGCGCGACGATGGCGCCGCGCGCCGTGGGTCTCCTGAGCGAGAGCCGGCCGCTGGCGACGGTCCGGCTGTCCGCCCAGAGGGCGGTCGACGGGTCGCCCCAGACGGTCGCGGCCGCCGGCGGCCAGGACACCACGATGACGGTGACGAGTGCCACGAGCAGCCAGAAGAGCAGGGCCCTGAGCCCGAAGCTCGGGTCTGAGAAGGTGGCGATGCTGCCGTAGTAGTTCCGGGGGCCCCAGGCGTTGAGCGGCACCACCAGCCCGGACGCGGCCCAGGCGAGGAGGAGGCCGCCCAGCGCGCCCGTCCCCGCGAAGCAGGCCACCTCTCTCCAGTAGTGGCGGAGCAGGCGGCCGGCACCGCAGCCGAGCGAGGCGCGGATCGCCGCGTCCCGCCGGAGCCCGACCGCGCGGCCGAGCAGCAGGTTGACCGCGTTGGCGCAGGCCATCAGGTGGAGCACGCCCACGGCGGCCAGCAGGAGCCAGGCGGCCCGGCGCAGCTCCGGCGCCACCCGCACCCGCGAGAGCGGCACGGCCGTGGCGCTCACCTCGGAGGTCGGCTCGTCGTCGTCGGTGGGCAGGGCCCGCGCGATGGCCGGGACGACGGCGGCGAGCTCCGAGCGGAGGGCCTCCAGGTCCGAGCCGGGCTCGAGCCTCGCAACCAGGCTGATGAAGCTCTGGTCGGTCGTGAGGTATTCGTCGTAGCTCAGGGCGGGAGCCATCATGGTCGGCACCCAGAGCTCCGCGGCGTCCGAGAGCCCGCGGAATCCGGCTCCATCACGCCGACGATGGTGAGCCGCTGGCGACCGATCTCGATGGTCGTGCCGATCGCCGCCAGTCTCCGCCCGGGCGCCGCTGCTGAAGGTCGTGAGACGGGACCGCGAGCGGGTGTGCGCCGGGCACCCGATCCTCCTCCGTCGCGAAGACCCGCCCGAGCGCCGGCCTGGCTCGAGGATCTGGAAGTACTCGGGCGAGACGACCTCGCCCCGGACCGGCTCGGTGAGATCGGTACCGGTCAGGCTGGCCGAGAAGGGCGTGAAGTTGGCGATTCGGGGCACGGTGCGAAGGGTGGAGCGCAGCCCGCTCGATTCGAGGATAGGACCAGCGCTCCCGCTGGAGCGGCTCGGTCGGGGACCGGCGGGTGGTGAAGAGCAGCACCAGCTGGTCGGCGTTCCGGAAGGGGGGCTCGCGCCAGAGCGCCGCGTCGGCGATGCCGAGGGCCGTCGTCAGAGCCCCCGTTCCGAGGGCGACGGTGAGTACCGTGGCGAGGGCTGGCCAGCGGGACCGGGCTGGCGACCGATCCGGGCTGAATGAGAGCATCGCGGGGGTCCTGGTGTCTGGGGATTCGGCTCCTTGGACGCCGCAGGCCCCTCCCGGGTTTAACCGCCGGCCCGCTCGCGACTCTGTAATCCGATGCGTATCTTACGGTTGGCTGCGCCCGTCAGGGGCCTTGCCCGCAGCCTCCGCACAGCAGACATCCCACCAGAGCCCGCCCGAGGAGCGCCGATGCTCGGCTTGATGATGGACGACTACCAGTTGACCCTGACGCCCATGCTGGAGCGGGCCCGTCTCCTTCATGGCAAGAAGGAGGTCGTGAGCCGTTTGGCGACCGGCGTGCACCGATACACGTTCGCCGACTACGTGGGCCGGGTCGATCGCCTGGCCGGGGCGCTCACCGCGCTCGGCGTCGGGTCGGGCGACCGGGTCGGGACCTTCGCCTGGAACAGCTACCGCCACCTCGAGGTCTACCTCGGCGCGCCGTGCATGGGCGCGGTCACCCACATGCTCAACATCCGGCTCTTTCCGGACCAGCTGGTCTACATCATCAACCACGCCGGCGACAAGGTGATCTTCGTCGACGCTTCGTTGCTGCCGCTCTTCAACAAGCTGCGGGATCGGCTCACCACGGTCGAGCAGGTCGTCGTCATGGACGACCTGGGGAAGGGGGTCGACCCGGCCGACGGGCTCGACTACGAGGCCTTGCTCGCCGCGGCCCCCGCGACCTTCGAGTACCCCCGGCTCGACGAGTGCAGCGCGGCGGCGATGTGCTACACCTCGGGGACCACCGGCAATCCCAAGGCGGTGGTCTACAGCCACCGCTCGATCGTGCTGCACACCTTCGCGGCGGCGGCCGCCGATCTGCTCGGGATGTCGGAGCGGGACACCATCCTCTCGATCGTCCCGATGTTCCACGCCAACGCCTGGGGGCTCCCCTACGCGGCCGTGATGCTGGGCTCGAAGATCGTCCTCCCGGGCGCCTTCATGCAGCCGGAGGAGCTGGCCCAGCTGATCAGCGCCGAGCGGGTCAGCTTCATCGGCGGGGTGCCGACCATCATCGGCGGCCTCTACGAGTACCTCCGAACCCACCGGGACAGCTGCGATGCGTCGTCGATCACGACGATCGTGGTGGGCGGCGCCGCGTGTCCGCGCCGGCTGATGGAGGGCTTCCACCGCGACTTCGGGGTCTGGATCACCCACGCCTGGGGGATGACCGAGACCACGCCGCTCGGCTCGGTGGGCAGGCTCAAGAGCACGCTGGAGGACCGATCCGAGGAGGAGCAGATCGGCTACCGGCTCAAGCAGGGCGTGCCGGCGCCGTACGTGGAGGTGCGGATCGTCGGCGAGAGCGGCGAGCAGCTGCCCCACGACGGCGTGGCCTTCGGCGAGCTGCAGGTTCGGGGGCCCTGGATCGTGCGGGAGTACTACGACGACGCGCGCAATCCGGAGTGCTTCCAGGACGGCTGGTTCCGCACCGGCGACGTCGCCAACATCGACCCCGAGGGCTACATCCAGCTGGTCGATCGGACCAAGGACGTGGTCAAGAGCGGCGGCGAGTGGATCTCCAGCGTGGAGATCGAGAACACCCTGATGTCGCACCCGGCGGTGCTCGAGGCCGCGGTGATCGCCGTCGCCCACCCGAAGTGGCAGGAGCGGCCGCTCGCCTGCGTAGTGCTCAAGCCCGGCGTCGAGCCGCCCGGCCGCGAGGCGATCCTCGAGTTCCTGAAGCCCAAAATGGCCAGCTGGTGGCTGCCCGACGACATCGTCTTCATCGAGGCGATTCCCAAGACCAGCGTCGGCAAGTTCGACAAGAAAGTGCTGCGCGAACGATACCAGGACCACGTCTGGAGCCAGTCATGACCGTCACTCGAACGAGCCTGCTCGCCGGCCTGCTGGCCGGCGGCCTGATCCTCGCCGCATCCTGCCGGCCCACCCGGAGCGAAGCCGAGATCCTCTGGGACAGCTACGGCGTGCCCCACGTCTACGCCCAGTCCGAGCCCGAGGCGTTCAAGGCCCTCGGGTACGCCCAGATGGCCAGCCACGCCGACCTGCTGCTCAAGCTCTACGCCGAAGCCCGGGGCCGGGCCGCCGAGTACTTCGGACCCGGCGAGCTCGAAAGCGACCGCTACATCCGAACCATGGGGGTGCCGGCGCGCGCCGAGAGCTGGCTGGCCGCGCAGACCCCCGCCTTCCGCCAGAACCTCGAGGCCTTCGCCGAGGGGATGACGGCCTACGGCCGCGAGCATCCCGAGCTGATTGCCGACAGCGTCGAAGCCGTGCTGCCGATCACGGCCGTCGACGTGCTGGCCCATGCTCAGCGGGTGGTCCACTTCGTGTTCATCTACGGCATCGAGCGGGCCCTCGCGTCGTTCGGGCGCCCCGCCCATCGCGCCGGATCGAACACCTGGGCGGTGGCGCCGTCCCGCTCCGCGAGCGGCCACGCGATGCTGCTCGCCAACCCGCACCTGGCCTGGAGCGATCTCTTCCTCTTCTACGAGGCGCACCTGAACGGCCCGGGCTTCAACCTCTACGGAGCCACGCTGCTCGGCTTTCCCACCCTGGCGATCGCCTTCAACGACCACCTCGGCTGGTCGCACACGGTCAACACCTACGACGGCGCCGACACCTATCGGCTGACCCTCGACGGCGACGGGTATCGGGTCGACGGCCGGGTGAAGCCGTTCGAGAGCCGCACCGAGGTGCTCAAGGTCAGGCAGCCCGACGGCTCGCTCGCCGACGACACGCTGACCATCCGGACCTCGGACTTCGGCCCGGTGATCGCCGACTCGGGGCACGTGGCCTTCGCCGTCCACGTGGCCGGCCTCGATCGGCCGGGCATGCTGCAGGAGTGGTGGGACATGGGGCGGGCGACCAACTTCGCCGAGTTCGAAGCCGCCGTGAGGCGGCTCGAGATCCCGATGTTCAACATCATGTACGCCGACCGCGACGGGCACATCTACTACCTCTTCGGCGGCGACGTCCCCAAACGGTCCCACGGCGACGTCCGCTACTGGTTCGGCACCGTGGCCGGCGACACCACGGCCAACCAGTGGAGCTCGTATCTTTCCTACGACGAGCTGCCCAAGCTGCTCGACCCGCCCACGGGCTGGCTCCAGAACGCGAACGACCCGCCCTGGACCAGCACCGTGCCGAGCCAGCTGGACCCGGCGGAATTTCCGGCCTACGTCGCGCCGGTCAACATGGTCTGGAGGCCCCACCGCTCGGCGACCATGCTCGCCGAGGACGAGAGCGTCACCTTCGACGAGATGATCGCCTACAAGCACTCGACCCGGATGGCGTTGGCCGATCGGCTGCTCGATCCGCTCGTCGCCGCGGCGCGGAAGAGCGGCTCGGCCACGGCGAAGGCCGCGGCCGACGTGCTCGAGCGCTGGGATCGGCAGGCGCAGGCGGAGAGCCGCGGCGCGGTGCTCTTCCAGGCCTGGGCGCAGCGCTACGTCTCACCCAACCCGAAGGCCTTCGCCACGCCCTGGCGTCTGGACGACGCGTTGGGCACCCCGAGCGGGCTCGGCCAGCCGGCCGAGGCCGTCCGCGCGCTCGAGGCGGCGGCGAATCAGGTCGCGAAGGCCTATGGCGCGATGGACGTGCCGTGGGGCGACGTGATGCGGCTCCGCTTCGCGGGCAAGGACCTGCCCGGCAACGGGGCGCCCGGCGATCCGGTCGGGGTGTTCCGGACGGCGTACTACGCGCCCGACCAGGACGGCAAGATGGCCATCGCCGCGGGCGACACCTACTACGCCATCACCGAGTTCGGCGACGTGGTACGCTCGAAGGTGCTGCTCGCCTACGGCAACGCCACCCAGCCGCACTCCAAGCACCGGGGCGACCAGCTCGAGCTGTTCGCCAGGCAGGAGATGCGCGACGCCTGGTTCACGCGGGCGGAGGTGGAGCAGCACCTCGAGCTGCGGGAGACGGTGCGCTGAGTCCGGGCGCGAGGAAGAAGCGCTTCCTGACGAAGGCCCAGATCGCGATCGAAGCGATCAGGGTGCCCATGGTGGTCTGATTGAAGCTCGCGCCCACGGCGTCGCCGCCGTGGTTCAGCATCAGGTGGATCAGGATCGCCAGCAGGATGCTGCCGGCGGTGTTGAGCGCCACCCAGGTCATCACCATCGACGCGGTGATCGCGCCGAGGTAGAAGATCCCGAGGTTGAGCTCGCTCTGCGGCATCCCGGGCATGAAGAAGGCCGGCAGGTGCCAGGTGGCCCAGATCACGCCCAGGATCAGCGTCGCCGTGAAGGGCGAGAAGCGCTCCAGGAGCCGCGGCAGCGCGTAGCCCCGCCAGCCGAACTCTTCGCCGATGGGGCCGGGGTCGAGCAGCAGGGCCACCCCGGCCGCGGTCAGGGCGGCGCCCAAGCCGACGAAAGAGGGCCGTCCGCCCGTCACCAGCACGCCGAGCGCGATCACCAGCGGCAGCCCGAGCAGCACGACCAGGTACCAGACCGGATTGAAGCCGAGCGGGTTGATCCGCTTGAGCAGGCGGCCGAGCCCGGCCCGGCCCTCGAGGATGGCGGTGAGCGCGATCGAGGTGAGGGAAGGGAAGTAGACGCCGAGCACCACCAGCGGGTTGGTGAGCGTCACCTCGCCGAACAGGCCGGGCGCGCCGAGCAGCAGCGCGACCATCCCGAAGGTGCCCGCGAAGACCACCACGAAGAACAGGATCAGCTGCTTCATCCGGTCGTCGCGGAGGCTCATCGCGGCACCACCGGCAGCTCGATGAAGGACGGCTCCACCCGATTGCGGGAGACGGCGATGGTCACGTCACCCTCGGCCGGGAGCCGGGCGAAGGTGTCCTTGTCGGCCCCGGCGATCGCGATCCGGATCCGATGCCCGGCGCGGAAGAGCACCGAGGTGGGCATGAAGGGAAAGACCAGGCTCGCCACCTTGCCGGGCTCGAGCGGCTCGGCGTCCTTCTCGTTGAACGAGCGATACGGGTAGACCGTGCGATAGGGCGGCGGGTCGCTCGAGAGCCGCCGGTGGACGGCTCGGAGCAGACCCTCGGTCACGTAGGTGACCTTGCCGTCCGGCGCCACGTCTTCGAGGTACACGATGAAGTTGCCGTCGGTGGCCGTGGACGTGACGTAGAGCGAGATCATCCCGTGGCCCGTCACCTCGAGGTCCGACTCGAGCGGCTCGGAAGTGTAGGTGAGCAGCCGCTGGTCGATCGCGGAGCGCTCGTCGTAGACGACGTCGTCCCCGCCGAGCTGGGTGTACCAGCGGTTCCGGGTGCCGGTGGTGACGTCGAAGTCGACCTGGTACTCGTCGCTCGCGCTCTCGGCGGTCGGCGCGGTGGCGGAAAGGGCGTTGCCCTCGGCCAGATACCAGCGCCGCATCGTGGTGCCGGGGATCGGCCAGGTGTCGGTCTTCTTCCAGGCGCCCTCGCCCAGGGTGTAGTAGATCAGGGCCCGCTCGCCCATTCCGTTGGCCTTGCCCTTGGTGTACTGGTCGAAGAAGCAGGCCGCCTGCTCGTTCTGCACCGCGCTCGACGGCTCGGTCGGGGTCTCGGCCGGCAGGAAGGGGCTGGTGTGGTTGCCGCCGCCGTGGCTCCAGGGCCCGATCACGGCGAGCTGCGGCACCTGCCAGTTGATGAACCGGTTGACCACGCCCTGCGAGGTTCCGGCGTCGAGCCAGCTGGCCCAGCCGAAGAGCGGCACGCCCGCCTTCTCGAACTGCTCCCGATAGCGGTAGGTGCCGGCCATGTCGTTCGAGGCGCCGCCGAAGCCCGGGACCTTCTCGTCGCGGAACACGGTCTCGGCCAGGCTCTCGTTGAGCGGCGGGTTCGCCTGGTGGTCCTTCACCGCGGCGGCGATGAGGGAGCCGTCGGCATCCGCGTCGACCGGCCGCACGCCGGGGGCGCCGGGCACCTGATTCATGTCCATCAGGTGGACCATCTTGCCCCATTCCGAGATCAGGAAGTGATTGACCACGCCGCCCGGGAAGGTCAGGTCGGCGTAGGCGTCGTAGTCGATGAACCGGGGCACCACCGCCTTGACCGCGGGGCGGCCGGTCGCGGCCACCAGCTGGGCCGTGTTGCCGGTGTAGGAGGTCCCGATCGAGACCACCTGGCCGTCCGACCAGGGCTGCGCGGCGATCCAGTCGACCAGCCCGCCGAGATCCTCCACCTCCTGCGGCGACCAGGGATAGAGCCACTGCCCGAACGAGGCCCCGGTGCCGCGCACGTCGGCGTAGACGAAGGCGTAGCCGCGCTCGAGGAAGAAGCGCTGGTTGGCTCCGACCGGCTGGCCCTTGGCGGCGCGCCAGTAGCGGGTCGAGACCAGCACCGTTGGCAGCTTCCGGTCCGGCGCCAGGCCGGCCGGCAGGTACAGATCCACCGCCAGGCGGGTGCCGTCCGCCATCGGCGCGAAGACCGAGCTTCGCTCGATCTCGACCGAGGCTTCGAGCGCGGGCGAGCTGCACGCCGCGAGCGGCGCGGGCTGCTGGGCGAGCGCGGGAGCCGGGGCGATCGCGAGGGAGCAGAGCGCGGCGAGCGCCGCGCCGAAGGGGCGTTGCAAGGGACGTCTCCTCTTCGAGCCTAACGTCCGAGCCACTCGGGGGCGCGCTTGGCCACGAAGGCCTTGACCCCCACTTCCAGGTCTTCGCTCGCGAGACAGGCCATCATCCCGTCGATCTCGTACTGCATCATGGTCTCCAGGTCGACCTCCCAGGTGCGCCGGAGCAGCCGCTTGACCAGCCCGACCGAGATTGGCGCGTTGCCGACGATCGTCTCGGCCAGCTCGAGCGAGCGGTCCATCAAACGCTCCGGCTCGACCAGCTCGTTCAGGAAGCCCGAGGCCAGCAGCGCGGGCGCGGCGACCCGCTCGCCGGTCAGGAGCCACTGCGCGGCCCGGCCATGGCCCACGATCCGGGGCAGCAGATGCATCACCCCGTTGGTCTCGAACAGGCCGCGCTTCACCTCGGAGAGCATCAGCTCGCTCTTCGGGGTGCCGAGTCGGAGGTCGGCCGCGAGCGCCAGCTCGGCGCCGACGCCCACGGCGATCCCGTTCACCGCGGCGATCACGATCGCGTGGTGCTCCACCACCAGCCGGGTCACCGCCTGGAAGCGATGGAGCATCCGGTGCGCGTCTCGGACCGTGTGACCGCCGGCCGCCGCCACCCGGTCCAGCTCGCCGAGGTCGGCGCCGGCCGAAAAGGCCCGGCCGGTTCCGGTCAGGATCACCACCCGGACCGAGCGGTCCCGGTCGAGCTCCTCGAGGGTGTCGTGGAGGCGGCCGAAGGTGGCCTGATCGACGGCGTTGAGCTTCGCCGGACGGTTGAATCGGAGCAGCGCGATGGCCGGGCGAGGGCGCTCGACCACCAGGGTGTCGTCGGACATCGGGTCGCGACCGCCGGAAGAGGGAGTGCCAGAGAACATAACAGTTGTCATTTACTGTGGCGAGAGCGATGATTGTCCGGGCTGGTCGACCCGCTGGAGGAGGTGGCATGAGCGACGGCGTCGAGCGACGCATCGGGCTCTCGGGAGCCGTGTTCACCCTGGTCGGGTACGTGATCGGGGCCTCGATCTTCATCCTGCCGGGACAGCTGGCGGCGGACGTCGGTCCGGGCGCGTTCGTCTCCTATCTGATCGCCGGGGTGCTGGCGGCGCTCGGCTCGGTGGTCGCGGCCCAGATCGGCAGCGCGCTCCCGGTGAGCGGCTCGATCGTGGTGGGCGCGAGCCGGGTGCTCTCGCCGCTGGTCGGCTTCGTGGCACTCTGGGCCTTGCTGCTCGCCGTCGGCGTCGCGCTCTCCCTGGTCTGCTACGGGATGGTCGACTACCTCAGCTATTTCCTTCCGGGCCTCGGGCGCCGGGGCACGGCGCTCCTCCTGGCCGTCGCCTTCACCTTCCTCAACCTGACCCCGGTCCGGGTGGCCGTGGGCCTGCAGGCGGTGATGACCGTCGCCTTCCTGGCGGTGCTGCTCGCCTTCGGGATCGGAGGGGTGGCGGCCGCGGATCCGGTCAACCTCGATCCGATGATGCCGCGCGGACTGGGCGCCGTGATCCTCGCGGCGGTCCCGGCCTACTTCAGCTACTCGGGGTCGTTCGTGATCATCGAGCTGGGCGGCGAGATCCGGGATCCCGCCCGGACCCTGCCTCGCGCCCTGCTGATCGGGTTCGCGATCATCGCGGCGAGCTACGCGCTCGTCACCTACGCGGTGCCGGCGGTGATTCCTGGGAGACGCTGGCCGGGGTCGACGCGCCGATCGCCCGGGCGGCCGAGGCATTCCTCCCCAAGTGGGCCGGTGGGGTGGTCGCGGTCGCGGCGCTGCTCGCGGCGGCGACCTCGATCAACGGGATGCTGCTGGTCCACTCGCGCGACATCCTGGCCATGGCCCGGGCGACCGTCTTTCCGGACGCCTTGGGCGTGCGCGGCCGGGGCGGCGTGCCGGTGGCCGCGGTGCTCACCCTGGGCACGATCGGAGTGCTGGCGGTGCTGGTGGGCGGCACCATCCGTCAGTACGCGGTGCTGGTCGTGATCTCGGTGATGCTGCTCCAGGCCATCATGGCGGTGACCCTGCTCCGGCTGCCCACGGTGCTCCCGGCCGCCTTCGCGGGCGCCGGCTTCAAGCTCGGACGGCCGGCCCGGTGGATCTTCGGGCTGCTCACGTTGATCGCCTCGATCGGCTTCAGCTTCCTTGCCGTGGCCGACAGCCTCCAGTACGGCATCGTCTATCTCGGTGTGCTGGCGCTCGGAGCGCTCTATTACCTGGTGCGGCGGCGGGTGGTGGCCGGGCGGGGCGGGGACCTCGATCGGGTGCTTCGGGAGGGGAGCGCTACCGAGGGCTGACCAGCTACTTTGGTGGGTCTCCGTCCGATTCGAGGACCACCCGATGCGTCGTTCGATCTCCCTCGCCGTTGCCGGCCTGATCTCGATCCCGGCGGTCGTCCACGCCCAGGCGGACGACCGCTACATGGCCCTCGCCAAGCGGGTCCTTTCGACCACGCCGCTGGTCGACGGCCACAACGACCTCCCCGGCCGGATCCGCGAAGACCGGGACACGCCCCGCGACGTCGTCGGCTACGACCTCCGGGGCCACGCGGCCGGGATGACCGACCTGGACCGCCTCGCCAAGGGCATGGTGGGTGGCCAGTTCTGGTCGGTCTACGTGCCGGGCGAGCTGTCGGCGGGATGGGCGCGGTATCAGCTCGAGGAGATCGACATCGCCAAGCGGGTGATCGAGCGCTACCCCGATCGGCTGCAGCTCTGCACGACCGCGCTCTGCGTCCGGCAGGCGTTCGCGGCGGGCAAGATCGGCTCACTGCTCGGGATGGAGGGCGGCCACGCGATCGAGAACTCGCTCGGTGCCCTGCGCGCCTACTTCGATCTGGGCGCCCGCTACATGACCCTCACCCACAACGTCACGCTCGACTGGGCCGACGCCGCGCTCGACCGGGCCAAGCACGGGGGCCTCACCGATTTCGGAGTCGAGGTCGTGCGCGAGATGAACCGGCTCGGGATGCTGGTCGACCTGAGCCACGTGTCGCCGGCCACCATGAGCGACGCGCTCACCGCCACGGAAGCCCCGGTGATCTTCTCGCACTCGGGCGCCCGGGAGCTCACCGATCATCCCCGCAACGTCCCGGACTCTATCCTCCGTCGGCTGCCCGCCAACGGCGGCGTCGTGATGGTCACCTTCGTCACCGTGTTCGCCTCGGAGGCGCGGCGGCTGCACGACGAGGCCCGGGGCGTCGAGCGGACCGCCCTTCGGCAGCGCTTCCGCAACGACTCGGCCGCGGTGTCCCGCGGGCTCGCGGAGTGGGATCGCGCCCACCCGGCCCCGCGGGTGACCATCAAGGACGTGGCCGATCACATCGACCACGTCCGCCAGGTGGCCGGGGTCGACAACGTCGGGATCGGGAGCGACTTCGACGGCATCGAGGACGTGATCGACGGGCTCGAGGACGTCTCCACCTTCCCGGCGCTCTTCGCCGAGCTGGCCCGGCGGGGCTGGACCGAGGCGGATTTGCGGAAGCTGGCGGGGGAGAACGTGCTGCGGGCCATGGAGCAGGCGGAGAAGGTGGCGGCCCGGTTGCAGAAGGAGCGGCCGGCGTCGACCAGAACGATCGAGGACTTTCCCGGACGTCCGGTGCCCTGAGGAGGGCCGATGCGCGCATGGCTCGTGGTGGTGATCGTCTCGCTCGCCGCGAGCGGGCGGGCGGTGGGGCAGTCGGAGGCGGCGCTGCGGCGCTATTTCGAAGGGAAGACGGTGCTGGCCAGGATCGACCTGCCGGGCACCGACGACGGGGTCGACGTCTATCCCGGCACCGACCAGCCGGTCGACTTCCCCAAGCATGCCACCCGGCTCAAGCGGTACGGGACCGCGATCCGGTCGGGTGAGCCGGCACTGGTCACCAAGATCAGGGTGAAAAAGGACCTGATCGAGTTCCAGCTCGGTGGCGGCGGCTACGGCACCTTTTGGGACGACGACGCCTCGGTGCCGGAGCCGACCGTCTCCAAGAGCGAGCGGGAGAAGCAGCTCGAGCGTGATCTGGAGGGCGCGACCGGCGCCGAGCGACAGCGGATTCGCGACCAGCTGGACCGGCTTCGGCGGGACCGGGAGCGGGAGCTGACCAGGCTCCGGGTCGAGGCGGAGCAGGCGCGTCAGATCAAGGAGGCCAACATCCGGCAGCGCCGGCTCGAGGGCGGCTCGCGCTTAAACCTCCGCTATCGCGATGGGGTCCCGGAAGACGCGCTCTACCCCGAGACGGTGATCGCGGCGCTGGCCGAGTACCTGGCGTTCGACGGGACCGACGAGCCCGCGGCCGACCCCGCGAGCCCGCAGATGGTCCGAAAGGGCCTGACCGGAGCCGAGGTGAGCGCGCTGCTCGGGATGCCGGAGTCGCTCACGCACCGGATGGAGGGCACCCTCCGGGTGACCAGCGCGGTGTACCACGTGGGTACGAAGCGTTACGAGATGGAGTTCGTCGAAGACGTGTTGATTCGTTACACGATCACGGAGCGGTAGCGGCGCCGGTCGGTTGCGATCGGGCCGATGGTGGCCCTAAGTTCCGTCATCAAATTCAAAGTCGTTTTATCGGAATTCCTTGAGCACACCCGGAGGACCTGATGGCCTTTGAGCTTCCCGCCCTTCCTTACGCCTACGACGCTCTGGAGCCGCACGTCGACGAGCAGACGATGCGGATCCACCACGACAAGCACCACGCCGCGTACGTCGCCAACCTGAACAAGGCCCTCGAGGGTCAGGGAGCCCTGGCCGGGAAGACGATCGAGGCGCTGCTCGGCGATCTGGGCTCCGTGCCCGAGGCGATCCGAGGCGCCGTCCGGAACAACGGCGGCGGCCACTACAATCACACGCTCTTCTGGGAGCTGATGGCGCCGGGCGGGGCCAACGCCCCGAGCGGCGGGCTGGCCAAGGCGATCGACGGCGCCTTCGGGAGCCTCGACGCCTTCAAGGAGCAGTTCCACAAGGCGGGGATGACCCGGTTCGGCAGCGGCTGGGCCTGGCTGGTCCAGGACGCGAGCGGCAAGCTGGCGGTCGAGTCGACTCCCAACCAGGACACCCCGGTGATGGAGGGGAAGCAGGCCCTGCTCGGCTGCGACGTCTGGGAGCACGCCTACTACCTCAAGTACCAGAACCGCCGCGCCGACTACCTGACCGCCTGGTGGAGCGTGCTGAACTGGACGGTGGTCGGCAGCCGGTTCCGCGGGTAGCGATCGTGTCGCTGCCTCTCGTCGGCCAGCCGGCTCCCGACTTCACTCTGGCCTCGACCTCCGGGGGCGACGTGACGCTCTCCGCCCTCCGGGGTCGGGCGGCGCTGCTGGCGTTCTTTCCGGCGGCCTTCACCAGCACCTGTACGGCCGAGATGTGCGCCTTCACCGACGACTACGCCGAGTTCGAGGCGGCGGGCGCGGTGGTGCTGCCGATCAGCGTCGACGCGATCCCCAGCCTCAAGGCCTACAAGGCGCACGAAAAGCTCTCGGTCGACCTGCTGAGCGATTTCCACCGCACCGTCAGTCGGGCCTACGGCGTGCTGGACGAAGCCCGGTTCCGCAGCCAGCGCGCCTACGTCCTGATCGACAAGGGCGGCGTGGTGCGCTGGACCCACCTCGAGGAGCATCCGGGCCTGCGGCGGGAGAACTCCGAGCTGCTCGAGCAGGTCCGGGCCTTAAGCTGAGCCGACCGTACCCTGGTCTGGAGTCGCCGGAGGCGGCTCTCAACCACGCGGTCCGCTGGGCGCTGGGCCGAGTCGGGGGGCACCTCCGGGTCGACCCGGTAGGAACAGGAGAGCCCTTCGACGCCGATGCGGTCGAGGAGCTGCTGGACGACGCCCGTCGCTGGGAGCGGGTCCGCGATCCGGGCCTGCTCGATCCGCACGAGCTGCTGGAGCGGGTCGTGGGCGGGCTCTTCGGCGCCCGGATCGACGGCGCCGGCTATCGACTCGAGCTCCGCCCGACCGTGCCCGAAGGCTGGCGCCGGTTCGGTCTTCGTCGGCTTCGAGCCCATCGGACCCTGATCGACCTCGAGGTGCGGCCCCGCGCCGAGTGGATCACGGTTCGGCTGGGCGTCACCTTCGGCCCCTCGGTGGCGGTGGAGCTCACCCTTGCCGAGCCCTGGGAGGTGATCCGGGCGACGGTCGACGAGGTTCCCCTGGAAGGCGCGCGGGCGCTCTTCACGGCCACCGCCGAGCACGAGATCGTCCTGTTCACCCGGGGCCCTTCGCCGCGCTAGCTTAGGTGCATGCAGACGCCCATCCTGGCGGCCATCCCACGTCCATGACGGCGCCCCTCATGGCGGACGCCCTGGAGCTGGTCGGCACGGTGGCCCGGGTGCTGAACGCCGGGTTGCCGGCCGAGGACACGCTCACCTCGGTGGCCGACGCGATCCGCCGCGGTCTCTCGGTGCCGGCGGTGGCGATCTGGCGCCGCGACGCGAGCGCCGGGACCTTCTCGGTGGTGGCGAGCCCGCCCCGGTTCGGCAGCGTCCGGACGCTCGAGGAGATCGAGCCCGGCCCCGAGCGGCTGCTGGTCCCGCTGGTCCACGGCGGCGTCCGGCTCGGCCTCTTCGAGATCGCGACCGGCCCGTCGAGCCCGCCGGGCGAGGTCGTCACCATCCTCCAGCATCTGGTTTCGCCCTTTCTCGACGCGCTCACGCTGGCGGAGGACCTGGCCCTCGAGGTCGCCAGCCGCTCCCGGGAGATCCTCGAGCAGCGGCGCTTCACCTCGCTGGTGATCGACAGCCTGCCGGTCGGGATCTACGTGATCGACCGCGACTACCGGATCCAGTTCTGGAACCGGAAGCGGGAGACGGGCACCCAGGGCCTCCGTCGGGAGCAGGTGGTGGGCCGTCCCGTGTTCGAGGTCCTGACCCGGCAGGCGCCGGAGCAGCTCAAGGCCGACTTCGACCTGGTCTTCGACTCGGGAGAGGTCCAGGTCCGCGATACGGTGGTCGAGCTGGGGAGCAGCCGGCGGGTGTTCCGGTTGAGCCGCATCCCGATGCGTCTCGACGGCGGTGCGACCATCACCCACGTGGTCACCGTCGGCGAGGACGTCACCGAGGCGCGCGACACCCAGGCGCACGTGATCCGGAGCGAGAAGCTCGCGGCGGTCGGCCAGCTGGCGGCCGGCGTGATGCACGAGATCAACAACCCGCTCGCCACCATCGCGGCCTGCAGCGCCGCGATCGAGGACCGCCTGGAGGAGACCGTCGACCCGACGGTGCGGGAGTATCTGGAGATCATCGACAAGGAGGTCCAGCGCTGCACCCGGATCGTCGACGGCCTCCTCGAATTCAGCCGGCCCCATTCGGTCGGCGGTCCGCGGGCGGCGATCGGGCTGACGGTGCTGATCGAGCGGACCCTCTTCCTGCTCAAGCACCACAAGCGCTTCAAGAAGCTCGAAGTGACGACCGAGCTCGCGCCGCGCGAGCTCAAGGTGAAGGCGACGGCCGAGCAGCTGATCCAGGTGCTGATGGCGATCATGCTGAACGCGGTCGACGCGATGCGGGAGGGCGGCGCGCTCCGGGTTCGGAGCCGCTTCGACGAGGATCGCGGCGACGCGGTGATCGAGATCGTCGACTCCGGACACGGGATTCCCCCGACCGAGCTGGGCAAGATCTTCGACCCCTTCTATACCACCAAGCCGGCGGGGCAGGGCACCGGCCTGGGCCTCGCGATCGCCTTCGGGATCATGCAGGAGCACGAGGGCCGGATCGAGGTCGAGAGCGAAGTCGGGCGGGGCAGCACCTTCCGGGTGATCCTGCCCGGCACCATGAGCGAGGGCCGATGAAGATCCTGGTGGTGGAGGACGATCGGATCGTCGGGCAGTACGTCAAGCGCGGCCTCGAGGAGCAGCAGAACCACGTCGACCTGGTCGACGACGGCCTCGAGGCGCTGCGGCTGGCGTCGGGGGGCACCTACGATCTGGTCGTGCTCGATCTCCGGCTGCCGGGGATGTCCGGCCTGGAGGTGCTCCGGACCGTTCGCGACCGGGGGATCACCACCCCGATCCTGGTGCTCACGGCCCAAGACGCGGTCGACCACAAGGTGGACGCGCTCCGCTCCGGGGCCGACGACTACGTGACCAAGCCCTTCGCGTTCGAGGAGCTCCTGGCGCGGGTGGAGGCGATCGGTCGCCGGCCTCGCCAGCTCAAGACCACGGTGCTCACCGTGGGCGACCTGAGCCTCGACACGGCCACCCGCGAGGTGCGCCGCGGCAGCCGGCAGCTCGAGCTCACGCCCAAGGAGTACACCGTCCTCGAGTACCTGATGCGGCACCCCGGCCGGGTGATGTCCCGGACCCTGATCACCGAGTACGCCTGGGACTATCACTTCGACCCGGGGACCAACATCGTCGACGTGGTGATCAACCGGCTCCGGAAAAAGGTGGACGTCGGCAAGGACAAGAAGCTGCTCCACACGGTCCGGGGCGTCGGCTACGTGATCAAGGCCTGATGCTCTCGATTCGCCGCCGGCTCACGGTCGGGTACATCGGGGCGCTGGCGCTCACGATGCTGCTCTTCGGCGCGATCCTCTACGTCGACCGCCGCTCGGCCAGCATCACGGATCTGGACCAGCGGCTCGAGGTCGAGGCGGACCTCTCGCTCCGTTACCTCCAGGACCTCTATCGCTCCTTCGGGCGGCTGCCCGCGGTGCTCGAGGGCACGCTCGAGTACTTCAAGAACTTCCGGCACGTCCTGATCCTGGTGTCCCAGAACGGGCAGATGGTGCTCTCGAACGACCCGACCGCGCAGATCGACAGCGCAGGCTTCGAGCGGCTCCGGGAGCGGGCCACCACCGGCTTCGACGACCGGCGGGTCGGCTCGCTCGAGCTCGGGCCGAACTTCACGCTCCGCTTCCTGGTCGTGCCGGTGCGGGGGTCGGATCCGCTGCTCCGCTCGATGCTGGTCGCGGCCGACCTCCGCGAGGTCTCCTTCGCCCCGGCGGCGCTGCTCCGCTCGATGCTGGTGACCGCGCCCGTCGTGCTGCTGGTCTCGCTGCTCCTCGGCTACTCACTCGCCGGCAACAGCATCCGGCCGATCGAGCAGGTGGTGGGCGAGCTGGCGGCGATCACGGACGGCCGGAGCCTGCACCGCCGCCTGCCGGTCGACCGGCGGGCCTCGGCCGAGGTGGCGACGCTCGTGAACGCGGTCAACGGGATGTTCGCCCGGCTGGAGCAGAGCTTCGCGGCGCAGCAGCGGTTCGTCGCGGACGCCAGCCATGAGCTCAAGACGCCGCTGATGGTGCTTAGGGCCGGCGTGGAGCGGGCCCTCACCAGCGAGTCGGGCTCCGGCGGGGACAGCCTCCAGCCGCTGGACGAGTCGCTCGAGGAAGTGAATCGGATGTCCGAGCTGGTCGACAACCTGCTCACCCTGGCCCGGGCGGACGAGGGCCGGGCGCCGCTGGCGGTCACGGAGTGCGATGTCCGCGAGCTGGTGAGCGAGGCGGCCGAGACGGCCCACATCCTGGCGGAGGGGCGCAACCTCAGCGTCGGCACGGTGCTGCCCGACCATGAGGTGACGATGCTGGTCGATCGCACCCGGATCCGGCAGCTGCTCCTCAATCTCGTCACCAACGCGGTGAAGTACTCGCAGGACGGCGGGGAGGTGGCGATCGAGCTCAGCACGGCGGAGGATCAGGTTCAGCTCGCCGTGCGGGACACCGGTATCGGGATCGCGGCGGGCGATCTGCCCCACATCTTCGACCGTTTCTGGCGCGCGGATCCGGTGCGCTCGCGCGAAGGCGAGCGAACCGGCTCGGGTCTCGGGCTCGCGATCACCAAGTGGATCGCGGAAGCGCACGGCGGCACGATTACGGTACAAAGCCGCCCTGGCCGGGGCACCGTTTTTACCGTATCATTGCCTCGCGCCGCCAAACTGGTTGTTTAGCGGTTGCTTAATCGATCTGTCATCGTTTTGTAATGTGGTGGTGAGGGCAGTGTCACTCCGACCTGCTTTCTTCGACGGTGACCCGCAACGGGTCCGGCCGAGGCCGGTGCGTTCGCGGGAACGACGACTCCGCACGGAGGCCAGTGCATGTTCGAAAACCTGATCGAGTCGCAGTCCCGGGGATTCAAGTCGTACGGGCAGAGCGCGCTCTCCCTGGTGCTGCACGTGCTGTTCGCCTACGGCGCCATCAAGGCGACGTCGGGCGCGGCCGAGACGCTCAAGGAGATCCTGCAGGACACCACGATGGTGTTCCTGAAGCCTCCGGAGCCGCCCCCGCCGCCGCCGCCGACGACCCCGCCGCCGGATGCCGTGGTGACGGCCAACCCGCCGCCGCAGGGCTTCCAGACGGTGATGCCGCCGACCGAGATCCCGAAGGACATCCCGCCGGTCAACCTGACCGAGCGGTTCGATGCCCGGGACTTCAGCGGCAAGGGCGTCGAGGGCGGCATCGCCACCGGCGTTCAGGGCGGGACCGGTCCGGTCTCCACCACGGAGACCTTCGTCGAGGCCGAGGTGGACGACCCGGTCCGACCGATCAACATCCCGAGACCGAAGTATCCGCCGGTGCTCCAGCAGGCCGGGATCGCCGGCAGCGTGGACGTGCAGTACGTGGTCGACACCACCGGCAAGGCCGAGCCCTCGTCGTTCAAGGTGCTCCGGTCGACCAACAAGGCGTTCGAAGATCCGGCCCGCGACGCGATCATGGCCGGCAGCTTCAAACCGGCCCGCATCCGGGGCCAGGCGGTCCGCCAGCTGGTCCAGCAGCGGATCTCGTTCACGATCGGTCAATAGCCGTCGACAGCCAGCGACTCTTCTTCCAGTACTCCTCACTTCGGAGCGCGACACCATGGGCGTAGATATTCTGACCCTGTACGAGCATGCCAACACCTTCGCCCGAGCGATCGTGTGGATCATGTTGGGCATGTCGTTCTTTTCGATGACCGTGGCGATCGGCCGGCTGATCAAGTTCTTCCGCAGCACCTCGGCCACCCGGAAGTTCGCCCCGCAGTTCTCCCGGGCGATTCAGGAAGAGCAGCTCGATCAGGCGATCGCGCTCGCCGAGAAGAACCAGAAGAGCCACGTCGCCAAGGTCCTGGGTGGCGCGCTCTCCGAGGTCAAGCCGCTGCTCCGTGACCGGGCCACCATCACCGCCGCCGACATCAACTCGGCCGAGCGCGCGGTGGAGCGGCAGATGCTGATCACCCTGTCGGACTTCAAGCGCGGTCTCGGCGTCCTGGCGACGGTCGGCTCGACCGCTCCCTTCGTCGGGCTGCTCGGCACCACGATGGGCATCGTGACGGCGTTCAACGCGATGTCGGCGGGCGGCGCCTCCGGCGGTCTGGCGGGCATCGCGGGCGGCATCTCCGAGGCCCTGATCACCACGGCGCTCGGCCTCCTGGTCGCGATCCCGGCGGTGTGGGCCTACAACTACTTCACCACCAAGATCGAGTACCTCTCGGTCGAGATGACCTACAGCTCCAAGGAGCTGATCGACTATCTGATCAAGAGCGTCGGCAGCGAGTTCGGCCGCTCGATCTTCACCAAGGAATTCCAGGCCCAGAAGGCGGTGAGCGGCAGTGGCCACATCAGCTGAGCGGGCCGGCTCCACCTCCGTTCGGGCGGAGCCGAACGTCATTCCGATGATCGACATCCTGCTGGTGCTGCTGATCATCTTCATGATCTCGCAGCCCCTCGCCCGGATGGCGATCGACGTCCAGGTTCCGCCGGCGCAGTCCGCGCCGGCGTCGGGCCCCTCGACCCAGATCGTGCTCGAGATCATGGCCGACGGCAACTACAGCATCAACGGGCAGCCGGTTCCGCCCGGACAGCTGGACGTCCAGATCCACGCGATCTACGACAACCGTCCCGCCAAGATCATCTTCCTCAAGTCCGATCCCAATCGGACTTACCAGGAAGCCATCGAGGCGATGGACGTCGTCCGTGGGGCGGGAGTCCAGGTGATCGGATTC
>JAWKQJ010000069.1:0-21559 GCA_041390205.1 Gemmatimonadales bacterium
CGCTCCCTGATGGCGATCAGGAAGGGCCGGTCCACCCGCAACGCTACCGTGCGTGGCGCGCTCACTACGCCGACGCCGACCGCCGTCGCCGCCGCGGCCTCGGTGCCCTCCTCGTTCACGTCCACGAAGGTCTTGTGCTCCACCCGCGTGATGAAGGGCGCGCCTGGGCCGATGCCCGAGAGGTCGGCGCGCTCGGGGTCGAACGCGATCCCCATGCCGAGCGCCTCGAGATCGTCGCGGAGGCTCCGTTTGTACTCCAGCCGGAGTCGCGGCAGCTCGAGGGTCACCTCGGCGTTGATCAGGCCGCCCGCGATCGTGACGAAGTCGGCCGCCGTGAGCCTGGCGGCCAGCTCCGTGGCCGTGGTGCCTTCCGACGGCAGGATCACCGTCATGGTATGCGCCCCCGCTCCGTACCAGAGGTCGACCGCCTCGAGGTCGGTCCCCTCGTAGTAGGGCGTCCGCTCGGTCCGACGCATCATCGGCACGCTCTGGCTGCCGCCGTCGGCGGCGTGGAAGGTCCCGGTCCGGGTCTCGCCCTCGTCGAACCGCTCCCGCCAGAGACCCTTGAAGTAGATCGCGTTGACCGCGAAGAGGACCTCCGCCCGGTCGATCCGATCGAGGATCGTCGGGATCTTGCCCCGCGTCTTGTCGCTCACCCACTGGTTGATGGTGGCGAGGGCCGTGGAGCTGCCGAAGTCGAGCGACTGGGCCTGGGCGTCGAAGTACTGGCGCGCGTCGCTCAGGAAGGCCGGCTCCACCGGATACGCCCGGTCGGTGAAGATCGCGTTCGCGATGCTGAACTCGACCCGCTCGTCGAGGCCGAGGAGCAGCGCGATCAGCGAGCGATAGGCCTCGTTGATCTGGGTCTGGGGCAGGGGGCCGAAGCCCAGCGTGGCCGCCATCGCGTCGCGGGTGTCGCCCCGGGCGCCGTTCATCACCAGCCCGAGCGCTATCGACACGGAGAGCGGCGACACGAAGGCGTTCGGGTCGGGCTCGTCGGCGACGATCGTGTTGAGCAGCCGGAAGGCGAACTGGTTGTTGGCGGCGATGGCCGCCGTCTCGCCGGCGGTCAGCTCGCGGGGGAGGGTCTCGAGCAGCGCCGGGGGCTCGGAGGGGTCGGTGGCGCCGCCGCAGGCGGCCAGGCCGAGCAGCGCGGCGAGGCCGATCGATCGAGGGATGGTCATGG
Organism: Gemmatimonadales bacterium; assembly: GCA_041390205.1. Taxonomy (GTDB): domain Bacteria; phylum Gemmatimonadota; class Gemmatimonadetes; order Gemmatimonadales; family GWC2-71-9; genus SHZU01. Next base: position 1,187 of record JAWKQJ010000069.1, read on the forward strand.
CGTCTTCCGTCTTCTCGCGTTCGCTCGAAGGGACCCCTCCTGGACCCCCGAGGTCACGGAATCCGGCGCCGCTACCTCGTGCTCCCCTGTGGCCCCGCCGCGCGGAGCGTCGAGTCCGCCGGCGAGAGCTGGTCGGCCACCCAGGCCGGCACCTGGTAGATCGTCGCCATCGTGTCGCGCCGGACCAGGTAGCCCGCGGCCGTCGAGTCGAGCCGCAGGGTGGCGAGCAGGATGTCCCCGCGGCCGAAGAGCCGGACCACCCGGTCCGCCGGGTCGAAGCTCGCGGCGGCGGCGTCGGCGTCGCTCGGGAAGGAGCTGGCCTCGAAACGCCGGAACTGATCGAGCAGGGTCGCGATCCGGGTCGAATCGGTGGGCGAGCCGTCCACGAAGCGCCAGCCCGAGTCGGAGCGCGCCAGCGCGAAGCGGCGGGGCCCGCGCTCGATCTCGATCCGGCCGAGGCTGTCCGGCTCGAGATGGAGGATCTCCTTGTCGCGCCAGTCGGCCACACTCCGCTCGATCATCTCGACCAGACGGCCGCGCACCTGGTAAACGTTGTTGCGATCGGGCCGGCGGATGTAGGCCGACTCGAAGCTCGCGCCGCGCTTGCCGACCAGGTAGGTGAGCACCTCGCGGTCGCCCGCGGCGATCTCGAGCCGGCGCGCGTTGGCGCTGTCGACGCCCAGCTGCTCGTGGGTGCTGGCGGACTCCGCGACCAGCTCGGAGGTCGCCGCCGAGTCGTTGACGGCGGCGAAGAACTCGCCCACCCGCTCGCCCGAGGCGCCGTAGCCGTTCACGGTCCAGCCGTTGGCCCCTTTCGCCAGCCGGATGGTGTCGGCCGGGCGCTCGATCGTGATCCGGTCGACGGCCCCGGCGTCCACCGACGGTTGGGGCAGGGTGGGGCCCTCCTGCCGCGCCACCTGGCGGATGCCGAGGAGCAGGAGCCAGAGGACCAGCAGCGCCGCCAGCGCGATCGCGATCCGTCTCAGCTGCTCGTTGCTCACGAGGCACCTCCCGCCGCCAGCGGCTTGTAGGGCACCAGCGCCAGCTTGCGGCGGCGCATCAGCCGGACCACGCCGATCAGCGCGATCAGGATCGGAAGGCCCGCGACGTTGAAGTACTTGACCGCGTCTTTCATGCCCTCGCTCGAGAAGAGGATCGGCGGCGGCCGGCGATCCTTGGCGCGGATCGCGATCAGGGCCTCGTCCTGCGCCAGCCAGTCGACCGCGTTGAGCGCGAAGACCAGGTTCTCGGGGCTCCGTTGGAGGAACTCGTCGGTCGCGAACATCGAGTTGCCGACCACGACCACGCGGCCGCCCGCGGAATCGGCCACCTGCACGCCGAGCACCCGGGTCGCGAGGTCGGTCGTGGGATAGTCCTGCTGGCTCGGGTCGATCATCGCGAACCCGGACGACACGCCGGCCGCGTCGGAGGTGAGCAGCAGCGGCACCGCGCCCTTGCCGGCGGTGGTGTCGATGCTGCTGGTCCAGGCGAGCCCCACCTCGGTCAGCTCGGAGTTGATCGGGGTCGACCGGGTGCTCTGGGCGCGGAGGAAGTATGGATAGGGTCGGAGCAGCCGCCCGAAGTTGGTCGGCACGCCGATCATCTGGTTGGCGCGGAGGTCGTAGACCATGTCCTGCGCGATCTGGACCCCGAAGTCGGCCAGCACCGGATTCCAGCCGACGGTGCGGCCCTGCGCCATCGGCGCCTGGGGCGCGATCTGCATGCCCGACTCCATCACCAGCGCCGAGCCGCCACCCGCCAGGTAGCGCTTCACCTGGTCGACCGATCCCGGGTCGAGCGAGTCGGCCAGGGACGCCGCGATCACGGCCGCGTAGCCCTCGAGCGAGCTGGCGCCGTCCGCCAGGTTCGGCTGCTCGACCACGTAGGACTGCTCGAGCTGGCGCCGCAGGTTGCCGAACGAGCCGGCCTGCGGGTCCGTCAGCAACGCCACCTTGGGCTTGGTGGTGCGGGTCATGCTCCGGATCATCGAGGCCAGCCGGTACTCGAGATCGTCGCTCCGCTGCACGAAGGGAATCGGCTCGTTCCGGTCCGCGTGGCTCACCACCAGGCCGAAGTAGCCGTTCTTGACCTGCAGCTCGGACTGGCCGACCACGTTGAACTCGACCGGCACGATGCCCAGGTTGCGGGCGTCCTCGGCCGCGGTCGGGTCGTCGGCCGGGTCCTTCTCCACGATCCGGATCTTGCCGTCGCTGGAGCCGGCGAGGTCGTCGAGCAGGTCGTCGACGTCGCGCTTCTGGAGCGCGAACTCGCTCGGCAGGTCCTTCGAGGCGAAGACCTTGATGGTGACGATGTCCTCGAGCGAACGGGCGATGTCCCTGGTGGCCCGGGAGAGGGTGTAGGCCTTGCCCGGGGTCAGGTCGAGCCGCCCGCCGATCTCCGCGCCGGCCAGGTTGATCACCACCAGCACGCCGACCAGCATCGCGGCGCCGAGCCGGAGCCGCCGCGCCCCGGGGCCGCCGGGCGCCATCCGGCGCCGGAGCACCACGGCGTACGCCAGGGTCAGGAAGATCGCCGCGAGCGAGACGAAGTAGAGGACGTCGCGGAGGTCGAGCACGCCCCGACCGATCGACTGGAAGTGCGAGAGCACGCCGAGACGCGCGGCGATCGTCCCGAGCGCGGGCGGCAGGCCGACCAGCAGGGGATCCAACCCGACCAGGATCAGGAGGAACATCACGGGGACGGCGAGGATGAAGGCCGTGATCTGGCTCCGGGTGAGGCTCGAGGCCCAGACGCCGATGCCCGCGAAGCCCGCCGCGAGGAGCGCCGCCCCGATGTACTGCGCGATCACCGGCCCCCATTGGAGCTCGCTGCCCAACGCGAGACCGATCGGGACGAAGAGCGTCGTGGCGAGCGCCAGGAAGAGCGCGACCACCACGCCGAGATACTTGCCGATCACCAGCTCGGCCTCCGAGATCGGCTGCGCCAGCACGATCTCGAGCAGACCGGACCGGTTGTCCTCCGCCAGGGAGCGCATGGCCACGGCCGGCACGAAGAAGAGGAAGACCCACGGCATCATGTCGAGCATGGGGCGGAGCGACGCCGTGTTCACCAGGTAGGCGTTCCGGAAGAACATGAACGCGTTGATGCCGAGGAAGACGACCAGCAGCACGTAGCCCGTGGGCTGGTCGAACATCGCCCGCACCTCGCGGCGCGCGATCGTCCAGATCCGACTCATGCGTCCGCTCCCACCGTGGTGAGCTCCCGGAAGAGGTCTTCGAGCCGACCGGCTTCCTGATGGAGCTCGTAGACGGTCCAGCTCCGTGCGACGGCCAGCCGATAGAGGTCGGGCCGGATGTCCCGCTGGCCCGCGACCGAGATGGTCAGCCGGGCGCGGCCGGTCTCGGTGTTCTGGGCCTCGACCGCGCTCACGCCCTCGACGGCCTTCACCTCGTCCAGCACGCCGGCGCCCTCGGCCTCGAAGCGGATCGTCACCGCGCCCTTGGCGCGGGCGATCAGCTCCGCCACCGGTCCGTCGGCCGCGAGCTTGCCCTGATTGATGATCAGGAGCCGGGAGCAGGTGTGCTCCACCTCGGGCAGCACGTGAGTCGAGAGCAGCACCGTCCGGTCTTTCCCGAGATGACTGATCAAGTGCCGGATCTCGACCCGCTGGTTCGGGTCGAGGCCCTCGGTCGGCTCGTCGAGCACCAGGAGGTCGGGACGATGCAGGATCGCCGCCGCGAGCCCGACCCGCTGGCGGTAGCCCTTCGAAAGCTCAGAGATGGGCCGATTGAAGACCGGCTCGATTCCGGTGGCGGCGACCGATTCGTCGATCGCGCGCGGCCGGTCCGCCGGACCGAGCGAGCGGAGTCGCCCGACGAAGTCGAGGTACTCCGAGACCAGCATCTCGCCGTAGAGCGGGTTGTTCTCGGGGAGGTAGCCGATTCGCCGCTTGGCCGCTTCAGCCGCCTGATCGAGCGGCGCGCCGTCGAAGCGGATCGTGCCGCCGTCGGGATCGAGGTACTGGGTGATCATCCGCATGGTGGTGGACTTGCCCGCGCCGTTCGGGCCGAGGAAGCCGACCACCTCGCCCCGATCGACGCTGAAGGACACGCCGTCTACCGCGGTGACTCCGTTGAAGCTCTTGGTGACGCGATCCAAAGCCAACAATGCCATATCGTTATCCGGTTGAGCAGGGCCGACACGGGCGTCAGTCTATCGCATGTTGTGAGACTGTCAAGAGGGGGTGAGAGCCGGCTCGGCGGGCGCGACCAACCGGCGCGCTCGATCATCCGATCAGGAATAGGCCCAACCGCGGAGAACCGAGATGAAGCGGAATACGATGCTGACCGGCGCCCTCTTCCTGGCGGTCGCGAGCACGGCGGCCGCTCAGGAGCCGTCCGACAGCGGCAGCACGGATCGGGACCGATGTGCCTGCGTGCGGTTCGACGTCCGGCCCGATTGGACCGGGCGGATGTCGAGCTGTGGAGGCTGGGGACGGGGTGCGGCGGTCCAGGGTCGCGCCCAGGATCAGGCTCAGGACCGCCCCGGGTGCCCGCTACCGGCTGGAGAGCGGGCCCGGACGCGACCGGGTGGTGCGCGAACGGTTCCGCCCGCGATCGGCGATTCGTTTCGGGCCGGAGCCCCGGGAGCGGGTGCGGTTCCGGTTCCGGGGCTCCACCGGACGCTACCGGGCAATCTAGTCGATCCGGCGGCCGCTCAGCGGCCGCCGCCGACGGTCGCGGCCTGAGCTCGCTTCAGAAAGAGGTCGACCAGGGCGGCGGTCGCGCCCCGGGTGGCGCTGCCGCTCTCCGCCCGCGGCGCGATCCCGAGCACCTGCTCGCTCCAGTTCACGGCATGGGTCTCCAGGCCGTTCCGCTTGATCCGCACCAGCTCGACCAGCTCCAGCAGGATGCTGTACACGGTGGACGAATCGCGGGTCGTGAAGAGCCCGACGTTCACCACCAGCCGGGGAATCTCCGGGTCGATCTCCCGCTCGATCGGGTCGGCCAGCCGGAATCCCGCCCGCACCACCCGTCGCTCCACCTGCTCGCGCAGGCCGGTGCTGTCGACTCCGAGGCCGGCGGCAAGCTCCGACACCCCAACGACGTGGACGCTCAGGACCGGAAACGAGCCCGGGTCGAGCGGAGGCTCGGACTGGGCGTTGGCGGAGCCGACCGCGAGAGCGGCGGTCAGGACGAGGGACGAAAAGGCGACGGTCGTGCGCATCGTAATCTCCAGGCTTCTCGGGGACCGTGCGGCAAGTCGCGTACCCCGTCGTGACATCGGTCGGTTGGCCGAAAATCGACCAGACCCTCGGTCGGTCGTGGCTCGGTGAAGGCGGGCCGGTCGGCGGGCGTCACGCCGCACCCTCCCCCTTGGTGAGCGCCTTGAGCATCTCGTACCAGAAGCTCACCGCGTCGTGGAACGACGCGACCCCGACCCGCTCGTCCCGCCCATGGGCCCGGACGTCGTCGATGTTCTCGAAGAGCGCGCTCACGCCGTACACCGGGATTCCGGCGTTCCGAACGTAGAGCCCGTCGGTGGCGCCGGTCGACATCTCGGGAATCACCGGCGCGCCGGGCCAGCGCTTGGCCACCAGGCGGGTGATCGGCTCGAGCACGTCGGGCCGCAGCGGCGACGGCGGGCTCGGAGTCGGCGCGTCGGCTTCGCGGATCGCGATGCCGGTGTCCGCGATGACGCTGGCGAGCGTGGCCCGCACCTCGTCCGGCGAGGCGTCGGGGAGGATCCGGCAGTTGACGGTGGCGGTGGCCAGCTGTGGCAGCGCGTTGTCGGCGTGGCCGGCGAAGAGTCGGGTGGCGACGCAGGTGGTCCGCATCACCGAGTTGAAATAGGCCGAGCGGGCCGCCACTCGCGCGGCGGCGGCGGGGTCCTCGCTGGTCGCCAGGGCGCGGAGGTCGTCCGCGGCCGCGCCGCGCTCGATGGCCGCCGTCGCCAGGAAGAAGGCCCGGCTCACCTCGTTCAGCCGGACCGGAAACTCGTGCTCGGCGAGCCGAGCCAGGCCCTTGCTGAGGCGATAGATGGCGTTGTCCGCGACCGGGATCGAGCTGTGCCCACGCTTGTTCCGGATCTCCAGCAGGTAGGTGAGGTACATCTTCTCGCTGGCCTGCACGGCGAAAGCCTTGGCCACGCCGTTCTCGAGGGCGCCGCCGCCGCCGTCGGTGTTGAGCGCGTACTCCGCGTCGACCAGGCTGCGGCGCTCCTCCACCAGCCATTTGATGCCGGCGCCGTCGGTCTCCTCGTCGGCGGTGAGGACCATGATCAGGTCGCGGTCGGGCCGGTAGCCCTCGGCTTTGAGCCGGAGGAAATTCGCCAGCAGGGTCGCGACGCCCGCCTTGTTGTCGCTGGTGCCGCGTCCGTAGTAGTAGCCGCCCTCCTCGCGGAAGCGGTACGGGTCGAACGACCAGTCCTCGCGCCGCGCGTCGACCACGTCGAGGTGCGCCATCAGCAGGATCGGCTTCTTCCCGGTCTCGCGCCCGCGGTAGCGCACCACCACGTTGGCGAGGGTGGAGTCGAAGCCCGTGACGACGACGTCGCGCCGGTCGAAGCCGCCCGCGACGAGCCGGGCCACGATCTTCGCGGCCAGCGCGGGCGTGCCCCTCGCGGAGTCGCTGGTGTTCACCTCGATCAGCTCGCCGAGGATCTCGCGCTCGAGCGCGCGGCGCTGATCGGCGCTTCCCTGGGCGAGGAGCGGGCCCGCCGCGAGCAGGAGCCAGGCGGAGCGGAGAATGGCGCGGATCATCGGGTGCCTCTCGCGGGACGGGGTGGGGCCGGTCGGACGACCGGCCCGGAAGCCTAACGTGATTCGGCCGGCAGGCGCTCGAACTCGACTCCCAGGATCCGGCCGGCGAAGAGCTCGAAGCCGGTGACCCGTCCCCGCCGGTCGCGCCGGAAGCGGAAGGTCCGGCCCTGGGTCCCGAACCCGTCGGGGTAGAGCGGGATCACCGTCATCGCGCCCATCATCGGGTGGTCGACCACCATCCGGCCGTTGCGCTCCCCGATCTCGAGCACCACGTCGAGCTCGGGGCTCCGGTAGCGGCCGAGGTAGGGCGCGAGCGGGACCGAGTCCCGGGGCATCGGCGGCATCGGCCGGTAGCGGCGCCAGGCGTTGGCGAAGCGGACCACGCGGTATCCGTCGCCCTCGGGCTCGAAGCGGAGCCGCCCGACCCGCTCGCTCCAGAACTCCAGGTTGCCGAGATGCTCGAGCGGCAGGCTGGTCGGTCCGGCCAGGACCGCGAGCCGCCCGTCGCGCTTGCCGAGCCGGATGATCTGGTCGCCGGCGGGGTCGCGATAGTTGCCGGCCAGGCGGTCGATCTGGTCCGGGGCGAGCGCCACCGGCGCGCTCGGGCTCGGCTCTTCGTCGGGGAGCTCGAGCACCCGGCGCGCCAGCCGATGGGCGTCCTCGGCGGGATTGACCGAAGCGTCGTTGCAGAAGATCGCCACCGAGAGGTCCCGCTCGGGCCAGCGGGCGAGATAAGTCCGGTAGCCGGCGGTGGCCCCGCCGTGGCTCACTTCGCGGAGCCCGCGATACCGGCCGACCGAGAGGCCGAGCGCGTAGTCGATCTCCGAGCCGTCGTTGAGCCGCATCGGCGTCTCGAGCGCGCGCACCAGCGCCGCGCCGCCGGGCACCGTCCCCGCCGTGAGCGCGGCGTTCCAGATCAGCATGTCTCCCACGGTGGTGAGCAGGCCGCCGTTGCCATGCACCTGGGTGAAGGGCATGTCCTGGATCCAGGTCGGGCCCTCGCGCTCGTAGGCCGTGGCGCGGTCGGGAACGATCTTCCGGTAGTCGGCGCGCCACTCGGTGCGTCGCATCCCGAGCGGCTCGAAGAGCTCGGTCCGGCTGAACTCGGCGAAGGGCACCCCGGCTACCCGGGTGACGATCACCGCGGCGAGAGCGTAGCCGGTATTGCTGTAGAGGTACTCGGCGCCGGTCGGGAAGTTGAGCGCGCGCTGCTTCGCGATCAGCGCGAGGATCCGCTCGAAGGTGTGGACCTCGCGTCCTGGCGGGAAGCCCTGCGTGACCAGCAGGCCCCACTGGTCGCGAAGGCCGCTGGTGTGGGTGAGCAGATGGCGGATCGTGATCGGCGCGCCGAAATCGGGCACCTCGGGCAGGTGCTTCCGGATGTCGTCGTCGAGCGAGAGCTTGCCCCGCTGCTCGAGCAGCACGAGGGCAGCGGCCGTGAACTGCTTGGCGACCGAGCCGGTCTCGAGCACCGATTCGGGGCCGAGGGCCAGGCGATGCTCCAGATTCGCCATGCCGTAGGCCCTGGTGACCCGCTCGGTCCGGTGGTCGACGCCGACCGTGCACCCGGGTCCGTCGGTGCGATCGAGCGGCGCGAACAGCGAATCGATCGTGGCGCGGAGCGTCTGAGCCGAGACCGCTCGTGGAGCGAAAGCGCTCCCCAAAGCGGCGAGAGCCAGAACCACGATCGCTCGATGTCGCTGCTGCATCCTTCGCTCCCCGTGCGGCGTGTCGGGGAGTCTACCGATCGCCTCCGGAGGCGGCAACCGCGTGCGCCCGGCTCAGGGCGTGGCCTTGCCCTCGCGCTCGATCAGCCCGGGCCAGTTCCGATCGGCGCTGGCCAGCCGGCCCGTCGGATCCTTGAGCCAGAGCCGGAGGACGCGCTTGCTGTTCTGGAGGATCAGACGGCCGTCCATGATGGTGAAGGCTTCCGGGTCGACCGGCGCGAGGTAGTCGCGGGAGGCGCCGTACCCGCAGTACCCGCCGAACTGGGGCGCGTACTTGGCCGGGTCGGCGAGGAAACGATCGCGGTGCTCGGCGGTGGCGAAGCGGTAGGTCGCGCCCTGATGGCTGGCCGTGAGCTCCGGGCGCCCGCGGATCGGACCAGTCGGGGAGAAGTAGCTGACCGGGTCGTAACCCTGGAGGGCGAGACCCGACTTGTCGACGTTGACCAGCACCTTGTCCTGGGCGACGGACGGGGCGACCATCCCGAGCAGCAGGGCGATGGCGAGCAGGGTCGATTTCATGCGCGAACAACGACGCCAGGGCGGGATCGGTTCCCGGCCGATCGGGAGCGGGGGAGACGGATGAGCGGATCACTCGGGGGCAAGACCCTCTTCATCACCGGAGCGAGCCGCGGGATCGGGCTCGCGATCGCGCTCCGGGCCGCGCGGGACGGCGCGAACGTCGTCGTCGCGGCCAAGACCGACACGCCCCATCCCAAGCTTCCGGGGACCATCCACACGGCGGCGGCCGAGATCGGAGCGGCAGGAGGGACCGCGCTGCCGGTGGTGGTGGATATCGCGAGAGCTTGATGAGCAGAGCAACCGTCGAGGCCACGGTCAGCGCTTCGGCGGGATCGACGTCCTGGTCAACAACGCCTCGGCGATCAGTCTCACCGGCACGCTCGCCACCCCGATGAAGCGCTACGACCATGATGCAGCGTCCGGCGCGCGGGGCACGTTCCTCTGCTCCAGAGTGCATCCCCACCTCAAGCGGGCCGCGAATCCCCGCATCATAAACATCGCCGCCGCTCTCCATGGAGGCGAAGTGGTTCGCGCCCCGTGGCCTACACCATGGCCAAGTATGGCGCAGGCCTCTGCGCTCGGATGCACGAGGCTCGCGGCGACAGGATCGCCTGCAACACCCTCTGGCCCAAGACCGCGATCGACACCGAAGCGATCCGCCTCGTCATGAGCCAGGAGAGCCGCCGCCGCTGCCGCCTGCCCACCATCATGGGAGACGCGGCCCACGCGATCCTGGTGCGCCCGACGCGAGCTCACCGGCCGCTTCCTGGTGGACGAGGTGCTACAAGGCCGGCGTCACCGATTTCTCGGGTTACCGCCATCCCGGCGTGGAAGAGTCCGAGCTGATCGGCGACTTCTTCGTCTGAGGCCGTGGTTTTGCGGCCGGCCGGCGAGGGCCTAGTTTCCCTTTCGACTTCACCCACTGGCCGGCCTTTGCACCCGATCGCTCGCCGACGAGCCCACCCCTCACTCTCGCCGCTCCTGGTCGCGGCGTTGGTCTCGCTCGCGCCGCCGGCCGCGGCCGTGGCGCAGGTCGACCAGCTGGCGAGGGCGCCGTCGCGCTTCGCGATGTTCGAGGGCAATCGGGTCCACTTCAAGAGCCTGGGCACCGGACGCACGGCCGTCGTGTTCGTCCATTGCTGGGCCTGCGACCTCACGGTCTGGCGACATCAGGTCGACGCCGTCGCCGGGCGCACCCGGGTGGTGCTCCTCGATGCGGACACGGCCGGGCGCGAAGCCCGAGGTCGAGTACTCGATGGCCTACTTCGCCCGTGCGCTGGACGCCGTGCTCAAGCGGCCGAGGTGAATCGGGCGGTGCTGGTCGGGCACAGCATGGGGACACCGGTGATCCAGGGAGTACTACCGGACCTATCCGGCCAAGGTGCTCAGGCTGGTCGTGGTCGACGGCTCCCTCGCCGCCCCGAGACTTGGCGCGGCGCACGCCGCGATGATCGCGCGGTTCGACGTGCCGGGTATCCGGGCCGCGCTCGAGGCGAGCATCGAGGGATGTACCCGGACCCGTCGCGCAAGGCGGTCGGGACGCCGTGGCCGCAAGCCCGCGGGACGCCCCAGCACGTGGTCGCCGGCGCGATGCGAAGATGCTCGATCCCAGGATCTGGCGGGACGACCCGATCTGGTCCGGACCTTGGTGGTGGTCGCCAAGGGACCAACTGGCCGCCCGACTATCGGGCGTACGTCGAACGGCTGGCGCCGGGAGTCACGTACGACGAGATGGAGGGGTCTCCCATTTCCTGATGCTCGAGCAGCCGGACGAGTTCCATGCCACTGATCCGCTTCCTCGCCGAGCTCGGGGTTCTTCATTGGGTAGGAACGCTGTACGCCAGCGCCGTCTTCATGCTCGTCCACCCGCATGCCTAGCATCAGTCACATCGCCGTCGGAATGGCGGCCGGACAAGGCGTCACCCCGTCGCGCCGGCACCGCCTGGCGTGGCTGCTGTGGCTGGTTGCGGTCTCCTGCGCCGCGGATCTCGACCTGGGGCTCGCTCTCTTCGGCCAGCCCCACAACTCGATCTATGGTCATCGGGGTCTGACGCATTCGCTGGGCTTCGCGGTCGTCGCCGCGCTGGCCACGGCGCTCCTGGCGCCCCGCTGGGGGCGCGGGCGGGGCTCGGCGGCGGCGGTGGGCTTCCTCGCCTACGGCTCGCACCTCGTGCTCGACTGTCTCAACGTGGGCTCTCGCGGGGTACCCTGGTTCTGGCCGCTCTCGTCGGCCTTCCACTCGCTGCCGTGGGCGCCGATTCCGGCCGTGGAATCGGCCAGCGAGTTCCTGACCCCCAGGGCCTTCCCGGTGCTCGGCGCCGAGCTGCTCCTCTTCGCGCCGTTCTGGCTCTATGCCCTGTTCGGCCGGCCGGTTGCCCCCTCCGCCTCCGAAGACCCGGGGGTCGCGGGCTCGGGAGAACGAAGGACGGGCTCGGCCCGGTCAGCGCGGCGAACCGGAGCTCCCTGGCGGCGCCGGCGGGTCGAGCGCGCGGTTGAGTAGGGCCGCGAGCCTGAGCGCCGACCGGGCCAGCTGGGTCACCGCCACCTCGAGGTTCGGGCGGGCGTAGGCGTCCTCGAGCCGGCTGCCCCTGATCGCGTCGGGGTAGGCTCGCTCCTTGGCGATCCTCCACGCTTCTTCGGCCCACGCCTCCACGGTCCCCGGCTGCGGTCCGAGCTCGGCCGACCGCCGCGAGAGCTCCGCGACCAGGAGATCCTCGGGCCACTCTCCGTACTCCAGCAGCCCCACGTCCCACACCCAGTGCAGGTTGCGCCGCTGGTCGAAGAACTGGACCGCGAGCCGGTTGCCGCCCCGGTCACCGTGGTCGGCGGCGTGGAGCGGCTGGTGCAGGTCTCCCACGAAGTGGATCAGGAAGCGGAGCGCGTCGATCCGCTCCTCGCGCGGCAGGGCGCGATCGGCGAGGCGGCGCTCGAAGCGACGGATCGCTTCCACCACGCAGGCGCCCTCCCGGCACTGGGTCGCCCGATCGTACCCGGCCGCGTCGAGCGGGATGTTGACGAAGTGCCAGGGCGCGGTCTCCGGATGGGTGACGCGGTAGGCGTCGGCCCAGACGGAGGCGCTCGCGACCGCGCTGTCGGGCCCGAGCAGCTCGCGCAGCTCGGCCTGTGCCATCGGCGTCAGGTGCTCGAGCGTCGCCAGCGCCATGGCGCGGTGTCCCAGCGTGCCCCAGAGCGCGGCGCCGACCAGGAACAGAGTCGTGACCATCGCCGAGGAAGGATAGTGGCGGCGGCCGAACCCGAACATCTTGGGGTGGGCCGCAGAAGGGGGAGACCATGCGGGTCCATCTGATCGACGGCACCTACGAGCTGTTCCGTCACTTCTTCGCGGTGCCGCCCGCGCAGGACGAGGATGGGCAGGAGCGCGGCGCGGTGATCGGCGTGCTCGGGTCCATTCTCGGCATGATCGAGGACGGCGCCACCCATCTCGGCGTGGCGACCGACCACGTGGTCGAGTCGTTCCGCAACCTGCTCTGGCCGGGCTACAAGACCGGCGAGGGGATGGAGCCGGCGCTCTGGGCCCAGTTCCATCCGCTCGAGGACGCGCTCCGCGCCATGGGGGTCGCGACCTGGGGCATGGTGGAGCTCGAGGCGGACGACGGTCTGGCCTCCGCCGCCCGGCTCGCCGCCCTGGACGAGCGCGTCGAGCAGATCCTGATCTGTACCCCCGACAAGGACCTGTCGCAGTGCGTGGTCGGGACCCGGATCGTCCAGTTCGATCGGCGCAAGCGCGAGGTTCGTGACGAGGCCGGCGTGGTGGCCAAGTTCGGCGTCCCGCCCGCCTCGATTCCCGACTGGCTCGCCCTGGTCGGCGACAGCGCGGACGGCTACCCGGGCGTTCCCGGCTGGGGGGCCAAGTCGGCGGCCGCGGTGCTGGCCCGCTACCTGCACCTCGAAGCGATTCCTGCGCAAGTCGAGGAGTGGGACCTCACGGTGCGAGGGGCGGCCAGGCTTTCGGCCAATCTGGAGGCGGATCGCGAGCGCGCGATGCTCTTCCGGACGCTCGCCACGCTCCGCACCGACGCCAGGCTCTTCGACTCGGTGGACGCGATCAGGTGGCGCGGGCCGGAGCCGGAGTTCGCCGCGGTGACCCGGCGCCTCGGCCAGCCCGCGCTCTTCGACCGGGCTCGCCGAGTGGTCGAGCGACGCGGCTGACGGCGCGTCGGGGAGAACGTCGGGTCGCGTCTCGCGGGTAGCTCGGGGTCGCGGCCGGGAGGAACTCGCGTGAAGGGACCGGCGGTCTGGACCGGCTGGTTGTTGGCCCTGGGCCTGACGCTGTCTGCCGAGGCGGCGAGCGGCCAGGCACGTCCGCTGTTGGCCGTCGCGGACGACTCCACCGGCGTCCTGACCGCGATTCGCGCGATCGACTTCCGCCAGCTCTGCCGCTGCCCCACCGTGGTGCTCGATTCCGTGGTCCGCACCGCGCGGCGAGATCAGCATGTTCCAGCGTCCTCGATCATCCCCGGTGGCTGGTGCTCGACGGCGACGTCGCGAGGCTCCGGCTCGCCAGGCATCGGGTCCGCCGCTCGGCGATCGGCAAGGTGACCCGCAAGGGTCGGGACTCGGTCTTCGTGGCGACCCAGATGGTGGCGGCGAACGACACGGCCCGCCGGGTGCTGCTGGTGGCGACGCCGCCGTCCGGCACCACCCAGGCCTACCTGGTGGCGCTCGCGACCCGGAAGGGCCGCTGGCGGGTGCAAGGCGTGCGGGCGGTCCTGGAGCCCTGAAACGGAACGCGGGGGAGCGACCTCGTCGCTCCCCCGCGCCCGCTATCCGACCGGTCGGGTCAGTTCTCGACCAGGATCATGAACTTCGAGTTGGTCCAGAAGCTCTCGGGATTGGTGATCTGGAGCGAGCCCCGGATCTTCCCGTCGGCGTCGGCCGGCAGATTGGCGAACGCGAGGTTCTGGTTGGTCACCAGCTTGTACTGCTTGTCCGCGCGCGGCATCGGGATCTCGGACACCTGGCGGCGGTCGATCGCCGTGAACATCGAGGGGTCGAGATCGTCGACCGGCTTCAGGGTCTCACCGGTCCGGGTGAAGATCAGGAACCGGGTGCCGCCGACCTCGCGGATCAGGCCCTTGTCGATCAGCTCCTTCTTGGTGCCGACGACGTAGTAGACCGTGTTCTCCCGCGTGGTCATCGCCGAGACGGTGTCGGTCAGGACCTGGTTGTCCTGGGTCAGCGTGGCGACCTGGGCCTTGGTCTCGCCGAGCTCGGCCTCGAGGTTGGCGATGGTCATCTTCTGGCCTTCGACCATCGCGTTGAGCCCGTCGATCGTGGTCTGGAAGTCCGTCAGCACGGTGCGGAGGCTGTCGGAGTCCTTGGTCAGGGCCCGCACCCGCCGCTGGCTCGCGGCGAGCCGCGACTCGCTGTTGCGAACCCGGGCCGTGAGGTCCTGGACCTTCTTGAGCATGACGGCCCGGTCGCTCGGCGACACGGAGAGCTCGCTCTCCGGCGAGACCACCGGCTCCACGGCCTTCTTGCCGCTGGAGACCTTGGCGAGCTCGGTGTTGATGTCGGCGAGCAGCTTGGTGGTCTCGGCGAGGTCCGAGAACAGGCTGTCCTTGGCCGCCTGGACGGTGGTCAAGGTCATCACCTGATTCCGGAAGAACTCGGTCGAATCCGAGGGGATGGACTTCACGGCCTGGCCCTTGGGGGCCGTGCTACAGGCGGCCGCGACCAGGGCCGACGCTGCAAGTAGTGTTCTTTTCATATCTTACCGCCTCCTGATGCGGTTGTGAGCGGCCCTCCGGGGGCCCGCTTCTGGAGTGGAAGTTCGCTAGCTGGTCAAGCCAATGCAAAAGACGATGGGCGGCCGGGGCGGTTGCACAGGCGCCACACGCCCTGTCAAGAGCTTGACACCCCGTTTCGGGCGCCGAAATTCTTGTCAGTCAAGCGTTTCGGTCCCCCTTTGCCGCCTCTGACAGGAGTGACGGTATGACCGCTCGTCCGCGTACTTGGCTGATCACCCTTCTGGCGCTTGCGGTCCCGGGCGTCGCGTTGGCCCAAACCGGCACGGTCGCCGGCCGGGTCACGGACAGCACCCGGGGCCAGCCCCTGGCCGGCGCGCAGGTCAAGGTGTCGGACGCGTCGGGCCGGCAGGTCGGGTCGGCGGTCACCGAGCGGGACGGGGGCTATAGCGTGAGCGTCCCCGCGGGGCGCTACGAGGTGCTGATCTCCCTGATTCCCTTCGCCCCCAAGTCGTTCTCCGGGGTGAGCGTGACGGCGGGCGGCACCGCCACGGTCGACGCCGCGCTGGTGCCCTCGACCCTCCAGTTGAGCGATCTGGTGGTCACCTCGGTCTCGAGGGTGCCGGAGAAGATCACGGAGGCGCCCGCGGACATCACGGTGATTCCCGCGGTCAGGGTGCAGGAGCGTCCGGCGCTGACCGTGGCCGATCACCTGAAGGAAGTGCCCGGGGTGGTGATCTCGCAGGGCGGGCTGGTGCAGGCCAACGTGGTCTCCCGCGGGTTCAACAACATCTTCTCGGGCTCCCTGCTCACCCTGATCGACAACCGCTACGCGTCGGTGCCGTCGCTCCGGGTCAACGTGCCCGCCTTCCTGCCGGCCACCAACGAAGACATCGAGCGGGTCGAGTTCGTCCTCGGACCAGGCGCGGCGCTTTACGGGCCCAACGTCTCGCAGGGCGTGCTCCACATCATCACCAAGTCGCCGATCGACTATCCCGGCACCACCCTGGCGATCGAGGGCGGTCTCCGCTCCCGGACCCCGGGGATCGCGGACGGCGTCGACGACGGCTCCAAGGGACTCGCCCGATTCAGCTTCCGGCACGCGACCCGGTTCTCGCCCAAGGTCGGCTTCAAGGTCTCGGGCGAGTACCTCGGCGGCAACGACTGGCACTACGCCGATCTGGGCGACACCCTCTCGCCGCCCCGGACGTCGAACGGGAACAAGATCAAGTGCACCAGCACGCCCTTCGGCTGCCGCGACTTCGACATCCAGAAGTGGAACGGCGAGGCCCGGCTCGACTACAAGCCCAACGACGACACCGAGTGGATCAACAGCGTGGGCCGGAGCCACGCCGGGAGCCTGATCGAGCTCACCGGCATCGGCGCCGGGCAGGTGCGCGACTGGCGCTACACCCACGTCCAGAGCCGCTTCCGGCACAAGGAGTTCTTCGCGCAGGGCTTCGTCAACGCCAGCAACGCCGGCGACACCTATCTGCTCCGTGACGGCAACCCGATCGTCGACGAGTCGCGACTCTGGTCGTTCCAGGCGCAGCACGGCTTCCAGCTCGGCTCGCGGGAGACGATCGTCTACGGCGCCGACTACATCTATACGGACGCGCGAACCGGCGGGACGATCAACGGGTCCAACGAGGACGACGACAACATCAAGGAGCTCGGCGGCTACGTCCACAGCGTCACCAACCTGTCGGAGAAGCTCGACGTGGTGGCGGCGCTCCGGGTCGACAAGAACAGCCGGCTCGAGAGCGCGGTCTTCTCGCCCCGGCTGGCCTTCGTCCTCAAGCCGAGCGAGGAGCACAATCTCCGGCTGACCTACAACCGCGCCTTCTCGACGCCCAGCAACAACAATCTCTTCCTCGACATCCAGGCCGGCTCGATTCCGCTCGGCCCGAACCTCGGCTACACCATCCGGGCCCTCGGCGTGCCGAAGGGCGGCTTTCACTTCCGGCTGAACGGCGGCTGCGCGGGCGGGACCGGCAACGGCCTCTGCATGCGGAGCCCGTTCGCGCCGCAGCTCGGGCTGGTCCCGGCCCAGGCGGCGGGGCTCTGGTCGGCGGCGGTGGCGGCGGTGCTCCCGACGGTCCAGCAGCTCAATCCGCAGCTGGCGGCGCTGCTCCAGGCCACGCCGGCTCCGAGCGCGGCGGTGGTGGGCACCCAGCTCCGCACCCTGAATCCGACCTCGGGCACCTTCATCGACATCGACGCGAGCCAGGTGGCCGACATCGAGACGCTCAAGCCCTCGATCGCCAACTCGTTCGAGTTCGGCTACAAGTTCAGCAAGTCGCGCAAGGCGAGCTTCTCCTTCTCGGGCTACTACGAGCGCCGCGAGAACTTCGTCGGACCGCTGATCGTGGAGACGCCGACCGTCTTCCTCGACCGCGCCAGCACGATCGCCTATCTGACCCAGGTGTTCGGCCAGTTCCTGCCGGCGCAGCAGGCCCAGGCGGCGGCCGGGCAGGTGGGCACCGCGATGGCCGGGATCTCGGGCGGCACGGCGGCGGCGGGCACCACCGGCGTCCCCCTCGCGACCGTGGTGCCGAACGACGGCCGTCCGCTCACCGATCGCTCGGACATCTTCCTGACGTACCGGAACTTCGGCACGGTGGACGTGTTCGGCGCGGACTTCGCGTTCGACTACTTCTTCAACGACCGCTTCTCGGTCGCGGCCACGGCCTCGGTGGTGAACAAGGACTTCTTCACCGCCGAGGAGGTCGAAGGCCCGACCGACATCGCGCTCAACGCCTCGAAGACCCGGGGCTCGGCCGCGCTCCGCTACAACGACGCCGCCGCAGGCTGGGGCGCCGAGGGCCGGGTCCGCTACGTGAAGGGCTTCCCGGTCAACTCGGGCGTCTACGTGAGCCCGCAGAATCCGGACGGCTCGTTCGTCCCGACCGACAGCTACGCGGTCGTCGACCTGCTCGGCACCTGGCGCCCGCCGATCGGGGTGCGCAACATGCTGCTCTCGCTCAGCGTCAACAATCTCTTCAACAAGGGCTACGCCACCTTCGTCGGCGTCCCGACGCTCGGCCGGCTGATCATGTCCAAGGTGTCATACACATTCTGAGCGGAGCGTTCCGGGGGCCGGAGCTCGACGAGCGATGACCCGGCCCCGGTGGGTTCCTTACGTCGTTCCGTTCCTCGTCTTCATCGCCTTCCTCTCGGTCGGCCCGGCGCTGCCGGTCTCGCCGAGAGTGGAGGCGATGGTGCGAGTGGGGGTGCTGCTCGCGGTCATCCTCCTCGTCGCGCGGCCAGCGCTCGACGTCCGGATCACGAGGCCGCTCGCGAGTGTGGCGGTCGGGGCCCTGATCTTCGCCGTCTGGATCGCGCCCGACGTCCTCTGGCCGGCCTATCGCGAGTCGACGCTCTTCCAGAACGGGCTCACCGGTCGGGTGGAGAGCTCGATGTCCGCGGAGGCCCGGGCCGACCGGGTCGTGGTGGCGCTCCGCTTCGCGCGGGCGGCGCTGATCGTGCCGGTGGTGGAGGAGCTCTTCTGGCGCGGCTGGCTGCCCAGATGGCTCGACCGGATGGAGGATTTCGCCAGCATTCCTCTCGGCCAGTACACCCGCTGGTCGTTCTGGGGCACCGCGATCCTCTTCGCGCTGGAGCACGGCTCTTTCTGGGACGTCGGTCTCGTGGCCGGGATCGGCTACAACGTCTGGATGCAGCGGACCCGGAGCCTCGGCGACCTGATGCTGGCCCACGGGGTCACCAACGCCCTGCTCTCGGGCTACGTGCTCCATGCCGGCCAGTGGCAATACTGGTGATCGGATGACCGCCCTCGAGACCACCCCGTTCCACGAGCGGACCGCTCCGCTGGTGCGCGGCGCGGCCTGGCGGCGCTGGGCCGGACACGCCGTCGCGAGCGCCTACGAGCTGGTCCACGATCGCGAGTACGCGGCCGTGCGGAGCTCGGCGGCGCTCTTCGACGTCTCGCCGCTCAGGAAGTACCTGATCCGCGGCCGGGACGCCGTGCGGCTCCTCGACCGGATGGTCACTCGCGACGTGACTCGCGCCGCGGTGGGCCAGGTGCTCTACACCACCTGGTGCGACGGCCACGGCAAGGTGATCGACGACGGCACCATCTCCCGGCTCGGCGAGCGGGAGTTTCGTCTCACGGCGGCGGAGCCCAATCTCCGCTGGCTCACCCGGAACGCCTTTCGGCTCGAGGTGGAGATCGAGGACGTCTCCGAGCGCCTGGGCGCCCTCGCGCTCCAGGGCCCGCTCGCGCGCGAGATCCTGAACCGGGTGGCCTCCGACTCGCTGGACGAGCTCGGGTACTTCCGGGTGATGCGGAACCGGCTCGCCGACCGGCCGGTGACCATCTCCCGCACCGGCTACACCGGCGACCTGGGCTACGAGATCTGGGTGGAGGCCGCCGACGCGCTGCCCGTCTGGGACGCCCTGACGGCGGTGGGCCGGGACTACGACCTCACCCCCGCGGGGATCTGGGCGCTCGACGTGGCCCGGATCGAAGCGGGTCTGGTGATGCTCGACGTCGACTACTACTCCGCCCATCGGGCGCTGATTCCCGACCAGCTCTCCACGCCGTACGAGCTCTCGCTCGACTGGAGCGTGAAGCTCGACAAGGGCCCGTACAACGGTCGCGCGGCGCTCCGGGCCGAGCACGAGCGCGGGCCCGGCTGGCGCTTCGTCGGGATCGAGATCGAGTGGGAGTCGCTGGAGGAGCTCTTCCGCGAGCGGGGGCTCCCGCCGGCGATCCCGTCGGTCGCCTGGCGATCGAGCGCGCCGGTCTACAAGGACGGCGATCAGATCGGGTACGCCACCAGCGGCTGCTGGTCGCCGCTGCTCAAGAAGCCGCTGGCGCTGGCCCATCTCGAGGCCGAGTTCGCGGCGCCCGGACGCGCGGTCGAGATCGAGGTGACCGTCGAGCACCGCCGCCGGGCGGCCGTAGGCCGGGTCTCGGCCCTGCCGTTCCTCGAATTGCAGCGGAAGAAGCGATGAGCGGCGCCAACCGCTACGACGCCATCGTGATCGGGGGCGGCCACAACGGGCTGGTGGCGGCCGCCTATCTCGCGCGCGCCGGCAAGCGGGTCGTGGTGCTCGAGCGGCGGCCGCTCGTGGGCGGCGCGGCGGTGAGCGAGCAGGTCTATCCGGGATTCACCTTCTCGGTCTTCTCCTACGTGGTGAGCCTGCTCCGGCCCGAGATCATCCGCGACCTCGACCTGCCCCGGCACGGGCTCCAGATCCTCCCGCTAGAGAGCACCGTCACGCCGCTTCCGAACGGCGACTACCTCGGCTCCTGGGCCGATCCGGACCAGACCCGGCGGGAGATCTATCGGCACTCGCCCCGGGACGCGGAGGCGATGGTCGAGTTCGGCCGTCTGATGCACCACATGGCGATGGCGGTCAAGCCGATCCTGGGGATGATTCCGCCCGACCCGAGCTCGCTCGCGCCCAGCGACTTGAGGGGCCTGCTCCGCCTGGGCCGGCATTTTCGGGGACTCGGTCCGGAGCGCTTCCACGCGCTCTACAAGCTGATGACCATGAGCTCCGCCGACTATCTCGACGAGTGGTTCGAGCTCGATCCACTCAAGGCGACCAAGTCGGCGAGCGGGATCATCGGCACCTTCCTGGGCCCGCGCTCGCCGGGATCGGCCTACGTGCTGCTCCACCACTACATGGGCGAGATCGACGGGGCATTCCGCGCCTGGGGCTTCGC
>JAWKQJ010000070.1:0-21250 GCA_041390205.1 Gemmatimonadales bacterium
GGGGAACAGCCCGAGCAATCCACGTTCCCGAATCGTTATCCACAGCTCCGGTCTCTGTGGGCGAGGTTCCGGTCCGCACGTCCGAGCGTTCGGTCTCGTTGTCTGAGCGTCCGGTCCGTAAGTCCGGGCGTTCGGTCTCAATCTCCGAGCGTTCGGTCTCATTGTCTGAGCGTCCGGTCCGCAAGTCCGTGCGTTCGATCTCAATCTCCGAGCGTTCGTTTGGATGTCGGACGTGTCGGTCCTCAGGTCCGAGCGTCACGATCGCCCACGGCACCTCACGGTTCGTGCGGCCGACACGCCGTTTCATTCAGGCTAGGTATCGGTTCATGCAGTCAACCTATGGATTCGTACGTGAGCGGTATCGATTCGTGCGCCTTGCCTAGCGCTCCAAACGTTGACTCTACCGAGTCGAGTATCGAGCTGTCAGTTCTGAGGTCGGAGCGTCCGGTCGATATCATGGCAGTTCAGGATCGTGTGGCCGCCCTCTCGCCTGGAATCTCGGACGTTCAGGTCCCGGTATCGGAGGCTCACGTTCGATTACGGAGCGTTCACCTGCAATGTTCGAGGTTGCGGTCGGGACGTTCGACGGGCAAGTCAGAATCACAGAGGCGTCGGTTCATGTGTCGCAGGAATCGGGTCATACATCGCGGGTGTCGGCTGGTGTGGGCGACCTCTCGGTTGCCAGGTCCGGGCTGCAGGCCCGTATCCTCGGCCTCCTCGGACCTACGGCGGGCCCTTATGTGGATATCTCCGATCTCACGGCTTGTATGTGCGACGTTCACGTTCCGATGTCGTGGGTGCAGGCGGGTTCGGCGGAGGTCGTACCCGAAGCGGCATTGGTGGGTAGGGCGTCGTCGAGGGGGGCCAGCGAGCCTGCGCGGCTGGCGGGCACCATGCGCGACCGAGGAACTCCGTGGTGCTGCGAACGGTTCGCGACAAGCCCGTTGGCGACTCGCGGCGCTTGCCGAACACCACCGGTCAGGGCAAACGGGTCAGATTGCCGCCACATGTCGTTGGATGTGACACTCCCCTGGAACATCGCACACGGCTCAGGCCTGAGTCCTTGCACGACCGGTGGGGGGCGCGGGTCGAGCCGGTAGCAGCTTCGGGCCGGCTGGGACGCGCCGGACCGGGGGTACGCCATGCAACGTACGATTCAGGCATTCGTCCAAGAGTGATTATCCTGCGAGGTGTCTCTCGACGGAACCAGGCGGTTGGCAGCATGGTGACGATCGTAACCGGAATGTGTACTGCCAGCTTCCAGCC
The DNA here is from genome assembly GCA_041390205.1 of Gemmatimonadales bacterium. GTDB lineage: Bacteria > Gemmatimonadota > Gemmatimonadetes > Gemmatimonadales > GWC2-71-9 > SHZU01. The sequence goes on from JAWKQJ010000070.1 coordinate 1,267, forward strand.
AGAGGTCAGTCTGCAGGGCGACGTTTCCGCCGTTTCCGCGGCAGGTACGGGTCGTTGTAGACCTGCGGCCACGGCACCTGTTCGGGGGTCTCCAAAGGCCCGATGTCGGTCTGGGTGGAGGCTCCGCCCTCCGGCTAGTGAATCGAACCTGGTGCCCAACGCCAGATCATGACCCACCGATGCCGTGCTCAAGGTGGACGCCCACATCGATTCAGGTGCTGAGCTGCGTGGACATCAGCTGACCGCCGCCGCCTCGTTGCAGATCGGGAGGGCAGCTACGGAATACCGTGGGACCTTACCCTGAGTCATTCCGCCCATGCTGTCGTGCTTCGGGCCGAAGTCTTCCGCTGCCTCGACGCGAAGAGGTCGGCCCAGTTGCTGGACGATGGCTCCAGCCGGCGGCACGGCGCCGATGTCGTGCACCCCAGCATCGCTTCGCCGCAGCGGTCAGACGGCTCTCAAGGTCGTTGCCCTCGCTCCTCGAGCAGGCAAATCGCCACCTCCTGGCTGCCGTTCACTACTACCTGTTGCCGAGCGCCTTCGTGCAGCCGGTTCACTCTCGTGGGAGTTCGCCGCCGAGATTATTCCTCAGCTTCTGCAACCACGGAGGCCTTGTTCGGACCGGCGGATCGATGCGACGGCAGCTGTGAAGGCTCTTGGGTACGGCCGCGAGCGCATCGAGGGGACCTTTATCCCTATCTCCTTCTCCGCTCCACGCTGACGTTGCGCACGTGCGACTGCGCCAGTTCAGTTGTCGACAAGGTGTATCGGTTCCTGCCCGCGATCAGCGTCGCGATCCAGGACCTCTTCGGGCAAAGGTGCTTGCGTTGCGTACGCCAATGCAGCATTTCGTCTCCGACCGCCACCGCGTCGAGCCTCTGCCGGAACCGGCGCGGACTCACGCGAAGTACTACTCCATCAGCGCGAAGAGGCGGACAGTTCAGCGCCCATGCGGGATAGAACATACCGGCCTCGCGTCTGGTCAAGCCGCCCGAGGGTTCGATGGGACTTAGGACGTTAGGCTAGCGCGCCCATTGGCCTGGCTTCAAACCGGCACTCCACCGTGCGCGGAATCGCGGTCTCGTCCACGGTGGGTGAAACGCGCCGAGCCGCATCGCGTTGAGGGTCACGAGCAGAGACCCGCCCATGTCTCCGACTACGACCCGCCCGTGGAATTCCGCGATCCCGAGGATCGCCAGCGCCAACGACCAGGCATGAGCGCCTGCGGTGATGTTAAAGCGAACGGTGCTGTCGTCGAACCAGCTGCGATAGCATACAGGACCCGGCGCAGGTCGTCCGCCATCAGAGCGACATCGCGGTCTCAGTCGTACGGCCCGGAAGGCCGACCGCCCCCATGGCGATGCCGACTGTCGCTTCGGCCAGGGCAGGCGCGCGTCATTGACCCATCCCGATCATGTACCGATCCGTAGCGCCGCCGCAGCTCTTGGATCGCCGTCGGTTGCTTCTTCAGGCGAGGCGAGGCCCGGACCTCGTCGACGCCCACCAGGCCGCCGATGGTCTCGGCCACCTCCGGCCGATGTCGCCGTCGGAGACGGCAGGACGCCTTGACCGGTGGAGCGCGCCGTCGCGAGCAACCACCTCAGGTAACATACCACCGTCGACCAGCGACGCCACCGCGGCCAGTACAGTGTCCGTCGTCGTAGAACGCCACATGGCACCTGGCTCAGGCCACCCAGCAACGCGGCGTTCGTCTCTCCGACCAGCCTTTCGGTGCCCACGCCGACGAGCACCCCGTCGACTCAGCCCGACGCGCCCCTTGCGGATGGGACTTGAAGCCCAGCCATGCGTCCGCCTCGAGGAACGACCCGGGCAGCGGCAGGTGCACCGATCGCCTCGCCGACGGGATGTCGAGCGCGCTTCAGCGTCGCCGGAAACCACAGCATCTGCTGCTCGTCAGCCCTTGAACTCGCCTCCTCAAACGGGGTCAGCTCGAGCTTACCGGTCGTCATGGCTCCAGTCTTATGATTAGCCAGCGCCCGCACCGCACCGAGCCGCTCAGGGTGCTCCGCCGCCACCCGTCCAGCACGCCGTGGTGGGCCGCGCTGGTGAGCGCACTCACAGTCCACGGGCGTTCAGTCACCAGGCGCGGACCGTAGCCGACAGCAGCAGCGATGCCCGCATGAACCAGTCGAGCCAATCCCCAGACCCCGGCGCCAGCGGCTACGATCTTAGCACGGCCAGCCCCATTCACGACGGGCGTGTACACCCTGGCGAACCGCTGCACGAACTGCTCGATCGGCGCCCTTGCCTCTGGCCACTTCTGGATAAGCTCCACGCGGGCCGAGGACGCCTTGGCCGGCGTCGGCCGTGACTTCGATGTCGAGCGCCCGTCGGTGCTGAGACTCCCCGAGTACCGCGTCGCCGGGTTCGACCGCCCGGGAGGCAAGCTCGCCCGTGATCGCCTTCGTTCACCGCGGCGGCGCCTGCACCACCCGCCCAAACCGCGCCGATCCGGTCGCGCCGGCGCAGACGGATCTGTCGCCAGGCGGGCCGCGCGGTGGCGCCGTCTCGGCCGTCCCGTCCTCACGCAGCCAGTCCGCCTGTTCCGGCGTGAGCGCGAGCAGGTCCGTCACCGCGCGCCGCGAGCGCGTCGACCGGCCCGAACCGCTCCAGCAGCTCGGCGATCAGACCGAGAAACGCGGCAATGGCGGCCTCGGCGGCGCCGACCAGGATGGCCGCGACGATCGCGGTCCCCATGAGAAAGTTCATGTCGAGCCGCAGCGTGCGGACGGCCCGGCCGCCGGACGAAGTTCGCGCCTCCGACCAGGGCCGCCGCGGCGAACGCGCGCCGACCGGCAGGTCGTCCGCGCAGCAAGCCATCGGTGCGTAGGGTGACGGGTCGCGCCACGCCACCACGGGACCGACAGCCCGGTACGCGCGCGCCATGCCTGGCCAGTACGCGCGCCGCCGCGAGAAGTTGTCCACACCGAGCGTCACCGTCATGTCGCCTCCCGGACCGCGGGGCCTTCGCCGCGCAGACGACCCCGGGCCATCCGAGGTGTAGGCGTCGACGGCACAGCAGGGTGAGGGCAGTCGCCGTCACCAGGCCACCGATCACGACCGTCGCCAGCGGCTGCCTCCGCGCCGGCGCCTGTGCGATCGCCAGTGCTCGATCGCGGTGACAGGCGCTGTCGTCGCTACCGGACAGCGGCCGGACCGCTGCCCTCCGAAGGCCGCGGAAATCCGTGCGTCAGCACCCTCAGCCTCACGCTGGCGGATGTACCCGAGCAGCACCAGCCCGTTCAGGACCGCCACGCCGAACAACGCGATGGATCCGGCGCTGGCGGAGATCGAGAATGGCATCCCCCCACCAGAAAGAGGGCGATGATGCCGCCCGTGGCAGCGAACAGGATGGAAGATAAGGCCGCCATCGCCACCGAGCGCTGGCTGAATACCAGGAGCATGAAGATGAGGCTGAGCGCCACGGGCACGACCACGGCCAGACGAAGGCGCGATGCCTCGCGAAGGTTCTCGAACTGCCGCCCCACTCCAGCCGGAAGTAGCCTGCCGGGATCAGCCAGCGTTCGCAACCGCCGCCTGGGCCTCGCCGACGAATCCGGCCAGATCCGCCCCGCACGGTGGCCTCGACGGTCGGCGCCGGCCGCCCTCATGGCTGATCCTGCCGGCCTCCTCGACCGTGAACTGCGCCAGCAGGAACGGCGAATCAGCTGGCCCGCCGGGCTCCATCGCGGCTGCTCGGCTGCGCCAAGTGTTCGTCCCCGGCGACCACCTGGACGGCGAATCGGCGGAAGCCCTCGAGGATCACTCCGCTCTCCCGGCCGCCGAGCGCGCGGATCGTCCAGCGCGTCGGCGGCGTTGATCCCGGCGCGCGATCACCCGGCAGTCGGCAAGCGATTCGGAGCGCGGCCAGTCCGCGACCTGCTCCGCCGCTGCGTCGGCCGCGCCAGGAGATGCCCTGAAGCACCCGCACGGCCCGGTCGGCACAGCTGGTATGGGGTCTCGAGATCGTCGCCGTAGATCACAGAACGACGTCCGGGCGCACCCGAAAATGGCTCTCGCTCCTTCCGGAGCTCCGATCGGTTGCGAGTAGCTGTTCTGCGGATCCGGGCAGGTTGGCCGGCAACGAGTCCATCTCCCGGATGAGGCCCTCGCGGGTTACGCCTGGACGCCATTCGCCCTTCGCGAGCATCACGAGCACGTCGAGATCCACCTCGGGTCGGGTGGCGATCACCGTCAGTCTTCGATACCACGGTCGCGACTTCCGGCAGGTCCGCAACGTCACGCTCCACGGGCGGCCGTCTGCCGGATGGACTCCTCCAGCGACTGCTGGGCAGGGCGCCGTTCTGCAGCAACGAACCCTCGTCGAGCCAGGGCACGAACTCCGCACCGAACAGGATCGCGGGGCCTGGCGTGAAGCAGCGACGGCGATGACGCCGGTCCGTCCGGGCCAGCGGAAGGCGCCCACCGGCCAGGCAGCGGCTCGTCGCCGGCGGACGGCCGCGACGAGCCAGCTCTCGTGCTCGGCAGTGCCGCGGCAGCAGCAGCGACGCGAGAACCGAGATCCAACCCCGTCGGCGTAGCGGCAGGGCAGCAGCCCGGCGACGCCGGATCGGTCAGGGCCGTGCCGGGCCGGAACATCTTCCCTGTTCTGCAGCGCCAGGATCGGCAGGTAGACGATGGTGATGATGGTGACGCCGAGAATGCGTAGGCCGCCGCGCGCCAGCGCCGCAGCGAGCACCACGCCAGAGCGTTCCTCGTCGGTGAGCGCACGGCCCAGGCTCTTGCTGCGCTCTAAGCGAACAGCGGACCGCGTTCTCGATGACGATCACGGCGCCGTCGACGATGAGGCTGAAATCGATCGCACCCAGCGACATGAGATTCCCGGATCCCGACTGCCGCATGCCGATGAAGGCGAACAGCATCGACAGCGGAATCACGCTTGCCACCACGAGCCCCGCTCGAGGACCACCAGCGTCAGCGGCAGCACCACGATCACCAGCACGCCACCCTCCAGCAGGTTGGTGGCGACCGTCCAGATCGTCATGCACCAGCTCGGTGCGGTCTGCAGAAGGGCTCGACGGTCACGCCCAGCCGGCCGAGCGCCGGGCCCATGTCTGCCAGGGCGGCCTTGACGTCGGCGGTAAGCTGGCAGGTTCGCCCAGCAACGTCGAGGACGATGCCGGAAACGATCTCGCCGCGGCCGTCGCGCGTCACCGCCCCCTGGCGCACCATCGGCGCGAACCGGACGTCCGCCACCTGGCCACGTACACCGGGGTGCCGTCGGCGTCGAGATCACGATGTCGGCCAGATCCTGGAGCGTGGTGGCCAGCCCTTCGCCCCGGATATGAGCACCCTATCGCCCCGTGCTCGATGTAGGCGCCGCCGGCGTTGGCGTTGTTCGCCTCGACGGCCCGAAACAGCTCGCCCAGGCTCACGTTGTGCGCCAGCAGGTGCTCGGGCACTACCTGGATCTCATACGTCTTGAGCTCGCCGCCGGGCGCATCGACCTCGTCACACGCCAGGACCATTCGGAGCCCGCAGCGCGTCTCCCCATTCCAGGATCGACCGGCGCTCCATGGGCGGGGCGAGTCGCCGCGGACTTCGAACTGGTAGATCTCGCCCAGGCCGGTAGAGATCGGTCCCATGGCGGGCTCGCCGTACCAGGCGGGATCGCCTCGCGGGCTTCGATGAGCCGCTCGCCCTGCATCTGGCGGGCGAAGTAGATGTCGGCCCTTCCTCGAAAACGAGCGTCACGGCCGAGGAGGCGGCAGGACACGGAGCGCGCCCGGCGGAGATCCCGCTCATCACCAGCTCCACCGGCGTGGTGATGAACTGCTCGACCTCCACCGGCCCCAGCGCGGGCTCGCGGTGGTGAGCACCACCTGCACCTGCACGTTGATGCGTCGGGCACGGCGTCGATGGGCAGGGTGCGCATGGCGCCGAGGCCGGCGGCCACGAGCAGCGCCGAGAGAAGCAGCACCACCGCGGTTGCGGAGCGACCACTCGAGAATTCGCTCGATCATGGTCGCCCCCTAGTGCTCGTCCAGGCCGAGCTCGCCACGGCGCAGCTCGGCCTTGAGCGCGAACGCGCCGCGGGTCACCACGACTTCGCCCGCGTTGAGCCCGTCCCGGATCGGCCCACCCCGCCACCCTCGGCCGCCGTCCGGACGGTGCGGCGCTGGAACCGGCCCGGCTCCAGCACCACGAGACGATCTGCTCTGGCCATCGCGCTGGAGCGCTTCGAGCGGCACCGCCAGCACCGAGGGCGCCGCCGCCGCACCACGCATCTCGATCTCCACTTCGGCGAACATCCCGGGCTTCAACTGGAGGCCGGGGTTGGTAGGGCGACGCACCTTCACCGCGCGGCTCGTGAGTCACCACCGTCCCGATGTTGTCGACCCGGCCAGTGAACCCGCGAGTCGGGATACGCGTTGACTCGCACCGTGACCGGCTGTCCCATCGCCACGAGCGGGAGCTGCGTATCGTAGACGTCGACCTGCGCCCACGGTCGTGGGGTCGACCAGGATGAAGAGAGGAGTCGGTCGGCGTGACGGCTCCGCCAACGGTGGCCCGCCGGCGCGTGACGATCCCGGCCAGCGGCGCCCGCAACTCGACCGTCGAGCTCAGGTGCTGCTCCTTCCGCAACAGCTCGAGGTCGTCATCCGAGAGCCCGAGGACGTGAAGGCGGGCTTCGGCCGCCTCGCGCTCCGCCCGTGCGCGCGTGGCGGTCCCCTCAGCGGCCTGCCAGACCCGCTCGGAGACGTCTGTTCACGGAAGAGGCGGCGTTCGCGGGCCGCGGCCTCCTGGCTCACCTGCTCCTCGGCCAGCGCCGCCAGTACGTTGCCTTGGCCTGTCCCAGCTCCGGGGCGTCCACCGTCGCCAGGAGCGCTCCCGCCGGACCCGATCTCCCTCGTTGACCAGCACCGAAGCACCCGTCCGTCGACGCGCGCGGCCAGGATGGCGGTGTGGTCCCGGAACGGCCTCGATCACGGCCGTGGCCCGAATCGGCGGGGTAACGGTCCGCATGGCCGCCGCCGCCTGGTGTCGAGCTCCACCGCCTGCATCTGGGCCTCGGTCAGCGTCACCACGTCGGACGCGCGTGGCCCTCCGTCTCCGGCGACGCGCGTCGAGCCGCAAGCCGCCATCCCGGCCAGCGCCGCAGCGAGGATCACCAGGTAGGCCCTGACGGCCCGCGCGGACTCACGTCGAATGGTGTTGTTCATTGCAGTCCCTCGAGACGCCAGCTCGGCGACTGGCCACGCCAAGCGCGGACGCGAGTGAGAACCAGGCGGCGTGGGCGTCGCGCAGCGTCGAATTGCTCGACCTTGACCGCCACCGCGACTGAGCGAAACAGGAGCACATCGGGAATGCCCGCCCGGCCACTCCCTCGGCGCCCGCTGGCTCAGCGCGACGTTCTCCTCCACCGCCCGAAGCACCTCCTGCGACAACCGCCGCTCGGCGGCCCGCGCCCGCACCCATCGCTCCCCGGGCCTCGGTCACCTCCGCCTGGACGCGGCGCCGGGCCGCGTCGGCCTCTGCGATCGCTCGGGTCTGCTCGGCCAGCGCCAGGCCCCGGCCGGCCTGATTCCGCCGGAACGGAACCCGCATCCCGATCGTGAAGCCTCGGAGCGTCTCGCTCAGCTCGCTGCCCCAATCCACACCGACTTCCAGGGTCGGGAGCTGTGCCAGGCGGTTCGCCGTGACGTCCTTGCGTGCGGCAGCCTCCAGCCCGGCCGCCGCGAGGTCGGGCGCCGGGACGGCGAGGCCAGCAAGGAGGGCCAGCGCCAGCGACGGCGTCGAAGACCGGATCCAGACCGGCCGAATGCGGCACCAGTCCATGGCGGCGCGAAGTCGCCCGGGTCGGCGGCCGCGCACCTCGTTCGGCGAACGCGCGATCGGCAATGCTGCGTGCGTCCACGTCCGAGCAGCGCGGCATTGGCCTCCAGCCGATTGGTCGCGCCCGCGTCGAGCTGCCAGCGCGCAGTGTCCGCGGCCATCGCTCGTCTTCCGGGCGGCCGAGTCGAGCACGGCGGCCCGCTGCTCCATCACGGCCAGCCGCACGTAAGCCAGCTCGCCTTCGAGCGCCGTCAACCGCCTGGCGTCAGCCGCGAGGGACTGGGCGGCCGCGACACGTTGCCCGGCGCGGCTGCGGCCTTGAGGAAGCCCTGTCCAGTCACGTCGATCTCTTGCCTGACCAGTGAGGCGGTCCAGAATCAGTCGAGCGCCCGGGCCACGCCGTCGAGGTCTCCGAGAAGGTGAACGTCGGCGGAGACGGCAATGGCCAGATGGACTCCGCTCGCGCGCCGCGGGCGCGTGGGCGGCACCTTCGGCGGCCGCGACCGATGGGTACGGCCACCGTGCGCGCGACGGTACGGGGCGGGGTGAACGACACCGTGTCACTGCGCGGCGAGCGCAAGAACGGCTCCGAGAAGCGGGACGACCATGTATGACCCCCAGCCCGCCGTACAGCCCGGGCCGAACGAGAAATCAGTTCCAGAGACCCGCCACCGGCGGCGGCTGAATGCCGGTCGCGCTGGCAACAGGTCGTGATGTTGCGGGGGTCTAAGGCCTGAGAGGGTGTGGACCTGGCGCAGAGGCTGGCGAGGCCATGGGGACAGGCTACGTCGTCGACATCCTCGATCAGCGCCACGGGCTCAAGCGCTTGGGCGGAGATTATCCCAAGGCCGTGTGCGTGAGTGCAGTGGTCGCCGCTGAACACGTGCTGATGGTCAGGCATGGGGTGCTCCCGACCCTTGCTCGATCCGTCCTCGTGGCCGTGCTCGCCGGCCCCGTCAATTGGCACGCCGGCCGCGGCGGTCGCTTCGTGGTGTACCTGGCCATCGCGCAGAAGGCCAAACGCAGGCTCAAGCACGCTGCCCAGCAGAAAGGCGGTCATCGTCAGCAGGCATAGCCCGCGGGACAGGACGGAACGGCCATGTCTCACAACCGGAATCAATCCAACAGGTTAGGAAACTGCAAGTCGGGCGGGGTGGAGGGAAGCACCGGCGTACGCTGGCAAGTCCTCACGGCATCCCGGTATATTGGTTCCGGCATGCCCCGCATTCGTTTGTTGGTCGGCCTGATGCTGCTGTCGGCAGTCGCGATCCCGGAAGGGAGCGCGGTCGCCTGCATGCTGATGCGGTCGGACATGCCGATGACCTCGGACTGCGGCCACGAACTGGTCGTGACGTCCGCCGAGGCTTCCGGCACCTGCCCGGTCACGGAATGCCTTCCGCGGGCCACGGCCCGGATCCCGGACCTGACCGGCACGACCGTCGTGGCGCACATCGGGCGGGAGGCGGCACCGCAGCCCTTCCTCCGGCCGATCAGCTGGGGCATCCCCCCGGCGCTGCCCCCTCCCAAGCCGCTCCTCTCCAGCAACTAGCCGTTTCCCAGCCGCGGGCCCGATCGGCCGCGGGGAACATTTGCGTACGCGCGCTGCCTCGGTAGCGCGCGGGAGAGGTCCACGTGTTCAGACTTGTTTGGCTCGCCGCGCTGATCGCGGCGGGCGGAGCGCCGCACCCGGTTGCGGCGCAGCAGACGCCGCTCGACGAGCGGGGGCTCGTCGAGTTCGTGCGCGGCGTGCTGGCGAGGAACCGGGCCGTCCAGGCCACCGGGCTCGACGTATCGGCCGCGGCCGATCGCATCGCCCCGGCGGGCGCCCTGCCCGATCCGATGGTCCGGGTGGGCGTCATGTCGCTTCCCGTCCCCGGCTTCGCGGCCGAGCCGATGACCCAGCTCCCGCTGATGGTCGAGCAGCGGTTCCCGGGGTTCGGCAAGCGCGGAGCGGCCACCGCCATGGCGCGCGCGGACAGTGGCGCCGCGGCGGCGGAGCTCGGCGTCGTGGTGACCGGGCTCGCGGCCGAGGCCGCCGAGACCTGGTTCGAGCTGGCGTATGCGCGGCGGGCGCTGGAGGTCTGGAGCGGCCGCGCCGGATTGGCCGAACGCGCCGTGCTCGCCGCTCAGGCGCGCTACGAAACCGGCGCCGCGCCGCAGACCGACCTGCTGCGAGCCCGGCTGCGCCGGGCCGAAGTGGCGGACGAGGAGCGCGGCCTCCGGGCCGCCGTGCTCGCGGCCGCGGCGCGTGCCGACGCGCTCCGGGGGGGCGGAGACGATTCCATCGTCACGGCCCTCGCACAGCCTGCCGACGCCCCGGCCGCAGAAACCCTTCCCGCGGACCGCCTCGACGAGGGCAACGCCCATCTGATGCTGGTCCGGGCGGAGCTCGATCGGGCCCGGCGGCACGCCGATGCGCTGGCGATCGCCGCGCGGCCCGACTTCACGGTGAGCGTGCAGAACGGCGTGCGGTTCGGCGGACGCGAGCCGTTCGTCACCGCCCTGGTCGGCCTCTCCGTGCCGCTGTGGTCCGGCCGGAAGCAGCGGCCGCTCGCACGCGCCGCGTCGCTCGAGGTCGACGCCACCCGCGCCCGGTACGACGACCTTCGCGCCCGGCTCGACGGCCAGGTCCGGGGGCAGCTGGCGGAGCTCGACGGGCTCGGCGACCGCATCCGCCTGGCGGCGGATCAGATCGTGCCGCTCGCCGACGCCGCCAGCGCGTCCGCGCTGCAGCGCTACCAGGTAGGAGCCGTCGAGTTCTCGGCGGTCCTCGACACCCAGGACGACGCGTTCCGGGCGCGGCTGAGCCTGGCACGCCTGATCGCCGACTACGGCGCGGCCCGCGTGCGCCTCGCCGCGCTGGTCGGAGAGGAGTGGTACCGATGAGATACGCAACCGTAGTCGCCGCCGCCCTGCTGGCAGCCTGCGCACCGCGCGACGGCGGCCCGGGCCGGGCCGACTCCGCGCCCGGCGACATGGCGGACATGCCCGGGATGGAGCACATGCCCGGCATGGTGATGGACGCCGACAGCGCACCGCCCATCCGCGTGACGCCCCGCCAGGCATCGCTCGCCGGCGTGACGTTCGCCGTCGCCCGGACGGCGCCGGTCGAGCGCACGGTGCGCGCCGTCGCCACCGCGATGACCAGCGAGCGGGGCCAGGTCCTGGTCAACGCCCGGGTCAGCGGCTGGGTGGAGCGCCTGTTCGCCAACGAGACCGGCCGTTTCGTCCGGCGCGGCGAGCCGCTGCTCGAGCTCTACGCACCGGAGCTCGTGTCGGCCCAGGAAGAGCTGATGCTCGCGACGAGGCTGCCCCTCGCGGCGGGCCGCGACTCCCTCGTGGCGTCGGCCCGCCGCCGGCTCTCGCTCTGGGACATCTCGACCGATCAGGTCGAGCGGCTCGAGCGGACCGGAGCCGTCCAGCGCCGGCTCACGATCGGGGCCCCGGCCTCGGGCCACCTGGTCGAGAAGGACGTCCTCGAAGGGCAGATGGTCCGACCCGGTGACCGGCTGTTCAAGATCGCCGACTTGTCGACGATCTGGGTCGAGCCGGCCGTCTTCGAGAGTGACATCGCGCTCGTTCGGATCGGCCAGGCGGCGGAGATCACGTTCGACGCGCTGCCGGGCCGGACCTTCAGCGGCAGGGTCACCTTCCTCCATCCGGCACTCGACGCGAATACGCGCACCCTGCGCGTCCGGGTGGAGATCCCGAACACCGATGGCGCCATTCGGCCGATGATGTACGGGATGGTGCGGATCCAGGCGGCCGGTCCCAGCGGCGTCACGGTTCCGCTGCAGGCGATCCTGCCGACAGGGACCCGCAACCTGGCGTTCCTGGTGCGCCAGGGCGCGATCGTGCCCGTCGACGTCGTCGTCGGGGCCCGGGGCGATTCGACCGTCGTCGTGGCGCAGGGAATCGCCGCCGGCGACACCGTCGTCGCGTCGTCCGCCTTCCTGTTCGACTCCGAGTCGCAGCTGGCCGAAGCCATGAAAGGGATCATGCTGAACATGGGCATGGGCCTCGACATGGGCGGCATGAAGATGGACGGCATGGAGGGGATGGACATGCCGGGCATGGCGGACTCGATGCCCGGGATGAAGATGCCGGCCCCGACCACCCGCACCCCGGAGCGCCGGCCATGATCGCCAAGCTCATCGAAGCCTCGGTCCGCTGGCGCGGGCTGGTCGTCCTGGCGGCGCTCGCGCTGCTGCTGGGCGGGATCGGCGTGGTGCGCACGATGCCGGTGGACGCCATTCCGGACCTGTCGGACGTCCAGGTGATCGTGTTCACCGAGTACCAGGGCCAGGCCCCGCAGGTCATCGAGGACCAGGTCACCTACCCCCTGGTCACGGCGCTGCTCGCCGTACCGAAGACGAAGGTGGTCCGCGGCCAATCGATGTTCGGGATGTCGTTCGTCTACGTCCTCTTCGAGGACGGGACGGACCCCTATTGGGCGCGGAGCCGCGTGCTCGAGTACCTCAACTCCGCTGCCGGAGCCCTCCCGGAGAACGTCAGGCCCCAGCTCGGTCCGGACGCGACCGGCGTGGGCTGGGTCTTCCAGTACGCCCTCGAGGGCGAGGGCTACTCCCTGGACCGCCTCCGCTCCATCCAGGACTGGTACCTCCGCTTCGCGCTGCAGCAGGTCCCGGGCGTGGCCGAGGTGGCCAGCATCGGCGGCTACGTGAAGCAGTACCAGGTGGTGCTCGACCCGGTGCGCCTCCTCGGCTTCGGCGTCACGGCGGACCAGGTGATCCACGCCATCCGCACGTCCAACACCGACGTCGGCGCCCGGACGATCGAGGTGGCGGGCGGCGATTACATGGTCCGGGGCCTGGGCTACCTCCGCGGCGTCGGCGACATCGGGAACCTGGCGGTCGGCGGCGGGCACGGCGTCCCCGTGCGGGTGAGCGACGTCGCCACCGTGAGTCTCGGGCCGGACATCCGGCTCGGCTTCCTCGACTGGAACGGCACCGGTGATGCCGTGGGCGGCGTGGTCGTGATGCGTCACGGCGAAAACGCCCTGGCGGTGATCGGCCGGGTCAAGGAGAAGCTGGCCGAGCTCGAGCAGGGGCTGCCGCCGGGCGTCCGGGTCGTGGCGACGTACGACCGCTCCTCGCTGATCCGGCGCGCCATCGACACGCTGTGGCGCACGCTCCTCGAGGAGTCCGTGATCGTGGCGCTGGTCTGCGCCCTCTTCCTGTTGCACGCCCGCAGTGCGCTCGTGGCCATCGCCACGCTGCCGCTCGGCATCCTGGCAGCGCTCGCGGCCACGCGCCTCATGGGCGTCAACGCCAACATCATGTCGCTGGGCGGGATCGCGATCGCGATCGGCGCGATGATCGACGCCGCGATCGTGATGATCGAGAACCTCCACAAGCACATCGAGCACGAGCCCGACACGCCGCGCTGGGAGCTCGTGGCGAACAGCGCACGCGAGGTGGGCCCCGCCCTCTTCGTGTCGCTCCTGATCGTGACGCTGTCGTTCGTGCCGGTGTTCTCCCTGCAGGGGCAGGAAGGCCGGCTGTTCCGGCCCCTGGCGCTGACGAAGACCTTCGCGATGGCGGCCGCGGCGCTGCTCTCCGTGACCGTCGTGCCGGTGCTGATGGGGCTGTTCATCAAGGGACGGATCCGCTCCGAGGACGCCAACCCCATCAACCGGTGGGCGGTGCGCCTCTACCGGCCGGTGCTCCGCTGGACGCTCGCCCATCGCGCCACCGTCCTCGTCGCGACCGCTGCGGCGCTCGTTGCGACCGTGTGGCCCCTCGTGCGTCTCGGCAGCGAGTTCATGCCCCCGCTCGAGGAAGGGTCGCTGATGTACATGCCGAACACCGTGCCAGGCGTGTCGATCACCGAGCAGCGCCGGATGCTCCAGAAGCAGGACTCCATCCTGATGTCGTTTCCCGAGGTCGAGTCGGTCATCGGCAAGGCGGGCCGCGCGCGCTCGGCCACCGATCCGGCGCCCATTTCGATGGTGGAGACGATCGTCAACCTCAAGGATCGGTCTGAGTGGCCCGAGCCGCTCAGCCAGGACGAGCTGATCGCGAAGTTCGATCGCGAGCTCCGGTTCACTGGCTACGCGAACAGCTGGACGATGCCGATCAAGAACCGCACCGACATGCTCTCGACCGGCATCCGCACCACGCTCGGGGTCAAGGTCTTCGGGCCGGATCTCCGCACCATCGAGGCGATCGGCCGCGAGATCGAAGCACTGCTCGCGCCGGTGCCGGGCACGGCCAGCATCTTCGCCGAGCGCGCGTTCGGCGGTCGGTATCTCGACATCCGGCCGGATCGGGACGCCGTCGCCCGGTACGGCCTGACCGTGGGCCAGGTCCAGGACGTGATCGCGACCGCGCTCGGCGGGGCCCAGGTCACCACCACCGTGGAGGGGCGGGAGCGATATCCGGTGCAGGTCCGGTACGCCCGGGAGCTCCGAGACGATCCGGGCCGGCTTGGCGGGCTGCTGGTGGCCACGCCGCAGGGCCCCCAGGTGCCGCTCGCGCAGCTGGTCACCATGGAGTACACCGCCGGCGCGCCCATGATCAAGAGCGAAGACGGCCAGCTGGTGGGCGTGGTGTTCATCGACGTCCGCGGTCGGGACGTGGGCGGCTACGTGGCGGAAGCGCGGGACCTGGTCGAGCGGGGTGTCACGCTGCCAGCCGGGTATCGCCTGCAGTGGAGCGGACAGTACGAGGCCATCGTCCGGGTCCGGGAACGGCTCGCGATCGTCGTGCCGGTGACGATTGCGATCATCGCGCTGCTCCTGTATCTCCACTTCAAGGCCGTCGCCGAGACGGCGATCGTCCTGCTGTCGCTTCCGTTCGCCGTCGTGGGCGGCGTCTGGCTGATGTGGGCCCTCGGCTACAATCTCTCCGTCGCGGTGGTGGTGGGATTCATCGCGCTGGCGGGCGTGGCCGCCGAAACCGGCGTGGTCATGCTGGTCTACCTCGATTTCGCGTGGAAGGAGGCCGCGCGGCGGGCGCCGATCACCCGCGACCGGCTGCTGGCCGCCGTCGAGCACGGTGCCGTGAACCGGGTCCGCCCGAAGCTCATGACCGTGGCAGCGATCATGGCCGGGCTGTTCCCGATCATGTGGACGGAGGGCACCGGGGCATCGGTGATGCAGCGGATCGCGGCGCCGATGATCGGCGGCATGGTGACGTCGACGATTCTCACGCTCGGTGTCATTCCGGTGCTCTACTACATCTGGCGCGCGCGCCAGCTGCCCGAGACTGGGCGCACCGTTGCCGTCCCCCACTCGTGAGCGGTCCGACTTGCGGGCCTCTCGTGTCGGGGACGATGTCATCGGGCTACGGAGTGGACTCCCTACTTGGGTACAATGTCTTTCGCGGTCACGGCCCGGTCGGCCTGATGATCCCGGCGCGGCGGCCGGGCTCCGGGAGGATCGGAGGAATGATTCGAAACACCATCCGGCAGGTCGCCCGTTGCGCAGGGGTCGGGGCCGAGACCGTGCGCTACTACGAACGTCGGCGGGTTGTTCAAGCGGCCGCCGTCGCCGGCCCCGGGCTACCGCGAACGGGCGGGACAACGCCAAGCGGATCCCTTCATCCGCCGTGCGCAGGATCTCGGTCTTTTCCTCGAACGGAACTGAGACCTGTGGTCGCTCCGGCCGCACCGCGATCGCATCCGGATCTGCGCCGAGGCAGGCCATGCCGCCCGACGCCTGCGTATACCTCTACGAGTGCACGGGTTGCGTCGAAGTCCTCCGGCCGCGGACTGGTGACTGCCGTCTCTTCTGTTCGTTCGGAACCGGACCCGCGCGCCCGCCCCACCCGCCTGCGGCCCGCAGCCGGGCAGTGGCGCTGCCCGTGGTGACGTCGCTCGCGATTGCGACGTTCGTGCTCGGGATCGGAGCCAACCTGGCCGTGTTCTCGATTGCGCCCGTCCTCCTGCTGAAGCCGCTAGCCGTTCCCCGAGCCCGACCGCGTCATCGTGCTTGGAGGACCTCGACCCGAACCTGTCCTCGCTGCTGCGCTCGGCGGGGCGAAGCGACCGTTCGGCTGATCGTCCGTCCTGCCCTACTGAGCCGTACCACGACCATGCACGCGAGGAAGATCCACAGGCGCCAAGGCGGACACCTCTTCCACGCCGAACCTGGTCAAGCGTCGCTGGCGTCGTTGAGGCCGTGCTTCTCCACCCGGTAGCGGAGCGTGTCGCGGGTGAGGCCGAGCAGCTCCGCGGCGCGAGTCTTGTTCCCGCGGGCCTGTCGCAGCGCCTGGCGAATCAAATCCCGCTCCAATGCCTCGAGATCGATGCCGCCGCCAGGCAGCTTGAAGCCCGGCGCGAGATCGAGCACTCGCCCGCCGGGCTTGAACTCGTCCGGCAGATGCTCCGGCCGGAGCTCGGTACCCTCCTCGAGAATCACGGCCCGCTCGATCAGATTCTTGAGCTCGCGCACGTTGCCGGGCCAAGCGTAGCGCTCCAGCATGGCGAGGGTCTCGCGGGCGATGGTCCAGGGTGGCCGACGCATCGCGGTAGTGAAGCGATGGAGCAGATGCCGGGCGAGCGGCTCGATGTCCTCCGGACGCTCGCGGAGCGGCGGAACCGTCACTGGCACGACGTTGAGGCGGTAGAACAGATCCAGGCGGAACGCGCCGTCGCGCACGGCCGCCTCGAGGTCGCGATTGGTCGAGGCAACGACCCGAACGTCGACCGAGATGTCGCGGACTCCGCCGACCCGCTTGAACGTCCGGGTCTCCAGAAAGCGAAGCAGCTTGGCCTGCGCGCCGAGCGGCAAGTCGCCGATCTCGTCGAGCAGCACCGTGCCGCGATCGGCCAGCTCGAGGAGGCCCTGCTTCCGCTCCCTGGCGTCGGTGAACGCCCCCTTCTCGTGACCGAACAGCTCCGACTCCAGGAGCGCCTCGGGCAGCGCAGTGCAGTTGATCTCGAGGAACGGGAACTCGCGGCGCTCGCTCCGGGCGTGCACGCCCCGCGCGACCAGCTCCTTGCCGACCCCGCTCTCGCCCCGGATCAGCACCGTGGTGCCCTCGCTCGCGGCCACCCGGCCGACCAGGTCGACGATCCGCTGCATCGCCTGGGAGCGCCCGACGATCTCGACGTCGGCCAGCTGCCAGCCCGCCTGCCGCCGGAGGCCCGAGACGGTGCGCCGGAGGGTGCGCGTCTCGAGACCCTTCGCCAGCGTGACCAGGAGATCCTCGAGCTGCGGCGGCTTCTCGAGAAAGTGGTAGGCCCCGAGTCGGACGGCCTCGACCGCGGTGGCAATGTCGCCGTGGGCCGTGAGCATGACGGTCACCAGGCTCGGATCCGCTTCCATGAACTCCTGGAGCAGCGTCATTCCGCTCTCATCGGGCAACTTGAGGTCGAGCAGCGCGGCGTCGGGAGCGGTCTCGGCGAAGCGCTGGCGTGCCTCCGCCGCGTCCCGGGCAAGGATCATCTCGTACCCCGCATCGCCGACGTGCGCTTCGAGCCAGACCCGGATCAGCTTCTCGTCGTCGACGACCAGCACCTTGTTCCGCGCCCGTCCGCTCATCGATCGCTCCCGCCTTCCTGGGCGAGTGGCAGGGTCACCACGAAGCTCGCACCACCGCCCGCGGCGTCCGCAATGCGAATCTCCCCCCCGTGGCGGTTGACGATCTGCCGCGAGATCGAGAGCCCGAGGCCGGTTCCCTTGTGTTTGGTGGTATAGAAGGGGCGAAAAACGGTCGACTTGTCGGCGTCGGGCACCCCGGGGCCACAGTCGACCACGGCGATCGCCGCCTCCGACTCCCGCCGCGCCAGCTCGATCCGCACGGCAGCCTCTGCCGGAGACGCTTCGAGCGCGTTCAGCAGCAGGTTGAGCAGGACCTGGACCATGAGCTCCGGATCGACTCGCGCCACCAGCGGTTCGGGTGGCACCTCGACCGAGACCGTCACGTCGGCCGCCGCCGCTTGGGCCGCCACGAGGGTTCGCGCCCGCTCGACGATCAACCGCAGGTCGGCCTCGATCTCCCGGAGCTCCGGTGGCCGGGCGAAGCGAAGCAGCTGGGTCGTGGCGCCCTCGATCCGCTCGAGCTGCTGCTCCGCCTCCCTGAGCAGCGGCCTGGCGTCGCCGTCGGGGGGAAGGTGTCGCGCGGCGAGGTCGATCGCGCCGCGGACGCCGGTGAGGGGATTGCGGATCTCGTGTGCCACGCCGCTCGCGAGCTCGCCGACGGTGGCGAGCTGCTGGGCCCGCTCGAGGTCGCGCTCGTGCAGGGCCTGCAGGCTCGAGCGCGACTGTTCGAGCGCCGCCGCCATCGTGTTGAAGGCCTGGTTGACGACGGCAACCTCGTCGCTGCCCCGCACCGGCAGGGCGAGATGCGATTCCTGGCGGCCGAGACGGGCGGCGGCGCCGGCGAGCGTGCGGAGCGGATTGGTGACCGAGCGGGCCGCCATCACTCCGGTCGCCACCACCAACAGGGTCAGCACGGTCGCGCCGAGGAAGGCCGCGTTACGAAGCCGCGCGAGCGGGGCGAGCGCCACTCGGATGGGCATCGCCGAGACTACCATCCACTCGGTGCCCGCGATCGGCGCCCTCGCGAGCAGCGTCGTGGCGCCGACCACGACCCGGTCGTCGGAGGGCGCGGGCCCGTGTGCGATCGCGGCCTCGATCTCCCCCGCGCCATGGGCGTGGGCGGCGAATACCAGCCGCTCCCGCCGATCAAGCACCACCGACTCGGCCCCGCGGATCAGGTGCTCCGGGGTGGAGAAGATCCGCGCGAAGTCGTCGGCGCGAACGTGGCCCTCGAGGAACGCGTCGCCGCGGCCGTCGAGCGGGATCCCGACGAGATACGCCACCACGTCGTCCTCGTGGCGGTGTACCACCACCGATCGATCGGTCCAGCCCGCGGCCGGCGCCGTTTCCGGCCAGGCAGGCGCCGTCGTACCGAGCCCGACGGACGCCAGGACGCGACCATCGCCCGCGGCAAGGCGGAGCCCGTCGAAGATGCCATCCTCAGGAAGGCCCTGCACCAAGCGCTCCGCGAGCCGATCCGCGTCCTCGGTCCGGAGCTCGCGCGGCAGCTGGCCGGCGATGGTGCGAAGCAGGAGCCGCTGCCGATCGAGCTCGGTGGCGATGTGGAGCGCCTGGGTGCCCGTCGCGACGTCGAGGGCGCTCACCGCCTGCTCGATGATCACCGAGCGGCTGAGGAAGTATCCCACCGCGATCGACGCGACCACGGGGATCACCCCGAAGGCGAGCAGCAGGGACAGGAGCTTCGCGCGGAGCCCGAGGCCGGATCGATTCACGTCCGGGGCTTCCGCTCCGAGGCCGGGTCGGAGGTCACGTTGGGCGAGGCTCCTTGGTCACTTCGGTATGATATCGCGGTTGGTGGCCGCCGAGAACGCCTCGCCGTCCCGTGCCAGCCGACCCTTGCCGGGCTTCGATCGGGGGAGATATTCGGGTAGGCAATCCCCGCCTTCCGAGGTCTCCATGATCCGACGATGCGCCCTGGTCGCCGTCTGTCTCCTGGCCCTGGCCTCGACCGTGTCCGCCCACGACATGTTCCTGAAGCTCAGGGCCTACTTCCTTCGGCCGAGCTCCTCGGTCTCGGTCCCGCTGCTGAACGGCACGTTTACCACGAGCGAGAACTCGATCGATCGACACCGGATCGCGGACATCAGCGTCGCGGGACCCGCTGGGCGCGAGCGATTCGACACGACGGTGGTCACGGCCCGGGCCGACAGCACCTTCTTCGCGCTCAAGACGGGCCCCGAGGGCACCTATGCCTTCGGGGTCTCGACCCGTCCCAACGTCATCGGGATGACCGGTCACGAGTTCCACGAGTACCTGAGAGAAGAGGGGCTCGATTGGCTGATCGTGGCTCGCGAGAAGGCGGGGATCGCGGCGGATTCCGCGCGAGAGCAGTACGCCAAGCACGTCAAAGCGGTGGTCCAAG
Source organism: Gemmatimonadales bacterium (assembly GCA_041390205.1). Classification (GTDB taxonomy): domain Bacteria; phylum Gemmatimonadota; class Gemmatimonadetes; order Gemmatimonadales; family GWC2-71-9; genus SHZU01. The sequence continues at coordinate 20,976 of JAWKQJ010000070.1, forward strand.
TGGGTGAGGCCCGCTCCAAGTCGTTCGGGACGCTGCTGGGCTACTCAGCCGAGCTGGTTCCACTCGACAATCCTTACGAGTGGAAGCGAGGCAACACCCTACGGTTTCGCGCGCTGGTCAACGGCACCCCGGCGCCGCGCCTCACGGTCATCAGCGGAGGACGGACGCCCACCGGCGGACGGCTCGCCCGCCGACCCGTGATGACCGACGATGCGGGCGTCGTTACGTTGCGACCGACGGGCCCCGGCGTCTGGTACCTGACCTTCATCCACATC
>JAWKQJ010000071.1:0-17968 GCA_041390205.1 Gemmatimonadales bacterium
GCGTCTCGCCGTGAGCGATCACCCGATCGGCGAGCGCGCCCGCGGTGTCCGCGATGTTCCCGATCCCGAGGCTGGTGAGCAGCTCGAGCCCCGCGATCGCCGCGGGGAGCAGCGCGAAGTCGGCGGGCTCGCCGGCGTCGAACCGTCTCGCGCCGGGCTGAAAGTCCTCCCGATAGTCGATCAGGGCCGAGAAGTTCTCGGAGCCGGCGCGCCCGAACCAGTGATGCTCGAGCGGCTCGCCCTCCTGACGATGGGGCGCGACGTAGAGGAAGCTCACCGTGTAGGGACAGAGCAGCCACTTGTAGCCGGCCACGACCAGAAAGTCGGGGCGCACCAAGCCGAGGTCGAAGGGCATCGCGCCGAGCGACTGGGTCAGGTCGAGCACCAGCGCGGCGCCGACCTCGCGAAGCCTGGCACCGATCGCGACCAGGTCGAGGGTCGCGCCGTCGAGCCAGTGGAGGGCCGGCAGGGCGGCGACGGCGGTTCGCTCGTCGATCGCGTCGAGCACGGTCCGGGTCCAGTCGTCGTCCTCCGGTCGTGGCAGCCGGACCAGGCTCGCCCCCGCCGCCCGGGCCGCTTCGCGCCAGGTGAGGACCGTGCTCGGGAACCCGCCCTCGAGCACCAGCACCCGCTCGCCGGCCGAGAGCGGCAGGTTCCGGGCGGCGACCGCCATGCCGTAGCTCGCGGCCGGCACCAGGGCGACGTCGTCGGGCGACGCCGGCGCGCCCAGCAGGGCTGCGAAGGCAGCCCGGCTCCGATCGGTGAGCGAGAAGAAGTCGGCCGCGTGGACCGTCCAGGGCTGCGCCTTCCGGGCGAGCGCCTCCTGCCCGATCGCCACCGTCTCCTTCGAGAGCGGCGACATGTAGGCGCAGTTCAGGTAGCTGACGTCGTCGGGGATGTCGAAGCGGTGTCGCTCAGAGGGCAGGATCGCCATGGGGGCCTAACGTCGTCGGGTCCAGAGCACGATCGTGCCGCAGTCAGAGCCCGAGGTGTTGAGCGACGCCGGCGTCTCGGCCGGGCCGCGGTAGATCTCCACCGCCTCGAGCTGCGCGACGGGGAAGTTGTTGAGGTCCGGGACCGGCTGGCCGCGACCCGGCTGGTAGTAGGGCACGTTGTCCACCCACATCGCCATCACGCACTGCCGCCGGCCCATGGCGACGCTGCGAAACGAGGAGCTGTTCTCGCTGATCTTGACGCCGCGCACCGAGCGGAACAGATCGCCGAGGCGGCGGTGCTCCTCGGCGCGGAGCTGGTGCCAGTCGATGTACGCCCCGAAGCCCATCGCCCGGCGCTCCGCGAAGGCGTCGAGTCCGGGCGGCACGGCGGCCGCGGTCACTTCGATCGGCTCGAGCTCCACCGCGCCCCTGGGCATCGGGACGGCCAGGTCCAGGGTGTCGTCGCCGAAGATCAGGGCCCGGATCCGGAGCGGCCGGTATCCCAGCTTGCGGAAGAGGACGTAGCCGATCTTGGGGGGGACACCGCCCAGGCTGAACGAGCCCAGCTCGTCGGTGGTGGTCCGGAGCGAGCTGCCCACGAGCACCACCTCCACCCCCTCGATCCCGGCTCCGGTCGAATCGTCGTAGGCTCGTCCCACGACCGTCGCCTGGCCAAAACCGGGCGTTGCGAACAGCACCATCAACAGCGCGAGCAGCGGGCCGTGCCGCATCGGGCCCTCCTCCGTCAGAGTCACCCTCGGAATGGAGGGCCAAGCCGGCTCGGGCGCAAGGTGGCCCGCCGGGCTCACGGAGCCCCGCGACCGGGCTAGATTCACGGTCCACAATTTTGTATCCCGTGCGGGAGGGTGCCAATGATGGGACGGTTGACGGTCGCGCTGGGCCTGGCCCTGGGCCTGGCGTCGGGGCTCGAGGCGCAGGCCTCGTCGCGCGGGCGGCTGGTCGCCCGGATCGATTCCGCGGTCACCGCGGCGATGGCCGCCAACCACAACGTCGGCGTCTCGGTGGGCGTGATGCGGGGCGGCGACCTGCTGGTCGCGAAGGGGTTCGGCATGGCCGAGCTCGAGCACCAGGTGCCGGCCACGGCGGAGACCGTCTATCGGATCGGCTCCATCACCAAGCAGTTCACGGCCACCGCGATCCTCCGGTTGGTGGAGCAGGGTAAGATCGCGCTCGACGACGAGATCACCCGCTTCCTGCCCGACTACCATACCCAGGGCAAGCACGTCACCATCCACCACCTCCTGACCCACACCTCGGGGATCAAGAGCTACACCTCGCTCGGCCCCAGATTCTGGAACGAGTCGTCCCGGCTCGACCTCGACGACCAGCAGATGATCGCTCTCTTCCAGGACGAGCCGTTCGACTTCGAGCCGGGCGCCAAGTACGCCTACAACAACTCCGCCTACTACCTGCTCGGCGCGATCATCGGCAAGGTGACGGGCACGCCCTATCCTCGGTATCTGGAGCGGGAGCTGCTCGCGCCGCTCGGGCTCGAGGCGACCTCTTATTGCGACAACGACCGGATCATTCCCCACCGGGCGGAGGGCTACGAGGTCCGGGGCGACACCGTCTTCAACGACGGCCCGATCAGCATGAACACGCCCGGGGCGGCCGGGGCGATGTGCTCCACCGTGCTCGATCTCCTGGCCTGGCAGCGGGCCTCGAACGAGGCCCGGCTGATCAGCCCGGCGTCGCGCGACCGGATGCGCACCGTCCAGGTCGAGACCGGCTCGAGCGGCGGCGGCTATGGCTACGGCCTCGGGATCCGCCCGGCGGGCGGCCACCGGCAGATCGCGCACAGCGGGGGCATCAACGGCTTCAGCTCCAACCTGGCCTACTTTCCGGACGACGATCTCACCATCGTGGTCCTGACCAACAACGGAGGCGGACGCGCCTCGCAGATCACCGCCGAGATCGCCAAGCTGATCCTGGACGACCGACAGGCGAGCGGACAGTGACCGCGCTCGCCTCGAACCGTGGACGGAGACCCCTCATGACCCGATCGCTCACGCTCCTGGCCGCGCTCTGCCTGCTCACCAGCTCGGTGGACGCCCAACGGCCGATGACGCCGGACGACGTGCTCAAGCTGAAGCAGGTCTCGAGCGCGCAGATCTCGCCGGACGGCCGCTGGGTGGCCTACGTCGTCTCGGGCGTCGACCTGAAGGCGAACGCGGCCAACGCGGATCTCTGGCTGGTGTCCGCCGACGGCGGCGAGCCCTTCCGGCTCACCACCAGCGCGAAGGGCGACAACCAGCCGAAGTGGTCGCCGGACGGGAAGTGGATCGGCTTCCTCTCGTCGCGGGAGGAGCGCTCCCAGATCTGGCTGATCCGGCCGAACGGCGGGGAGGCCGAGCGGCTGACCGAGTCGAAGACGGGGGTGCAGGAGTTCGAGTGGGCGCCCGACGGGCGGACGATCGCCTACCGCGCGTCGCGCGAGCTCACGGCGGACGAGGAGCGGCGCCAGAAGGAGAAGGACGACCCCAACGTGGTCGACGCCGACTTCCGGTATTCCCAGGTGTGGACCATCGACGTCGCCAGCAAGAAGTCCGAGCAGGTGGTCAAGGCCGACTATCACGTGACCGACATCCAGTGGTCGCCGGACGGGACCAAGCTCGCCTACACCGCCAACCCGACGACCAAGGCCGACGACGGCAGCCGGTCCGACATCTACGTGCTGACCCTGGCGGGCGGCGCGTCCCGGGTGCTCTACGACAACGGCGGACCGGACACCGGCCCGCGCTGGTCGCCCGACGGGCGGCAGATCGCCTTCCTGACCCGGGAGGACAAGCCCAAGTCGGTCGGCCAGATGGAGCTGGTGGTGATCGACGCCGCGGGCGGCTCGCCCCGTCAGGTGGCTCGCGGCTTCCTCTACCAGCCCGGCGCGCCGACCTGGTCCACGGACGGAGCCACCCTCTACTTCTCCTCGCTGGTCCGCACCACGACGCAGCTGTTCAGCGTGCCGTCCCGAGGCGGCTCGCCGCGTCAGCTCACCAGCGTCGAAGGTTGATGACGGCCCGTCCTTTACCGCCGACGGCCGCGCGATCGCCTATGCCTATGGCGACCCACCGGCACCCGTCCGGGTCTACGTCGTCAAGGATCTCGCCGGCTTCGCCCCGGTCAAGCTGACCGACCACAACCCGCAGCTCGCCGAGCTGGCGCTCGGACGGCACGAGGTGGTGCGCTGGAAGAGCAAGGACGGGATGGAGATCGAGGGCATCGTGATCTACCCGGTCGGCTACCAGCCGGGACGCCGGTATCCGACGATGGCGTTCATCCACGGCGGCCCGTCGGGCGTCTGGACCCAGAGCTTTCCCGGCTCCTGGGAAGACGCTACGACCCACGTCTACGCCGGCAACGGCTGGGTCTCCTTCTATCCAACATCCGGGGCTCGTCCGGGCTGGCGGAAGTTCCTCGCGGCCAACGTGCGCGACTGGGGCGGCGACTGGGACGTGCGGTCCGGGCTCGACTATCTGGTTGGCCGGGGCATCGCCGACAGCGCGCGGATGGGCCAGGCCGGCTGGAGCTACGGCGGCTACATGACAACCTGGAGCGCTCACCCAGACCAACCGCTTCAAGGGCGTGATGGTCGGGGGCCGGTCTCACCAACATGTACTCGTGTACTCGACCAACGACCTCAGACGGTGCTGGAGAACGCTACTTCGGGGCGAGCCCTGGGACGACGAGGAAGTCTATCGCCGGGCCTCGGCGATGATGTTCCTCAAGCCAGGCCAAGACCCCGACCCTGATCCTCCACGGGCAGCAGGACAATCGGGTGCCGATCGGCCAGGCGCAGGAGCTCTACATGGGGCTCAAGAAGAACGACGTGCCGGTGACCCTGGTCTTCTATCCGCGTGAGGGTCACGGCCTCTCCAGCCCTTCGGCTCGACAAGATATAGGCCAGGAGTACGCCTTCTTCTCCAAGACGGTGCTCGGCGTGAGGTGAAGGACCGGAGCCCGTGCCGTGATGCGGCTCCGCCGGGCCGCGCGGCTCGTGGCGCGAAAAGCTGGCGGTGGCAGGGCCGCTGGCGGCCCAGTCCACGAGGGTCGACTGGCTGGTGCGGGGGGGCAGCGTCTACGACGGCTCGGGTGCCGCGCCGGTCCGGGCGGACCTCGGGATCCGGGGCGACCGGATCGTCTTCGTGGGCGACGCGGCGGCGCGGGGCGTGACCGGGGAGCGGACCATCGACGCCAGCGGGCTCGTGGTCACCCCGGGGTTCATCGACGCCCACACCCACGCGGGCGAGGACCTCTCGCGAGCGGCGACGGCCGGGGTGCCGCACATCCTGCTCCAGGGCGTCACGACCGTGGTGCTCGGGAACGACGGCGGCGGTGGACGTCGCGGCCGCGCGGGCCTGGCCGCTCGGGGGTCGGCGTCAACGTCGCCTTCCTGGTCGGCTTCGGGACGATTCGTCAGACCGTGCTCGGGATGTCGAGTCGCGAGCCCACCAGCGCCGAGCTGGACCGGATGCGCGCGCTGGCCCGACAGGGGATGACGGGCGGCGCCTTCGGCCTGTCCACCGGCCTCTACTACGCGCCGCAGAGCTACGCGTCCACCGACGGGTGGTCGCGGTGGCCAAGGCAGCCGCGAGTCGGGCGGCTACTACGACTCCCACCTCCGGGACGAGAGCTCCCTGCGATCGGGCTCCTCGGCGCGGTCCGCAGCGCTCGAGATCGGGCGCCGTGCCGGTACCCTCCCCGTGCATCTGGCCCACATCAAGGCGCTCGGCGTGGACGTCGAGGCAGAGCGATTTCATCGTCGCGATCGGCGCGGCCCGGCAGGCCAGCCAGCGGGTCACGGCCGATCGTATCCGTACACGGCCAGCGGGACCAGCCCGGCGTCGCTGCTCCCGCGCTGGGCCGAGGTCGGGGGTCGCGAGCGGATGCTCAAGCGGCTCGACGATCGGGGCTGGCCGAAGCTCCGCTCGGAGGTCGCCGACAATCTCAGGCGGCGGGCGGTCCAGCTTCCTTCCTGATCGCCAGCGGGCCCCGGACCGGCCAGCGGCTCGACGCGATCGCCCGCGAGACGGGTGCGGAGCCGATCGACGCCGCCTTCGCCATGATCAAGCGGGCGCCCACCGCCGTCGCCTCCTTCAACATGAACGAGAAGGACGTGGAGCGGCTGATGCGGGCCGATTTCGTGGTGACGGGCTCGGACGGCTCGGCCGGCCATCCCCGGCGCTACGGGGCGTTCCCCCGGCTCTTCCGGGAGTACGTGGGCGAGCGGGGGGTGTTGAGCTTCACGGAGGCGGTGGCGCGGAGCAGCGCCCGTACCGGCGAGCTGATCGGGCTCGAGCGCCGGGGCCGCCTCGCCGAGGCTGGTTCGCCGACGTGGCGGTGATCGACTCGGCCGGCTTCGCGGACCGGGCCACCTACGAGCGGCCGACGGAGCCGGCCGTCGGCGTTCGTTACCTGTTCGTCAACGGATCGTTAGTCGTCGACCAGGGTCGCGTGACGCCCGTTCACGGCGGCCGCGTCCTGCGGCGCGGGTCGGCCGGCGGCGGTCGTCGTCGAGAGCCGTGAGGGCCGTCCTGGGCGCCAGGTGAGCCCGGTGCGGACGCTGGGCGGCATCCCGGCCCGGCTGGTGTCCGGGGGCCGCGCTCGCCGCGACCTCACCCGCCTGGACGTAGCCGCCGACTCCGGAGCGCCGCTGGCAGGGACCCACTCCATCCCACCCGGATCCGGAACTCCTGCAGCGTGGTGCGGAGGTACCGGGCGCTCCAGCTCGGAGCGTCCTGGGGCCGACGCCGGCGCGCCTGAGTCACGTCCACCGGGCGTCGGTCACCGCGGCGGCGATCCGGGCTGAATTGCCAGTCGTCCGCCAGCACCGCAGGGTAGGCGACCCGAAGCGCCGCATCCGGTCGCGCGCGGTGCGCTCGGGAGGCGGGCCCCGCGGCCAGGTCGGCCGCCGCCGAGAAGCATCGACGTGAGCAGCCCGGTCAGGCCCCATCGCCCTGTGCGCTGCGTCACGTAATCCGCCGCGCCCCGTCACGAGCGGATCGCCGCCGAACTGCGCTGACTGCCAGGACCGGCGGGTCGTCGGCGAGAAGGGGCTCGCGGATGAAGACCGGGTGACCGGGCAGGGGAATGGGCGCGGAGAGGATCGCGGGGTCCACCGTAGGCGGCGAAACGATCACGCAGGGGACGCCACAGGGCGCGCGCTCGACGGTCGGCGCGAGGTGCATCGAGACGGCGTGCTCGGAGCGCCTCGCCGATGGCGATCGCCCGGAGGGCGAGCTCAGCGCCGGCTGGACGGCGCGAGAAGCCGCGGATGCCGTCGTATCGGTTATTGCTATTGAACTGTCGCCTGTTCGATTCGATCGGCGTCAAGGTTGAAATATGACCGGTGGCTCGCTGAGTCGGTCAAGCGGACGGCGTGGAGCTGGGGCCATATGGCCTAGGTGGTCGAGCCGACGCCGAAACGGCCGGCTGTTAGGCGGTTGCCCGCGTCCCTACGGCAACAACCCGCCGCGGATCGCCTTGCCGCTCTCTGGCCGTTTCCGGATCATTCGACCGTACTCTGGACGAGTGATTCGCGAGCGATGTTCGGACGTCGAAACAAGCAACGGAGCGCGGGACCGCGGCGGTATCACCGCTCGGCCGACGCCATGGGCGTCGAGCAGGGCGGTCGGACGGTCCTCCTCGATCTCCGCTCCGAGCAGTACTTCGCCTTGGACGACGTCGGCACCCGGATCTGGGCCCTGCTCGACGAGTCGCGCACGGTCGACGCCATCACCGGCGAGCTGACCCGCACCTTCGACGTCCCCGAGTCCGTCGTCCGCCAGGACGTGGAGGAGTTCCTCGCCACGCTCGAGCGCGAGCGGCTGCTGGTGGTCGAATGAGGCGCGGCCCCCGCCCCGGCGTGCTCTTCAGCTTCGCCGCCATCACGACGGCCCGGCTCGGCCTGCGGTGGCTCGGCCTCCGCCGGACGGCCAGGCTCGCGCGCGGGATCGTCCGGGTGATCGGACGCTCCGCGCCCCGCGGTGAGCCGCTCGAGGCCGCCCGGCGGGTCGCCACGGTCGCGGCGTTCTTCCCGGGACGGGCGGTCTGCCTGGAGCAGTCGGTCGCGCTCTACATCGTCCTCCGGCGATTCGGCCACCCCGCCGTGCTCCGGATCGGCGTCCAGCCGTTTCCTTTCCAGGCCCACGCCTGGATCGAGCTCGACGGGGCGCCGTTGTTCGAGGGCGAGGCCACGGTCACGGCCTTCACGCCGTTTCCGGAGGTCTTCGCGTGAGCCACTTCGTCGCCGTGGTCGATCTGGCCGGCCGGCCGGTGGGCGCCGCGTCGCTCACCGCCGCGCTCGAGACGCTCGCGCGGGTCGAGGGCCGGCTGCAGTATCTCCTGCACGAGAGTCTCGGCGCCGCCTGGGTCGCGCAGGAGGGCACCGGTCGCCCCTGCGTGGCCGAGCGCGACGGGATCGTCGCGGTCGGCTCGGCCCGGCTGTCGAATCGAGTGGAGCTCTGTACCAGCCTGGGCGGGAGACCCCCCGCCTCCGACCTCGAAACGGTGGCGGCCGTGTTCGCCCACCACGGCGCCCGGGGGATCCCGCGTCTGGTGGGCGACTTCGCGTTCGTGCTCTACGACACCCGCCGTGGCGCCGTCTTCGCCGCGCGCGACGCGTTGGGGGTGAAGCCGCTCTTCGTCCAGCGCCGGCACGATTGCATCGCGATCGGGTCACATCTGGACTGCTTCGAGCAGGGGCACTTCGATCGGGACTACCTCGCGGAGCTGATCGGCGGGCGGTCCGTTCCCGAGCGCCGCACGGCGTTCGCGGGCATCGAGCGGGTGCCGCCGGGAACCTGGCTCGTGGCCGAGGGGAGCAAGTCGGCGAGCGACCGGTTCTGGAGCGGCGCCAGCTTTCGGGCCGCGGAGCGGGTCGACGTCGGCGAGGCCGTCGAGCGGTTCCGAGGCCTGTTCGAGGAGGCCGTCGCGGCGCAGCTCGACGAGGATCCGGGGCTCGCGCCGACCGGGCCCGGCCCGGTCTGGGCCGAGCTTTCCGGGGGGCTCGATTCCTCGTCGGTCGTCGTCATGGCGGAGCACCTCGCCAGACAAGGTATCGGCAACGGGGTAGCCGGCACCGTCACCGTGGTCGACACGCTCGGCGACGGCGACGAGACCCGGTTCTCGGACCTGGTCCTCGCCGGCACCGGGATCCCGAACGAGCAGGTGCGCGACCCGTGGCCCTGGCAACGGGACGGCGTCGGTCCCTCGTTCGAGGGTGGGCCCCGCCACTTCCTCCCGTTCTTCGCGAGGGATCGCGAGGTCGGGCGCCGGGTGCTCGCGGGCGGCGGGCGGGTGCTGCTGAGCGGCTATGGCTCCGACCAGTACCTCTCGGGCCGATTCGACTTCGTGGCGGACCTCCTCGCCCGGCGGCGCTGGCGGGAGGCCGCCGGCACCGTGCTCGACCTGGCCGTCGCCACCCGGCAGTCGTTCTGGCGGCTCGGCTGGGAGCATGGGATTTCGCACCTGCTCGGGCGGCACGCGGAGCCGCCGCTGCCGGCCTGGCTCTCGCCGGAGGTGGCGGCCGCGGTCCGGCGGCCGGCGCCCGAGCCGGGGCGGATCTTCGACGCGCAGACCGCCTTCGAGGTCGAGTCGCTCGACATCTTCCTCGATCGTGGTCCGCTCGAGCGGGGGCTCGAGATCCGCTATCCGTTCCTCCATCGCCCGCTGGTGGAGTTCGCGCTCTCGCTGCCGATCGCGCTTCGCGCTCGGCCCAACCGGCAGAAGTGGATCCTGCGGGAAGCGATGGGCTCGCTGCTGCCCGCCGAGATCCGCAATCGGACCGGCAAGGGCGGGATCGGGTCACGCGTGCTCTGGGCGCTCGAGCAGGAGCGCCCGCTCCTCGACGCGCTGGTTCGCGACTCGCACCTCGCGGAGCTGGGGCTCGTCGATCGAGACGCGCTCGCGCGGGAGCTCGAGGTGGCGCGGGCCGGCGGGTCCAGGAACGTGATCGGCCTGCTCACGACGCTGGCGGTCGAGACCTGGCTGGCCGGCCGTTCGGGCTGGTGGGCGCAACGTGGGATACAAACCCCGGCCGCGGGGGTTTCGTCAGCGGCCAACACTCACGACAAGGAGTTGAGAGATGTCCAGCAAGCAGTCGTACACTAAGCCCTCGGTCACGAAGCTCGGCCGGGTGGTGGAGAAGACCGAAGGCTTCATCTTCGGCATGTGGCCCGAGGTCATGAGCAGCCGCAACTAGGCGACTGATCTCGCTTGGCGCCGGCCGAGTCCGGCGTCTCGCCCCCGGGTCCCGACCGAAGGTCGGGGCCCGGGGGTTTGGCTTTGGCCTTGCGGTATCGGCCGTTAGGTACCGCTTGCCGGAAAGGGCTTCTACATTCCACCCGGCCAGCGGCGACTTTTTCCTGGTCGGGATGGAGAGCCATTGGGCGCCTCGGTGGGGGTAGAACCTCGTAGGAACGGCGGCGGCGTCAGCCGGTGGTTCCGCGACGGTGGCTGGGTCCTGCTGGCGGTCGTGACGGTCGCCGGGGCGGCGCTCTTTGCGAACTGGTGGGCGCTCAGGGGCGTCCTGATCTCGCCGGCTGTGAGCGACGAGACCTTCCTGCGGGCGGCCTTCGTCCGCTACACGATCGGCTTCCGCCTCACTCAGTTCGTCCTCTCCCTCGTCGTCGGGGTATTCCTCGTCCGTGCGATTCGGTCACGCCTGCCCACGGGTCGTTGGCCGACCTGGGCCGTGGCCTTTGCGTCCATTGTCGGCTACGAGCTGGTCGCGGTGCTGGCCGCGCTGCTCGTTGCGGCCGGAGTCATCGGGGTCTGGGCGTCGGCCCTCCTGTTCTTCGAAAGTGTGCTCTGGGTCGGCCTCTTCCTCCTCTGGCCTCCGGCTCCGAGGGCCGCGGCGAGTCGCATCTACCTGTGGATCGATGTGGCCATCGTCGCAATCGCTGCCGGGGTGACGATCTGGTATCTGCAGGTACGGCCGACGACCGTCGGCCAGGCCGCCGACTGGACCCAACGGACGATGTCGACGGTCAGCTGGGCCGCCGCTCTCGTCGGGCTGAGCGCTGCCGTCGTGCGCGGCTCGGCCGCGGAGCTCGAGGTCGCGCACCGCTTCCTCGCCGCAGCGTTGGTCCTGCTGTTGATGGTCAACGTCGGCCTCCTGCTGTTTTCGCTTCCCGGACCAATCGCGTGGTTCGTTCCGGCCCTGCAGGCGCTGGTCATGGGGGCTCTGCTCCTTCTCGTCACCGAGGCGATTCGTCGTGGGTGGCGCTGGCCGGGGAGGATCAGAGTGCCGGCCGACGCGAACATCGCCCCGCCGCTCGCGGTCGCGGCCGTCGGCTTCCTGCTCATCATGATCACCGTTCGGAGCCGGGACTTCGGTCTCACGGTCGTGCTCACCGGCGCGATGGTCGTCACCCTGCTGCTGCTCGCCCGGCAGGTCGTGACCATGCGGGAGAACGCCCGACTCCTGGCCGAGCGGGCGGCGTACGAGACCAACGCCAGGATCGCCGCGCTGGTCCGGCACACCTCCGACATCATCCTGGTCACCGACGCCGAGTTCCGGATTCGCTTCGCGTCTCCCTCGGCCGAAGGGCTCTGGTCCGATCGCGCGCTCGAGCTCTTCGGCGCCGACGTGCGGGAGCTGGTGGACGAGATGGATCGCGCCGACGCGGATCGCGCGCTCGCCGACAGTCTCAAGCGGCCCGCGCAGAGCAGCGTCGCACGCTGGCGGATGCCGGGAGCGGAGGGCAAGACCCGGCGGATCGAGGCCGTGATCACCAGCCTGCTCCACGAGCCGTCGGTGAACGGCGTGATCCTCACCCTCCGCGACCAGACCGAGCGCGCCGAGCTGGAGGAACAGCTGGCGCAGGCCCAGAAGATGGAGGCGGTCGGGCAGCTGGCGGGCGGCATCGCCCACGACTTCAACAACCTGCTCACCACGGTGCTCGGCCACAGCGAGCTCGGGATGGACTCGCTCGAGGAAGACCACCCCGTCCGGACCGACCTGAGCCAGATCCGCAAGGCCGCCGAGATGGCGGCCGCGCTCACCAACCAGCTCCTCGCCTTCAGCCGCCGTCAGGTGATCGAGCCCAAGGTGATCGACGTTCACGAGTCGCTCCACCAGGTCTCCTCGCTGATCAAGCGGCTGATCGAGGCGCGGGTGGAGACCGTGCTCCAGGTCGACAAGGACGTCGGCCACGTGCGGATGGACCCGTCGCAGCTCGAGCAGGCGGTGCTCAACCTGGCGATCAACGCCCGCGACGCGATGCCGCAGGGCGGCACCTTGACCATCTCCGCCCGGCGCGAGCGCACCACCTTCGAGATGACCAGCGGGGTGATCGCGATTCCGCCCGGCGAGTACATCGTGGTCGAGGTGACCGACACCGGCACCGGAATGGACGAGGCCACCCAGCGACGGGTCTTCGAGCCGTTCTTCACCACCAAGCCGCCCGGTCGCGGCACGGGGCTCGGCCTCGCCAGCGTCTACGGGATCGTCAAGCAGAACCACGGCGGGTTGCTGCTTCGGAGCGCGGTCGGGGAGGGCACCACCTTCGGCATCTATCTGCCTCGCACCGAGCCTGGCGGCTCCGTGGCCGACCGCGCCACCAGCCATGCCGTCTCCGCCCCGACCGGCGCGACCATCCTTCTGGTCGAGGACGAGCCCTGGACTCGCGAGGTGACCGAGCGGGTCCTCACCCGCGAGGGCTACCGGGTGGTCTCCGCGGGCGACGCCGTCGAGGCGCGCGCGCTCGCCGCGACCGAGAACCACCACATCGATCTCCTGGTCACCGACATCGTGATGCCGGGCCTGAGCGGCCCCCGCCTGGCGGCCCAGCTCCGCCAGGCGCAGCCGGACCTCAAGGTGCTGTTCATCTCCGGGTACGGGGCGGCGGACGGCTCGCCCGAGCTCGGGCCCGAGGAGGCGCTCCTCCGGAAGCCGTTCACGCCGGTGGTGCTGCTCGAGACGGTTCGGGGCTCGCTCGGCGAGAGCGGAGAGGCGGTCGGGCCGACCGCCTGAGCGGGCCGAGGCCGCCACCCGTCAGGCTCGGATGGTGGTGGGGGTGTGTGAATCGCGGACGGGGGGATCCGAGTCGCGGCCCCATGACCGTGCCTTCGTCGGGCGAGACCCCCCGCGCGCGGCTCGACCGAAGCTCCCGAGCACCTCACGCCCGAGCTACGTGGCCGCCGCCTCCGGGCGGCGGTGCTGTTTGTGGGCGCCAGGCTCTCAGGTATCCCGCGTCCAGAGGAGGATGATGGGGCAACGGGAGGCGCCCATCTGGTACTGTATTGGCGCCCAGAGCGGGCGACGGTAGATCTCGACGGCGCCCAACCAAGCGAGGGGGATCTGCGTCAGGTCGGAGATCAGTGCTCCGTCCAGAAAGATGCGCGGGCAGCCGTTGGGTAGGGCCGCCGACTTGATGATCGGCGCCGGCCGATCCGGCACGGGGATCCGGTAACGACGCAACAGCTCCGGCAACCGGAGGTACTCCAGCTGCCGAAGCTCGGTGAACGAGACCACCGTGCTGTGCCCACTCCGGTGGCGCTCTGCGATCTCCGTCCACCGCGACGGCCGCGCCTTCGCCTCGACGAGCAGGGGCTCGAGCTCGGGAACGATTGCGACCATGGAGAACTCCACCTCAACGCTATCCGCCCCCTCGACGCGAAGCCCTGCCACCGCGCTCTGAAAGCCAATGCGCCGCACCCGGAGGGTGTACCGGCCCAGCGGAATCGGGCCGAGGCGGAACCGGCCGTTTTCGACCGTCCGGGCAACCAGGCCCAACTCCTCGACGATGATCTCGGCCAAGGCGAGGGGGCGCTCGCTGGAGTCGGCAACCACCCGACCGTTGAGCACTGCCTGCGCGACGAGGCTCGAGGGAGCGAGCCAGGCGAGGAGGAGGAAGCACAAGGTCCCGAGTCCGCGGGAGCCCATGGCTACGCCCGCCGAATCACCGACCACCGAACTACCCCCGGGTACCGGGTGCCGTCCATGCACACGAGAAGCCTAGCAACTGAGCGTCGGGTCGGCCAGCGAGCGAAGGCCTCCACCCATACGGGTGAGTGCCGGGTCGCCCGACGCACGCCGAAGCAACCTAGCCGACGGGTAGCTGGCGACTCGAAATACTATGGAGCGGACCGGGATCGAACCGGCGACCCCCTGCTTGCAAAGCAGGTGCTCTCCCAGCTGAGCTACCGCCCCGACGGGCCCGAAGTATAGCCGAATCCGGGCTCCCGCCGCGACTCGTCCGGGCCGCCGGAAACGCCGCAGCGCCTTGCCCGAGACCGCTTTACGAGCGACCTTCCGAGAGGCCTCACCCCGGCTCTTCCGAGAGGCCGTCCCAAACTCAACCCGTATCCCGGGAGCTTCGATGAGAACGCTTGCCCGCGTCAGCCTGGTGACCGCGATTGGCCTGGGTGTTGGTGGCTGCGCCGAGCGCTCGGCGCGGAGTGCCGTCGAGACGGCGGAGAACCAGATCGCCGCCATCCGGGACGAGGCCCAGAAGGTCGCCCCCGACCGGCTCAAGTCCCTCAGCGACTCGCTCGAGTCGATCAAGAGCCGTCTCTCCGGGGGTGACTATCGGTCCGTGGTGATGAGCGCCCGCTCGATCAGCGCGCTCACCCGCGACCTCGAGGCCAACATGGCCAACACCAGATCGCAGCTCCAGACCGCGTTCCAGAGCGCGTCCAACGAGCTGCCCGGCCAGCTGGACGCGGCGATCGCGAAGGTGAATCAGGTCGCCGGCCTGCGCCGGCTGCCGGCCGGGATCGATCCGGCGAAGTTCAACACCCTCCAGACCGAATCGGCGACCTGGATGGACTCCTGGAACAAGGCTAAGGCCGACTTCGACGCCGGCAACCTCGCCCAGGCGATGTCGGCCGTGAACTCGCTCCGGGCCAAAGTGCGCGAGGTCGGCAACCTGCTGGGCACCTGAGCCGAACCGGGGCCTGTGCAAGAAGTTGCCCTGCGCCCGGCAACACATGGCAGGGCGGATTGCACGGAAATCACCCCGATCGATCGATACAACCGCATGTAGCAGCGTGATTTAGGGCTCCGGCACATGGATTGCCCCCTGGGCGGCCATGTCGAGGAGCCCTTCTTCTGTCCGGAATCCGGTCCGCCGTCGGGGCCTACGCCTCCGAGGCCGGGGCGGGTTCACGCTCATCGAGCTCCTGACCGTGCTCACCATGATGGGCGGCTTGGCGGCCCTTGCCACCGGACGCACCCGGATGGCCATCGAGCAGGCCAAGTTCGCCAAGGCAATCGGCGACATCCGCTCGATCTCGGCCGACATCGTGGCCTATCAGGGGGCCGGCAACGTGTTGCCGGCCAGCCTCAATGACGTGGATCGCGCCGGGATGGTCGATCCCTGGGGGCGTCCCTACCGCTACGTGGACCTGACGTCGGGTGGCACCCCCCGAACCGACGTCTTCGGGATCGCCCTGAACACCGAGTTCGACGTCTACAGCGAGGGCCCCGACGGGGCGAGCTCGACGTCGCTCGCGAGCGCGGCCAGCCAGGACGACATCGTCCGAGCCAACGACGGTGGATACATCGGCAAGGGGAGCAGGTACTAGATGACGTCGACCAAGCCCGAGAGCAACGAGACACTGCGGCCGCCGGTGAGTCCCGGCGGGCCCTCCGGCGCGAACTACGTCACGGGCATCGCGGACGGCAACCTGGCCCAGGGCGTCGGACTGCGCGACTTCCTCTTCGGTGTCGGGGTGGTGTTCCGACTCGACAAGCGGCGCAAGGCCGCCAAGGACGCGGCCAAGGAGAAGAAGCGGCGCTTCGCCGTCAACCTCCCGATCCGGCAGATCGCGGGTGGCGGCGCCGCTGGTGATCGCCGTGGCGGGGTACACCGCCTACCAGCGGCTCGCCGGCGAGCCGCTCCCGTCGTCGGTGGTCGGCACCTGGTCCACCAGCGATGGGCGCTACGCGAGTCGGAGCTTCACCAGCTCCAACCCGACCGCCGTCGCTGGCCTCCAGAACAGGACCTCGACCAACGACTTCAGCGTCCATCCGATCAAGAAGATCACCACCAAGCTGGCCACGGACACGCTCAAGCTCACCATCGACTACGAGATCGAAGGCAAAGGCCAGCACACTGAACCTGGCGTACCGGGCCGCCGGCCGAGATGCGGATGGGAGCCAGCCGCAGATCCTCTGGCGCCAGTCCGGGCGACGCGCCGAAGCATCAGCCAGTAGCGCTCCAGTCTCGATCGGGCCCATGGCTCGATTCCGGAGGCGCCGGCCCGAGCAGGCCGGCGCCTCCTGTTCCTCGGTCTGCCGTTCCCACTACCATCCGCCTCGTTCCGCGACGACCACCGCTCGAACGAGTCTGCCACGATGCCGGTCCGCCTGCTCGATCAGGAACAGGTCACCGCGCTCCTCGGGATGCGCGAGTGCATGGGTGCGATGGAAGAGGCCCTCCGCGCGCTGGCCCAGGGCGGCGCCGTGATGCCGTTGCGCACGGTGTTGCAGCTGCCCGGCGGCCGCGGCGCCTTCGGCGCGATGCCGGCGCACCTCGATCCGCCGGACGCGATCGGACTCAAGGCCATCACCGTCTTCCCGGGCAACGAGGGCACCGCGTACGACTCCCATCAGGGCGTCGTGCTGCTGTTCGAGGCCACCCACGGCAGCCTGGTGGCGGTGCTCGACGCCAGCTCGATCACCGCGATCCGCACGGCGGCCGTATCAGGGGTCGCCACCCGACTGCTCGCCGCGCCGGAGGCCGGAGTGCTGGCGATGATCGGGAGCGGCGTGCAGGCCGACACCCACCTCGACGCGATGATGGTGGCCCGGCCGATCCGCGAGGTCCGGGTCGCCAGCCGTCAGCCGGCCAACGCGGCGCGCTTCGTCGCTCGTTCCCGGGCGCGCTACGCCGGTCTCAAGGTGGAGGCCGTGCCGACGGTCGAGGACGCGGTGCGAGGCGCCGAGATCGTCTGCACCGTGACCTCCTCGCGGGAGCCGGTGGTCGCGGGGGCCTGGCTCGCGCCGGGATGTCACCTGAACGCGGTGGGCGCCTCGCTCCGGAGCGCTCGGGAGCTCGACAGCGACGCGGTCGCCAGGGCCAAGCTCTTCGTGGACCGCCGCGAGTCGACCCTGGCCGAGAGCGGCGACTTCCTGGTGCCCAAGTCGGAGGGGCGTTTCGGCGACGACCACATCCGCGGGGAGATCGGCGAGCTGCTCCTGGGCAAGGTGGCCGGCCGGGAGGACGACGGCGAGATCACCCTGTTCAAGTCGCTCGGGCTCGCGATCGAAGACGTGGCCGCCGCGCATTTCGTGCTCCGCGAGGCCGAGCGCTTCGGGGTCGGCTCCGTGATCGAGCTCGGTGGGATGCGCGACGAATGACCCTCGCCCGGAACCCGCGCTCCACCGACCGCGCCCGCTTCGCGATCAATCCCTATCTGGACCCCGTCGCGCGTCCGGCGCCGGCGCCGGCCGCGGTGCTCGAGTACCATCGCTCGCTCCCGGGGTACGCGCCGACGCCGCTGGTCGCGCGGCCGGACCTGGCCCGCGCCCTCGGCATCGGCCAGCTGTTCGTGAAGTATGAGGGGACCCGCTTCGGGCTGATGGCCTTCAAGGGGCTGGGCGCGTCCTGGGCGCTCCACGTCCTGCTCGAGCGGCGGGGTGGGGCGCTGGGCACGGTCTCGACCGCGAGCGAGGGCAACCACGGGCGGGCGGTCGCCTGGGCGGCGCGGCTGGCCGGGGTTCCGTGCGTCATCTTCCTCCCGGCGCGCGCGGCCCCGGAGCGGATCGACAACATCCGCCGCGAGGGGGCCCGGGTCGAGCTGGTGGACGGCAGCTACGAGGACGCGGTGCGCCGCTGCGACGAGACCAGCGCGCGGGAAGGCTGGCAGATCATCTCCGACGTCGGCTATCCCGGCTACCTGGAGATTCCGCCCCTGGTCGTCGAGGGCTACAGTACCCTGTATCGGGAGGTCGACGCCGCCCGCCGCGAGGGTGGCCTGCCGGAGCCCGACGTGGTGCTGATCCCGGGTGGGGTCGGCGGGATCCTCCACGCGGGGGTGGTCCACTACCGGGGCGGCGGGTCGCCGGC
>JAWKQJ010000072.1:0-17918 GCA_041390205.1 Gemmatimonadales bacterium
CGACCAACATCGGCAATCCGACCGAGTTCACAGTGCTCGAGCTGGCTCGACTGGTGAACGAGATGGTGGGGACCGGCTCGCCGGTGCGCTTCGAGCCGCTCCCGGTGGACGATCCCAAGGTCCGCCAGCCCGACATCACGATCGCCCGCTCGGTCCTCGGTTGGGAGCCCAAGGTGGCCCTCAAGGAGGGTCTGGGTCGCACGATCGAGTACTTCCGAGGCGTCGTCTCGAAATGACCCGGGTGCTGGTGACGGGGGCGGCCGGGTTCATCGGCTCGCACCTGGTCGAGGCCCTGCTGACCCGTGGGGACGAGGTCGTCGGCGTCGACAACTTCGACCCGTTCTACGGCCGGGCCGCGAAGGAGTCGAACCTGAGCGGCGCGCTGGGCCGGCCGGGGTACGCCTTCCACGAGCTCGACATCCTCGAGAGCGATCGCCTGGCCGGGCTGCTCACGGCCGACACGGTGGTGGCCCACCTCGCGGCCAAGGCGGGGGTCCGGCCTTCGATCGCCGACCCGGTGGGCTACGCCCGGGCCAACGTGGTCGGGACGGCCGCGGTGGTGGAGGCGATGGGGCGGGCCGGCGCGAGCCGGTTGGCTTTCGGGTCGTCGTCGTCGGTGTACGGAAATGATACACCGGCTCCGTTCCGGGAAGACGCTCCGGCGCTCGACCCGGTCTCCCCGTATGCCGCGACCAAGCGGGCGGCGGAGCTCTTTTTGATCTCCGCGGCCCCGATCCAGGCTCTCAAAGTGGCCGCACTCCGTTACTTTACTGTGTTCGGGCCCCGCCAGCGGCCGGACCTGGCGATCCACAAGTTCGCCCGGCGGATGCTGGAGGGGGTTCCGCTCACTCTGTACGGGGACGGGACACAGGCCCGCGACTATACGTACTGCTCGGACATCGTGGCCGGTACCATCGCCGCGATCGACTGGACCGAGCGGGCGCCTGTGGGGGTCGAGTGCTTCAATCTGGGCGGCAGCCGCCCGGTGCCCCTGCGCCAGATGGTCGCGACCCTGAGTGAGGCCCTGGGGATCGAGCCGGAGGTCGAGTGGCATCCAATGCAACCAGGAGACGTCGAGCACACCTCGGCGGATCTCGAGAAGTCGGGTCGCGTGCTCGGCTTCGCGCCCACGGTATCGTTCGATGACGGAATCGCCCGTTTCGTCGAATGGTGCCGGGCGCTCTATGCGCGCCAGCACTGAGCACCTCCTCCAGCAGGCGCGCGAGCGCTTCGCGGTCCAAGACTATTACGGCGCGGTCCATCTGCTCGAGGAGCTCCTCGAGGGCGGCCGCGCGTTCGCCGACGTCTATCACCTGCGAGGGGTCTGCCTCTCGCTCCTCGGCCAGAGCGACAAGGCCCTTCTCGATTTCGACCGTGCGCTGGAGCTGAATCCGCGCTACGTGGACGCGCTGGTCCACCGGGGTGTGGTGCTGGTGGAGCTCGGGCGGACCGCCGAGGCCGACGCCTCGTTCGAGCGGGCCGCGGCGCTCGGCGAGGGCGGGGTCGGCGGCTTTTCCCGGCCCGCCGCGGCCCGGCTCGCCAACATGCACGCGTCGCTTGGCGACGCCTACGCCGACGCCGGCGATCCGAGCGAGGCGATCCGGCAGTACCAGCGCGCCGTCGAGCTCGGCCCCGACTTCCACGATCTCCGCTATCGTCTCGCGCGGCTGTTGCTCGACGCCGGACGACCGCTCGAGGCCCGGGAGGAGCTCGACCGGATCGTCAGCGTCCAGCCCGGCTTCGTCGACGCCCAGGCCACGCTCGGTCTCGCGCACTACCTCTCCGGCGACGCCAGCGGCGCGCGGGAGATCTGGGCCCAGTGCCTCAAGCAGCGGCCCGGCAACCCGCGAGTCGGCGCCTATCTGGCCATGGCGGAGCGCCTTTCGCCGTGATTCGACGGACCCGCTGGCCATTGCTCGCCCTTGCCACTCTCGCCACCGCCTGCCGTCTGGCGGCGGCGGATCACGAGCGGCTCGGCGACGACGCCTACGCCAACGGCGAGTTCGACCTCGCCGCGACCGAGTATCAGGCCGCCGCGAAGGTCGGGAGCCGGAGTCGGATCTGGGCCAAGACCGGGGCGGCCGCGCTCCGGGCCCACCAGTACTCCCTGGCCGTCGACGCCTTCGCCTCACTCGCGGAATCGGACCCGACCCGGGCCACCGAGGCCGCCGTCGGTCTGGAACGGGTGGTCGACGCGGCTGGACGCTCCGGCACGGTCGACCCCTCGGTGGTCTCCCGGGCGGTCCTCGCCGTACGCCGGATCGCGCCGACCCGCCCACTCGGGCGCCTGGCCGAGCTCCCGGTCGGCGCGGCCGACCTCGACCCGACGACCTTGCTGGGGCTGTTGCCGGCGGCGCTGGCCTCCGCCGGGAGCAGGAGCGCGGTCGACTCTCTGCTCGCGCGCTACGCCGACGCGCTCCGCACGACCACCGCGTGCGACGCGGCGGCCCGGGGGTATCAGGCGCTGCTCCGCCGAGCGGAGCGAGGCAACCTGCGTCGGACGGCGCGGGACGGGGTGGCCTTCTGCGGGCTGCTGCTGGGCCTCGACGCTCTGAACGCCAAGGACGGCGCGACGGCCGAGCGCTGGTTCGAAGCGGTGATCGCGGTGGAGCCGACCAGCGAGCGCGGCTGGCGGGCCCAGATCGGACGGGGCGACGCGCGGCTGCTCGCCGGCGACGCGCTCGGCGCCTCGGTGGCGTACCAGACCGTGCTCGGGGCCGGGGCGGTCTCGGACAGCCTCAAGAGTCTCGCGTCGTCCCGCTTGAACGCTCTGGGCTCGGCGCAGCCCGATCAAACGGCCGGAGGCACCCCATGAGACGATGGCTCACCTGGGCCGCGCTCGGCGTGGGGCTCACCGCCTGCTGGCCCTTCGGCGGGGGGAAGTCGGACGACGCGGCCGCGGTGCCCGCGCCGCTGCTCAACTCGCCGCGGACCCTGGACTCGCTCTGGACGGCCGGTCAGGTGGCCTTCAACCACGGCGACCGGAAGAAGGCGTCCGAGATCTTCACCCGGCTCGGCACGGTGCTCCCGGTGACCGACGCGCGTCACGCCCGACTCCTGTTCTTCCAGGCGGAGATCGCCCTGGGCAACGGGCTCGAGCTCGACGCGGTACGGCTCTTCCGGCGGGTCTCCGACGAGGCGCCCGACGACTCGCTGGCGCCCGACGCCCTGGTGCGGGCCGGCGACGCCTATTCGCAGCTCTGGCGAAAGCCCGAGCTCGACCCGACCTACGGGCTCACGGCGCTCGGCGTGTATCAGGAGGTGGCGTCACGCTATCCCGGCACGCCGGCCGCTCGGCGGGCCGAGGCGCGGGTCCAGGATCTCAACGAGAAGTTCGCGTACAAGGACTACAAGAACGCGCTCTTCTACTATCAGTACAAAGCGTACGAGTCCGCGATCCTGAACTTGCGGGCGCTGATCGCGCAGTACCCGCGGGCCGGGATCGTGCCGGAGGCGCTGGAGAAGCTGGTCGCGTCCTACCAGGTCCTCGGGTATCAGGAGGACATTCGCGAGACCTGCCAGTACATCGCGCAGTTCCACCCCGATCCGGAGGGGCCGCTGCGCCTCTGTCCGGCCGCGGCAGACTCGGTCGGCGGCTCGTGACGTGGACGTCGGCATCCTGGGCGGCTCGTTCGATCCGATCCACCACGGCCATCTCATCGCCGCGCGGAGCGTGGCCGAGACGCTCGGCCTCGACGCCGTCTGGTTCATTCCGGCGGGGCAGCAGCCCTTCAAGACGGGCCAGCACGGCGCGACCCCGTCCCACCGTCTCGCGATGACCGAGCTCGCCGCGGCCGGAGAGTCCTGCTTCCGGGTGGACCCGATCGAGGTCGAGCGGGCGGGGCCGAGCTACACGGTCGACACCGTGACGGCGCTCGCCGAGCGCCATCCCGAGACCCGGTTCCACCTGTTGCTCGGCGCGGACGCCGCGCAGCTCTTTCCCACCTGGCGGGATCCCGACGGCGTGCGCGCGCGGGCCCGCCTGGTGGTCTTCGAACGCACCGGAGACCCGATACCGCCGCGCGTCGCGGACCAGACGGTGCGGGTGCCCCGGATCGACATCTCATCGACCGAGATACGGGAGCGGGTGAGGCGGGGCCAGACCATCCGGTACCTGGTGCCCGAGGCGGTGAGCCGCTACGTCGACGCCCACGACCTGTATCGAGAGCCGTAAGCGATGGTCAAGACCCTGATTACCAACCTGTTCGGGAACCGTCACAACCGCGAAGCCAAGCGGATGGGGCCGATTCTCGACGAGATCCGCGAGCACGAGGCCCGGCTGGGCGGCGTGAGCGAGGACGAGCTCAAAGCCCAGACGGCCAAGTTCCGCGAGCGGATCGCCGAAGCCACGGGCGAGGTCAAGCGGCAGCTCGACGACCTCAAGGCCAAGAAGCACGACTGCGCCGACCCGGCCGAGCGGGTGCAGCTGGAGGACGAGTACCACCGGGTCGAGAACGAGTACAAGAAGCAGCTCGAGGCGACCCTCGACGCCCTGCTGCCCGAGGCGTTCGCCACGGTGCGGGAGACCTGTCGTCGGCTGATGGGCACCACGGTGATGGTCACCGGGCACGAGCTCACCTGGGACATGGTGCCCTACGACGTGCAGCTGATCGGCGGGATCGCCCTCCACCGGGGCAAGATCGCCGAGATGGCGACGGGCGAGGGCAAGACCCTGGTCGCGACCCTGCCGCTCTATCTCAACGCGCTCACCGGGCGCGGGTGTCACCTGATCACGGTGAACAACTACCTCGCCCGCCGCGACTCGCAGTGGATGGGGCACGTGTTCAGCTACCTGGGCCTCACGGTCTCCTGCATCGACGACAGCGAGCCGTCGAGTCCGGCCCGCCGCGCCGCCTATCAGGCCGACATCACCTACGGCACCAACAACGAGTACGGCTTCGACTACCTCCGCGACAACATGGTGTTCAGCCTGGACCAACGGGTCCAGCGGGTGCACGCCTACGCCATCGTCGACGGGTGGACTCGATCCTGATCGACGGGCACGGACGCCGCTGATCATCTCGGGCCCGGTGGGCAACGAGGGCGACGCGAAGTACTCCGACTTCAACGGCCGGGTCGCCGACCTGGTCCGGAAGCAGACCCGGGTGGTGAACGAGCTGATCGCGCAGGCGGAGCCGCTGCTCGAGAACGACAAGACCAAGCAGGACGCGGCGACGATGCTGTACCAGGCGCAGCTCGGGATGCCGAAGAACAAGCGGCTGCTCAAGCTGCTGAACGAGACCGGCGTCAAACCGATGGTCCAGCAGGCGGGCTCCGCTATCTGGCCGACCGCAAGCTGCCGATGAAGCAGCAGCAGATGCGGAACCTCGAGGACGTGCTCTACTTCGTGCTCGACGAGAAGGGACACTCGGTCCATCTCACCGATCAGGGCTCCTCGACGCTCTCGCCGGACGATCCCGCTTCTTCGTGGTACCCGACATCTCGGAGGAGATCCACCGGGTCGAGCAGGACCCCGACCTGTCGATCGAAGAGAAGCGGACGATCCGGACTCAGATCGAGACCGACTACGCGGCCAAGAGCGAGAAGCTCCACATCATCCACAAGCTGCTCCAGGCCCACCGCGCTCTACGAGAAGGACGTCGACTACATCATCAGGACAACCAGGTCCTGATCGTCGACGAATACACCGGCCGAGTGCTACCGGGCCGGCGCGCTGGTCGGACGGCCTCCACCAGGCGGTGGAAGTAGGAAGGGTGCAGATCAAGGCGAGACCCAGACGCTCGCCACGATCACCATCCAGAACTGCTTCCGGATGTACGACAAGCTGTCGGGCATGACCGGCACCGCCGAGACCGAAAGTCGGAGTTCTACTCGATCTACAGGCTCGACGTGATGGTGATCCCCGACCAACAAGCCGATCGCCCGGAAGGACCATCCCGACCGGATCTACAAGACCCGGCGCGAGAAGTACAACGCGGTGATGGACGAGGTGGCGCGGCTCCAGGAGGCGGGCCTGCCGGTCTTGATCGGCACCACCTCAGTCGAGGTGTCAGAGACGCTCTCGAAAGATGCTCAAGCGGCGCGGCGTTAGGCACGGGTGCTGAACGCCAAGCAGCACCAGCGCAGGCCGAGATCGTGGCCGGCGCCGGCCAGCAGGGCGCGGTCACGATCGCGACCAACATGGCCAACCGCGGTACCGACATCAAGCTGGGCAAGGACCTCGACCTCACCGCCGAGGAAGCCGACGCCTCCACATCGTCGGCACCGAGCGTCACGAGTCGCGGCGGATCGACCGCCGCTCCGGGGCCGCTCAGGGCGCCAGGGCAATCGGGCAGCTCGCTCTTCTTCCTCTCGCTGGAAGACGAGCTGATGCGGCTCTTCATGGCCGATCGGGTGGCGCGCTACATGGACAAGACCGGCGCCGAGGAAGGGGAGGTCATCACCGGCAAGCTGGTCACCCGGGCGATCGAATCGGCGCAGAAGCGGGTCGAGCTCCAGAACTTCCAGCAACGGAAGCGGCTGCTCGAGTACGACGACGTGATGAACCAGCAGCGCGAGGGTCATCTACTCGCTCCGGCTCTTCGCGCTGGAGCGGGGCGAGGGCTCAAGGCCGAAGCGCGGAGATGATCACCGAAGCGGTCGAGGCGGCGGTGACCCAGGCGATCGACGCGGGCGCCGAGCCCGAGACCTGGGATCGGGAGGGGCTCGCCACCCAGCTCGCGATGAACTACGTGCTGACCGTGGACGCGGTGAGCGACCCGGCGGCCACGCCGACCCTTCCGAGCCTGGTCGAGGCCGCGCAGTCCGAGGCCGAGGCGGCACGTTCCAGCGGAAGGTCCAGTACCTCAAGGATTTCGGCAGCCGGATCGGGATCGGCGACGTCGACCAGCAGGTGCTGTCGCAGGTGATGCTCTCGGTGATCGACGAGAAGTGGAAGGACCACCTCTACGATCTCGATCAGCTGCGGAACGCCATCCAGTACCGCGCGTGACCAGGACCCGCTGGTCGAGTACAAGAAAGAGGCCTTCGAGATGTTCGAACCTGATTCGCGACCTCCGGACCACCTTCACGGGCGTTACCTCAAAGTCCAGGTCAACGTGGATGGTCCACCGCCGCCCCCTCCGCCCCCCGGACCAGCACGGGCCCCCGTACCCGCGCTCCGGCCGGGACGGACGATCTCTTCCGCCGGCCCGGGAGCGGGCGGCGCCGACGGCGGCCCAGGCCCGCGGCGTCCGCGCCGGGGCTCCGCCCGCCGTCTCGACCGGGCTCCGGCGCCTCGGGGCGGCCGGCGAGGACGTGCCGGAAGTCGGCCGGAACAGGCCTGTCCCCGCAAGCCTGGGCGAAGTACAAGAAGTGCCACGGCGCCGCGCGATGAGCGGCCCCGCTCCGCGCTGATTTGGTCCCAGTCCGACCGGGCGCCCCGGCTAGCTGGCCGCGGGTGCCCACCCGCGAGCCACTCCCGTGCACCAACCCCGCCGATCCCTGGCCCCGTGAGCGCCTCTGGCGCCACGGTGCGTCCACGATGACGACCGTCGAGCTGCTCGCCATCCTGTTAGGGACCGGAACCGTCCGGCGGCCGGCCGCCGAGGTGGCGGCCGACCTGCTCGGGGCGGTCGCCGGCTCGCTTCGGAGGCTGGCCCGGAAGTCGCCCGCGGAGCTGGTCCGGCTCGGCGGGATCGGCCGGGTCAAGGCCACCCGGGTGCTGGGGGCCCTCGAGCTGGGGATTCGGCTCGGCGAGGAGACCCGGCCCAAGCCGACCCGGATCCGGACCCCGGAAGACATCGTTCGCCTGGTGGGCGAGCGGCTCCGGGACCTCGAGGTGGAGGAGTTTCACATTCTCGCGCTCAATAGCCAGCACGAGGTCCAGCGGGACGTGCTGGTGTCGCGGGGGGTCTTGGACGGATCGCTGGTGCATCCCCGCGAGGTGTTCCGGCCCGCCATCACGGAGGCGGCCGCCGGGATCGTGCTGGTGCACAACCATCCGAGCGGCGATCCCAGCCCGTCCTCGGAGGATCGCGCGGTGACCCGGCAGATGACGGCGGCCGGCGCGCTGCTCGGGATACCGGTGCTGGACCACCTGATCGTGGCGGGCGACCGCTGGTTGAGCTTCGCAAGAGAAGGACTGTTGTGACCAACGCGATTCTGGAGCAGGCGAGCGACTTCCGCGCGGAGCTCTCGCGCCACGCCGATCGGCTCGATCTCGAGCTGATCGACCGGGCGCTGCGCTTCAGCGCGGCCGCGCATCGCGGCCAGAAGCGGATGTCCGGCGAGGAGTTCGTCTCCCACTCGATCGCGGTGGCCACGATCCTGGTGGGTCAGTTCCTCGACGCGACCTCGATCGCGGCGGCGCTGCTCCACGACGTGGTGGAAGACTCCGAGGTCACGATCGAGCACATCGCGGCCGAGTTCGGGAGCGAGGTGGCCGGGCTGGTGGACGGCCTCACCAAGATCTCCCACCTGACCTTCCGCTCCCGCGCGGAGGAGCAGGTCGAGAACTACCGGAAGCTCCTGCTCTCGATCGCCAAGGACGCGCGGGTCATCATCATCAAGCTCGCCGACCGGCTCCACAACATGCGGACCCTGGAGCCGCTCTCGGCGGAGCGCCGCGCCCGGATCGCGACCGAGACCCGGGAAATCTACGCGCCCCTCGCCCACCGCTTCGGGATGGCCCGGGTCAAGGCGGAGCTCGAGGACCTGGCCTTCAAGTTCCTGGAGCCCGACGACTACGCCTCGCTGGCCCGGCAGGTGGCCGCCAAGAAGGTCGAGCGGGAGGCGCTGGTCGAGCAGCTCCGCCAGCCGCTCGAAGACGAGCTCAAGGCCGCCGCGATCGAGGGCTTCGAGGTCACCGGCCGACCGAAGCACCTCTGGTCCATCTACCAGAAGATGAAGCGGCGGGCCACCCCGTTCGAGCAGGTCTACGACATGATGGCGCTCCGGGTGCTGGTCGCCTCGGTGCCCCAGTGCTATCACGTGCTCGGGATCATCCACCACCACTGGACGCCGCTGCAGGAGCGGATCAAGGACTACATCGCGAGCCCGAAGTCGAACGGCTACCAGTCGCTGCACACCACCATCTTCGGGCCGAACGGGCACCTCTACGAGGTCCAGATCCGCACCGAGGACATGCACCGCACCGCGGAGTACGGCATCGCGGCGCACTGGCTCTACAAGGGTGGCGAGAAGCCGGGCAAGCGCGACGAGCTCGACGAGCACTTCGAGTGGTTCCGTCAGCTGCTCGAGCTCCAGAGCGACGTCCACAGCCAGGAAGAGTTCCTCGAGTTCCTGAAGCTCGACCTCTACCAGGACGAGATCTTCGTCTTCACCCCCGAGGGCGACGTCAAGCAGCTGCCCAAGGGCGCGACCCCGATCGACTTCGCCTACAGCGTGCACACCGAGGTGGGCGCCCACTGCCAGGGCGCCAAGATCAACGGCCGGATCGCGCCGCTTCACCGGGAGCTGAAGAACGGCGACACGATCGAGATCCTCACCTCCCAGAACGCGCGCCCCAGTCGCGACTGGCTCGCGCACGTGCGCACCGGGCGGGCGCGGCAGCGGATCAAGCAGTGGATCCGCCACGAGGAGGAGACCCTGAGCGTGGGGCTCGGCCGGGAGATCCTCGCCCGCGAGGTGCGCCGACGCCGGCTCGGCTCCCCCGACGACGAGCAGCTCGACAAGGCCGCCAAGGCCATGGGTCTCCACGACCAGAAGGGGCTCGAGGCGGCCGTGGGACGCGGCGACCTCTCGATCGGCCAGGTGATGCGGGCGCTCTATCCCGACCTCGGCGAGGAAGAGCTCAAGGAGCCCCGCCCGACGGTCTTCGGCCGGATGCTCAACCGGATCCGCCTCGGCCGCGGGATCCGGATCCAGGGCATCGACGGGATGCTGGTGCGCTACGCCCAGTGCTGCCAGCCGGTGCCCGGCGACACGGTGGTCGGCTACGTGACCCAGGGACGGGGGATCTCGATTCACCGGGTCGATTGTCCCAACCTGCTCACCCTGAATGAGCAGGACCGCCGGGTCGAGATCGACTGGCAGGAGCAGGAGGGCGAGTCGTTCGCGGTGCGGCTCCTCGTCAACGCCGAGGATCGCCGCGGGCTCTACGCCGACATCCTCCAGGCCATCAGTCAGACCGGCACCAACATTCGCCGCGCGGACCTCCACACCAAGGACGGCTCGGCCTTCGGGACCGTCTTCGTCGAAGTGGAGAATCTGCCGCACCTCGCCAAGGTCCTGCGCGCGGTCCGGAAGGTGAAGGGCGTCGCCTCCGTCGACCGGCGCGAGGTCACCAACTGAGAGGGAAGAGGGGACTCGTGAATTACTGGCTGCTCAAGACCGAGCCAACGACCTACGCCTACGACAGCCTCGAGAAGGACGGCCGCACCGTCTGGGACGGGGTGGGGAACGCGGTCGCCCTGAAGCACCTCCGCAGCATGGCGGTGGGCGACGAGGCCCTGATCTACCACACCGGGAAAGAGAAGCAGGTGGTCGGGGTCGCCAAGGTGACGAAGGCCGCCTATCCCGACCCCGCCAAGGACGATCCCAAGCTGGTGGTGGTGGATCTCAAGCCGGTCCGCCGGGTCGGGAAGCCCACCACGCTCGCCCAGGTCAAAGGCGACAAGCGGTTCGAGGGCTGGGAGCTGGTCCGGCTGCCCCGGCTCTCGGTCATGCCGGTCACGGCCGAGCGGTTCAAGCTGCTCGCCCAGGGGCTTTGAGGCCCGACAGCGAGGGTCTTTCCGACCCGAACAAAAACCGATATACTTCCGCCATGCCTCGGTTCGAAGTCGAAGCGCCGTTCCAGCCGGCGGGTGATCAGCCCGCGGCCATTGCCAAGCTGACCGCCGGTCTCGAGGAGGGGGCCAAGTACCAGACCCTGCTCGGGGTCACCGGGTCGGGCAAGACGATGACCCTGGCGCACGTGGTCGCCAACTACGGCCGGCCCACGCTGGTGCTCTCCCACAACAAGACGCTCGCGGCGCAGCTCTACGGCGAGCTCAAGCAGTTCCTGCCCCGGAACGCGGTGGAGTACTTCGTCTCCTACTACGACTACTACCAGCCCGAGGCGTACGTCCCGTCGACCGACCTCTACATCGAGAAGGATGCGTCGATCAACGAGGACATCGAGTCGCTCCGGCTCAGGGCCACCTCGAGCCTGATGGAGCGTGAGGACGTGGTGATCGTGGCCACGGTGAGCGCGATCTACGGCCTGGGCGACCCGGCCACCTATCGGAGCCTGATGTTCGCTCTCCGGGTGGGCGAAGAGAAAGGGCGCGACGGGATCCTCGCCGACCTGGTGCAGATCCAGTACTCGCGGAACGACGTCTCCTTCGAGCCGGGCACCTTCCGGGTCCGGGGCGACACGGTGGAGATCTTCCCCGCCTACGCCGAGCAGGCGGTGCGGGTCGAGCTCTGGGGCGACACCATCGAGCGGATCTCGAAGATCCACCCGACCACGGGCAAGACCATCGCCCAGCTGGAGCAGTGCGCGATCTATCCGGCCACCCACTACGTGACCGAGCGCCCGCAGGTCGAGCGGGCGGTCGCCACGATCCGCTCGGAGCTGGCCGAGCGGCTGCAGCAGTTTCGAACGGCGGGGAAGCTGCTCGAGGCGCAGCGGCTGGAGTCGCGGACCAACTTCGACATCGACATGCTGCTGGAGATCGGGACCTGCCCGGGGATCGAGAACTACTCGCGGCCGCTGTCCGGCCGCCGCGAGGGCGAGCGCCCGGCCTGCCTGCTCGACTACTTCCCGCCGGAGTTCATGGTGCTGGTCGACGAGTCGCACGTCACCCTGCCGCAGATCGGCGGGATGTACAACGGCGACCGGGCCCGCAAGGAAGTGCTGGTCGAGTACGGATTCCGCCTGCCGTCCGCGCTCGACAACCGGCCGCTCAAGTTCGAGGAGTTCATGACGCTGGTGCCGCAGCTCGTCGCGGTGTCCGCCACGCCGGGCGAGTACGAGCTGGGTCTCTCCGAAGGCAAGGTGATCGAGCAGATCATCCGGCCGACCTATCTGGTCGATCCGCCGGTCGAGGTGCGGCCGGTGAAGGGGCAGGTCGACGACCTGCTGGCCGAGATCCGGGAGCGGGTGCGCCGGCGCGAGCGGGTGCTGGTGACCACCCTCACCAAGCGGATGGCGGAGGACCTGACCGACTACCTGCAGCAGGTCGGGGTGCGGGTCCGCTACCTCCACTCGGACATCGACGCGATCGAGCGGATGGAGATCCTCCGCGGGCTCCGGCTGGCCGACTTCGACGTGCTGGTGGGCATCAACCTGCTCCGCGAGGGGCTCGATCTTCCCGAGGTCTCGCTGGTGGCGATCCTCGACGCCGATCAGGAAGGCTTCCTCCGGAGCGATCGCTCGCTGATCCAGACGGTCGGCAGGGCCGCGCGCAATCTGAACGGGCTCGGGATCCTCTACGCCGACAAGGTCACGGGCTCGATGCAGCGCGCGCTCGACGAGATGGAGCGGCGCCGCGACCGGCAGCTGGCCTACAACGCCGAGCACGGGGTGACCCCGACCTCGATCGTGAAGTCGATGGAGCAGGTCAAGCTCACCACCGGCGTGGCGGACGCCCGGAGCGAGAAGCCGAGCAAGGAGAAGCGCTCGCTCTTCGACGACCTCCGCGATCCGGCCCGGCGGGCGGCCGCGATGCAGGCGCTCGAGCAGCAGATGCGCGAGGCGGCGGCCAACCTCGAGTTCGAGCTGGCGGCGATGCTCCGCGATCAGCTGAACGAGCTCCGCGCGATGGACGCGGGCGGGGGCAAGCCGGCGTCGAGCGGCTCCACCCGGCTCGGCCGGGCGGCCCGCCGGGCCCGGGCCTGAGGTGGGCGAGGCCGTCCTCCTCGACCAGACCCAGCTGGTCGAGCTCGGCGAAGCGTTGGGAGCCCGTCTCGCTCCCGGGGAAGTGATCTGGCTGGAGGGCGAGCTCGGCGCCGGCAAGACCACCCTGGCGCAGGCCATCGTTCGCGGGCTCGGCGTGGCCGAGACCGTCACCAGCCCGACCTACGACCTGGTGCACCGCTATCCCGCCCCCGACGGCTCCGTCTATCACGTCGACTGCTACCGCTTGCGGTCTCCGGCCGAGGCGGCCGCCCTCGATTGGGAAGGGCTCACCTCCGGACGCGCGCTGCTGGTGGAGTGGCCCGACCGCGGCGGCGCCTGGGTGGCCCGACCCAGCCGACGGATCGAGCTCGCGCACGTCGAGGATCCGAGTCGGCGCCGGGTTCGGGTCGAGGAAGCGGCCGGATGATCGCGCTCGCGATCGACACCGCGACCGATCTGCTGGCGATCGCCGCCCGCCGCGACGGGGTCACCGCGACCCGCCTGGCGAGCGGCGCCCGGCGGCACGCGCGCGAGCTGGCCGGGCTGATCGACGAGGCGCTGACCGAGCTCGGTGGAGGTTGGGACGAGGTCGGCGAGCTGCTGGTGGCGGACGGGCCGGGCAGCTTCACCGGGCTCCGGGTCGGGGTCGCCTTCGCGAAGGGGGCGAGTCGCGCCCGCGGGCTGCCGGTCCGGACCGCGTCGACCCTCGCGCTCTTGACACGAGACCTGCAGGGCGGGCGATCGGCGGCCCGTGGTGGTGGCCGCCGTCGCCCGGCCCTCCGCGGCGCAGCTCTACGCGGCCCTCTACCGGGTCGAGGCTGGTCGGATCGCCTGCCTGGTGGAGCCGCGGGTGGTGGCCCCGGGCGAAGCGTTAGGCGGCCCGATCCCGGACCGGCTGGTCGGCCGGATCTCCGAGCAGGCGCTCGTCGAGTGGCCCTGGGCGGCCGGCGCGACCTACGTTTCGGAAGCCGCCGGCCGCTCGGCCGAGCACCTGCTCGACCTCCGCGAAGTGCCGGGCGGCACCCGGATGGTGGACGACCTCGCGGGATGGGAGCCAGGTATGGGCGGCGGCCGGCCGAAGCCCAAGCGCGGTGGGAGCGAGACCATGGCAGGCCCTGGTCGATCCCGTCCCGTTGACGTCGCCGACGCCGCGGCCCTGGCCAGGGCTGAGCGGGAATGCTTCCTGATCCGTGGAGCCGGGGGATGATCCGTGAAGCGTTGCATGATGGGGAAACGGTGTCCGGCGCCGTCGCCGAGGGACGAGGGCCTTGCAGGATACCTCCTGGCTCGGACGATTGCGGGTGAAGCCGAGATCCTGAACCTCGCCGTGCTGCCGGCCGCGCGAGGCGGACCTCGGCCGCCGGCTGTTGGAGCTGGGGCTGGCCGAAGGCTGCGCGCGCCGGCGTCCGGTCGGTCTACCTCGAGGTCCGCGAGTCGAACAGACCCGCGCGCCGGCTCTACGAGGGCCGGGTTCCGGCCGGTCGGCCTCGAACCGAGCTACTATCGGCGGCCGCGCGAGAACGCGCTGCTGCTGATGGTCGAGCTCTCCCAGGATGCGTGAGGACGCTGCCGCCAGGCGTAGCTTTGGTTGAACTAACTGCTTGGAATTCCTATAGTTTCGGTGGGTCCGCGTCGCTTCGAAGGCCAGCAACTTTCAGGAGGAGGAGTCCATGAGTCGCAGTCTCAACAAAGCCACCTGATCAGGGAATCTCGGCGCCGACCCCGAGGTTCGGAGCACCCAGAACGGGGGCAGGTCGCCACCCTCTCCGTGGCTACCAGCCGCCGCTGGCGGAACCAGGCCGGCGAGATGCGGGAAAGACCGAGTGGCACCGGGTGGTGATGTCGGAACAACAAGGGCTCAAATCTTGCCGGCGTGGCCGAGCGGTACTGCAAAGAGGGCGACAAGGTCTACGTCGAAGGGAGCATCGAGTACCGGAGCTGGCAAGGACCGCGAGGGGCGCGGGCTCCGATACCACCGAGATCAACGCTCGCGAGCTGATCATGCTTTCCGGTCGCGGTGGCTCAGGTCGGTCGTTCAGCTCGTCCAAGGTGGCCGCGGGGGCTCCGACGCCGCCGAAAGACCAGTCGTTCGATGACTTCCCGGAGGCACTCGATGCCGAGGATGACGATCTTCCGTTCTAGCACCGCGCTCCTGGCGCTCCTCCTGGCCGCGGCCGTGGCCCCAGTGTCCGTGGCCGCGAGCCCGGGCCGCGCCGCGGACCTACACGGTCAAGCCCGGTGACACGCTCCGCTCGATCGCCCGCGAGGTGCTGGGGAGACGGGGAGCGCTGGCAGGACATCTTCGAAGTGGAATTCCGACAAGCTCAGCAACCCGAATCAGATCGAGCCGGGGCAGGTGCTGCGGTTGAACGTGGCGGAGCGCGCGGCCGAGCCAGCCCCGCCCGGCGCCTGGCCGGCAGCCAGCCGAGCGGGATCCCGGACATGCCGATGCCCAGGCCAGAGCGCAACCGGCCGCCGATCGTGATCGAGACGCCCCGCCGACCAGACTCGAGCCAGGAGCCGGGCGAAGTCGCTCTTCGCCAGACGGCGCGGTGTGGACGCCGCCACTGCGCTCCGCACCTACCGGGAGCAGCCGTACCAGCCGCTCCACGCCGGTGGTTGTTCCTATTCGTCGGGCTTCCTGACCGAGGGCGACGCCCTGCCGTTCGGTCACATCCTCGGCCAGGTCACCCCGCAGCAGATCCGGAACCTGAGCGAGCGGGCCAGCGCGGCGCTCTTCAGCTGATCGCCGTGATGCCGCCCGAGGGCGCGCAGTATCAGGTGGGCGACTCGCTGCTCCTGGTGCGCAGACCTTCAACGGCCCGATGGGCTGGCGGATCGTCCATCCGACCGGCATGGCCCGAGTCACCGGGCACAACGGCGGTCAGGCGATCGCCGAGGTGATCGCCGTCTACGGCGCGATCCGGAACGGCCAGCTGGCCCTCCCGGCGGAACATTTCGCCGACGCGGGCACCTCCCGGGCCCAGCGGGTCCAGGACGGTCTCACGGGGAGCGTCCTGACCCAGCGCGACGTCCGCGAGCTCAAGCAGCCGCAGAACGTCCTCTTCATCGATCTGGGCCGGCGCGACGGCGTGGCCCGCGGCGACATCTTCGAGATCCGGCGCGACGCCGGTCCGCGGCCGGAGGCGGCCGACACCATCGACGAGCTGATGGCCGTGCTCCAGGTGGTCCACGTTCGGGAGCGGAGCGCGACGGTCCGAATCCTCAACGTGAGGTCGCCGGACATCCCGCCCGGCACCCGGGTCAAGCAGGTCGGCAAGCTGCCCGGCTGAGCCGGTCGGGTTAGGCAGGAGCGCGAGCGGGCCGTCCCCAGGGGGCGGCCCGCTTCGTCATCGGGGGATTCGGGCCGCTCTGGGCACCCCGATCGCTTCCCCATCCGTTTATCTTACAGCGCGTTATGTCCATTCGGGGCGCGGCCGAGCGTCCCCCCACGTGTCCATCGGAGGAACCGAGGCCCGTGATCGAGACGCCCGCATGCTCCTAACGCTCCAGACCGAGAACCTCGTCCCCTCCAGCACCTGGCAGCTGCTCGAAACCTCGGGTCCCGAGACCCTGGTCATCCTGGGCGTGACCCTGTTCTTCTCGCTTCTCTCCTGGTTCGTGATCGGCGTGAAGGCCTGGCAGTTCCGGCGGATCCGCCGGCAGGCGGGTCGGTTCTTCCAGGCGGTGGAGGGGACCTCGAAGCTGCAGGACGCCTACAAGGTGGTGATGAAGCTCCCGAACTCGGCCTACAACCGGCTGTTCCGGGAGGGGATGACCTTCTACAACGAGCTTCAGCCCGGCGTGGTCCGCGACGGTCCGGCCGAGGGCCGCATCTCGTTCTCGCCGACCCAGCTCGACGCCTTCAAGATGGTGTTGGGCAAGGAGGTCGCCGAGGAGCGGGACCACGTGTCGCGCTTCGTTCCCTGGCTCGCCACCATCGGCAGCGTGAGCCCGCTGATCGGACTGCTGGGGACGGTGCTCGGGGTGATGAACGCCTTCATCGGGATCAGCGCCCAGGGCTCGGGCAACATCTCGGCCGTGGCGCCTGGCGTGGCCCAGGCCCTGATCACCACGGTGGCCGGCCTCTTTGCCGCGATCCCGGCGGTGATGTCGTACAACTACTTCGCCGCCAAGACCGCGCAGTTCGAGGGTGAGCTCGAGGGGCTCGCCAACTCGCTGATCGGGTGGATGGCTCGCGAGGGCTGGCTATGAAGGCCGGCGGCGAGGGTCTCGGGCTGGGCCGGCGTCGGGGACTCCCGCTGCAGGCCGACATCAACGTCACCTCGCTGGTGGACGTGGCCTTCGTGCTGCTCATCATCTTCATGATCACCGCGCCGATCATGCAGGGCGGGGTCGAGGTCGAGCTGCCCAAGGCCACGGTCGCGCCGATCTCCTCGAAGGACGGGGTGATCGTGACCCTCGACCGCCGGGGGCAGATCTTCGTCGACGACGTGCCGGTCACCTACGAGGAGTTCCGGGCCAGCATTCGGCGCCTGGTCGATCAGCGGAACACCTCGAGCGTGTACCTCCGGGGCGACCGGAACGCGCTCTTCGGAAATGCGGTGCGGATCATGGGGGCTCTCCACGACGCCGGGATCACCTCGATCGGCGTCGTGGCGGAGGAGGAAGACCTGCGGCAATGAGGCTCCGCAGCACCGCTCGTTTCTCGCGGGAGGGGATGGTCGCCGGGCTGGTGGGGTCGGTGGCGGTGCACGTCGGGTTCGCGGCGCTGCTGCTCGCGCTGGCGGTGCTCAAGCCGCGGGCCTACACGCCCCAGGTGTATAAGGTCGAGCTGGTGGCGGCGCCGGCGGCCCGGGAAACGCCGCGGCGCCAGGTGACGCCGCCGCCGCCGCCGGCGCCGCCCAAGGTGGAGACCAAGCCGTCGCCGACGCCACCCGCGCCGGTGCCGAAGCCGAGGACGCCGCCCAAGGTCGACCCGAAGACGGAGCCGGCCAAGCCGACGCCGGCGCCCCCGCCGGTGCCCGGCGCGACGCCGAGCACCGGGACGGACGTCGACAACGTGCGGGTGGAGCAGGGGATCGAGTTTCCGTTTCCCGAGTACCTGCGCCACATCATGAACGAGATCCTTCGCCGCTGGGCGCGGCCCGCCGGGCTGGGCTCGCTCACCGCC
>JAWKQJ010000073.1:0-17342 GCA_041390205.1 Gemmatimonadales bacterium
CCGCGGCTCGGGATAGTCGTAGCGGAAGTAGTTGATCAGCTCCTCGATCCGGACCGCGTCGGCCGGCGGCAGGGTGCCGTCGGTGATGAAGCGGCGGACGTTGCTGTAGCTGGCCGCGTCGACGTCGATCGAGAAGGTGCTGAGCGGCGCCTCCCTGGGCGAGCGCCAGTCGTTCTCGACGATGTGCTTGTAGTCCTCGGTGTTGAATTGCTGGCGACCGATCGCGCCGGCCGCCATCGAGGGCGAGGGAGCGACCGCTCTGACCTGGATCCGGTCGCGCTCGCGGCGCGCCTCGTCGGCGACCTTCGACTCGGCCTCGGGCACCGCCGCGGGCCGGAGCACGAAGTCCGCGCGCACGACCTGACCATCCCGGACCTCCAGCAGCCGTCGCGCCGGCGCGAAGCCCACGGCCCTGACCGACACGGCGGCCCGACCGGACGCGACGCCCGCGAGGCGATAACGCCCGTCCGAGCCCGAGAGCGCGGACACGCCGCCCGCCTCTTCGATCACCCGGGCGCCGGCGACGGGGGCCCCGCGGTCGTCCTTGATGGTTCCTTCGATGGTGCCGGTCTCGATCGTCGACCGGACGGCGGGGGTGGCGCCCATCAAGAGCCCACCAGTCAGCATCGCCAGCGCACGCGCGAACATCTCGGTTTCCTCCTCGGTTTGGTGCGGGAGATGCACCGCGCCGGCGGCGATGCACAGCCGCCTCGGAGCGGACCCGCCGCGCCGACCGGGAAGGGTCCTTCAAAATGTTGGCGTTATGCGACTTGAGGGTCCATTCCGCGGCGGGTAACTTCCCCCGGCTGTCCGGCGGGTCCGAGCGGGTCCCGCCGGGTGCCACCCAGAAATGCCGGACGTTCAGACTTACCGGAGACACGATGCCAGACACGATCGCCCCCGCGCAGCCGCTCTCGGTCCTCTCGGAAGAGGAGCAGCTGTTTCGTGACACCGTTCGGGAGTTCGCCGAGACCGAAGTCAAGCCACACGTGCTGGAGATGGACGAGGCGGCGGCGTTTCGCTCGGAGCTGATCGAGAAATTCTTCGAGCTGGGCCTGATGGGAATCGAGGTGCCCGAGCAGTGGGGCGGCGCCGACGGGAACATCTTCCTCGCCACCCTCGCGATCGAGGAGCTGGCCCGGGTCGACGCCTCCGCGGCGATCTACGTCGACGTCCACAACACCCTGGTCAACAACGCCCTGCTCCGCTGGGGCACCGAGGAGCAGAAGAGCCGGCTCTTCCCCCGGATGACGACCGGCCTGCTCGGCGCCTACGCGCTCTCCGAGCCGGGCAGCGGGAGCGACGCCTTCGCGCTCCAGTGCAAGGCCGAGGACAAGGGCGACCACTGGTCGCTCACCGGGCGGAAGCTGTGGATCACCAACGGCGCCGAGGCCAAGATCTTCATCGTCTTCGCCAACACCGACTTCTCGAAGGGCTACAAGGGCATCACCGGGTTCCTGATCGAGCGCGACTTCCCCGGCTTCGCGGTCGGGAAGAAGGAGAACAAGCTCGGGATCCGGGCCTCGAGCACCTGCGAGCTGGTGCTGGAGGAGTGCCGGGTGCCGAAGGAGAACGTGCTCGGCCCGATCGGCCAGGGCTACAAGGTGGCGATCGAGACGCTCAACGAGGGCCGGATCGGGATCGGCGCGCAGATGATCGGGGTCGCCCAGGGGGCGCTCGAGGCCGCGATCCAGTTCACCAAGGAGCGGAAGCAGTTCGGGAAGGCCATCGCCGACTTCCAGGGGGTCCAGTTCCAGCTGGCCCAGATGAAGGTCGAGCTCGAGGCCGCCCGGCTCTGCGTCTACAACGCCGCCCGGCTCAAGGACGCCGGCCGGCCGTTCGTCGATGAGGCGGCCATGGCCAAGCTGTTCAGCTCCCAGGTGGCGAACCGGGTGGCCGGCCAGTCGCTGGAGCTGTTCGGGGGCTACGGCTACTCCAAGGAGTACCCGGCCGAGAAGTTCTACCGGGACGCCAAGATTGGCACGATTTATGAGGGTACGAGCAACATGCAGCTTCAGACCCTCGCGAAGTCGATGCTGCGGTAGCTAGCCGGAAACGGTCGCCCTGGGACCCTCGTAGTAAGCGGAGTCGATGAAGCCCCTCCTGCTCTCCCTCGCCGCAACCAGTGCGCTGGTCGCCGCCGCCGTTCCGGCGGCGGCTCAGCGCGCCAAGACTCCGGAGCCCGCGCTCCAGGAGCAGCTGGACGACTGGTTCCGGACGGCGGCCCGCCGCGCCCCGGGCGAGTGGGGCATCGCGGTGGCCGACCACCAGGGCCGGCTGCTCTGGGCGGTGGAGCCGACCAAGCCGATGATCCCGGCGTCGACGGTCAAGCTGCTGACGACGGGCTACGCGCGGAGCGTCCTGGGGGCCGACGCCCGCCGCTCGACCCGGGTGCTGGGCGACGGCCGGGTCGACCCCGAGACCGGCGCCTGGTTGGGCACCTGGGCCCTCGAGATCAACGGCGACCCGACGCTGGAGCGGGCCGAAGACGGTCCTCGACTCTCCGATCTCGCGGAGCAGCTGCGGGACCGGGGGATCGCTCAACTCACCGGTCCGCTCACCCTGGTGAGCGCGAGCGGCGAGGCCGACGCGGGCTGGCCCGACCGCTGGGAGCGGCGGCACCGGGGCCGGATCTTCGCGCCGCTGATCGGCAATCTCACCGTCAACAGCAATCTGATCACCGTGAGCGTGGCGCCCGCCGCGAAGGTCGGCGCGCGCGCGGTGCTGGTGGGCGCGGCGCCCGAAGGCGTGGACCAGCTGGTGACCGTGACGGCCAAGACCGTGGCCGGGCGGCGCAATCGGCTCCGGCTGATCGATCAGGGCGGGCGCTACGTGATCTCGGGCACGATCGGGAGCCGGGCCGGCACCCGCTCGTTCGCGCGGGCCAGCTCCGACCCGAAGGCGCTGCTCCAGGTGGCCTGGGCCGCGGCACTGGCGAAGGTCGGGATCGAGTGGGTGCAGTCGCCGGCGATCAGCACGGCCGAGCACCGGGCGCCCGTGGTGTTGGCCGAGGTGCGGTCGCCGATCTTCGACTCGGTGGCGGCCGAGATCAATCGGCGGAGCAGCAACGTGGGCGCGGAGCTCCTGCTCCGCTGGGCCGCCGCGGGCGACTCGGCCCCGGCCGAGCGGCTCACGGCGCACGTCCGGCAGATCACCGGCGACTACGACGGGGTGAGCCTGGTGGACGGCAGCGGCCTCTCTTCCGAGAACCGGGTCGCGCCGATCACCTTCGTGTCCTACATGGCGCGCTTCCCGCTCGCGCCGGGCGGCCGGAACTTCCCCGTGCTGCTCCCGCCGAACGGCGCCGGCACGCTCTCCCGTCTGGGCAGCAGCCTGCCCGAGCGCGGGGTGGTGCGGGCCAAGACCGGCACCCTGGGCAACGTCGCCTCGCTGGTCGGCTATCTCGGCCGGCAGGACGGCGTGCTCCTGGTCTCGGTGATCTACAACGGCTCGCGGGTCTGGGACGCCCGGCAGGCGGAGTACGATCTCTTCCGCCGGCTGGGCGCCGAAGGCGTGGTGATCCCGGGCGACTCGCTCGAGCAGTCCCTGGGGAGCGACCCCGAGCGTTAGGCCTCCTCGGGCGGCTCCGCCGGCACGGGCCCGTCCGGCACCTCGTCCTCCCACAGCGCGAAGACGTTCCCCTCCGGATCAGCGATCATCGCCATGATCCCCCAGGCCATCTGGGTCGGCTCCGAGAGAAAATTCACGCCCCGCTCGTGGAGCTCGCCGCAGAAGTGGAGCAGCCCCGGCGTGTAGAGGGTGATCCCGGTGTGCCGGCCGACCAGCGACTTGGCGTCGGGGTGGGTGGCCGGGTGGACGCCGATGTGCGCGGGCTCCACGAAGAACTCCCCTCCGAACGAGCCTTCCTTCGACACCGTGAGACCGAGCGTGTCGCGGTAGAACTCCATCGCCCGCTCGAGGTCGTTGACGAAGATGGCGATCGAGTGCACGTGCGCGATGGGCATGGGGCGTTGACGCTCTCTCGTGAAGATGAAGGCTAGGGATGGTCGCCGAAGGCCGCCGCGAAGTTGCGGCGCATCCCGGCCAGACCGGGACGCTCGAGCGGCGTGTCGCCGAAGCGGCGGGCGAACTCGGGCTCGGTCATTCGGGTGAAGAACTCGGGGTCCTCGCGATCGATCGCCAGGCGATCGTGATACGCGGGGTTGGCGGTCGGCCGGGCGAACTTCTCGTTCCAGGGACAGACGTCGTTGCAGACGTCGCAGCCGAAGGCCCAACCCTCGAGCCGGCCGGCCAGCTCCTCGGGGATCGGGCCCTTGGCCTCGATGGTGAGATAGGAGATGCACCGGGTGGCGTCGAGCACCCGCGGCGCCACGAAGGCGTCGGTCGGACAGGCCTCGAGACAGCGGGTGCAGCTGCCGCAGTGATCGGTCTCCACCGCGGGCGCCGTGGGCAGCGCGAGGTCCGAGAACACCGCTCCGATGAAGAAGAAGGAGCCCGCGTCGCGGCGGATCAGCATCCCGTTCTTGCCGATCCAGCCGAGGCCGGCGCGCTCCGCCAGCTCCCGCTCGGGAACCGGCCCGGCGTCCGCGAACACCCGGGTGACGCCGGCGCCCTCGCCGCGCAGCAAGGCGGCCAGGCCTTCGAGACGTCCGGTCAGCTCGGCGTGGTAGTCACGGCCTAAGGCATACTTGGCGAGCTTGACGCCGGGGCGATCCGCGGGCGGCGGGAGGTAGTTGTCGAGCACCATCACCGCGGTGCGGGCGCCGGGCAGGATCTCGGCCGGCTGCTTTCGCTTGCGGGCCTGGCGGTGGAGATAGCGCATGGTGCCGCCGTATCCCCGGGCCAGCCAGTCGTCGAGGGCCTCTGCCCGGCGGCTCGGCGCGAGATCGGCCACGCCCCAGGCGAGGAAGCCGAGCTCACGGACCTTGGCGTCGAGCCGGTCGGCGAGCGCGGTCATCCGGCCGGCGCGCCGCCGGCGCGCAGGACCCGGTGATCAGCCGGGCGCCGCGCCGCAGCGTGACGTACGACCAGGCCCACTCGATCAGCACCAGCACCCGGTTGCGGAAGCCGATCAGGAAGAAGATGTGGATGAAGATCCAAAGCAGCCACGCGACGAAGCCGCCCGCACGGACCCGCCCGAGATCCGCGACGGCGCGGCCCCGCCCGATCACCGCGAGCTGGCCCTTGTCCTTGTATCGGAAGGGCGGCCGCTTGGTTGCGGGACCGCGCCCGGCTTCGGCGCGGATCAGCGCGCCGACGTAGCGGCCCATCTGCATCGCCGCGGGGCAGGTGCCGGGCAGCACCTCGAAGCCGGGCTGGTGGGCATAGCAGGCGGCGTCGCCCAGGACGAAGATCTCGGGCCGGCCGGGCACCGAGCAGTCGGCCTCGACCAGGGCGCGGCCCTGGCGATCGACCGGCCCACCGAGCGAGCGGACCAGCGGGCTCGCGACGTTGCCGGCGGCCCAGATCACGGTGTCGGCCGGGATCCGCCAGTCGGCGGCGCTGACGAAGCCCTCGGCGATGTCGGTGACCATGGTCTCGGTGCGGACGTCGACCCCCAATCCGCGGAGCGAGTCCTT
This sequence comes from Gemmatimonadales bacterium, assembly GCA_041390205.1. Lineage (GTDB taxonomy): Bacteria > Gemmatimonadota > Gemmatimonadetes > Gemmatimonadales > GWC2-71-9 > SHZU01. The sequence continues at coordinate 5,541 of JAWKQJ010000073.1, forward strand.
GGCCTTCTGGCTCAGGGCCGGGGGATACGACGGCAGCAGCCTCGGGCCGCCCTCGAGCAGCATCACGGTGGCGTCGCGGGGGTCGATCCGGCGGAAGTCGCGGTCGAGCGCCTTCTGGCGGATCTCGGCAAGCGCGCCGGCCAGCTCCACCCCGGTGGGCCCGCCCCCGATCACGACGAAGGTCAGGTGCCGCTGCCGGACCACCGGGTCCTGCTCCCGCTCGGCCCGCTCGAAGGCGAGCAGCACCCGGCGCCGGATCTCGAAAGCGTCCTCCAGGCTCTTCAGGCCCGGCGCGCGCTCCTCCCACTGGTCCCGCCCGAAGTAGGAGTGCCGGGCCCCGGTCGCGACCACCAAGTAGTCGTAGGGAACGGCCGCCCCGTCGGCGAGCAGGACGGTGCGGGCGTCCGAGTCGACCGCCCTGGCCTCGGCCAGCAGGACCTCCACGTTCCTGGCGCGGCGGAGCACCGAGCGGATCGGGGAGGCGATCTGCTCGGGGGAGAGGGCGGCCGTGGCGATCTGATAGAGGAGGGGCTGGAAGAGGTGGTGGTTGTTCCGGTCGATCACCAGCACGTCCACCGCGGCGTTGGCCAGGCCTTTCGCCACGTAGAGCCCGGCGAAGCCGCCGCCCAGGACCACGACCTTCGGGCGGGCGCTCACAGCCCCATCGTCTGGCGGCGCCAGCGGGCGAAGCGGATCACGTCCTCGAGCGGCGGGACGGCGCGCTCGTCGCCGTAGGCGGTGTACATCCGCCAGCGGAGATAGGTCGGGTCGGGCAGCGGGAGGAACGGCGCCAGCTTCCACCAGCCGCGCCGGCGGAAGGCCCAGCCCGTCCTGAGGAGGTCGAGGGCCAGCCGCGGGTTCACCAGGCCGCGGACGGCGAGGCGGGCCGCGAGCGCGGCCCAGGATCCGTGGCTTTGCTGTTCCGGCATCGAGGAAACTTAGAGACACCGCTTATTATTCGCCCCTTCCAAACACCGAACGGATCCACGAGTGGACGACCGACGGATACATCACAGCGCCGCGCCGGCCGGGCCGACCGCCGACGAGTTGCTCTTCGACAAGTCCCTTCCGCCGGAGCGGCCCGACGCGTTCCGGAAGACCGATCCGTGGCGGGTGCTCCGGATCATGGGCGAGTTCGTCGAGGGCTTCGAGCGCCTCGGCGACGTCCAGGACGCGGTGACCGTGATCGGATCGGCCCGGACGCCCGAGAGCGATCCCTTCTACCAGTCGGCGGTCGAGACCTGCCGGCGGCTGGCCGAGGCCGGGTTTCCGGTGATCACCGGGGGCGGGCCCGGGGTGATGGAGGCGGGCAACAAGGGGGCGGTGGAGGGCAACGGGCTCTCGATCGGCGCCAACATCGAGCTGCCCCACGAGCAGGACACCAACCGCTACGTCCGCCGGAAGATGTTCTTCCGCTTCTTCTTCGTCCGGAAGACGATGCTGGCCAAGTACTCCCGGGCGCTGGTGGCGTTTCCGGGCGGCTACGGGACCCTGGACGAGCTGTTCGAGTTCCTGACCCTGGTCCAGACGGGGAAGATGCCGGCGATCCCGATCGTGCTGGTGGGCCGGGCGTTCTGGCGGCCGCTGGTGGGCTGGCTCCGGGAGACGGTGCTGGCCGAAGGCAAGATCGACCAGTCGGACCTCGACATGTTCCAGGTGGTGGACACGCCGGAGGCGGTGGTCGAGGCGATCGTCGGGCGACGAAAGTCGAGTTCCGCCTAACGCGAGCGGCGGGATAACTTCCCCGCCCGTGCGGCCGGGCGCTCGCGATCCCGGCCGATCGATTCCCACTCGAGCCAGAGAGGTCGTTCGATGGCCGCCACGCCCTCGAGATCCCATCTCAGCGGCAAGCGCATCCGCCCGGACCCGATCAGCGGCAAGGAGACCGCCGCCGACCTGATCGACAACGCGTTCCTGGCCCACAACGCCGGGCGCCTCCGGGAGGCCTGCCAGCTCTTCTCCAAGCGGATGCTCGAGCCCGACGTGACGGTGGGGATGAGCCTGACCGGCGCGATGACCCCGGCCGGGCTCGGGATGAGCACGATCATCCCGCTGCTGGAGGCGGGCTTCGTCGACTGGATCGTCTCGACGGGCGCCAATCTCTACCACGACAGCCACTTCGCGCTGGGGCTCTCGCTCCACCAGGGCACCCCGTTCGCCGACGACGTCGAGCTCCGGGACAAGGGCGTGGTCCGGATCTACGACGTGTTCTTCGACTACTCGGTGCTCCTGGCCACCGACCTCTTCCTCCGGGAGGTGTCGCAGCTGCCGGAGTTCCAGCGGCCGATGAGCAGCGCGGAGTACCACTATCTCCTGGGCGGGTATCTCCGGCAGCGGGAGGAGGCGCTCGGGATCAGGGGCCGCTCGCTGCTGAGCGTGGCCCACGAGCTGGCGGTGCCGATCTACACCAGCTCCCCGGGCGACAGCTCGATCGGGATGAACGTGGCCGAGCTCTCGCTCAACGGGAACGCGCTCCGCTTCAACGTGAGCGCCGACGTGAACGAGACCACCGCGATCGTGCTCGACGCCAAGCGGAGCGGCGGGAAGAGCGCGGCGCTGATCGTGGGCGGCGGCAGCCCCAAGAACTTCATCCTCCAGACCGAGCCGCAGATCCAGGAAGTGCTCGGGATCGACGAGCGCGGGCACGACTACTTCCTCCAGCTGACCGACGCCCGGCCCGACACCGGCGGGCTCTCGGGCGCGACGCCCGGCGAGGCGGTGAGCTGGGGCAAGATCGATCCCGAGATGCTGCCCGGCACGGTGGTCTGCTACACCGACACCACGATCGGCCTGCCGCTGCTCACCGCGCACGCGCTGGCCCGGCGGGAGCGGCGCCCGCTCAAGCGGCTCTACGACCGGCGGGAGGCGATGATGCACCGGCTGGTGATGGAGTACCGGGCGGCGCGCGAGTTCCGGGACAACCGGGCCGAAGAGGCGAAGGCCGTCGGCGGCACGTGACCGACGAGGCGCAGCCGGCGATTCGGCCGCGCTACGCGGCCTACGCGCTCGCCATCCTCACGGCGACGAACCTCCTCAATTACCTCGAGCGCAACGCGATCTTCGCGGTGTTCGAGCCGATCAAGCGCGACCTCGGTCTGACCGACACCCAGCTCGGCTGGCTCGGCACCGCCTACGTCCTGGTCTTCTCCCTCGCCGCCCTCCCGCTCGGCCTGCTCGGCGATCTCCGCTCCCGCCGCGCGGTGATCGCCGGCGGGATCGTGGCCTGGAGCGTCGGGACCGCGCTCTCCGGCCTGGCGCTCGGCTTCGGATCGATGTTCGCGGCGCGGGCCCTGGTCGGCTTCGGCGGCGCGGCGGCCGCGGCGGCCTCGGCGTCGTTGGTGGCCGACTACTTCCCGGGGAAGGCCCGGGCCTTCGCGATGGGCATCTTCATGGCCGGCCTCGCGGTCGGCGGGGTGCTCGGGATCATGGTGGCGGGTCAGCTCGAGCCGTTCTACGGCTGGCGGGTGACCTTCCTCGCGCTCGCGATCCCGGGGTTCGGGCTCGCGGCGCTGGTGATCCGGCTGGAGGATCCGGCCCGGCCCCGGCCGCTCAACATGCTCTGGCGCGAGCTCCGGGACTTGGGTGTCGGCGTGGGCTCGCTCGCCAAGGTGACGGCGCCCTTGCTCGCCAGCGTGGCGCTGGGCAGCGTCGCCGCCTATCTGCTGGACCAGTTCGTGGGCGCCGACTCCCACACCGACGGCGCCGCCTTCAGCGCCATCGTCGGTCTGGGGTTGGTCTGGAACATCCGGCTCTGGCGGAAGCGCTCGAGCCGGGTGGACGGCGACGCCTCCGCGGATCCGGGCGACGAGGTGGTCGACGCCGCGGTGGCCGACCTCGAGCGCGCCTTCGCGCTGGTGCTCCGGACCCCGACCCTGGTCTACGCCTTCGTCGGCGGCGCGCTGATTTCCTTCGGGATGAACGGGCTGGTGGCGTGGGCGCCGGTCTTCATCACCCGGACGCTCGCGCTGACCACCGCGGAGGCCACCCGGCTGCTCGGTGTGGCGGGGCTGGTGGCCGGCACCGCGGGCACGCTGGCCGGCGGCTGGATCGCCGACCTGCTCCGCAAGGGGATTCCCGAGGCCAGGGTGCTGGTGAGCGCGGCGGGGTTCATCATCGGGGTCCCGATCGCCTTCTGGCTGCTCAACACCCGGGACCCGGGCGTCTTCATGCCGCTCTTCTACGCGGGCTTCTTCTTCCTGACGCTCTACAACGGGCCGCTCACCGCGACCGTGTTCGACGTGGTGCCGCCCCGGATCGGCACCACGGTGATGGGCGCCTATCTGCTCTTCATCCACGTGGCCGGCGACTCTATCGCCTTCCCGCTGGTCGGCAGTCTCTCCGACCGGTTCGGGCTGGCGCGGGCGATCTACCTGCTCCCGGCCGCGGCCCTGGTCGGCGGTCTGATCACCCTGCTCGCGGCCCGGACGGTGGTGCGCGACATCGAACGCGCCGAGCAGGCGCCCACGGGGAGCTTCCCGGCCGCCCAGCCCTGATCCGCAAACGGGGGCCGGCACCTCAGGCGGCCGGAGCTGCCTTGGCTCCCGCGCCTTCCCAGGCGGCCGCGCGCCGGACCCAGATCAACCCGCCCGCAAGCGTGGTCCGAGTCTGACAGAGACCGTGCGGAACACTTCTCGCCTGTGGCTTCGACGCGGCACCATAAACCACTGTAGAACAAAGAGATAGCGAGACCCGCCCCGGAGGGCATAGCTTCTGCTCCGGAGACTCTCGCCATGGCTCCGATCGCCCCCTCCGCCCCGGCCCGTCCGGGGGACCTTCTGGTTCCCCGGCTGCCGGCGTCTCCGGGTGGGACCGATCCGGTGGCGATCTCGACCTGGCACCTGGCGGTGTCGAGCCTGATCGGGAGCGTGATCCCCCACCAGCTCTTCGGCCTCTGGGTCTTTCCCGAGCACGGCGCGCCGGTGCTCCTGGGGCCCGAGGCGCTGGCCGAAGACCATCTCGCCGTTCCCAGGCCCGAGCCCTTCCTCTCCCAGGACGAGCTGTTCGAGCTGGAGGAGAAGCTCCGCCAGGCGTCCTACGCCTCGGCGGTGGCGCTCCCGATCCACGGCGTAGAGCGGGACGTCGGGCTCGCGCTGGTGGGGACCTTCGATCCGGGCGCCTACGGGCCGACCCAGGTTCGCCAGCTCCAGCAACTCGCGGCCCAGCTCCACTCGACGCTCGATCCGCTCTCGCGGGCGATTCGGGGCAAGGCGGAGCCGAGCGCGATCGTCTGCCGGCCGAGCGAGGAGGAGCTGCCCGAGGCGCTGCTCCGAACGGTGTCCGAGGCGCCGACCGGGGCGGAGCTGGTGCGGCGGCTCTCGGGCGTGCTCCATGCCCACCTGCCCCACGACCGGCTCGAGCTGCTGGCCTTCCAGAACGGGGGCAGCGCGGCGATCCCACTGAGCGGGACGATGGCCCGCCGGCGCTGGGGCAGCCCGGTGCCCGGGTGGGGCGAGCTGGCGCGGGCGCTCGAGACTTCGTTAGGCAGCGAGGGCACGGTCTCGGTCGGCGCGCCCAACGGGCTCGAGTCCGCGCCGGCCTGGCCGACCGCGACGGCCGGGGCACCTAAGATCCACTCGCTCCTGGCCGCCCGGCTCACGCTGGGCGAGGAGCGGCTCGGGCTGCTGGTCTTCGGACACGCGGGCGACGACGTCTACCGCCCGGTCGACGAAGAGCTGGCGGCTCGGGTGGCGCGGCTGGTGAGCCCGCGGGTCGCGGCGATCCGGCTGGAGGCGGAGGTCCAGACGCTCCGGGGCCAGCTGGAGGTGCTGCAGTCGCCGTCGCTGCCGGTGATCCGCGCGGCGGAGGCGCTCGCCGCGACCGCGCACCTGGGCGAGGCGCTCCATCGCTTCGCCACCGAGCTGGGTGAGATCGTGCCCCACGACCGGGTCCGCTATCGGCTGCGCTGGTCGGAGGGCGAGCTGGTGACGCTGCTGCCGGAAGCCATCCGGCCGCTCGGCGAGCTGGAGCGCGCGGCGGTGGCCGAGGATCCCGCGCGGGAAGTGCTGGACGGAGAGCGCGACTGGCTGCTCTACCCGAGCGAGGGCGGCGCGACGCTGGCGGTGGCGCTCAAGGTGGCGGAGCGGCGGGTCGGCTTGCTGCTGCTGGAGGCGGCGTCGTTTCCGGCCGCGCGCGACCTGGCGGCCGCGGTGCTGCCCTTCGCGGCGGTGCTGGCCCCGCACCTCGAGCTGGTGCGCCGCTCGGCGGTGGCGACCGTCAGGTCTTCGGCGAGCGCACCGGCCCCGACACGGGGAGAATGAACCAGAAGGTGCTGCCCTGCCCCGGCACCGACTCCACCCCGACCGTTCCGCCGTGCAGCTCCACCAACTGCTTCGCGAGTGACAATCCGAGCCCGGTACCCTGCTCCCGGCGGCTGCTCGACGCGTCGACCTGACTGAACGGCTGAAAGAGCCGGTCGAGATGCTCGCGGGCGATTCCGATACCGGTGTCGCGCACCGCCACCCAGACGGCGGGCCGGGTCTCCAAGCGAACCACGTCTCCCGCGCGATCGGCCGGGATCGGGAGCGGCACCTCGGTGGACACCGCGGAGACCGCGATCACCCCGCCGTCGCCGGTGAACTTCGAGGCGTTGGAGAGCAGGTTGAAGAGCACCTGGCGGACCTTCTCGGGATCGACCACGACGTCGAGCGGCTCCGCGCCGACCTCGACCTCGGCGCGCTGGCGCTTGACCGAGCGGAGACTCGCGGTATCGGCCACCGCGTCCTCGATCACCCGGCGGAGGTCGACGGTCTCGAGCCGGGCGGGCATCCGGCCCGCGTCGAGCCGGGAGAAGTCGAGGACGCCGTTGATCAGGCCGAGCAGGTGGCGGCCGTTCCGGGCGATCGACTCCAGATAGTCCTGCCGCTCCTCCGGCTCGAGCGACTCGCCGGCCATCAGCTCCGAGAATCCGATGATCGCGTTGAGCGGGGTGCGAAGCTCGTGGGACATGTTGGCGAGGAACTGTCCCTTGAGCCGGGTCGCCTCGACCAGCTCGCGGTTGCTCTCCTCGACCGTGAGCTCCTTGCGGCGGGCATCGTCGAGCAGGGCGACCCGATCGAGGCCCAGCGCGGCCTGATCCGCGAGCGCGCGGAGCAGCATCCGATCGAGCTCGCCGAAGCTCGGAGCCCCACGCCGCCTGAACGCGGCCACCGCGCCGATCGTGGCGTGCCGCGCGGCGACCGGCACGATCAGCGCCACCCGGAGATCGGCGGGGAGCCCGTCGACCGAGTGGCTCCGCGGATCGGCGTCCATGTCGTCCGTCGAGAGGCCCTCGCCGTTGGCGACGACCCAGCCCACCAGCGATCCGTCCAGAGGCAGCAGCCGGCCGAGGATGGGCTCGGCGCGGCCGTTGGCGGCGACCACCTGGAAGAAGTCGCCCATGCTGGAGCGGATCAGGACGGCCGCGCCGTCGGCCTCGATCAGGCCGGGCACCCCGGCGGCGACGGCGGCGAAGAGCTGATCGGCGGAGCGGATGGCGAGCAGGGTCTCGGCGACCTGGTGCAGCCGCTCGAGACTCGGACCAGGATCGGTGGGCATCGCGGGCGGCTCAGGGATCGGACGGTCGGATGTCGATCTCGCTGGGCGTGGCCCGGCGGGGGAGCTCCAGGGCCGAGAGCACGGCGGAGGCGACGTCCTCGGGCTGGAGGATCCGGTCGAGCTTCGGGTTGAGCACGTCCTGGCCGCGCATCATCGGGGTGTCCACACTGCCGGGGCAGACGGCGATCACCCGGATGCCCTGGCTACGGAGCTCGAGCATCAGGGTCCGGCTCAGGCCCAGCACGGCGTGCTTCGAGGCGCTGTAGGCGGCGGCCCCGCGCACCGGGTTCTTCCCGGCAAGGCTCGCGACGTTGACGACGTCTCCTCCGCCCCGGGCGATCATGCCCGGCAGCACGGCGCGGGTGACGAGATAGAGACTCCGCACGTTGGTGCGGAAGGTCGTGTCCCACTCGTCGAGGGTCTGCTCCAGGAAGGGCTTGGGGATCAGGACGCCGGCGTTGTTGACCAGGGTGTGGACGGGTCCGAGCGCTTGGGCGACGTGGGCGGCGAGGCGCTCGACGTCGGCGGGCTCGCCCACGTCGGCCGGGAGGCCCGCGGCCTCGATGCCCTCGGCGCGGAGCTCGGCGAGCAGCTGGTCGAGCTTGGCGGCGGTCCGCGCGGTCACCCCGACCGCGAAGCCCGCGCGGCCGAGCGCGAAGGCGGTGGCCCGGCCGATGCCCTCGGTGGCGCCGGTCACCAGGGCGACGCGCGAGCGCGGTTCGATGGGGGGATGGGTCACCCCGGGAATGTGGGCGAGGCGGGGCGCGTCGGGTAGGGCCAGATGTCGGTATCGGCGCGGCTTTGCCGTTGAGGTTGGTACGGCGGCCGGTTCCCCCCCGGCCGGCGATCGTCAACCATCGCGCCACGCCACCTTGGGGTTCCCATGCGCAGCCGCGTCCGTTCACTCCGGAGACTCGCGCTCGTCGCGGCGGGTCTGACCTTCACGGCCTGTCAGACCGCCACCTCGCCAGGAGGTGGCAACAACAACAACAACAATCCGCCCGCCGTCAGCAGCGTGTCGGTCTCGTCGCCCAGCAGCACGGTGGACGTGGGCTCGACGGTGCAGCTGTCGGTGACGGTCTCGCCGTCCGGGGCCGCGCAGGGCGTGACCTGGAGCAGCAGCGACCCGAGCAAGGCCACCGTGAGCTCGAACGGGCTGGTGACGGCGCTCCTCCCGGGGAGCGTACAGATCACGGCCACGAGCACTTCCGACGCGACCAAGAGCGGCTCGGTGAGCCTGACCCTGACCGGCTGCGTCCCGCTCGCGAGCGGCGACATCAGCAGCGGCGCCACCCTGATGGCGAACGTCTGCTATCGGATCAACTCGGCGCTGACGGTGTCCGGGGGCACCCTGACGGTGCCGGCCGGCGGCCGGATCGAGTTCGGGCCGAACGCCGGTCTCCGGATCATGAACGCGGGGCGGTTGAACGCCGTCGGGACCGCCGCCCAGCCGATCGTCTTCACCAGCGCGGACCCGGTGGACCACTGGCGGGGGCTCGAGTTCGAGAGCAGCCGCGGCTCGGCCAACATGCTCCACTACGTCATGCTCGAGAATCCCGGGTCGGACGGGTGGTCGGGCGCGACCTACTCGCAGGCCGGGATCTTCCTGAATGGCAACTCGCTGGTGGACATCCAGAACAGCACCATCGAGAACAGCGACGGCACGGGCATCACGGTCCTGGAAGACGCGGAGATGACCTTCCTCAACAACACCCTGAAGGACAACGCCGTCGCCGCGTGGGTGCATCCGAACGTGGTCCGCTACGTCGACCGCACCACGATCTTCACCGGCAACGCCGAGAACCTGGTCCGGGTCGCGTTCGGCAACACCGACAAGGTCAGCACGGCGCAGACCTGGCAGCTGCTCGGCGTCCACTACGAGGTGCAGACCCGGATGTTCATCCAGGCCCCGCTCACGATCGAAGCGGGCGTCCGGCTCGAGATGTTGACGGACGTGAGTCTGATCGTGGACCAGGGCGGCGCGATCAAAGCGATCGGCACGGCCGGGCAGCCGATCTTCTTCGTCAGCCGGGAGCCGATCCCCGGGACCTGGGTGGGGATCAAGATCGCGACCGCCTCGCTCGACAACCAGTTCGACTACGTCCGACTCGGCTACGGCGGGAGCCAGCCGTGGACCGGCGGGAACGAGTCCCGGGCGACGGTGTATCTCGAGGGCAACAGCAAGATCGTGATCACCAACAGCCTGTTCTTCACCAGCGGGTACTACGGCCTCTGGGTGCCCTCGGGCGGCAACATCGCCGGCTTCGACGGGAACACGTTCAGCGAGAACGTCCGGGTGGCGATCGTCCATCCGAACCGGGTGGGCCAGATCACCGCCAACAACACCTTCAGCAACAACACCGAGAACAAGGTCCGGGTCACCTTCGGCAACAACGACGCGGTGGTGGCGGCGCAGACCTGGCGGGCGCTGACCGTGCCGTACTACGTCAACACCCGCACCTTCATCGAGGCGCCGCTCACCATCGAGGCGGGCACCACGGTGGAGTTCGCGCAGGACGCCAACCTGGTGGTCACCACCGGCGGCTCGCTCAAGGCCGACGGGACGCCCACCGCGCAGGTGACCTTCCGTGGCGGACAGGATCTGATCGGGTACTGGAAGGGAATCGAGTACAACACCGCCTCGGTCGACAACGTGCTCGACAACGTCGTGTTCCGGAACGCGGGGTCGGACCAGTGGTTCGGCGGCGCGAGCTCGATCTCCTCACTGCTCGTCAACAGCAACGGCACGCTGTCGCTGACCAACTCGTCGTTCGCGCAGACCGCCGGCTACGCGGGCATCGTCCGGAACGGCGGGACCCTGGCCTGCTCGGGCGTCAACGACAACGGATACGGGTTCTTCGTCTACACCAACAGCGGCTCGTCTCTTCAGCTGAACTACTGCCCCTGAAGCCGGGTAGCAGCCCCTGGCGCTCGAAGCCCTCCGGTCACTCCGGGGGGCTTCGCGCCTTCAGGGGCTGGTGGCCCGATCCCGGGTGGCGCGGAGCACGCTCCCGTCGCCGGAGCGCACCTCCAGGGCATCGCCCTCGATGCGGATCGACACGGCGCGGCGGGTCTCGGGATACCACGACGCGTATCCCCCGTCTCTGGTGCGCCTGAAGGTGGTCTGCTCCGAATCGAGCTCGGGGTTCCCGTTGGCGAGGCCCAGGAGCCGGCCGTCGGCCGACCAGGTGAGGGCCACGCCCTCTTCGCCTCGCGCGTAGCGGAGCTGGGCTCGGGTCTGGTACACGTCGCCGCGACGGACGACGCCGACCGGCTCGACCCGCTCCAGCGGGCCGAGGCTGTCCTGGCGCTCGGCCCAGATGGGAGGGAGCAGACGGCGGTAGCGCTCGGCTCGCTCCCGCGGCGCGGCGAGGTCGAGGGTGTCGAAGCTGCCGTCGCGGACGCCGAGCAGGATGGCGGCGGCGCGGGTTTGCAGGAGATCGCGGAGCGCGGAGTCCACGGGGCCCTCGGAGAAGAGGGCGTCGTAGATCTCCTGGCCCTCGCCGTCGATCGCGAGGCCGGGCGGCGCGACGCGGACGCGGATCAGGCCTCCCGTGGAAGTGCGATACTCGCCAGCCAGGTCGGCCGGGGGAGGTGACGAGTCCTCCGCCAACGCCGGCGGCAGCGGGCCCGGGTGGCCGCTCGCTTCGGCGAAGAGGTGGTCGGCGATCGGCGCGGCGGCGACGGCGCCGGACCCGTGGCGCGCGTTGGAGACGACGATCACCAGGATCGAATCCGAGGGCCGCTCGATGAAGCGCGAGGAGAACGAGTACCAGAGGCCGACGTGCTCGTAGCGGACGCCGAGTGAGTCTTCGTCCACCTGGACGCCGTAGCCGTAGCGGCCGGCCTGCACGCGGTGCATCGCCGCGACGGCTTCGGGGGAAATCACGCGGCCCGCGAGGAGCGCGCGGCGCCAGCGGAAGAAGTCTCCCACCGTGGCGAGCAGGCCGCCCGAGCCGCGGTGGTTCCAGGCGTGAGACCAGCTCGCCGGGCTCTGGCCCTCGGTGGATCCGGAGCCGGCGAGGGCGGTGGCGGCGGAATCGGGTGAGCGGCCGATGAAGCCGGTGCGGGCGAGGCCCGCGCGCTGGAACACCTCGCGCTCGAGAAACTCGTGGAAGCCGATCCCGGAGACGCGCTCGACGATGGCGCCGAGGAGGGCGTAGCCGGCGTTGGAGTAGCGGTAGTCGGCGCCGGGCGGGAAGCCGAGCGGCGAGTCGAGGGTCCGCTGCTCGAAGGTCTCGCGGGTGGTCTCCTCCCAATCGCGACCGA
>JAWKQJ010000074.1:0-16904 GCA_041390205.1 Gemmatimonadales bacterium
TCGCCCGCGCCGGTCGCCTCGTCGGGACGGGCCTGTCGGAGGAGACCGTTGCGCGGTATCAGCCCGAGCGAGAGCACCAGCGCGTCGCAGGCGATCCGCTCGCGCCCGGCGGGCGACTCGACCACCACCGCGCGCACGCCGCGCCGGCCCGCGGCCTCGACCACGGCGCCGTCGGCGATCGCGCGGATGCCCTCCGGGACCATCCTCGCGAGCGCGGCCGGCACCACGACCGCCGCGATCGTGGTGCCCGCGCTCCGGATCGGATCGAGGTGCGCGAGCCCCGCCTCGCTCGACGCCACCAGCACGGCCGCATTCCCGATCGGCACCCCGTGCGCTCCGGCCATCCGCGCGGCGCCGCGGCCGAGCCAGACGCCGGGAAGGTCGCTGCCGGGGAAGACGCCATGCTGCTCCACCGCGCCGGTGGCGACGACCACCCGCTTCGGGAACACCAGATGGAGCGCGTCCTCCGCGTTGACCGGAACCAACGGCCCCTCGTAGAGCCCCACCGCTGTCGCCCGCTCGAGCACTCGGATCCTCGGCTCGGCCCGCACCGTCTCGGCGAGGCCGTCGACCCGGTCCCGGAGCGCGCCGGTCGGCAACCGCTCGCCGATCCGGCCCTCGTCGACCAGGAGCACGGACTCCCCACCCTCGGCGCCGGCCAGCGCCGCCGACAGACCGGCCGCGCCGCCACCGACGACCAGCAGATCGGGATGCTGCGAGCGCCGCTCCCGCTCGGCCGGCGCGAGATCGAGCGGCACGGGACCCACGCCCGCCATCCGCCGGATCAAACCCTCCACAACCCGCCAGAGCCAGCGGGGCCGCATGAAGGTCTTGTAGTAGAACCCGACCGGCAGGAAGCGCTTGAAGAGCCGCACGCCGGCCATCAGGTCCAGGTCCGGTGTGGGCAACCCCGGCTTCCGCGCCACACGGAGCCCGTCGGCCGCGTCGGTGACGCACGCGCGCACGGCGGGCTCGCCGTTCACGGAAACCAGACAATTCGGGCAGTCGCCGGTCAGGCAGTAGAGGCCCCGGCGGCGGCGATACTTGAAGGAGCGCGAGAAGACCCGCACGCCGGCCCGGAAGAGAGCCGACGCGATCGAGTCGCCGGCCCGGGTCTCGATCGAGCGGCCCTCGAGCTCAAGCCGACCCATCGATCCGATTGCTGACGGTGTCGCGCACCACGTTCACCCAGCGCCGGCAGCCGGCGTGGTGGAACCAGCGCTCCCGCTGCGGGCCGGCCACGTTGCGCTTGAGCCAGACGCGGGCGTAGTCCGCCTCCGGATCTCGGTCCTCGCCGCCATGGCCGCCCTCGGGAAGCTCCCCGCTGCCCCAGAACTCGCCGTACGGCCTCGGTCCGCAGGTCGGGCACGGGATCATGAGAGGCATCAGCCGGTCCGTGTCTCGAAAATTAGGAAGATGTCCCAATAAGCTAGAGAGAATACCAGCCGGGGGGACCGGCCACAAGGCGCGGCGTCGCGACGCGCTCGGGGTGGGACCGGGTCCGGGCAGCCCCACCCGGCACCCGAGGCCCGGCTCGGGCCACGCGTGGTCCTCCGAGCCCCTCGGCGGTCGGGGTGCGGGCCCGCGCTCAGCCGCCCGTCAGGGCCCAGATCGTCGACTCCCAGTCGGCGGCGTCGCCGCCCGCTCGCGCCGTCACCCTGCCCTCCGACTCGAGCGCGATCAGGTGAGCCCGGAGCGAGAGCGCGGCGGCCGGGTGGAGCGAGGGATCGACGTCCGTATAGACCCGGCCGACCAGGGCTGGCCACCGTGCCGAGTGGCCCTCGAAGCACTGAGGAGCTGCGCCGTGCGTGCCGCCTGATGGGTCAGAGCTCCCGGATCCGACGGCATGGATCCGGAATGCTTCCCCGTGGGCCGGGTGCGCCACCTCGAGACCGGGAATTCGCCGCCAGCCGCCGAGCGAGCGGAGGTACTGCGCAGGTATCCCCTCCGGCGGTGCGATGATCGACGGAGGACCACCCCCATCACGTGGTCGCCCGGGAAGAGCGCGCCCCTGTCGCGGAGCACGAAGCTCAAGTGCTCGGGGTAGGCCGGGCGTGTGAGGGACGTCCAGCCTGGCGCCGTCGAGCGCGATCTCGTCGCCGTCCTCGAGGAAGCGCAGGTCGACCTGCAGCGACGGATGCGCGCCGTGGTACCAGATCGGCGCGCCGAGGCGCCCGGCGAGCGCGGGCGCCAGGGTCCAGTGATCCTCGTGCCCGTGGCTCGGAATCACGGCCAACACTCGCGAGCCCGCCACCGCGGCGACGATCCGCTCGAGATGGTCGTCGTCCCGCGCCTCGCCCGGCTCCAGGATCACCAGACTTCGGGCGCCGACCAGGAAGGTGTTGGTGCCCGGACCGGTGAAGGGCCCCGGATTCGGCTGCGTCAGCCGCCGCGCCAGCGCCGAGAGCCGGACCGGATGGTCGTATCGGATCGTCGACGCCGTGCCGGTCACGGCTCGAAGGACCGCTCGAACACCGCCGGATCGACGCCGGTGATGTCCTCCTGGGCCCGCTCGTAGCTCGGATGGCCGGGCAGGACCACCCGTCCCTCGAAGATCCTGGGGAGGTTCGCGGTGAGCGGGACCGGTTGCGAGGCCGCCCAGCGGATCGCCTCGTCGACGTTGGGGTGCCGGCCGAGGGCCCTCAGGTTCATCAGCGTCGGGAAGATGATCAGCCACTCGCGACGGCGGGCCCGCTCGATCGCCTCGCGCGGGGTGACCCATGCCGAGTTGACCAGCTCGCCTTCGTCGTGCGCGGCGGTCTGGCCACCGGGCGCCCGGGCGATGAAGAATCGGGTGTCGTATCGACGCGGCTCGCCGAGCGGAGTGATCCAGTGGGCCCAGTACTCGATCCGGTCGGTCGCGAGCCTGAGGTCCTCCCGCTCCACGATCTCCGCCATGGAGACCGCCCCGGCGTTGAGCCGCTCCCGGCTCACCCGGAACCGCTCGTCGACCGCGGGGTCGGCGAAATCGAGCAGCCGCCCCTCGCGATCGTAGGCCAGCAGCACCCCCGCTTCCTCGAAGCACTCGCGGATCGCCGCGACGTAGTGGGCCAGCGCGCCCGCGCCGAGCGAGAGCCGCTGGCCCGCGCTGGTCGGGTCGACACCGACGCAGCGGGCGGGGTCAATCGCGTCTTCCGGATCGACCCGGCCACCCGGAAAGACGTAGGCGCCCCCGACGAAGACCGTCTCCACGTGCCGTCTGGCCATGAAGACCTCGATCGTCGAGTCGCCCGGCGCCGCCGGGGTCGCGCGATCGCGCACCAGCAGCACCGTCGACGCGAGCCGCAGCTCCCGACGCGGATCTGGCGTCATCGCCCGTCGCTCCTCAACTGCGGGTACCCCGCCACTCGGCCAGGAGCCGGGCCTCCGCCGCCATCTGCGCCTCGAGCGAGGCCGTGGCGCTGGTCAGGTCGGGCGGCATCCGGAGGCCCGAGCGCATCTCGCGGCGTCGGCTCGCCGACTGCCGGTCCCACCACTGGACGGTGTCGAAGACCGTGTAGGTCGCGTTGCGAATGAAGAGGCCCGCGGCAACCGCCCGGTCGTTCCGGATCCGGTGGAGGTTGGCGTAGCGGCCGGACGGCGGGTTCCAGATCGGCAGCTCGACCCCGCGCGCGGCGAGGAAGTCGGCCGACACCCAGGTCAGGCGCGGCGTCATGCCGAGCACGGCGCTCATCGAGTCGAGCATTCCGCCCATCGAGAGCGGGGCGAGCGGCCCGACCGCGTTGAACGCGCCGAGGGTGCGGTGCTCGAGCAGGTGGATCACGAAGCTCGCGAGGTCGCGGGCATCGATGATCTGGATCGGATCGCCGGGGTCGCCCGGGACCAGCATCTCGCCGGCCGCGGCCACCCGAACGGGCCAGTAGGTCCAGCGGTCGGTGGTGTCGCCCGGCCCCACGATGTAGCCGGGACGGACCACGGTGGCACCTCGCGGAAAGGCCTCCGTCACCGCCCGCTCGGCCAGCGCCTTCATGGGCCCGTAGGTGTCCTCCGTGACCTCCTCGACCGTGGCATCGGGCATGGTCGCGAGCGGATAGTCCTCGTCGATCCCCGGGGTGTCGAAGTCGGCGTAGGCCGACACCGAGGAGATGAAGAGGTAGTGGCTCACCCGCTCGGCCAGGAGCGTGGCCGAGTCGCGCACGTGGCGCGGGACGTAGCCCGAGCTGTCGATCACCGCGTCGAAGTCGCGGCCGCGGAGCGCGTCGAGCTGTCCGTCGCGATCGCCGATCAGGGTCTCCAGGTCGGGAAAGAGGTCGGCGTTGCTGCGCCCGCGATTGAAGAGAGTCACGGTGTGGCCGCGGAGCCGCGCCTGCCGGACGAAATGCGGACCGATGAAGCCCGTCCCGCCGAGGATCAGGATCCGGAGGGACCGCGGCTGGTCGCGCTCCTCGGACTCCCTGGCGGGCCGACAGGCATCGAGTCCCAGCGCGGCGGCCCCGAGCGCGGCCGACGTGGCCAGGAAGTCGCGACGGCTGGTCGACATCGCTCCCTCGTTGGTCGAGCCCCGGCGGAAAGATGGCACGGCTCAGAGGATCGCGCCGAATCCGAGAAAGAGCACCAGCGCCCCGCCGGCCGCGGCGAGCGCGTACGGCAGCTGGGTGCGGACGTGGTCGATGTGATCGGTCGCGGAGGCCATGGAGGCCACGATGGTGCTGTCGGAGATCGGCGAGCAGTGATCGCCGAAGATCCCGCCCCCCAGGGCCGCGCCCAGCGCCAGGGCCGGGTGGAGATGGAGGATCTCGATCATCGGGATCACGATCGGGATCATGATCGCGAAGGTGCCCCACGAGGTGCCCGTCGAAAAGGCGATCAGACAGGCGAGCAGGAAGATCACGGCGGGAATCGCGAACCCGGGCAAGGCGGCCTGCGCCGCCTGGGCGACGAACACTCCGGTGCCGAGCGCGCGGGTGGTGGCGCTGATCGCGAACGCGAGCGAGAGCACGATCACCAGGGGGATCAGTCCCTGGATCCCGCGGATCGTGTTGTCAGTCAGCTCCTCGAACGTCATGATGCCCTGCGCCCGGTAGGCCACGGCGGCCACCAGCAGGCCGACGATCACCCCCCAGAGCACGGCCTTCGATCCGCTCCCGGCCATCAGGTCGCCGTTGCCGGTGTACGAGAGCACGATCGGCACGGTGGCCACCATCACGGCGATCGGGATCACCATGTTGAGCGCCCGACGGGGCGCGCCCGGCTTGGCCGTCACGGCGCTCACCTCGGCGCTGACCATCGGCTTGGCGCCATCGCGGAGGAGCTTGCCCTCCTCCCGCACTCTCCGCTCGGCCTCGCGCATCGGCCCGATGTCGCGCCCGCTCAGGATCACCAGCAGGGCCAGCAGGATCGCCAGGATGGCGTAGAAGTTGAACGGCAGCGCCGACACCAGGAGCGAGACGGGCTGCGCCACCTCCTGCGCGGCGAGCAGTCCGATCACGTAGGCGCCCCAGGCGTTGAGCGGAATCAGGATGCACTTGGGCGAGCAGGTCGCGTCGATCACGTAGGCGAGCTTCTCGCGCGAGATCCGGCACTTGTCGAAGAGCGGCCGCGCCACCGAGCCCGACACCAGCAGGCCGAAGTTCGATTCCAGGAAGACCAGCATGCTCACCAGCACCGTGAACAGGCTCACCGTCCGTCGCGAGCGGGCCAGGCCGCGCCGCTCGGCCCAGTCCACGAAGCCCTCCATCCCGCCCGACGCCTGGGTGAAGGTGATCATCGCGCCGATCAGCGCGCTGAACATCAACACCCGGGCGTTGTCCGGATCCGTCACCGAGGTGAGAAAGGTGTCGACCGACTTGACCAGTCCCGCCACCGGGTTGCCGCCGCTCATGATGGTCCAGCCGAGCCAGACGAAGAGACCGAGGGAGAGGAAGACCTGCTTGGTGCGGATGGCCAGCGCGATCGCGACGATCGGCGGCAGGATCGAGAGCCAGCCGTAGCTTTGCATCGCCCATCTTAGGTCGCCGCCCCCCATTTCGACAGGGGCCGCGAGCCCGGTCGGGATGGTGCCCACGCCGCTCCCGCGCTCTATTGCTCGGCATGTCCGACCTGCCCCTCACCGCCGACGCGGCCGTGGCCGGCCTCCTCGGCCTCGCGCTGGGCCTCGTCCTCGGCCTGCTCGGCTTCCTCCGCTGGAAGATCCGCCACACCAAGTCGATTCGCCGCGACGCCGCCGCCCGGAGCCAGGCGGTGACGGCGGGCAAGGTCTTCGAGCAGCTGGTGCCGATCCTTCCCGGCTTCGACTACGACCCGCGGGAGGTGCGCTTCCTCGGCTCACCGGTGGACTTCGTGGTGTTCGACGGCCTGGCGAGCGGCAAGGTCGAGCGGGTGGTGTTTCTCGAGGTCAAGACCGGCGCGGCCACGCTCTCGGCCCGGGAGCGCGCCGTCCGCGACGCGATCGAAGCACGGCGGGTGGTCTGGCGCGAATGGCGCGCCGAGCCCGACGCCGGTCGTTAGGAGCCCAGCGACCAGATCGCGGCGCGGCTCGCCTCCCAGCCCTCCGGCCGCAGGTGCTCCAGGAAGTAGCTCACCGCCGTCTTTACCTGGTGGATCATGTCCTCGCCCTCGAGCACGTGGACTCCGTCGGGGTAGATCATCAGGTCCACCGGCTTGCCCAGGTCGACCAGCTTGCCCACCAGCAGCATCGTGTGCCCGATCACGGCGTTCCGGTCGTTGGTGCCGTGGTAGATCATCAGCCGACCCTGCATCCGATCCGCGTAGTTGAGGACGTTGGCCTTCTCGTAGCCCTCGGGGTTCGCGTCCGGGGTGCGCATCATCCGCCCGATGTACTGCCGCGGACCGAGCGCGACGTCGGTCATCGGCGCGCCCGCCACGCCGACCTGGAAGACGTCGGGGTAGCGGAGCTTCATCATCAGCGTCATGTAGCCGCCATGGGAAAGCCCCGTGACCCCGACCCGCGAGGCGTCGACGTAGGGAAACCGCGCCGCCAGCTGACGCACGCCGGCGGCCTGGTCGTCGACGTCCTCCTGGCCGAGCCGGAGGTAGGTCGCCGTCTGGTAGCGTTTCTCCCGGAGCCTGGTGCCCCGGCCGTCGATCTCCATCACCAGGAAGCCCAGCTGAGCCAGCTGCGCGTCGAAGTCCAGGGTCTGGTAGGCGTTCCGCACGGCCTTGGTGTGCGGACCGCCGTAGACCATCACGACCACGGGATACTTCCTGGTCGGGTCGAGATCGACCGGCCGGTGGAGAATCGCGTGCATGGTGCTCTGGCCGTCGGCGGTTCGGAGCGCGAGGATCTCGGGGGCCGTGAGGCCGACCGCCGCGACCGCGTCGACGTTGGTGGTGGCCAGGGTGCGGACCACCCCGCCGTCGGTGCGGCGGAGCGTCACGGTCCGCGGCGTCTCGATGGAGGAGTGATCGTCGGTGAAGTAGCTCCCCGTCGGGTCGATGCTGACCCGGTGGACGCCCGGCTCCGGCGTCAGGTCGCTCCAGCCGGTGCCGTCCAACCGGACCCGGTAGAGGTGGGTGTCGAGACCGGAGTTGGGATAGCCGACCAGATAGACCCAACCGGACCCTTCGTCCACGTGCAGGACCTCGCCGGTGGCCCACTCGGCGTCGGTGAGCTGACGCGGCTCTCTGCCGCCGACGTCATGGAGATAGAGCTGCCGGCGTCCCGAGCGCTCGGAGCTGAGCAGGAACCGCGCCCCTCCCTGAAGCAGCTGGAAGTTGTGCGGCGGATCGAGGTAGGCCGGGTCCTCGTCGATCGCGAGCGTCCGCGTCAGACCCGAGGCGAGCTCGACCAGCCGGACTTCGAGCCGGCTCTCCCAGCGATCGACCAGATGATAGACGAGCCCGCTCCCGTCGGGCAGCCAGGTCAGCTCGCGCACGAAGGGCAGCGCCTCGCTGTTGGTCGCGAAGCGGCGACTGGCGCCCGTCTCCACGTCGACGACCCAGACCTCGATCGAAGGCGTCGGCGTGGTCGTGAACGGGTAGCGCATCCGCTCGACCCGCGCGACGGGCTCGCGGCTGAAGAGGATCGGATACTCGGGCATCGACTGCTGATCGGCCTTGAGGAAGGCGATCCGCCGTCCATCCGGCGACCAGCGATACCACGGGCCGGCGCCGAGAAAGCCGACCGTGTTGTCTTCCCCGGTGCCGGTCGTCAGCGGCCGCTCCTCGCCGGTCTCGACGTCG
The DNA here is from genome assembly GCA_041390205.1 of Gemmatimonadales bacterium. Taxonomy (GTDB): domain Bacteria; phylum Gemmatimonadota; class Gemmatimonadetes; order Gemmatimonadales; family GWC2-71-9; genus SHZU01. Next base: position 8,143 of record JAWKQJ010000074.1, read on the forward strand.
AACAGGAAGAGGTTGTCGTAGTCGCGGACGAAGGCGTAGCGGCGATAGTCGGGCGAGAAGACGCCGGGCTCGGTCGCGTCGAGGTTGAGGGGGCCGGTCCGCTCCGGCACCCGGAGGCGGCGGAGCGAGTGGTCCGTGAGCCGGTAGAGCCATTGCGCGCCATCGGCCGTGAACTGGAACGCCTCCCCGCCCGGCTCGAAGGCGAGATCGGCGAACGGGAGCCCCGCGGCCGCCCCCCCGGTCTCGCGCCGATACGCCTCGGCGATCCGCGCGACGGTGCGGCCGTCGAACAGCGGGCGGCGCCGCTCGGTCCGCGGGTCGACCCGGGAAAACGAACGGGTGCCCGTCGCGCTGTCGACGGCGATCTCGAGGTAGCCGGCCGTGCCCGGCAGCCAACGCAGCCTGGTGGTTCCCGTGGTTCGGCTCAGCTGCCCGCTCAACATCGCGCCGAAGAGCTCGACCCCGCGCGGTTGCGCCGCGCCAGGCGAGGCGAGGGCGGCGCCGAGCATGGCGATCGCGCCCAGCGGGCGCACGACCTGTGCGATCATGGTGACCTCAGCGCGGAAGCCGCGGGTCCGGAGGGAGCACGGGCAGCAGGATCCTCGATGGCCGCTCGGCGTCGTGCCAGATCGTCTGCCTGGCCGTCGTCCAGGTGGTGTCGGTGGCCACGGGCAGGCCGGTGTTGCGATTGGCGTCGACGAACGGAAAGGCGCTGCTCGAAACCTGGAGCCGGATCCGATGCCCCGGCAGGAAGCGGTGCCCGACGTCGTAGAGCTCGATCCGGTAGCGCTCGACCGATCCCGGAGCGAGGGGTACCTGTCGCTCGTAGCCCTCGCGATACCGGGCCCGCTTGACCCCCGCAGCAGCCGGACCGAGCAGCACCGAGCGGCCATCGGGATAGACGTCGAGGAGCTTGGCGGTGAAGTCCGTGTCGCGCGCGTCGGTCGAGGCGTGCAGCTCGACGAAGACCCGCCCGACCACGTCGACCGGCTCGGTCAACGGCTCGGACGAATAGACCAGCACGTCCGGCCGGCTCTCGACCGAGCGGTGGTCGAGCGCGACGTCCATCGAGGGAACCGGGTTGGTCGGGTCGTAGGTGAAGCTGTCCGGCCGCTCACGCCCTGGGGCCGACCACTCGAGCCGGCCACCACCAGCGCCGCCGTTCGCCGACCCGTCGCTCCGGAGATAGAGGGCGCGCTCCCGGACCTCCGGCAGCGGATAGCGGTCCGCCTCGACCCAGCGGTTCGCCCCGGTCACGAAGACCCGCACTCGCGGCCGCTCGAATCGCGGGCCGCCGGGTCTCAGGCACGACGCGAAGAAGGCGATCCGCTCCGCCTGGATGTCGATGATCGCCTCCTTCCCGAGCTCGAACGCGCCCACCCGCTCGGCCCCGCCGAGATAGGTCATCGCGTGGGTCCACGGGCCGATGATCAGCCGGGTCCGATCGGCCAGGGTGCCGCGACGCTCGATCAGGTCCCAGTAGTAGAGCGCCCCGATCTGATCGCCGTCGAACCAGCCGGTGACGGTGAGCGAGGGCACGTCGATCCTGGCCATGTCGCGATCGGTGAGCTGGATCCGGCTCCAGTACTCGTCGAGCGTGTCGTGCAGCAGGAAGGCGCGGTAGAGCGGCATCCTCCGACCGAAGGCGTCGTCCGCCGTGAGCAACGGGCTGTGGGTCGCGATCCGCCGCCAGTCGACGTAGGCGTTCTGGGCCCCCTGCGAGACCCGGCCCGAAACGTCGTTGAGCCAGGGCAGCGCCCACTCGGCGCGGAAGGCCCCGCCGAGGTACGGCACTTCGTCGAAGATCCGGCCCGAGGGGGCGGTGGGCACCATGCAGGCCAGCGATGGCGGGCGTTCCCGCGCGGCGAGCCACTGCACCCCGGCCAGATACGAGCCGCCGTCCATGCCGACCAGCCCGCTGGACCACGGCTGCCGCGCGATCCACTCGATCGTGTCGTAGCCGTCCCGACCCTCGGGAAAGTAGAAGTCGAACTCGCCCTCGGAATCGCCGCGGCCGCGGGTGTCCTGCACCATCACCGCGAAGCCCGCGCGGACGTATGCCGCGAGGCCGTAGCGGCGGAACTGGGGCGTCTTGATGTAGGGAGTGCGCAGCACGATGGTCGGATGCCGGCCGGTCGAATCCGGAAGCCAGAGGTCGGCCGAGAGCCGGACCCCGTCGCGCATCGGGACCCAGACCCCGAAGCGCTGGACGCCCACGACCAGCGAGTCGCGTCCGTCCTGCGCCACCGCCGAAGCCGGCAGGCCGAGGAGGAGGAGCGTCATGGCCGGGGCGGCGACCCGCCGGGCGAGGCTGCCACCGAGCCAGTTCATCGAATCCCGCAAAATGGGAACCAATCCCGTAATTTGACGACCTATCATATGGCGTCCGAAATCGAGGTGCAACCGACCCGTCGATCCGGCCCGGGCGGACGCGCCGGGGAGGTCTTGCCGGGCGGGGGGACGGCTCTCACCTTCTCCGCATGCGCATCCTGCCGATCGTCCCGCTCCTGGTCGTCGCCACCGCCCTGGCCGCCCAGCCCGGCCCCGCGGGCTTCGAGGTGCACGAAGCCACCATCGCCGACCTCCAGGCGGCGCTCCGCGACGGTCGCGCGACCTGCCGGGGCATCGTGGAGGCCTATCTCGCGCGGATCCAGGCCTACGACCGGAACGGCCCCGCGCTCAACGCGCTCGTGTCGCGGAACCCGGCCGCCCTCGCCGTGGCGGACTCGCTCGATCGCCGCTTTCGGACCGGCGGGCCGGTCGGTCCGCTCCACTGCGTGCCGATGATCGTCAAGGAGAACATGGAGACCGTCGAGCTGCCGACCACCGCCGGGTCGCTCGCCCTCGAGGGCTTCGTGTCCGAGTGGGACGCCTTCCAGGTGGCCCGCCTCAAGGCCGCCGGGGCGATCGTGCTGGCCAAGTCGAACATGGCGGAGTGGGCCTTCAGCCCCTACGAGACCGTGAGCTCGATCCTGCCGGGCTACTCGAAGAATCCCTACGCCCTCGATCGGGTCACCGCCGGATCGAGCGGCGGCACCGCGGCCGCCGTCGCCGCCAGTCTCGGCGCGGCGGGTCTGGGCACCGACACCGGCAACAGCATTCGCGGACCCTCCTCGCATCAGGCCCTGGTGGGCATCCGCTCGACCATGGGTCTCACCAGTCGGGCCGGCATCGTGCCGCTCAACCTCGCGGCGGACATCGCCGGGCCGATGGCGCGGACCGTTGAAGACGCGGTCGCCGTGTTCCAGGTGGTGGTCGGCGAGGACCGGGCCGACCCGATCACGGCCGAGAGCCGGCACCACCCCATCCCCCGCTATCGGGAGTCGCTCCGCGCCGACGGGCTCCGGGGCGCCAGGATCGGGGTGCTCACCCAGGCCTACCTGACCGCCACCACCGACCCGGAGATCCTCGGGGTGTTCGCGCGGTCGCTCGACGAGCTCCGCGCGGCGGGCGCCACGGTGATCGACTCGATGGTGATCGACAGCCTGACGGCCTGGCGTCGCGCGCAGTCGGGCTCCTGCTTCCCGTTCAAGCGGGATCTCGAAGCCTGGTTCGCCCGCCACCACGGCCGCACGCCGGTGTCCTCGCTCGAGCAGGTGATCGCCTCCCGCCGATTCCATCCTTCGGTCGAAGCGCGGCTCCGCGCGGCGGCCGACGCCGAGCCGGTGACCGATGACAGCCCGGGGTGTCGAAGCCGGGACGACTTCCGGGCCAAGCTGCGGACGGCCGTGCTCGCCCTGATGGCGGAGCACCGCCTCGACGCCCTCGTCTATCCGACCTGGAGCAACCCCCCGCGCCTGATCGGCGACCTCAACACCCCGCACGGCGACAACAATCAACTCTTCTCGCCGAGCACGGGGTTTCCGGCCATCACCGTGCCGATGGGTTGGACCCGAGGCGGGGTCCTGCCGGCCGGCTTGCAGTTCTTCGGCAAGCCCTGGGACGAGGCGACCCTGATCCGACTCGCCTACGGGTACGAGCAGCACACCCATCACCGGCGGCCTCCGGTCGCCACCCCGCCACTTCGTTAGGCGCCGCTACTCCTCCCGGAGGGCCTCCATGGGATGGACCGCGGAGGCGCGACGCGCCGGCAGGTAGCCGGCCGAAAAGGCCACCAGGGCCAGCAGCGCGGTCGCGCCGGCGAGCGCGAAGGGATCGTAGCCCTGGACGTCGAACAGGAGAGAGCGCGCCGCCTGGCCGATCGCGATGGCCACCAACAGCCCGATCCCGCCGCCGATCAGCAGCATGCGCCCGACCTGACGGAGCACCAGGCCCCGGACCCGGCGCCGATCGGCGCCGAGGGCCATCCGCACCCCGATCTCCCGGGTCCGCCGGGCCACGTTGTAGGCGAGCACGCCGTAGAGGCCGATCGACGCGAGCAGCGTCGCCAGGGCGGCGAAGGCCGACGAGAAGTTGCCGATCAGCCGATCGACGGACAGACCCTGCTGGATCTGCGCCGGCAAGGTGATCAGGTCCACCACCGGCAGCGTCGGGTCGACCCGGCCCATCATGCGCGGAATCTCGCGCAAGAGCGCGGTCGGCGTGCCGCGGGTCCGGGCGTAGAAGTTGATCGAGCCGATCAGGGTGTCCTGCCGATAGGGTCGGAAGAAGACCGGCGGCGTGGCCCCCTTCACCTCGTTGTACTTCGCGTCCCGCACCAGGCCGACGATCTCGATGTCGAGCTCGCCGTCGCCCACCCCGATCCGCTTGCCGATCACGTCCCGGCCGAGGTTGAACCGCCGGACGAAGCTCTCCGTCACCATCGCGACCCGCGGACCGCCGACCGCGTCGGCGTCGGTGAACTCACGACCGGCCAGGAGCCGCATGCCGAGCGTCGAGAGAAAGCCCGGGCCGACCTGGTTGTAGCTGGCGCTGGCCCGCTCTTCGGGTTCTGGCTCGTAGCCCTCGACCTTGACCGTGGTGTTCCAGCTGCTCCCCGCGAGCACCGGCACCCGGGCGGCCGCCACCTCGGCGACCCCCGGCAGCGCCGCGAGCTCCTCTTCGACCCGGCGGTAGAGCGCGTTGATCCGAGCGGGCGGGTAGCCGTTCAGCGACGGGGCGATCCGGAAAGAGACGACGTTGTCCGCCTCGAGGCCGAGATCGACGCGGGCCGCGTTACCGAGACTTCGGATGAAGAGTCCGGCCGTGGCCAGCAGCGCCATCGAGAGGCCGATCTGCGCGGTGACCAGGCCCGACCCGAAGCGCGCGCCGCCGCGGTTGCCGGTGGTTCGGCCGGCGTTGGCCTTGATGATGCCGAGCAGCTCGGGGCGGGTGGCGTGGATCGCGGGTGCCACCCCGAACAGGAGCCCCGTGACGAGCGCCGCGGCCGCCGCGAAGGCGATGGCGGCTCCGCCGACGGAGAAGTCCACGGTCGCCAGCGCATCCGGCGGCAGGAAGCGGGTGATCAGCGCGAGCGTCCAACGCGCCACCACGAGGCTCACGACACCGGCCAGCGCCGCGAGCAGCAGTGATTCCGTGAGCAGCTGGGCGATGAGTTGCCGCCGGGTCGCGCCGAGCGAGAGCCGAACCGCCATCTCGTGGGCCCGGTTGGCCGCCCGGGCGATCAGCAGGTTCGCCACGTTGATACAGGCGATCAGCAGCACGATCCCGGTGACCGTGAAGAGCAGCAGGAGCGGCGCCGTGGCTTCGCGGCCGATCTGGGTCTGGCCCCGTCGCCCGGGAGCCACGCCGATCTCCTTGGCGCGGAAGCGCTCGAGGTAGTCGTCCTTGGCGTTGGTCTGGAGCGGCAGCTCCACCTCCGCCACGATCGGGCGGTAGATCGCGTTGAGACCCGCCGCCGCCTCGACCAGCGTGCCGCCCGGGGCCAGCCGCCCGAACAGGTAGATCCAGTAGTCGTTGCGATCCTGGAAGGAGCCCTCGCGGGACGAGAGCACGCCCCGCATGGAGATCGGCACGAAGACCCGGGGACGAATCCCGATCGTGGTGCCGTCGAAGCCCGCCGGCGCCACTCCGACGACGGTGACGAACTGCCCGTTGATCGTGAGCGCCTGCCCGATCACGCTCGAGTCGGCGCCCAGACGGTCCTGCCAATAGCGATGGCTCAGAACCGCCACGGGGTGACCGCCGATCACCCGATCGTCGCTCGGGCCGATCAGGCGGCCGAGCGCCGGCCGAAGCCCGAGGACGCTGAAGTAGGAGCCGGAGACGTAGAGGCCCTCGCTGTCCAGGGTGAGACCCTGATAGGCGAGGTTGGCGCCGAACGACCGGTGGGCCGCCAGACCGGCAAGGACCTTCTGCCCGGCCTCCAGGTCTCGGAACATCGGGTAGCTGAACACCTCGTCGCAGCTGCCGGCGTCGTTGCAGGACGTCGACCCCGACTTGGGCCCGGGACTCGACAGATTGACCAGCCGATCCGCGCCCTCCACCTGGAGCGGTCGCAGCAGGATTTGCTGGAACATCGAGAAGAGGCCGGTGTTGGCGCCGATTCCGAGCGCGAGCGACCCCACGGCCACGGCCGTCACGAAGGGCGAGCGGGCCAGCGTGCGCACCGCGAGCTTGAGACTTGGCATGCGCCTCCTACGACGGGCTCGCCGGTTCGGATTCAATCGGGCCCCGAGCAGGCTGTTCGGCGGCGGCGGCGACCGGGCCCATATTAGTGCGGTCCTCACGACCCGATCGGATGGCCCCGTGCTCCTCCTCGCGCTTCTCGGATTCGCCCCGCTCGGCCAGGCGGCCGACACCCTCCACTATGCCGTCCTGATCCAGGGCAACCAGGCCGGACGCCAGACCGTGGTCGTGCAGAGCGACGGCGGCCGCCGGATCCACTTCGAGTTCAACGACCGAGGCCGCGGCCCGTCGACCGATACCGAGCTGTCCGTCGATGGCGCCGGCCGGCCGCGCGCGGTGCGGATCGGCGGCAACGACTACCTCAAGCAGTCGGTTACCGAGACGCTCGAGACGCGCTCCGACCGGTTGCGCTGGAAGAACGCGGCCGAGGAGGGCGACGCGCCGGCCGGCGCCGGCTTCTTCCTGCCGCTCGAAGCGCCGCCCGAGATCACGGCCGCGCTGGCCCGGGCGCTACTCGACGCTCCGTCCCGTCGGCTCCCGCTCTTGCCGGCCGGCGAGGCGCGTTTGGAGACGGCGCCGGGCGTCCGTCCGGCGGGCGACGCGCCCGACTTGACCCTCGCGATCGTCAGCGGCCTCGGCTTCTCGCCCACCTATCTCTGGCTCGACCGGGAGCGGGAGCTCTTCGCCTCGGTGAGCGGCTGGTCGAGCGTGATTCGCCGGGGGCACGAGGGCCTGCTGCAGGCCCTCACCCGGGTGCAGGACTCGATCACGGGGGCCCGCTCCCGCGCGCTCGCCGAGCGGCTCGGCGCCCGAGACGGCCGTCCGCTCGTCTTCGAGCACGTGAGCGTCTTCGACGCGCCCGCCGCCCGGCTCGTGGCAGATCGGACCGTGGTGGTCGAGGGCAACCGGATCGCCCGGGTCGGACCGGCGGGCGAGGTGACCGTGCCCGCGAACGCGCGGGTCGTGAACGGCCGGGGCAAGACCCTCCTGCCGGGGCTCTGGGACATGCACGCCCACTTCGGCAACGTCGACGGCCTCCTCAACCTGGCCAACGGGGTGACCTCGATCCGCGACCTCGCGAACGACGTCGACTACCTGCTGGCCACCCGCCGCGCGATCGACGCCGGCACCATGATCGGGCCCCGGATCGTGATGGCCGGCTTCATGGACGGGCCCGGCCCCTACGCCGGCCCGACCAAAGCCCTGGTGGCGACGCCCGAGGAGGCGCTCCGCTGGGTCGATCGCTACGCCGAGCTGGGCTACGAGCAGATCAAGCTCTACAGCTCGCTCGACCCGTCGCTGGTGCCGGTCATCGCGAAGCGCGCCCACGAGAAAGGGATGCGTCTCAGCGGCCACATCCCTCGCGGGATGATCGCGCGAAACGCCGTGCTGGCCGGATACGACGAGATCCAGCACACCAACATGCTGTTCCTCAACTTCCTGGGCGACACACTCGACACCCGGACGCCGCTCCGCTTCACCGAGGTGGCGAAGCGCGGCGCCGACCTCGACCTCGCCGCCGACAGCGTCCGCTCGTTCCTCCGCTTTCTGGCCGACCGGAAGATCGTGGTCGACCCGACGGTCGCGACGTTCGAAGGGATGTTCACCGCCGACCCGGGCACAGTGAATCCGGGCGACGCGAAGTACCGCGATCGCCTGCCGGCACAGGTGCGCCGGGGGATGACCGGCGGCGGTCTCCCGGCGGACCCGCCGACCCGGGCGCGCTATCGGGCCTCCTATCGCCGGATGCTCGACATGGTCGCGGCGCTCCACCGCTCGGGCGTGACCCTGGTCGCCGGCACGGACTGCATGGCCGGCTTCTGCTACCATCGCGAGCTCGAGCTCTACGCCGAGGCGGGCATCCCCCCGGGCGAGGTGCTGCGGATCGCCACCTGGAACGCCGCGATGGTCACCAAGCGGACCGACCGGCTCGGCTCGATCGCCGAGGGCAAGCTCGCGGACCTGGTCCTGGTCGACGGCGATCCCGCGGCCCGGATCGAAGCGATCCGCCGGGTGGAGCTGGTCGTGAAGGACGGCGTCGCCTATCGGCCCGACGAGCTTCTGACGGAGATCGGGGTGAGCGCGAGGCGTTAGGCGGGAGACTCGGGCTCGCCGGCGCCCCGCGCCCAGGCGTCGAGGCGCGCGAAGCGGGTCTCGGCGTCGTCCGGGAGCCGCTCCAGCGTCGGGATCCCGCTCCGGACCACGACCGCGCGGTCGGCCCGGCCCAGGAAGGG
>JAWKQJ010000075.1:0-15768 GCA_041390205.1 Gemmatimonadales bacterium
AGGCGGCGAGGGCGGCCTCATGATTCGATGGGCGGCGGGGCGGCCGGCGGTGGTCTGGGCCACCGGGGTATCGCTGATCCTGGCGGGCGGGGTGGCGTTCACCAAGCTGCCGCTCGCCACCAAGACGCGGGTCGAGCTCCCGACCCTCACCGTCGCCACCCAGTGGCCGGGCGCCTCGCCCGAGCTGGTGGAGACCTACGTCACCTCGCCGATCGAAGAGGCGGTGCAGAGCGTCCGCGGGGTGAAGAAGGCCAGCAGCGAATCGACCGACGGCAGCTCCCAGCTCACGATCGAGCTCCAGCCGGGCACCGATCTCACCATCGCGCGGCTTGAGATCCACGAGCGGCTCGAGCTCTTGCGCTCGCGCTTTCCGCTCGGCGTCTCGTCGCCCACGGTGAGCAACGAGGTGGCGCAGGAGCTGGAAGAAGAGCCCCTGATCCGCTACACCCTGTCCGGCCCGTACACCCCGGGCTCGCTCTCCCGGATCGCCACCGAGCGGGTCGAGCCCCGGCTCTCGGCGGTGCCGGGCGTCTCCAGCGTCGGCACCTTCGGCGTCTCGCAGAACGGGGTCTCGGTGGCGTACGACGCGGCCCGGCTGCGGCAGCTCGGGATCGACCCGCAGCTGCTCTCCGCCGCGATCCGCGACGCGCGGATGGTCCAGGCCCTCGGCGAAGAGCGGCGCGGATCCAACGTGATCACGGTGGCCCTCCGCGACCAGCCGAGCGCGCTGGCCGACCTGGAACGGCTGCCGATTCGCGCCCGGAGCGGTCGGGTGTTCCGCCTCGGCGAGCTGGCGTCGGTCCGGCCCGAGGAGGACGCCGGGGGCCGCTTCTATCGACTGAACGGCGTGACGGCGGTCGGGCTGATCGTCTATCGGCTGCCCGGCGCCGACGCGATCCACACCGCGCGGCGGGTGCGGCAGGCGATGGTCGAGGCCGCGGCCGGCCTGCCGCCCGGGGTCGCCTTCCGGCTCGAGAACGACGAGAGCGTCGAGCTGGCCAAGCAGCTCCGCGAGCTGGTGATCCGCGGCGCGGTGGCGTTCCTCGCGGTGATCGTGGTGCTGGCCTTCGTGCTCCGGAACTTCACCTCGATCTGGCTGGTGGTCGGGAGCGCCGCCGTGGCGATCGCGGGCACCGCGCTCGGCCTCTACCTGCTCGAGATCCCGGCCAACCTCCTGACCCTGGCCGGGCTCGGCATGGGGATCGGCGTGCTGGTCCAGAACGGGATCGTGGTGGTGGAGCGGCTCCGGCACGCGCCCGACACCCCGGACGGGCGCGCGGCGGCCGGCCGGCAGATCACGCCCGCGGTGCTGGGCTCGACCCTGACCACCGCGGTGGTGCTCTTTCCCTTCCTCTACCTCCAGGGCGACGCGCGCGCCGCGTTCCTCCCGTTCGCCGCCGCGTTCCTGCTCGGTCTGGGATGGTCGGTGGCCGCGTCGGTGATCATGATCCCGGCGGTCGGCGCGGGCCACGGACTCGCCAAGCGCCAGTGGCGTCCGCTCCATCGCGGCTACACCAAGCTCCTGATCCGGCTGCTGCGCTGGCGCTGGGCCACGATCGCCGTGTCGCTCGGGCTGCTGGTCGCCGCGGGCTACGGGTTCGCGAAGAAGGTGCCCCGGTCTTCCTTCGGCGACTGGTTCGGCCAGCGGACGACGCTCAACGTGAGCGTCGGCTTCCCGCGAGGCTCCGACCCGCAGAGCCTCGACCGGGTGATGCGCGAGTTCGAGCAGATCGCCGTCGGGCAGGGCGGGGTCCAGAGCGTGGTGACCCAGGGCTTCACCGGTCGCGGCATGCTCCAGGTGACCTTCGAGCGCGAGGCCGGTCTCACGGCGCTGCCGCTGGTGATGCAGGAGGAGATGACCCAGCGGGCCGTGTTCGTCGGCGGCGCGACGATCAGCGTGTTCGGCCGGGGCCCGATTTTCTCGAGCGGCGGCGGGTCCGCCTCGGTGAGCTTCCGGATCAAAGTTCTGGGCTACTCGTATTCGGGGGTCGAGCAGGTGGCGCGCGACCTCCAGGCGCGGCTGGAGCGGATTCCCCGGGTGCGCGAGGTGAACATCAACGCCGGGAGCTTCTTCCGCTCCGAGCGCGCGATGAGCGTGACCCTGACGCCGGACCGTGACGCGCTCTCGCGAGTGGGCGTCACGGTGAGCGATTTCGCGGGCGCGGTGGCCCGCGAGATCAGCGGCGCGGTGGGCGGCCAGCGGCTCGAGCTCGACGGCGAGGAGGTGCTGGTCAACCTCAAGGCCGAGGGCGCCCGGGAGCGCTCGCTCGACGAGCTGCGCCGCGCGATCGTGCCCACCCCCGCCGAGGCGCCGGCCAAGGTGGCCGACCTGTCCGAGCTGGGCGAGCGCGAAGGCCTGGCCGCGATCAGCCGCGAGGATCAGCAGTACGTGCGGATCGTGAGCTACGATTTCCGTGGCCCGCCCCGGCTCGCCAATCGGACCCACGAGGCCTTCATGGCGTCGATCGTGGCGCCGCCCGGCTACTCCGTCGACGACGAGCGCTTCGAGTGGCAGACCGACGACAGTGCCAAGGGGCTCTGGCTGGTCTTCGCGCTCGGCGTGACGCTGGTGGTGCTGGCCGTGGCGCTGGTGTTCGATTCGACCTGGGCGGCGCTGATGGTGCTCACCAGCCTGCCGGTAGCGCTCGCGGGCGTGGCCGCGATCTTCTGGGCCACGGGCACCTCGTTCGGACGGGAGGCGGCGGTCGGGGTGATCGTGGTGGTCGGTCTCGCCGTGAACCAGGCTATCCTGCTGGTGCACGGCACGCTCGAGCGCCGGCGGGCGCGAGCGGCGCGCGAGGCGGTGATCGGCGGAGCGAGCGAGAAGCCGATCGGCGCGGCGCAGGTGGCCTACGTGGCGCGGGACCGCGCCGGATGACTGCCCTGGTGACGCTCACCACCCTCGCGAGTCTGATCCTGCTCGCGGTCGGCACCAGGGTGGACAGCCTCTTCGGATCGATCGCGCTCGCGACGGCCGGGGGGACTCTGGCCGGGACGATCGGCGCGCTGCTGATCGTGCCGTCGCTGCTCTTCCGGCGCAGCGGGCCGCGACGGAAGCGCCGCGGCAAGCCGGGACGGCGCTGGTTCCGCCGAGGCGCGTCGCTGCCGGCTTCGGCGACGGGAGCGGCCTGACCAGAGGGATGGCCGTCGACGGCGCCTACCTGGTCGAGTTCGAGCTCCCCTTTCCCGACGAGCCCGCGTATACCGACGTCCGCTTTCGCCTGCTGAGCCAGCGTGACGTGGCGCCGGACGAATGGTCCCGTAACAAGCGAGAGCGGGTCGGCGAGCGGCGGTAGATCCGGGGTGGCGCAACCGCTCCGGATCGGGCATACTCTCGGAATCCAGACCGAGGACCGCGCGTGCCAGCGAGCCTGATTCGAGAAGCCCGACTTCGACCCGAAGCCGCCCACCTCTATCCCGGTGTGCCCGCCGGAGTCTGGCTGGCGGCATCCGAGGTGGGAGCCACGCTCCTGATGCAGCATCTGCGGGCGCGCTCCGCGCCCTCGCTCGGCAACCGTCTCCTCGACGACGCGCACTTCGAGTTTCGGGGTGGGATGATGCGGGGAGGGGTGTCGGCGCTCCGGACCCGGTACGGCGAGAACGGAGCGGTCCGACCGGTCTCGTAACGACGCCGTACCGATCAAACTTCGAGGCGGAGTCTCCCCTGCACGGCTCCGCGCTCGAGGTCGAGCAGGATCTGCTTCCGCCAGAGCCCCCCGCCGTACCCTCCCAGCGCTCCGCCCTTGTTCACCACCCGGTGACAGGGAATCACGATCGCGATCCGATTCTGGCCGTTGGCGTGCCCGACCGCCCGCTGGGCGCCCGGCCGATCCACCCGATTGGCCAGCTCCTCGTAGCTGATCGTCTGGCCGTAGGGAATCCGCTGGAGCTCGTCCCAGACGGACACCTGGAACTCGCTGCCGGGATAGACGAGCGGCACCGTGAACTCGCGACGCTCGCCCCGGAAGTACTCGGCCAGCTCGCGCTCCAGCCGGGCCAGGTGCGGGTTGCCGCCGGGCACGAGCGGCCGGCCCAGCCGGCGTCGCAGGGTCTCGAGCTGACTCTCCAGCCGACGGCGGTCCGAGAACTCGAGCAGACAGATACCCGCTTCCGTCGCGCCGGCGACCAGCGGCCCGACCGGGCTCTCGACCCACGTGATAGCCACCGGATCGGCCTCCTCCAGCTGACCTGGCGGCGTGCCGAATGCCTTCTGGAACGCCTCCCGGAATCCGGAGAGCGACTCGAAGCCGTGCTCGAACGCCACCCGGTCGGCGTCCGCCCCGCTCTTGATCTGCTCGAACGCGCGATTCATGCGGCGCCCCCTCGCGTAGGCGTGGAAGGTCATCCCGTAGTGCTCCTGGAACCAGCGCCTGACCCGCACCGGCTCCACGCCGCGCGCGCGGAGGTCGTCGTCGGTGATCCGGACCGTCGGATCGGCGTCGATCTGGTCGAGGAGCGGCTGCACCCACTCGGGCGCCCGGCCCTTGCTCTCGAGCGGGCGGCAGCGCTTACAGGGCCGGAAGCCGGCGCCCAGGGCGTCTGCCACCGTCGGGAAGTAGGAGACGTTTTCGGGCTTCGGGGTGCGGGCCGTGCACGACGGCCGGCAGAAGATCCCGGTGGTTCGAACGGCGACGAAGAAGACCCCGTCGTAGGACGGGTCGCGATCGAGGCGGGCCCGCTCCATCTCGGTCGGCGGCGGCATGGTGATCATGTCGGCCAAGCTACCGACGGCCGGTGGCGCAGTCCACCGAAAAATGGGCGGGCAATCTCGGAGCCGGCCCGGCGACCGGGCCGGCCGATCGCTCAGGCCGTGGCGCGCTCCCGGTGCGGCTCGATGGCCTCGAACAGCGTCTCGGCGCTCACGCCGTCGTCCGGATAGAGGGCGAGGCTGGTGGCCACCCGCACGTGGAAGCGCGAGCCGTCGAGCTCGACGGGATGCTGCACGCTCGAGATCAGGTCGCGGAGGTGCGGGGCCAGCGCGGCCCGGCTCTTGGGCCGCTCCAGCACCACGCCGAAGTCCTGCTTCCCGATCCGGCCAAGCGTGTCGCTCCGCCGGGTGCACTTGGCGAGCCGGCGGCCGATCTCGAACATCAACCGGTCATGGGTGTTGTCGGTGGCGCCGATGCCGTCGGAGACGTGGATCCCGAGCAGACCCAAGCCTTCGCGATACTGCCGAGCCCGAGCCAGTCCCTGGGCCAGGCGATCCATCAACAGGTAGCGGTTGGGGAGCCGGCAGATCGCGTCGTGGGTGCACCGGAACGCGTCCGTGTCCCGGCGCGCGTCGGTGGTGCCACGGCGCGCGATCGCCTGGCGGAGCACCCGGGCCACCTGCTCACCCGACGACGACTTGGTCAGATACTCCTCGGCGCCGACGGCGATGGCCTCGATGGCCGCGTCGTTGTCGACCAGCCCGGTGAAGACCACGATCGGCACGAAGGGCGCCGCCGCCGTCACGAACTCGACCGTCCCCATTCCGAAGCTGTCCGGAAGGGACAGGTCCAGCAGCACCACGTCGATCCGCTGGCCCCAGAGGATCGGGAGGGCCGCGTCGACCGTCTCGACGTGACGGATCGAGAACTCGTGGTCACCACCCAGCGCGGCGGAGAGCCGCCGGGTCAGCAACAGGGCGTCGTCGGGATTGTCCTCGACGAGGAGGACCGAATAGGTCGAGCTGGTTCGGTTCTTGGTCATTGTGGTCGAGTATCGGTCAGGGTCGCCCGAGGTTTAGGGGCACGTCCGCGACGGCCGTCCAGTACTGCTCCAGCTCCCGGACGGTCACCCGGAACTGCTCCAGTGAGATCGGCTTGCGGAGAAAGGTGGCGGCCCCGGCGGAGTAGGCCGCTTCGACGTCTTCGGGTCGGTTGCTCGCGGTGAAGACCAGGACGGGGATGGCCCGCAGGGTCTCGTCGGTCTTCAAGGCCTCCAGAACCTCGAGCCCCGTGAGGCCCGGCATGTTGAGATCGAGGATCACCAGCGCGGGACAGGGCATCCGGCGGAACTCGCCCTCGCCGCGGAGGTAGGCCAGGGCCTCGGGACCCGAGCGGGCGCAGTGCACCAACCGGAGCCGGGAGCGGTCGAAGGCGCGACGGGCGAGGAGGATGTCGTCCTCGTTGTCGTCCACCAGCAGCACCTCGAGCATGGGGCGCTCAGGCGTGGACAACAGGTCTCTCCCAGGGGCGCGACCGCTCGGACACCTCGCCCGGCTCACCGAAGGTGATCACGAATTCGGAGCCGCCGCCGGACCGCTTCTGAACCCAGGCTTTACCTCCGTGGCGCGCCGCGACTTCCCGGACGATGGCCAGACCCGCTCCGACCCCTTCGACCTCGCGGCCCACGCCGCGCCGGAAGAGCCCGAAGATCGACTCGGCCTGCTCGATCGGAACTCCGGGCCCTCGATCGCGCACGACGACGCCTACGCCGTCCCCTCGGTTCTTCCAGGGCCCGATCGCGATCTCCGGCCGGGCGCCCCGCTCGACGAACTTGAGCGCGTTGAGCACCAGGTTGAACACCGCCTGGGTGGCCCAGGTGGGATGGGCTCGCGCCAGACCGAGTCCGCCCTCGACCTCGACCGTGGCTCCCGATTCGTTGATCCGGTGCTCCAGCCGTCCCACGGCCTCGCGCACCACGTCGTCCAGCTCGACGGTTTCGGTCGGATGGTCGAGGCGGCGGAGCCGGGCCAGGTTGGAGATCTCGGAGAGCAGGCGGTCGAGACGCTCGGCCGCGCGGCCGACTCGGGTGAGGAGGTCCTTGCCGTCTTCATCGAGCTGCTCGGTGTGCTCCTCCAACAGGAGATGGGAGAAGCCGAGGATCGAGCGGAGCGGCTCCCGGAGGTCGTGGCTCGCGACGTGGAGCAGCGTCTGGAGCTCGCGATTCCGCGCCTCGATCTGGGTCTCGAACTCCTTCCACCCGGTGATGTCTTCGACCGTGCCCATCATCCGGCTCGGCCGGCCGGCCGCGTCGTGCTCGACCACCCGGGCCCGCGAGGCGATCCAGATCCGGCTCCCGTCCTTGCGTCTGGCGCGGTATTCCACGTCGAAGGGGACGCTCTGATCGTCGAGGTGGCGCTGGAGGGCCGTCTCGACTGCCAGGCGCTCGCTGGCCTCGAGCGTGCTCCACGCCATGCCGCCGCTCACTTCGCCCTCGCCGTATCCGTGGATGGCGAGCCAGGTCCCGTCCCGGTAGACCCGATCGGTAGCGAGGTCCCATTCCCAGAAGCCGACCCCGTGGTTGTCGAGCGCCACGGCGAACCGTTTCTGTCCCTGCTTCAGCCCGTCGATCGAGCGTCGGAGATCGGTGGTATCGGTGATCGATCCGGCCACCCGCTTGACGGCGCCGTCGACGTCGATCACGGCCTGGCCGCGGATCCGGACCCAGCGCGACCGAGCGGGGTCGACGCCGTCGCCGAGGCGGCACTCGACGTCGATCTCCCCACCGGCGCCGAGCTGCTCGGTCATCCGCTCGAGCACCGCCCGGCGCTCCGAGTGGGTGAACCCGTCTCGCGATCACCGCGACCACCGAGCAGGGCGGCCGCTCGAGCCGGAGCTGCTCGCGGGCGCGGTCGGAGAGCCAGAGCTGTCCCGCGATCGGGTCCCAGTCCCAGATCCCGTCCTGGGAGCCGCGCACCGCGAGCAGGAAACGCTCTTCGCTGCGGCGGAGCTCCTCGTTGAGCTCGACGATCTTCTCCTGGCTCTGCTGGCGGGCGGTCAGGTTGACGACCGACGCGACCAGGACCAATCCCTCCTCGGTGTCGATCGAGCTGACGCCGATCTCGACCGGGAACCGGAAGCCGTCGCGACGGCGGCCGTAGAGGGTGACGCCGTCACCGAGCTGGTGCACCCCTGTGGTGCCGATGAGCGCCGCCGGCGGCTCTTCCCCGCGGGCCAGGCCCAGGTTGGGGACCAGATCGTCGAGCGAGACGCCCTCGAGGGTGCTCGGCTCGAAGCCGAACTTCTGGGTGGCGCGGCGATTGGCGAGGAGCACCACCCCCGCGGCGTCGGTGAGCAGCATCCCGCTCGGCGCCGCTTCGAAGACCGTGCGGAAGCGGGCTTCCTCGCGGGCGGAGCGGGCCATCTGCGCGCGGGTCTCGCGCTCGGCGGCCACCAGTCTGCCGAACGCTCGCCAGGTGGTGGCGACGGCGAGGGCCGAGCCGGCCGCAAGGGCGAGGGCGGCGAAGTTCCGGGCGTCGTACCAGTACATCCGGTGCCCGAGGGTGATCAAGCCCAGCACGAGGACGCTGATCGGCCCGGCCGCGAGCAGCACCAGGCGCGCTTCCCGCCCGGCGACGCCGTCGTCGACCAGGATCGAGAGGACACCGCGATCCGGGTGGATGCCGAGGATCGCCATGGCGAGGAGCGCGAGGGCCACGATCGTGCCCGGCCCGATCCCATTCAGGTCGCCGATCTGCCCCAGCAGGAGGTCGGCGTCGAAGAGCGCGCCGAAGAGGGAGACCATGGCCAGGATCAGCACGATGAAGGCGCCCGCCTCGGCGGGCCGGCCGTGGGAGCGGAGATCGACCTTGCGGAGCAGAAGCGAGCCGCTCAGGACCAGAAGACCGATCGCGCCGATCACCGACATCCGACCGGGGTGCGCCGCGCCGCCGGGGGCGACGGGGAGCAGGCGATCGATCCCGAGATCGAGACCGAGCGCGAGCTGGAGGAGAGTGAGCGCGGCGACCGTACCGGCGCCCGTGGCAAGGAGCGCGACGGCTCGATCGTTCCGCCGCGAGCTCCCCGCCAGGGCCAAGTAGCAGCCGGCAGCGAGCAGAGCGACCGCGAGCCCCGCGTTCGGAGCGACCGCTGCCGCCCGGATCAGCGCGCCCGGGGCGCCACCGCTCGCGAGCCACCCGAGCAGCCCGAGCATGCCGATCGCTCCGGCCACGAGCGCCGCGATCCGGCTTGCCCGCAGGGCCCGGGCTTCCGCCGTGGTTTGTGTCATCGGCTGAGTTGCCTCGCCGGCTCTTAGTCGAGGACCGCCTCGCGCAGCCCCGTCTTCGGCCAGTTATCGGCATGCGGCGCCCGAGTTTAAGCGGCCGGTCCGTTGCGTCGCGGGGGCGGCGACGGCAAACTAGGCCAAGGGGGCGTGGCCCCCTCTCGCCCCGGCGACACGGATCGCCCCCGGCTTTGAGGGCCGGGCCGCCGTTTCGTCGCCCTCAAGAGCACCGGAACCCGAAGCGACGGACCGATGACGACTCGCCAGAGCTACGACAGCCAGCGCGACGGCCCGAGCGCCGTCAGCGCCGCGGTCTCGATACCCAAGCCGCGACAGGACAACGATTTGGAGGCCAAGCTCGAGCTGCCGAGCGGGCGGACCATCGTCTGCAGCGACGCCCCCGGCGGGGGCGAGCTGGTCACGATCCGCGGGGCGGCGGGCGCCGTCGAGCTCGAGGTCCGGCTCACCGAGAAGGGCCCGGTGCTCCGCTTCGAGGCCGCGGGCATCGAGCTGGTGACGGAGGGCGCGCTCCAGGCCCGCTGCGGCAGCTTCGAGGTCCATGCCGCGGGCGACATCGTCGAGCGCGCGGGCGGCACCCACTCGACCCAGGCGCACACCACCACGATCACGTCGACTCGCGGCGACGTCGCCATCAAGGCGAACGACGACGTCCGCCTCAACGGGGAGCGCGTCAAGCTCAACTGCTAGACGCGACACGATCATCGAATTCGTCAACCAGGTTCCCTTCGGGGCTCGCTTCCTCAACACCGCCTTCGGCGAGCACAAGCTGCTCGGCGCGGTGATCGCCCGGCCGGCGTTCACCGTCGACCAGGACCGACTCTCGCTCGATCACGAGAACCCGTGGCCGATCGAAGGCGAGCCGATGGAGACCGAGCACGGCGCCTTTCCGCCGGACACGCCGTTCCTCTCGGGCGGGGTCGATCTCTTCGTGATGGGGAGCGCCTACGCACCGAACGGCAATCCGACCGGCGAGGTCCGGGTCGACGTCCGGGCGGGGTCGCGGTTCTCCAGGTCGATCCGGGTGGTGGGCGACCGGGTCTGGCGCGCCGTCGGCGGCGACGGCAAGAAGACGCCGCTGGTGCTCGAGGCGAGCCCGCCGGCCCCGTTCGTCTCGATGCCGCTCAGCTACGAGCGCGCCTTCGGCGGCACGACGAACGCGGAGGGCTACGACTACAGCTATCCGCCCAATCCGGCCGGCCGGGGGCTCTACGCCACGGCCGAAGCGGCGTTGGAGCAGCCGCTTCCCAACCTCGAGGACTACGAGCACCCGATCCGAAGCATCGACGACCGGCCCGAGCCGGTGGGCACGGCGCCCTATCCCGCCGACGGCTCGCTCCGTCCGCTCTCCGCGCTCGAGCTGCACGTCGATCACGTGAACTCCGAGAACACCCGGATCGAGCGGATCACCCCGCGGTTCTTCAACGCGGCGCACCCGAGCATGGTGATCCCGCCGGAGCACGCGCCCGCGCCCGGCGAGCTGATCGAGGTGACCTCGGTGCGGCCCGGCGGGGCGCCCTTCCGCTTCGGGCTCCCGGACATGGCGATGCACGCGCACGTGCAGCTCGAGGACCGGCAGTATCTCTTCCCGCTCCACCTCGACCAGATCGGGATGCTGCCCGACGAAAACCGGGTCTTTCTCTCCTTCCGGACGGTGTTCACCTATCGGATGGTGCCGCACGAGCGGCGGCGGACGACCCTCCACCGGGGCCACGCCCCCAATTCGATTCCGGAGAGCTACGCCGCCCGCTGGGAGGACGCCTCGTGACCCACCCGGCGCCCGACGAGCGCGAAGAGCTCGAGCTTCCGCCGGCGGCGGAGCCGGCCACGGAAATGATCGTGACCGGTCGGATCGACGGGAAGCCGACCATCGGTCTCGTCCTCAAGCGGACCTACAAGATCGGGCCTCGGGGCGGCTGGGAGCCGGCGCCGGACGACGACCAGGAGGTGGTGGTCGACGAGGAGCTCCCCTACGAGGAGGTGGAGCCGCCGTTCGACTCGCCGGTCTTCCACGGGAGCGACGTGATGTTCCGGCCGCTCACCGACATCGTGGTGCAGGGCTCGGCGCACGCCCGGTCGTCCGGCGTGGGCAAGCTCACGGTCGGGCTCCGGATCGAGAGCCTCAAGCGCGACATCACCGTCTACGGCGAGCGCCGGGTGGAGCGGGCGTCCGGCGGGCTCCGGCTTTCCGAGCCCGAGCCCTTCGAGACGATCCCGATCCGCTACGATCGCGCCTACGGCGGCGTGGACCTCCACGCCTTCTACTCCAACCCGTCGCCGATGCTGGCCCGGGTGCAGCGGAACTCGCCCGGACTGCCGGTGCTTGCGAGCTCGCGCTACCACTATCCCCGCAACCCGACCGGGGTGGGCTTTCTGATCTCGATGGCCCCGTACCAGCTCGAGGACCTGCTGGTGCCGAGCCTCGAGTTCCCGTTCGACCCGATCACGGCGGATCGCCTGGCGGTGGGAACGGTGGCGAGCTGGCCCAATGGTCCGCTGCCGGCCGGGATGGACTGGTCGAGCGCGGCCTGGTTTCCGCGCGAGTCCTATCTCGGCCATCACAGCCTGCCCGAGGGCTACGGCGGGCGGATCATCGAGCGGGAGCTGGGCTGGGCGCCCGCGGACCTGCTCGAGATCCCGCTCTTCACCCGTTCGGAGACGCCGATCCGCGCGGCCTACGCGCAGGGCGCCTCGCCGGGCATGTCGATTCCGCTCGAGCTGGAGAGGATTCGGCAGGGCATTCCCGCCAAGCTGGTCAATCTCCACCCCGGGCAACCCGAGCTCCGGATGGAGCTGCCGCGGGAATGGCCCGAGGCACGGCTCGACCTGGGTGGACTCTCGATGACGGCGCTCGCGCCGAGCCTGAGCGCGGTGGTGATCCGACCGGACGACGAGGAAGTGGTGATGGTGTGGCACGCGACCGCGGACGAGTCCCGCGAGCGGATGCCCGAGGAGTACGCGGCCATGAGGTTCGACGTCGCCTGGCGTCGCGATCCACGGTAGGAGGGATCAGATGAGCTGGGTAGCGCTCGCGCATCTCAGGTGGCACGGCTTCATCGGCCTGTGTTGGCACGACGGGGTGATCATCGCCGTCCCGCCGGTGCCGACGCCGAAGATGCCGCACATCACCTTCAACGTGCTGAACGGGCTCTTCCTGGGCTCGCTCCCGTCGGTGCCGACCAGGGGCGCCCTGTTCGGAGCGGATGCCCCCGGCAAGACGGTCGGGCCGCTCGGGATCCCGTTCATGGGGCGGACCACGGACGCGGGCTTCATCACCCCGCACGTCTCGATCCCGCCCAACAACGCGATGCTGCCGCTCACCATCCTGCTCGGCGGCTCGGAGTCGATGCTCGGCTCGTCACAGGTGAAGATCAAGTGCACCAATCTGATCTTCGGCACCGACGAGCAGGACATGGCGGCCTGCACCATCCCCTACATCCCGCTCAGCACGAACTTCGGCTGCAACGACCCGCTCTTCGTGCCGCTCGACATGGTGATCTCGCCCAACACCGTGATGGTGGGCCTCACCCTGGCGGACCTCTTCAACATGCTGCTCGACCTGCTGATCGCGGCGCTGATCGAGGGGCTGATGTTCCTCGGCGGCGCCGCCGTGAGCAAGGGCATCAAGAAGGTGAAGGCCAAGCGGGCGGCGAAGAAGATGGGCAAGGTGTCGGCCGCCGGGAGCGAGGCCTACGAGAAGGCGCTCAAGCAGGCGGAGCTCGACGAGGTATTGAAGGACGGCCTCCGGAAGCAGCGCGCCAAGGCCACCGGCTCGCCGGCGCCACCGCCGAAGCCCAAGAAGCTGCTCGAGAAGCGGGCCAAGAAGGCGGGCGACGAGGCCTGGCACAAGGCGTTCAAGGAAGAATTCGGGCAGAAGCCGCCGGGCAAGGTCCGTCAGTACCTCGACAAGGTCTTCCAGAAGCGGCCGGAAGTGGTCGGGCGGATGTCGGCCGCGGCGAGGACCCTGATCAAGTCCCTCGGCGAGGAGTTCGTGAGCACGGTCATGGGAGAGGGGGCGGAGAACCTGGTCGACGGCCATCGGCCTCAGGCGAGCACGACCCAGGTCCGGGAGGGCGAGACGGTGCTCGCCGGCGCGGGAGAGACCGAGAATGGATGACGCCACCTTCGAGAAGCTCCCCAAGCGGCAGCAGCTGGCCTTCGCCCTCGGCGTCGGCAGCAAGCTCTTCGGGCGGGAGAAGATGACCCGCTACGTCAAGCAGATCGCGCCGCTGGTTCGGGACCGGATCGGCCACGGCGAGAACGCCGGCGGAGAGAGCAACTACTGGCGTGGGATCTGGAAGGTCTACCACGCCGAGTGAGCCCCGAGGGCAGGCGGACGAACCGCGGCCGCCGGATTAGTTTCCCTCCGTGACCCCGACTCCCAGCGGCAGCCAGCCCGACCTCCTCGAGGTCGTCCGCGGCCTCGCCACCGAGCACGACGTCTTCGGCGAGCTCGGCCGCCGGAGCGACGAGGACGTCTGGTTCCTCGGCCGGCGCCGCGGCGACACCAGCCTGGTGGCCCTCCGGCTCCAGCAGTCCGGCACCGACGAGTGGGGTGATCCCCGCTACGAGATGAAGGTGGCGCGGGAGCTCGGCAGCGAGGTGCCCACCGCGCAGAGCAACTGCCACGAGTGCGGCGCGCAGCTCCGGACCTTCGCCCGCTTCTGCGGGCAGTGCGGCTCGGACCAGACCAAAGGGCAGCGCACCAGCCAGACGGCCGAGGAGCAGCGGCTGCTGCTGGAGGAGGTGCGGAAGGTCACCGAGGAGCACTACGAGGTGCTCGGCGTGATGCCGCAGGCCGAGGGCGGCGGCGTGGTCTACTTCGCGCTGGAGCGCTCGAGCCGTGAGCTGGTGCGGCTCCGGCTCAGGGAAAGCTCGGGCGGCATGGAGCTGGGCGAGACGCAGGTCGGGATCGGCCTCGACAGCACCATCACGGCGACGCCGATGCGGCCGCTGCCGGTGATCCGCCGCTCGACCCCGGTCTCGCGCCCCTCGCCGCTCGGCGTGACGGAAGTCGCGCCGGCCGAGCCCGAGCCCCAACCCCAGCCGGTGGTTCGACCCGATCCGCCGGCCCGCGCTTCCGCTCCGATGCGCGCGTCGCGCGGGCCCTCCGATCGAGAGCGGATCCTCACCGTCGCCGTGATCGTGCTGGCGGCGCTGGTGGTGATCCAGATGGTGCTGCTCCTGCGTCGCTGACGCCCGCCCCTCAGCCACTGCTCCCTTCGGCCATCGCGGCCTCGCGGGTCGGTCTTCGCCACTCGGTCCACGCCAGGTGGGCCAGCGTCCCCGCCCCCAGACAGCCGGCGACCATCACGGCCAGCCCGCCGACCAGCGGGACCAGCCCGATCACCTGGGCGGCGATCACGCCGAGGGTGGCTGCGGCGTACGGGCGCTCCGGCGGCTCCTCCGCCTTGAGCAGCGGGAGCAACCGGCGGCCCAGCCAGGCGCTCGCCACCAGGTAGCCCAGCACCCAGAGCGCGGGCATCAGCACGGCGAGAATTCCGACGCCGAGCACCGAGCCGATCAGGGTGACCAAGGCGAAGAAGGCGACGAACGGGAGACCGACGTAGACGATGGCGGCACTGGCCAGCGAGGCGCCGGGACGCTCCGAGAGCGCGCGCACTGCCCGATCGAGCAGCCGCCCGCCGATACCGGCGAAGATCGCGGCCGCCAGGGTGAGCGCCATGGTGAAGCCGATCCAGGTGAAGATCAGGAAGCCCCTCCCGAAGCTGAGCCCGGATTCGGTGTGGGTCTGCCCCCCGATCGTGGCGCCGGGCTCCCGGGAGACGGTGCTCCGGTAGAGGATCAGATCGCCGTCGATCCGAGAGCCCGAGAGCAGCTCCGCGTGCCCGTTGGCGACCACGACCGAGCCCTCGACCTCGCCGCTCAGCCGCACGGTGCCGCTCACCACCAGGAGACCCTCGCTCACCAGGCCCTCGACGATCGCGTCGCTCCCCACCACGACCAGGGCGCCGGTCGAGTCGCCCGGGCCGACGAGCGCCGGGCCGTTGACCCGAATCAGCAGGTCGTCCGGCCGGGCCCGCTCGGCCTGCGCGTCCGCGGCCTGGCAGGAAAACGAGGCCGCGAGGGCGAGGGCGGCGAGCCCGGCGGCCAGAGTGGAAAGGCGTCGAGTCGTCATGGGCTCCCCCTCAGTGCGCGGGCGCGGTGCTCCAAGGTGACAAGGTGGGAGGCCTCGGATGAAACGAGCAGGAACGGCGTTTGAACCCTCCGGCCGGGCCCCGAAGCGGCCGGTCGTTGCGGCGGGCTTGCCGTCCCGGCAATCTTCCCACCCATGCGCGAAGCTGATCCGCCGCCCGAACGGCGCTCGACTTCGGACGAGGGCCTGGCGCACGACGTGAGCCGCCGGTTGCGCCGGCTGCTCGCCGAGATGCCCACGCCCTTCCCCTGCCGCTACGCCTGCTACATCCATCCCCGCCGCCGCCAGAACGAGCAGGGCTTCGGCGTGATCACCTTGAGGGGCGAGAGTCTGCCGCTCACGGTGACCATGCTCGAGGGCCTGGAGGAAGTGGCCACGCTCTTCGAGGGCCGGGGGCCGGTGATCATCGGACCCGCGCAGGAGCGCGACCGGGTGATCCCGTCGGACGACGGCGCCTGGGGGGTGCCGCTGCCCGTCACCCGGTTCGCGATGCGGGTGCTCCACACCGAGGACCCGGACGACCCGATTCCCGGCGACGTGGTGGAGCGGCAGGAAGTGGTGACCTCGGGGCTCCATGGGCCGCAGCTCACCCTGCTCTGCGCCCACCGACCGACCGGCTGGCCGGGCTGAAGGCCGTGAGGCCAGCGCGGAAGCGCAGCGGCGTG
>JAWKQJ010000076.1:0-15202 GCA_041390205.1 Gemmatimonadales bacterium
GCGGAGCGATCCCGATCAGGAAGTGCGGGAGCAGGCCGTCTTCTGGCTCTCGCAGGTGTCCGGCGACGGTGCGGTGACCGCGCTCGACTCGATCCTCCGCTCGTCCACCGACCGGACCATCCAGGAGAAGGCGATCTTCGCGCTCTCGCAGCACCAGTCCGAGCGGGCCGCCCGCGCCCTTCGAGACTTCGCCAGCCGCCGCGACGCGCCCGGCTCCCTCCGCGAGAACGCGATCTTCTGGCTCGGCCAGTCGGGAGGCGACAACGCGGAGTTCCTCCGCTCGCTCTACCGCACGGTCGACGAGCGGCCGCTCAAGGAGAAGATCATCTTCGCCGTCGCCCAGAACGGGCAGAACGACGGCTTCCGCTGGCTGCTCGAGGTGGCCGGCAACACGCGCGAGGACATCGAGCTCCGCAAGAAGGCGGTGTTCTGGGCCGCGCAGAGCGGCGCCGACCTGCCCGAGCTCTTCGCGCTCTACGACCGGGCCGGCGACCGCGAGCTCAAGGAGCAGCTGATCTTCGCCTACTCGCAGAGCAACAAGCGGGCGGCCGTCGACAAGCTGATCGAGATCGCCCGCCGCGATTCGGACCGGGAGCTCCGCAAGAAGGCGCTCTTCTGGCTCTCGCAATCGAACGATCCCCGCGTCGTCGAGCTGCTCACCGAGATCCTGGAGAAGCCCCAATGATCCGCGCTCTGCTGTTGACCGGCGGCCTGCTGGCGATCGGACCGATCCCGTCGACCGTCGCCGCTCAGGACCGCGGCCTCTACGATCGGATCCGCTCGGCCCGCGACGGCGAGCTCCGACTGGCCTACGCTCCGCGTCCCGACGTCTGTGGCGACGGGGAGACCATGATCCGCTATCGGGATCGCGACTCCTACGTCCGCTACTCGGGCAGCTCGCGCGACGGCTCCGGCCGTCGCTGGGTCCGCCATTGCATCGACGGCCCGGTCCGGGTCTCGCTCACGATCAGAGACGGCGAGGTGCGCCGGGCCCGGGTATACGTGGGCGGGGACTGGCGCGATCGCGACGGCGCCACCGATCTCGGAATGGTGAGCGCCCCGGCCGCGAGCAGCGCCCTGCTCAGGCTGGCCCGGATGCGGGACTTCGGGGGCGCAGACGACGTGATCTTCCCTGCCATGTTGGCCGACAGCGTCACCGTGTGGCCGGAGCTGCTCCGCCTGGCCCGAGATCGCGACGCCGGGCGGAAGGCCCGGAAGTCGGCAATCTTCTGGCTTTCGCAGGAGGCCGGGGAGGCCGTGGCGAAGGAGCTCGGCGACTTCGTGAACGACCGGGACGAGGACCGGGAGATCCGGGAGCAGGCCGTCTTCGCGCTCTCGCAACTGCCCAAGGATCAAGGGGTTCCGGCCCTGATCCGGGCCGCCAGGACCAACCCGGATCCTGCCATCCGCAAGAAGGCCCTCTTCTGGCTCGGGCAGTCGGACGACCCCCGGGCCCTCGAGCTCTTCGAAGAGATCCTCACCAAGGGCTGACCCTCCAAAACCGGGCGGGCCGAGGCTCCGTAGATCCTTACAGGGGCCTCGCCACCCCAGGTCGAAACCCGGTAGCGTTTTAGGGGACCAAGCGTTTAGTTATCAAACGGCACTGCGGGGAAACGGATGGCGCAATCCCTGCGGGGCCTCTGTCGGGGGCGTCGAGGCGCCCCCGTTTGCGCCCTCTTGGAGTGTCTGGAATGCGACGACGCCTCGCCTTTGGTCTTCTCACCGCGATCGCGCTGCCACTGGCCGCCGGAGCCTTCCTCCAGCAGTCGCAGGAGCCGCAGAGCGCAGCCCGGCTCTTTGCCCAGGTCTTGAGGCGGGTCGAGGAGAGCGCGGTCGACTCGCTCGACCGGAGCACCATCTACGAGCGCGCCGCGCGCGGGCTGATCAAGAATCTCAACGATCCCTACGCGGATCTCTACTCGCCCGAAGAGCTGGCGAGCTTCCAGCGCAACACCCTCCGCAACAACTATGGCGGCCTCGGCATGCAGATCGAGAGCCAGGAGGGGACGATCATCGTGGCGCGGGTGTTCCCCAACACACCGAGCGAGCACGGTGGCGTCATTCCCGGCGACCGGATCATGCAGGTCGACTCGACCCCGGTGACCGGTCTCAAGCTGGAGGACGTCTCCTCCCGCATGTTGGGCACGCCCGGCACCGAGGTCGACGTGATCTTCCGTCGGGTCGGCGTGCCCGAGGCGATCAAGGGCCGCTTCAAGCGCGCGGTGATCCGGGTCCCGGCGGTGCCGTACTCGGTCGTGGTGGACGGCGTGGGCTACATCCCGCTCCAGAGCTTCAACGAGTCGGCGGCGAGCGACGTGGAGAAGGCGCTGGAGTCGTTGCTGGAACAGGGCGCCAAGGCGTTCATGATCGACGTCCGCGGCAACGGCGGCGGCAGTCTCGACCAGGCGCTCGAGATCGGCAACCTGTTCCTCCGGCCCGGCGCCGAGATCGCCAGCGTCCGGCATCGCGGCAAGCCGGCCGAGGTGTATCGCGCCAACCGTCCCTCGGTGATCGACTCGATGCCGGTGGTGGTGATGGTCGACGGCTACAGCGCCTCGGCGTCGGAGATCGTCTCCGGGACGCTGCAGGACCACGACCGCGCGCTGGTCGTCGGCACCACCTCGTTCGGCAAGGGCCTGGTGCAGACGCTCTTCCCGCTCGACGGCGGGTGGGCGATCAAGCTCACCACCGGCAAGTGGTATACGCCGAGCGGCCGCTCGATCCAGGCCGACCACGAGCGGCTCGGTGACGAGCGCTTCGTCGAGTACGACGGCGAGCCGGGCGACACCACCGCCCGCCGCCGGCCGATCTTCAAGTCGGACGGTGGGCGTCCGATCCTGGGCGGCGGCGGGGTCACCCCGGACGTGCTGGTGAAGCCCGACACGCTCTCCGACGGCGAGCGCGATCTCTATCGCGCGGTCGCGCCGCAGCAGTCGGCCTGGTACGTGGCCGTCTACAACACCGCGCTCGAGCTCAAGGGCAAGGTGAAGCCCGACTTCACCGTCCAGCCCGCCTGGCGGGAGCTGGTCTGGAAGAAGCTCCAGGAGGCCAAGGTGACGGTCGCCCGCGAGAAGTTCGACGCCGGGGTGAGCCTGGTCGACCGCGACCTCGAGCGGCGGGTGGCCACGCTGGCCTTCGGCGACTCGGCCTGGTTCAAGCGGTCGGTCCGCTACGACAACCAGGTCCAGACCGCGCTCGAGTACCTGTCGCGCGGCCCGACCCAGCGCAAGCTCCTGGCGCTCGCGCCGCCCCAGGCCGCCAGCGAAGGCAACTGAGGCGGAACCGCGGCGCGCGGCACCGAGCGCTCGAAGGTCGAAGCCCCGCCCGGATGCCGGACGGGGCTTCGTCGTCTTCGAGGCCTTCACTCACTCTTCGAACGAGGCAACCGTGATGCTCGACGGGATCAAGAGCTTCTTCGACCGCCGGATCTCCACCGCCGAGCCGGAGGTGGAGGACCCCTCCGCCGCGGTCCAGCTGGCCGCGTGCGCGCTCTTGCTCGAGCTGGCGCACGCCGATGGCGACTTCGGCCCGGAGGAGCGCCAGGCCATCGACGCGGCGGTACGCCGCCACTTCGGGCTCGACGACGCCACCGCGGGCGAGCTGGTCCGGCTGGCCGAGTCCGAGCGGCGCCAGGCGGTCGACCAGTTCCAGTTCGCCCGACTGATCACCGAGCACTACGACCTCGGTCAGCGCATGGTGCTCGCGGAAGTGATGTGGGGCGTGATCCTCGCCGACGGCAAGATCGCCGACCACGAGGCGTCGCTGATGCAGGCTCGGCCACCTGCTCAGCTGCAGCCCGCCTACCTGGCCCAGGCCCGCAGGGCGGCAGGCGACGGCAGGCGGGGCGGCTGACCGCCCCGACTCAAGTCGGCTCGAGGTGACCGCTGCTGATCCGCTCTTCGGCGATCCGGTCGGCGGCAAGGAAGGGCGGCACCTCGTCGGTGCGGGCCCGCTCCAGCACACCGAGGGTGGTGTCGTAGATCCCGTTGACCCGGGCCAGCGCCTCCGCCGGGCTCGCCTCGAGCACTTCGATCGCTCCGCCGAAGCAGACCCCGCCCGCGTTGGCGACGTAGTCGGGCACGTAGAGGATCCCGCGCCGGGCCAGGTCGTGTCCGTGGCGCGACTCGGCGAGCTGGTTGTTGGCGGCGCCGACCACGATCGCGGCGCGGATCTCGGGAATGGTGCGGTCGCTCAACGACGCGCCCAGGGCGCAGGGCGCGAAGATGTCGACCCCGGAGGCGTGGATCGTGTCGGGCGACTCCGCCGTCGCGCCGAGCTCCCGGACCGCGGTGGCCACCCGGGTGGGATCGACGTCACTCACTCGCAGGGTGACGCCGGCGTCGTGCAGCTGCCGGGCGAGGTTCATCCCGACGTTGCCGACCCCCTGGATCGCGACCGAGCGGCCCGCGAGGTCGTCGGAGCCCCAGAGCATCCGGGCCGCGGCCTGCATGGCGCGGTAGACGCCTCGGGCCGTGTGGGGTGAGGGGTCGCCCGAGCCGCCGGCCCGCCCCGCCACGAATTCCGTTCCCTCGGCGATGACCTCCATGTCGGCCAGATTGGTGCCGACGTCCTCGGCCGTGATGAACCGTCCGCCGAAGCGGTCGACGAAATGGCCGTGGGCCCGAAGGATCGCGGCGCGGTCCTTGACCACGTCGGGCGCCATGATGACCGCCTTGCCGCCGCCCAACGGGAGACCGGCCATGGCGTTCTTGTACGACATCCCCCTCGAGAGCCTGAGCGCGTCGACGATCGCGTCCGACTCCGTCGGGTAGGTCCACCACCGGGTTCCGCCGACCGCCGGCCCGAGGGTGGTGCTGTGGATCGCGACGATCCCGCGGTAGCCCGACCGGGCGTCGGCGGAGAGGGCGACCAGCTCGTGGCCCCCGTTCGCGAGGTGCTCGAATACTCGACTCACGGCTCTGTGCCTCCTGTGAGGAGTCCGTGCCGGACTCTGAGGGCTGTGAGCGACGCCCGCCGATCGAATTCGAGGCGCTCTTCCGACCTGGTGACGGCCTCGATGACGAGCGAGAGGGTGAGCTCCCGACCCTCGCGGCGCACGACCACCGGTACGGTCTCGCCGATCCGGGAGCCGTAGGTCTGTCTGAAGGCGAAGCCGAAGCTCGGGTCGACCTTCACCGTCCCGATCGAGATCAGCTCGTCGCCTGGGAGAATGCCGGCCCGCGCGGCGGCGGAGCCTGCCGCCACGGTGGCGACCCGCTCGGGGCCGCTCCCTTCGCCCGCCGTCGAGACGCCGATTCGCGGCTCGCGGACCGAGTCGACCTGGTACCGGAGCCCAGCGAGCGGGGCGACCGTGGACCAGGGGAAGGGATCACGGCCGTCGATGTAGCGGCGATAGAACTCCTCGAACGACTTGCCACCCGCCGCCTCGGAGACCGCGGCCCACCACTGCTCGTTGGTGAAGCCCCGGCCCTGCTTGTAGGTGTCTCGATAGAGCTTCCGAAGGACGTCGTCGAGCGACCGCCGGTTGCCGCTCGCGTCGCGGATCAGCACGTCGAGCAAGAAGCCGGCGAGGGAGCCCTTCGGATAGTAGATCGTGTGGGTCCCGTCGGTGGGGTGGATCCAGGTCGAGAGCGAGGCGTCTTCGAGCGCCACCGGCGGCGCCTCGGCGACCTCGGCCATCTTGCCCATCGTCACGTTCAGAAAGACCGTCGAGTCGATGATCCCGCCGCGGAGGAGGGCCAGGTCGGCGTAGTAGTCGGTGATGCCCTCGCTCACCCAGAGCAGCGTGGTCGGCAGCTCGCGATCGTAGCGGTAGGGCACCATCTCCGCCGGGCGGAGCCGCTTGACGTTCCAGGCGTGGAAGATCTCGTGGGCGGTGATCGACGCGAGCAGGGGGTTCCCGACGATCGCCGGCGTGTAGATCCCCACGTGGGAGTTCTCGTGCTCGAGCGCGCTCCCGCCCGGGAACGACGGATCGAAGATCAGGAGCGTGGTGTAGTCGGTCCACGGCGTCTCGGCGAAGACCCGTGACATCGGCGGCATCATCTCGCCGAGCCATTGCCAGAAGAGCTCGCGCGCCGGCCCCGCCAGCGCTCCCGCGGGATAGCTCGCGACCCGGTGCCAGGTGCCGTCGACCTCCGCGCTGTCGAGATCGAGCTTGCCGATGAAGAAGGGCCGGTCCACCAGCTCGTGATAGCTCGCCGCGCCGTAGCGGCGAGGCCCGGTCGACCGCATCCCGGTCGCCACCGTCCAGTCGGACTCGGTGCGCACCGTGACCGTGGCCGGCAGCTCGAGCGAGGCGCCTTCCGGATAGAGGAAGACGTTGGTTCCGTTGACCAGCAGGAAGTCCGGCTTCGACCACGCCATCGCGTTGTCGAGGCTGTCGGCCAGAAAGTGGAAGCGGACCTCGACCGGGCCGGCGGCGGGGAGGGTCAGCCGCCAGGTGTCGGGGTCGGTCTTGTCCCACTGCACCACCGCGCCCTTCTGAGTAGCGGCGAACCCGCTGACGTTGCGGGCGAAGTTGCTGATCTCGTAGGCGCCCGGCGTCCAGGCCGGGAGGGAGAGGAGCAAGGGGCCCGGCGCCGCCGCCTCGAACCGGGTGACGACTTCGAGCGATCTCCCGGCACCCTCGGCCACGCCGAAGCCGAGCTCGTAGCTCAAGTTGGAGATCGGCGCCTGGCGCCCGGATTCTCGATCGGACGAGGCCGCCCCGAGAAGCAGGAAGCCGGCCAGCGGCACGACGCCGGCGAGCGGCCGAAGAGCGGTGAGTATGGTCATGGGAGGAAAGCTAGCCGACCCGCGCCGGGCCGGTCCAATGCTCAGGGCCGGAGCTCGAGCTCGAGGATGTGGGTGGGCGCGAGAGCCGCTCCGGAGCGGAGCTTGCCCAGGTCGTCGTAGAGCGGCCAGTGGCTGTCGGCCACGTAGTAGAGTCGGTCGCCGACCAGAGTCCCGATGGTGGGCTCGGAGGCCACCGGCAGGTGGCGATCGATGGTCTCCACGGACTCGACCGAGCCGAGGTCGGCCGCGAGTCGGATCCGGATCACCCGGGGCGGGCTGCCGCCGTTCTGGATCCCGATCAGGGAGCCCCGCCACCAGGCCAGGCCGTCGATGCCGAGCGCGCTCGCGCCCGGCCTGGCCGGCAGGTGCCGTACCGCGTGGGTGGCGACGTCGACCGCGAAGAGCCCGTGGCTGTAGTCCGCGACGAACAGCGTCGTCCCGGCCTGGTCGAAGGCGGCGCCCTGGAGCGATCGGAACATCCGGTGCTCGAGCCAGGGCTCGATCTCGAGTCTGCCTCCCGAGAGTCTGGCCCGGTAGACGACCGGGCTCTCGCTGTCGGTGAGCAGCGCGTCGCCCTCGGGGGTGAGCACCAGGTCGCCCAGCCAGTGCGGGCGCCCGTCGTCGGGCACGACGGCCCGACCGATCCAGGCACGCTTCGCGAGATCGTAGACCGCCACCCCGCTCCCGCCGGGAGCGTCGGGCCGATAGCCGCCGAACATCGGGAACATCTTGGTGCTGACCCAGAGCAGGCGGCGCGAGCGGTCGACCCGGATACCGAGCAGCGCGCCGAGAGGCGTGTCCGCCGGGGGGGCGATCTCCGCGATGGCGCCCGCCTGGTCGATCCTCGCGATCGAGCCGTGGCGGACGCTGGTGACGAACCACTCCCCCGTCGAGGGATCGGCGTCGATCCCCTCGGCGAAGAAGTCGGGCGCCGGAATCGTGAACGCGACCCGGCTCCTGGGCAGCGGATCGCCGTTAGGCGCCAGTCGGGCGATCGCCCGGGTGATCGCCGGGGCGCCGAGCACGGGGGCGAAGTCCTGCGCCGCCCGGACGTCGCGCCAGAAGCCCAGCGCGGCCAGCCGTTCCAGCCACTCGGCGGCCGCGGCCGTGTCCGCCACCCGGGCCGAGAGCCCGGCGGCCGCGTAGAGGTAGGCGGGCTGGCCGGGCCAGACGGTGGCCGCGCGCACCATGCCCTCGCGGGCGCGGGCGAAATCGCCCGCGCGATAGGCCTCCGCCGCGCCCCGGTAGGCCTCGCGCGCCAGCGCCGCGAGCGAGTCGGGGGCCTGGGCCGCGGCGGTGGCCGCGCCGCCGCAAGCCAGCGACAGCGCGGCCAGGATCCGCCTAACGCTCACGCCGGATCCTCGCGATCCGCGCGGGGATTCGGGACGGGGAGGCGCCGTAGGCCAGCCAGACGTCGCCCCGAACGGGATCGATGGCCATGTGGCGGATCAGCGCGCCCTGGCTGGGAAGCGGATAGGTCTCGAACCGACCGGTGGCCGGATCGTAGCGGAAGACCGCGTCGGCGGCGCTGGTGCCGATCCAGACGGCCCCGGTGCCGGGCTCGACTCGCGCGATGTACGGCGTCGCGCCGGCGAGCGGGAGCGGGATCTCCTCGAAGCGACCCGACGCCGGATCGAGGCGGACGAGCAGATTCGCGGCGTAGGCCGGGATCCAGAGCCGGCCCTCGCGATCGACGTCGAAACGGCGCGGGCCGCTCCACGAGGTCGGGAGCGCGTAGGCGCGGCTCTCGCCGCTCGCGGGATCGAAGGCGACGAGGCGGTTGCCCTGGAGCTCGGAGACCCAGACCCGGCCGTCGGGACCGATCCGCTGCTCGTAGGGAATCGGGCCTCCGGGAACCGTGCGCATCGTCGGGTGCGCCGCGAGCGGGAACACGTCGACCGCGCCGGTGGCCGGCGTGATCCGACCGATCTGCTCGGGATCGCGGGTGAAATGGCCGTTGTACCAGACATGGCCGTCGTCCGCCACGGCGATGCTGTGCGGGTAGAGCCCGATGTCGAAGAACGACCAGCTCTCGTCCGCCGGCCGAAAGCGGCCGACCTTTCCCGGGCGGCCGAGCAGCACCCACCAGTCGCCGGCCCGGTCGATCTCCACGGCGCGCGGATTGGCCTGCGGCACCGGAATCTCGATCCGCTCGAAGGCGCCCGTTCGGGGATCGAGCCGCTCCATCACGTTGCTGAACATCCCGGTGACGACCACCCGGCCGTCCCGGTCGACCGCGAGATCGTGTGGGAGATCGCCGGCGGTCGGGAAATCGAACTCCGTGACGACCGCGTTGCTCGCGAGCTCGGTCGAGTAGCCAGCCTCGGGCCGGTCGGCCTTCGACAGCGCCGTGCCCAGCCACTCGGCGGCCGGACCCTCGGCCCAGGTGGAGATCACCGGAAACGAGGAGCGGGGCCCCGCGTAGCCGAGCATCCGCTGGACGTCGACGGCCCATTGGGTGGCGGCTCGCGGCGCGCCGTCCTTGAGGGCGCGGGAGTCGTCGAACTGATGACACCCGGTGCAGTCCAGAATGAAGCGGCGGCGAACTTCGCCGTCCGGCAGCCTGGCCAGCCAGGCGGCGCTGGTGGCCCGCCGGCCGGGAGTGGCGGCGGGCGCCAGCGCCACGGCGAGCGCGCCGGCTCCTCGATCGACCTTCCGGACGTGCGCGGTGGCTCGCCCGTCGGCGGTGGTGGCGGTGAGCGTCAGGTCGCCCGCGGCGAGGTCGGGAAAGCGGAAGCCGCCGTCACCGCCGGTCACGGCGAGGTGCGTTTGGCCGCCCGAGGAGTCCCGGAGCATCACCAGCACGCCGCCCGCCGGGCGGCCGGCCGGGTCGTGGACCCGGCCGACGATGGGAGACGATGGAGACGGAGCGACCGCGAGCGCGAAGAGCGCGGAAAGCGTCAGCAGCATGCACCTGGACTCGGTAGGACCTAGAGGACCTACGCGGCCGCGCAAATCGCTGTTTCGGAGCGGAGCCGGAGGCCGGCCCCGCTCCGCCGCCGGTCAGGGCTTGTCCTGGTTCTTCCGAGCAAGCGCCCGATAGTACTCCTCGACCAGCTCCCGGTACTCGGGCGGCACGCGCGCGGAGGCCCCCAGAGCAGGCTGCTGTCCACCGCTCCCACCGTACTTCCGCCAGAGCGCGAACTCGAGGTTCTTGAGCCCTTCGATCAGCTCTTCCTCCAGTCGCTCGAGGCCCCGCACGTCCCCGAAGGTCCCCGGGTCGTCGAGCGCCCGGAACTGGCGGAGCAGCTCGTCGAGATCGCCGGTGTTCTCCCCGAGAGCCCGGAGATCGGCTCGGAGCGACTCGGCGATCTGGCGGCGGGCCCGGAACTCGCGCCCGAATTGCCGGAGGTCGCCCGGCGAGACGCTCCCGCCCGGCTGGCCGTTCGGACTGAGCTCGGACTGGATCCGGCCCCGGGAGCGATCCTGGCTCGCGCCGCCCTGGGCGCCCTGCCCCTGCTGCTCGCCCTGGGCCTGACCGGATTGGGACGGTTGCCCCTGTCCGGCCTGTCCCTGCCGCCCCTCCTGCCCCTGTTGCCCGGCCTGGCCTTGCTGCCCGCTCTGGCCCTGGCGCCCTTGCTGGCCCGCCTGGCCCTGTTCGCCCTCGCGACCCTCTTGGTTGGCCTGACGGACTGGCCCTCGGCCTGCTGGCCCCCGCTGCCCCTCCCGGCCCTGCTGTCGAGCCGGCCTTCCCCGGCCGCCCGGTGTCCTGCTGCCTGGCGATTCTGCGCGCGGGCACGGTCGCGCAGCGGCTCGAGGCAGCGGACCAGGTCGCGGGCGCGCTCAGGCGCGCGGCCCTCCGCGATCCTCCCGACTCTCCTCCATCGCGCGGGCGGCCCGGCCGAGCTGCTCGGCAGCGGCCTGGTCGATGTTCTCACCGATCTGCTCCTCCGAAGGCCTTCAGGTACTCCGGTGAGCCGCCGCGGAGCAGGTTCTTCGAGAAAGCGATCTTGTCCTGCACTCGGTTCTCCCGGAGGCCGGACGCGGCTTCACCGACCTGGCGGGCCGCCTTCGGCTGATCTCGTGCCGCGTCTCGGGCCAGCGCCTCGGCATCGGCTTCGAGCTGCGCGACGTCGCGGGCGAGCGCGTCCTTTCGCTCGCCGAGG
Organism: Gemmatimonadales bacterium; assembly: GCA_041390205.1. GTDB lineage: Bacteria > Gemmatimonadota > Gemmatimonadetes > Gemmatimonadales > GWC2-71-9 > SHZU01. The sequence continues at coordinate 10,845 of JAWKQJ010000076.1, forward strand.
GCGCCGACCCGCTCGGCGCGCGCCGAGGGATCGCTGGGCAGCGACTGCGACTGCTGCGCGATCTCGGCCTGCTTGCGACTGAGCTCGTTGGCCCGGGACTCGAGCCGGCGCATCTCTTCACGACGCCCATCGGCCCGGGACTGCTCCAGCGAGCGGGTGGCGTTGCGAAGCCGCTCGAGGGCCTCCGAGCCCTGACTCGCGCCTTGCTCGGCGCTCCCGCCGGCCGCGCGACGCATCGCCTCGGCCGCTTCCCGGAGTCGCCGGGCGGTCTCCCCCAGCGAGGGATCGTTGCGCTCCCGGGCCAGGCGCTCGAGCCGTCGAGCCGCCTCTTCGGTCTCCCGCGCGAGGTCGCGCTGAGGTGCGCCGCCTCCGCCACCCGCCTGGCCGCCCTGGCTGCGCATGGCGTCGGCCATCCGGGCCATCCGCTCGTTCTCCTGCTGCTGCCGGCTGGCCAGGCGGCGGAGCTTCTCGAGCGTCTCGTCGACCTGACGCTGGGTGTCGTTGCTCGACTCTCGCTGGACCGACTCGTACTGGTTCCTGAGCCGGTCGTTCTCGAGCTCGAAGAGATCGGCCAGGTCTTCGGCGTTGCTCTGCTGGCCTCCGCCGCCGCCGCCGCCCTGCTGATTGCCGCGGGCAACCTGGACCTCGCGGTACGCGGCCTCGGCACGCTGCAGATGCTGCAGCGCCTTCTGCTCGTGCGGCAGCGCCTGACCCGGCTGTCTGGTGCCAAGCCCCTCTTCGGCGCGAGCCATCTCGGTGGCGGCGCTGTCGAGCTCGACGGCGATGACCATGAAGGTCGAATCGGCCTGGCCGAGTCGGGCGCGCATCCGGCCCACCAGCCCGGTCACGTCCTGCTTGAGCCGGCCCTGGCCGATGGCCAGCGTGGTGACGTTCTCCCGCCACGCGCGGTCCTCGGTCTCCGCGCTGTCGCGCACCACGTTGAAGGTGCCGACGACCAGCTGGCGTTGCCGCTCGCTCAGTCCCTCGGCCGACTCGCCGCCGCCGCCGCCGCCCCCGCCCTGCTGCTCCGCCTCGCGGTACGCGCGGTCGAAGGGCCGGACCTCGAGGAAGTAGATGTCGCTCGAGGAGCGCTGACCGGCGCCGTCGCTGGCGCGGGCGTAGTACGAGACCACGTCGCCCGGCGTGAGCTCCCACTCCTCGAGGAAGAAGGTGTGGCTCGCGTTCACTTCCTGGCGGCTGGCCACGGTCGAATCCATGACCGCGATCTCCCGCTCCGCCCCGCCATTCACGCTCACCATCAGCGAGAGGCTCCGGACGCCGAAGTCGTCGGCCGCCTCGATCAGCGCGGTCAGCTCCTCGACGCTGGTGACCTTGGTGTCGCGACCCGGCTCGGTGAAGCGCACCGAGGGCGCGCCGTCCTCGAGCGCGTCGATGGCATAGTCGAGCGTGCCCGGGATCCGCCGGCCGTCCTCGGTCTCGAGCTCGATCCGGTAGAAGCCGTCACGACTCACCCGAAAGCGACCGCTGTAGCGGCCGTCGGCGCCGAGCTCCATCGGGACCCGGTCGCCCTCCTGGAAGACGAGATAGGCGGCCTTCGCCGGACGCGTCGTTCCGGCGTACACGGTGACCTGGCTGCCGCGGAGGACGGCCAGATCGGTGGCGTCTTCGATGGTCTCGACCGGAAGGCCGGTGTAGCTGGGAAAGCGGATCTGGGCGGCCAGCTGGCTCACCGTCGGCAGATCCACCACGTCGAGCCGATAGACGGGCGAGGAGACGCCCTGCGACTCGACGAAGTACTCCGTCGGCTGCACCACGTCGAAGAGTCGGGTCAGGAACCGTCCGGCGAGCGAGTCGCGCTCCATCGGAATCCGGTCCCACTCGGCGGTCGAGTCCACCCGGAAGACGAGCTCCGCGGCGTCGCTGGTGAAGCCGCCGAGCGTCGCCTCGATCGCCTGGGCGGAGCCGCGGGGCACGGTGGCGTTGCCGGGACGAACCGCGACGGAGAAGGGCTCCGGCGCGGCCGGCAGGACGTCGGGATCGATCAGGGCTCGCGCCGAGGAGCGAAGGCTGGCTGGGCCGAGGGTGAAGAGCAGGATCCCACCCAGCGTGGCGAGGCTGAGCACGCCCGAGGCGCGCTTGAGCCTGGGGCTCTCGATCCGCCGGCCGAACTCGACGGCGGCCAGCCGTCGATGGGCCTGATCGAGGAGCCGGCTCACCAGCCCCGGCGAGGAGCCGGCCACGCCACCGAGCGAGTGCACCGCGCTCATCACCGACTGGCCCAGCGACGGCTCGTGCTCCTCGAGGTAGAGGGCGACCGCTTCCTCGTCGGCCCGCTGCCGAAGGCCCGACGGGAAGGTCGATCGCGAGGCCGGCCACGAGCGCGGCCCAGAAGACCCAGCGCGCGGAGCCCACGCTCTCCCGCTCCAGCCCGCCGGCGAGGAGCGCCCCAAAGAGCCAGCCCGCCGATCACCCCGAGGGCGAGCCATCCGAAGCCTTCGAGCAGCAGACGAGACCGCCAGCGTCGCCGGGTGCGGCGGAGGCTCTCGAGAATGGCTTCCTGATCGCTCACGGGGTTCCTCCCTTCGGTACCGATCGCGGCGACAGTCGTCCCGCGTACCAAGTCTCGGCCGCCAGCAACGCCAGCACGAGGGCGAGGAGCCAGCCCCACCATCGCTGCCGCGCCTCCTGCTCCACCGCCGTGAGCGGGGTCGGCGCCGCCGCGCTCGAGTCGCTCCCGGTGCGGATCAGGGCCGTCACCTCGCCCGGCGCGGCGGCCGTCAGGTCCGACTCCACCGCGCGCGGATTGACCGCCAGCGTGAGGATCGGCTCCGCGACCCCGCCGGCCCGCACTTGATAGTAGCCCACTTCCGAGAGCGCCACCGAGCGGGCCACGGTGTCCGGGTCGAGCCGCTGGATCGCGCCCCCGGGGGTGGTCACGGCCAGCTGCTCGCCGCTCGCCGGAAGACTGGCGACCTCGCCCAGCTCCCATGCCGCCTTTTCGTCGCCCGCCCGGCTCGCGTAGCCCACCAGCCGATGCACGAGCGGAAGGAAGACGGGCTGGAGCGGGAGATCGCTCCAGACCGCGTCGGAAGCCGAGGCCCAGAGCAGGGCGCGACCGCTGCCGATCCGCCGCTCGACCAGCGCGGGCTTGCCGTCGTCGAACCGGGCCAGCGTGGTCGCGGACGAGTCGACCTCGACTTCGCGATACCGGAAGAACCGGGCCGAGCCGAAGTCCGAGGTGACCGCGTCCCGGAAAGGATCGAAGATCGGATGGTCGGCCTGGACCCATCCCAGGCGGCCGCCGCGGTCGGTGGTGCGATCCACCACCCGCCCGACGGCGCCAGGCAGCCAGGGCTCGCGCACGGTGTTGCCGCCGGTGCGTTGGCCGGCGAACGCGAGCAGACCCCCGCCGCGCTCCACGAACGACTCGAGCGCCGTCCCGCGCCCGGCAAGCGGCGCCAGATCGGCGGCGACCACGACCGAGGCGCGGGCCAGGTCCGCGGCGCTGGGCGCGCCGCGCCGGACCTGCACCACGAAGCTCGGCGAGCGACTGATGCCCAGCGCGCGCTCGAGGTAGAGCAGCTGGTCACCGCTCACACCCGGCGGAAGGACCAGGAGCACCGGGACACCGGCCGGGCCTCCGAGGGTGAAGCGATGCTCGTCGTCGGCCGCGAGATCGTCGGACTCCAGCCGAACGACGGCGGAGGCCGCGGCATCGGGCACCCGAACCGGAGGGAACGCGATGCTGGTGATGCTGTTCGGCGGCAACACCGCGTCGGTCGTCGCGAGCTCGCGATCGTTGACGACCAGCGTGGCGCGCACCCGACGCGGCCCCGACCCGCCCTCCGTCGCCACGCGCGCGCCGGCCTGGAGCGTGGCCTGTCGGCCGGAGACGGTACGATCCACGGTCGCGGACACCACCCGGGCGTTGGCCGGCTCGAGCGCGCCGACCGGAACGACGCGGAGCGTTGCGCCCGGCAGCGGGTCGACGGTCTCCAGGCCCTGCAGCGACTGGCGTTGGAGATCGGAGACCAGGAGCACCTCGACGGCTTCGTCGCGCGCCGCCGCGACCAGGTCGCGAGCCATCCGGAGCCCGGAGGCCAGACGGGTGCCGCCCGACCCGGGCTCGATCCGGGCCAGCGCGGCGTCGAACGCCGCCCGATCCTCGGTGAGCGGCACCACCACTTCGGCCGCTTCGTCGAAGCTCACGATGCCCGCGCGCTCTCCCGCGCCGAGCGAGCCGACCGCGGCGCGAATCGAGTCGAGCGCCCGCTCCCACACGCCGGCGTAGCCCATGCTCATCGAGCGATCGAGGGCGATCACCAGCGCGCGGCGCCGGGAAGCGAGCAGCAGATCCGGCTCGCGCTCGAGGAACGGTCGCGCGAACGCCAGCACCA
>JAWKQJ010000077.1:0-14409 GCA_041390205.1 Gemmatimonadales bacterium
ATGTCTTTATGAGAGGCGGCCATGGCCCGTTCGTCGGATCTCCTGCAGGGCACCCTCGATCTCCTGATCCTCAAGGGGCTGTCGCTCGAGACCAACAACGGGCTCGGCGTGGCGCGTAGGGTCGAGCAGCTCACGGGCGGCACCTTCCAGGTGAAGCCGGGCTCGCTCTTCCCGGCGCTCCATCGGATGGAGGAGCGGGGCTGGCTCGCCTCGGAGTGGGGCGAGTCGGAGAACCGCCGCCGGGCCAAGTACTATCGGCTCACCCGGGCGGGGCAGGGGCGGCTGAAGGTCGAGACCGAGGAGTGGGGTCGGATCTCCGTGGCGATCAACCGGTCGCTCGCGGCAGAGAGCTGAGGCCCGGCCCATGCTTACCCGGCTCCGTGCCTGGCTCCGGCGGCTCCGCCAGGGCAGCGCCGCCGAGCGCGAGCTCGGCGACGAGCTTCGCTCCTACCTCGACCACCTGACCGACGAGAAGATCGCCGCGGGGATGGCCCCGGACGCGGCGCGCCGGGCCGCGCGTCTCGAGGCCGGCGCGCTCGACGACGCGGCGGAGCGGGTCCGTGAGACCCGCGCCGGCGCCTGGCTCGATCGGATGCTGCGGGACCTCCGCTACGCGGCGCGGAGCTTCCGACGGACGCCGGGCTTCACGGCGCTCGCGCTCGCCACGCTCGCGCTCGGGATCGGCGGCAACGCGGTGGTGTTCAGCCTGGTGAACGCCGTGCTCTTCCGTCCGCTCCCGTACCCCGAGCCCGACCGGCTGGTGATGGTGATGGAGGCGCCGGCGGACGGGTCGGAGGACTTCTACATCGTGGCCGGTCCGAACTACCGGGACTGGACCCGACTCACCACCTCGTTCGAGGGCATGGCGCTCTACGAGTACCTCCCCTTCAATCTCTCGGGCACGACCGAGCCGGAGGCCGTGGGCGGGCTGCGGACCACGAGCGGCCTGTTCGAGGCGCTCGGCGTCGTGCCGGCGCTCGGGCGTGGGCTGCTGCCGTCGGACGACGTGCCCGGCGCGGCGAAGGTGGTGGTGCTCAGCGATCGGCTCTGGCGTCGCCGGTACGGGGCCGACAGCGGGCTCGTCGGCGGGACCGTGCGGATCAATCAGGAGCCGCACACGGTGGTCGGGGTGATGCCACGCGGCTTCGCCTTTCCGACCACCAGCGAGGACGTCTGGGTGGCGATGGGGGAGGCGCCGGAAGACCAGAGCCGGGGCAGCCACTCCTTCTTCGCGATGGGCCGGCTCGCCGACGGCGTCGGTCTGTCGGACGCGCTGGCGGAAATGCGCGCGATCGGCGACCGACTCCGTGAGGAGTATCCGGTCGCCAACCGCGGCGAGACCGCGACCGTGATCCCGATGGCGGACTTCTGGACCAAGGAGCTCCGGGGGACCTTCGGTCTCCTCTTTCTGGCGGTGGGCCTGGTGCTGCTGATCGCGTGCGCGAACGTCGCCAACCTGCTGATCGCCCGCGGCGCGACCCGCCACCGGGAGCTGGCAGTCCGGTTGGCGCTCGGGGGCAGCCGCCGGGCGGTGCAGGCTCAGCTGCTCACCGAGAGCGGGCTCCTCGCGCTGCTCGGCTCCGCCCTCGGCCTGGCCCTGGCGTGGGCGACGATCCCGATTCTGCTCCAGGTTCTCCCCCCGGGAATCCGCAACGTGCCGTTCCGCGATCTCGGCACGATCTCGCTCGACTGGTGGGTGGTGGCGTTCACGGCGCTGATCGGCGTGACGACGGCGCTCCTGTCGGGCCTGGTGCCGACCCTCCAGGTGCTGCCGGCGAGTGCCGGGCAGGTGCTCAAGGACGGCGAGGCCCGGGGCGCGACGGCGCGCGGCGGGCATCGGCTCCGGAAGGGTCTCGTCTCGGCCGAGGTGGCCCTGGCGCTGGTCGTGCTCGCGGCGGCGGGTCTCCTGATCGGCAGCATGCGGCGGATGCTCGAGGTCGAGCCGGGCTTCGTCCCGGAGCGGGCGATGTCGTTGCAGGTGCAGCTGCCGCAGCCGGACTTCTACGGGCCGGCGGTGCGGACGACGTTCTGCGACGAGGTGACCACCCAGGTGGCCGGGATCGCCGGCGTGACCGCGGTGAGCGCGGTCTCCATGGTGCCGCTCGGTGGAGCCAACGCCACCCGCGGCTTCGTGGTCGAGGGCGAGCCCGAGCCGGCGCCCGGTGCCGCGCCGAGCGCGAACTATGGCGTCGCCTGCGCCGGCCATCTCGCCGCGCTCGGCATCCGGCTCGTCGAGGGGCGCGAGTTCTCCTCTTCCGACCGGGCCGGCACCCCGGACGTGGCGATCATCAATCAGGAGGCGGCCCGGCGGTACTTCCCGAGCGGCGACGCCGTCGGCCGGCGGATCAAGCTCGGCCGCTTCGACTCGAGCGCTCCCTGGATGACCGTCGTCGGGGTCTCGGCCGACGTGCGCCATCTGGGCCTCAACCGTCCGATCTCGCCCTATCTGTTCCGGCCCTACACCCAGGCGGCCTGGCCGTGGATGAACGTGATCGTGCGCGCGGACGGCGACCCGATGCCGCTCGCTCAGCCGGTCCGTGCGGCCCTGAGCAAGATCGGACCGGAGCAGCCGATCAAGGAGGCGGTCCCGCTCACGACCGTGGTCGAGCGCTCGGTCGGCGCGCTCCGGTTCCCGATGTTGCTCTTCACGGCCTTCGCGTTGATGGCGATCGCACTGGCCGCGCTGGGCATCGCGGGCGTCGCGGCCCAGACCGTGGCGCAGCGCACTCGCGAGTTCGGGATCCGACGGGCGGTCGGCGCGACGACGCTCGAGCTCTATCGCCTGGTGATCGGCGGGGCCCTCGGCCCGGTGGTGGTCGGCCTGGTGGTCGGGGTCGTGGGCGGCGTGGCCGCGACGCGGCTGCTCCGTGGCCTGCTCTACGGTATCGCGCCAACCGACGTCCGGACCTTCGTGGCGGTGGCCGCGCTGCTGGCCCTGGTTGGGGTGGCGGCCAGTCTGCTTCCTGCCCGCCGGGCAGCGAGCCTGGATCCCGCGGTCGTGCTCCGGGACGAGTGAGCGCTCAGGTGGTGTCGGCCAGCTCTCGCTTGAAGCGGTCCGCCAGCTCCTTCTTCCCCAGGGAGTCGTAGGCCGCCGCGAGGTCGCGGCGGGCGGCTCGAACGAAGCTCGCGGCCGGGTTGCTCTGCTTGATCAGGATCTCGTACCCGGCGCGGCTTTCCTCCGCGGCCTCTCCGAATCGTCTGGCGCGGAGCAGGGTGCGGCCCAGCTTGATGTGACCGATCCCGATGTTGACGTTGTCGGGCTGGAGCGCCTCGACGAAGATCGCCAGCGCCTGCCGGAAGAGCCGCTCCGCCTCGACGTACTGGCGTCGATCCAGATAGACCCCGCCGAGATTCGAGATCGCGGTGCCGAGCTGATAGTGCCGCTCGCCATACACGGATCGGTAGATCTCGATCACCCGCCGATAGGCCGGCTCGGCCACGTCGTACTGGTCCCGCATGTAGGCCACGCCGCCGATGTCGTTCAGCGCCGAGGCGACTCGGGGGTGGTTGGAGCCGTAGACCCGCTCGAGGATGGCCAGGGCCTGGCGCTGGAGCGCGAGCGCCTCGTCGTACCGATCCTCGTAGAGGAGCGCCCGGCCGACCTGCGTCAGGCCGGTGGCGGTGCGCGGGTTGTCCTCGCCGTACCAGCGGCGCACGATCTCGAGCGATTGGCGGTGGTACCGCTCGGCCTCGGCGTAGTTCCCCTTCTCCTGCTGGATCGCGCCGAGATTGGTCAGCGCGTCGGCCACGTTCGGGTGCGCCTCGCCGAAGCGCCGGCGATAGGCGGCGAGCAGGGTCCGGTTGAGCGAGTCCGAGGTGTCGTAGTGCCCGGCGTAGAAGTGGTTGTTGGCCAGGCCGTAGAGCGTGGCGAGCAGCTCGGGCGTGGTATCGCGGCCGGCGCCCTGCGCCCGCGCCGTCTCGGTCAGGAGCGCGATCGCCCGATCGTAGTGGCCGGTCTCCTCGAACACCCGCGCGAGCGAGGTGGCCGCCGCGAGCGCGTCGGGATGGTCGGCGGGGAGCCGCTCGTGATAGAGCGCGAGCGCGGAGTCGAGCAGGGCCTCGGCGGAGTCGAAGGACGCCTGCTCGGTGCGGAGCTGTCCGAGGGCCGCGAGGCTCCTCGCGATCGGCGGGCTGCCCGCGGGATAGAGCCGCTCGCGCCGCTCGAGCGCCGCCCGGAGCAGGGAGTCGGCGCGATCGAGCTTGCCGAATCGCGTGTAGAGACCTCCCAGCGTCTCCAGCAGATCGGCTTGCGCCTCGGGCTCCGCGTCGAGGGAGCGCACGTCGAGCAGCCCGCGGTCGATCAGCGTCGTCACCCGGAGGCTGTCCGCGGGGCCCGCGTCGTCTTCGCCCCCCTGGAGCAGCTTCTCCATGAACTGCTGGACCCGCTGGGTCCGGGCCGACTCCGCGAGGGCGTCGTCTCTCGCCGCGCGGAGCCGGACCGTGTAGAAAACCACCGTCGCGAGGAAGGTCAGGACCGCGAGCGTGCCCGCCACGACGCCGCTCCGATGGCGACGCACGAACTTCGCGAGGCGATACGACACCGTGTCCGGCCGGGCGTCGAGTGGCGCGCCGTCGAGGAAGTGGTCGATGTCCGCGATCAACGCGTCGACCGTCTGGTAGCGTCGCGCGGGGTCGGGGTGCATCGCCGTGAGACAGAGCACGTCGAGATCGGCCCACTCCCCGCGAGCGAGACCGGCGAGGGCGCGGAGCGCGCGCTGGGAGGGCCGCGCCGGTGGCTCGCTCACGGCCGGGATCATCTCCGCCGGATTCAGGCGGGAGAGATCGTGCGGCACCTGGCCGGTGAGCAGCTCGTAGAGGATCACGCCCAGCGCGTAGACGTCCGTGAAGGTGCCGACCTGCTCGCCGCGGAGCTGCTCCGGCGCGGCGTAGGCGGGCGTCATCAACCGGAGACCGGTCCGGGTCTGGTCGGCCGGCTCGTCGCCCTCGAGCTGCTTGGCGATCCCGCAGTCGAGGAGTCGGACGCTGCCGTCGTCCTTCACCAGCACGTTCGACGGCTTGAGGTCCCGGTGGACGATCGCGTGCCGGTGGGCGTGGCGGACGGCGTCGGCCACCGCGCGGAAGAGCAGCAGCCGGCCTCGGAGGCTGGTCTTGCGGCGACGGCAGTACTCGGTGAGCGGCAGGCCCTCGACGTACTCCATCACGAACCAGGGCGTGCCGTCGGGCAGCGTGCCGGCGTCGTAGAGCTGCGCGATCGACGGATGGTGGAGCTGGGCCAGCGCCCGCTGCTCGGACTGGAAGCGCTCCCGTCGCGAGGGTGAGAGCGAGGCGTCGCGGAGGATCTTGAGCGCGGCCTCGCTCTCGAGGTCGTCGCGGACGGCCAGGAATACCGTGCCCATCCCGCCCTCGCCGAGCAGCCGGCGCACGGTGTAGGGACCGAACCGCTGATCGGGCGCTCCCGGGGGCGCCTGGTCGTCGAGCAGCCGCTCGGCCACGGCGCCGAGCGGGGCGTCCAGGATCGGCGTCGCCTCGGCTTCGTCGGCGGCGAGCATGTCGCGAACCCGACCCGCGATCGCCGGGTCGTCGCACTGGCCCGACAGGAAGCTCTCACGCTGCTCGGGCGGCAGCTCCCGGGCGCGGTGGAAGAGGTCCTGGATCCGCTCCCAGGCGTCGCGGTCCATCGCTCAGCGACTTCCCATTTCGGTCGAGAGCCACGCCTTGGCCGCGCGCCAATCGCGGAGCACCGTGGCCTCCGAGACCGCCTGCATCTCGGCGATCTCCCGTACCTCGAGCCCCCCGAAGAAGCGACCCTCGACCATCTCGGCCTGTCGCGGGCTCACCTGGGCCAGGGCCTCGAGGGCATCGTGCAGCGCGAGCACCTGCTCGGCCGACTCGAGCCGGGCGTCGAGCGCTTCGTCGAACGTCACCAGCGCCCGACCCCCGCCTCGCTTCTCCGCCTTGCGGTGGCGGGCCGCGTCGACCAGCACCTGGCGCATCGCGCGCGCGGCGATCCGCTTGAAGTGGAGTGGAGAGGTGTGTCCGACCGCGGGGCTGTCGGCGAGCTTGATCCAGGCTTCGTGCACCAGCGCGGTAGGACTCAGGGTGATGCTGGGATCGTTCCGGCGCACCACGGAGGCCAGCCGCCGCAGCTCTTCGTAGGCCAGGCTGAACAGGTGATCGAGGGCGGCGCGGTCGTCGGCCATGGCGGTCCGGGGCTCGGAGACGGGGTGGCCGCAGCGGATGACGGCTGACCCTCCGTGGTTCCGCATTGCGGGGTGCGGGTCGGGGGTCGTGAGCCCGGGGCCTCTGGAGCTGGACGAGCCGACGACAGTCGGGTACCCCGCGACCCTGGTCTCGGCAATCGGCGCCGGCGGCCTCGCCGGACGTCGTCATTCGGAAAACGGGGGTCGGGTTGAGTCCCAATCCGTTGGTGAGCCTGGACCGGCAACGGGTGCTCACCGCGCTCGCCGCGACCGGGTCGCGCGATCCGGACGTGCTCTACGCCGCCAAGACGCGACTGATTCGTGACGTCCGCTTTCCCCATCGGGCGGGCAGCGCGCTGATCCTGATCGGCGGAGCGCTGGTCGCGACCCTGGTCCGTCCGCTCGTCGGGTTGGGAGTGGCGGCCCTGCTGCTCGGTGGCTGGCTCCGGCGCCATGGCGCTCGCAACATCGGAGCCGTCGAGGCCGGCTACCAGGAGTACGTGCGCCGGCCCGGCTAGGGCGCGAGGGTCGCGCTGGCCTCTGCCACCTGGGCGGCGAGGAAGTAGCCGAGCGGGTAGTGCTCCGGGTTGGTCAGGTTGGCCACGTTGCCGCGGACGCTCGCCGGGGGGACCGAGAAGATCGAGCCCTGTCCGTCGCCCGATTGCTCGAAGAGGGCGAAGAGCCAGCGGTACGAACGTTCCGAGAGCGCGACCTGCCGGACCACGACGGTCTGTCCCGGCTCGACGATGGCCTCGTCGTACGGCTGGTAGGCGGTGATCCGGGCGCCGTCGATGAAGCTGTCGTCGCCGATCACCCGAAAGCGGTTGCCGGGATCCGGGGTCAGCGAGGACTCGCCGTCGATCAGCTGCTCCCAGAGGTAGTAGTTCTCGACGCCCGCGGGGTCGGTGTAGTCGATCGCGGCGCGGAAGCCCTCGTCGCCCACCGCGATGTTGGACTCCTCGAACTCGAAGTAGAGCGAGTCGATCGGCGGCACCGCCCCGACCACGTCGCTGCCCTCGTAGCGCTCCCCGTCGACCTCGATCCGGAGGAGATAGCGCTCGCCGACCACGGGCCAGAACGCCGCCCGGTAGATCCCGGGCTCGCCCTCGGCGAAGCGCCAGGTGTGGCCCTGCTCGTCCGAGACCTCGACCAGCGCCCCGCGCACCGGCGGGGGCGGGCGATCGCTGGTGAGCTGGTCGGTCGTGGTCAGCCGGATCGTCTGGGTCGAGTCGGTCCCGCCGATCGGACGGCGCACCCCGCCCTCGATCACCAACCGTACCGGACCGGGCTCGAGGTCGAGGTCCACGACCCGCTCGCAGCCGCTCCCGAGCAGCGCGAGCCCGGCGGCGAAGATGGGGGCGCGGGCGCGGATCGTCATCAGAACCGGAACGAGAAGCTCACGCTCGGCACGATCCCGAAGATCGAGGTCTGGACGGCCTCGGCCGCGGTCGGTTGACTTTCCACGGACCGGAAGGCGATCGATTGAGCGTTGAAGCGGTTGTAGAGGTTGTAGAGCCCGAATTGCAGCTGCTTGCCGCCCCAGGTCCGGGTCGCGGTCACGTCGAGCCGGTGATAGAGCGGGAGCCGCGAGGTGTTGCGGTCACCGTACTCGACGATCAGGAGCCCGCCGTAGTCGTAGCGCGACTCGGGATAGGTGGTCGGGAGGCCGCTCGCCAGCAGGAAGGTCGAGCCGATGGTCCAGGTCGGGCTCTTCCGATACACGGCCACCACGGAGAGGTCGTGGGTCCGGTCGTAGGGCGCGGGATAGTACGCCCCGCCGTTGATTCCCGGGTCGGCGTCGTCGAGCCCGGTGAAGCGCTGCTCCGCCCGGCTCAGGGTGTAGCTGACCCACCCGCTCAGCCGGCCGCTCCGCTTGCGGAGATAGAGCTCGAGCCCGACGCCGCGGCCGGTGCCCTGCACGGTCTCGGTCTCGAGCCGGTCGTTGAGCGCGAGGTCGGCGCCGTCGATGAAGTCCGCGACGTCCCGGAGTCGCTTGTAGTACGCCTCGACCGTGATCTCGTAGCGATCCCGGCCGAAGGTTCCCGCGTAGCCCACCGCGACCTGATCGGCGCGCTGCGGCGTCAGATAGGTCCCGACCGGCTCCCAGATGTCCACGGGGGTCGGCGAGTTGGTGTTGGAGACCAGTTGGAGGTACTGGCGGGTCCGGGAGAAGCTCGCCTTGAGGCTCTTGCTCTCGCCGAGCGAGAGCCGGGCGGAGACTCGCGGCTCGAGCGCCTGGTAGGAGACGATCGTCTCCCCGGGACCGTAGCGCACGCTGTCGACCACCACCCCGCGCTCGTAGCGGCCGAGGGTGGCGTTGTAGACGATGGGCGCGTCATCGGCGTATCGCGCGACCGTCGCGGCGCCGCGCCGGCGGAAGCCGGAGAGGCGAACCCCGTAACGCAACGAGACCGGCCCGAAGTCGACCTCGTGACTCAGGTGGGCCGCGGTCGCCAGGCCGAACCTCGGCTGGAGATCGGTCGGCACCACCGGCGAGTCGCCGATCGGGCGGATGCTGGCGGGACGGAGGTCGAGGTCGGTGGCCTGGAGGCCGGCTTCGATCGTGTTGCGATTGTCGAGATAGAAGGTCTGGTCGACGTTGACGTCGAGATTGCGGATCCGGGACGACCAGTCGATGGCGGGTCCGCTGCCGAGGAAGCCGATCCCGTAGTCGTAGTCGCTGTAGGTCAGCGTCACCTTCGAGAAGAGCCGGTTGCCGACGCCCTGATTCCAGCGGAGCGTCGCGGCCTCGTTGCCCCAGCTGGCCGAGAACCGGTCGGCGATCTTGAAGCGGTCCCGCCCGAAGTAGCCGGAGAGCATCAGCGCGCCGGTCTGTCCCAGCCGCACGTTGGTCTTGGCGTTCAGGTCGTAGAAGTAGGCGACGCTCTTGTTGAGGTCGGGGTCGCTCGACAGCTTGAGGAAGAGATCCGCGTAGGTTCGCCGCCCGGCCACCAGGAACGAGCCGACCTTGCCCGGCAGCGGCCCCTCGAAGGTGGCCCGGCTCGCGAGCAGGCCGATCGTGCCGCTCCCCTCGAACTCGCTGGCGTTGCCCTCCCGCTGCCTGATGTCGAGGACGGACGAGAGCCGGCCGCCGTATCGCGCCGGGATCGCGCCCTTGTAGAGCTCGACGTGGTCGATCGCTTCCGCGTTGAAGACGGAGAAGAACCCGAACACGTGGGCCGGGTTGTAGATGGTCGACTCGTCGAGGAGGATCAGGTTCTGGTCGGTGCCGCCGCCGCGGACGCTGATCCCGGTGGAGAAGTCGCTCACGGCGGAGACCCCCGGGAGCAGCGTCAGGCTCCGGATCGGGTCGGCTTCGCCGAGCACGACGGGCGTCACCTTGATGGTCTCCAGGTCGAGCCGGGTCACGCTCATCTCCGGGCTCGCGGGGTCGATGTCCGGCGTGTTCTCGGCCCGGCCGGCGACGGTGACCTCCTCGAGCTCGAGCGGCTTGGGAGTGAGCAGCAGGTCGAGCGTGGTGGCTTCGCCGATCCGGATCGGCGTGGTGAGCGGCGTGTAGCCGACCGCCCGGACCCGGAGCTCGTGGGCGCCCGCCGGAAGCACCAGGGCGTAGAAGCCGTCCTGGTTCGACTCCACCCGGATGCCGAGGCTGTCGACCGTGATCACGGCCAGGCGGACCACCTCGCGGCTCGCGCCGTTGCGGACGAAGCCGCTCAGGCGGAAGGACTCCTGCGCGGCGGCACGTTGCCCGCCCGCGCCGGCGAAGGCGAGGAGGACGGGGAGCCACGATCGGGCGGAGGGGAGGAGCGAAGCGAGACGGCGAGCCGGCAGTGCGCGAGTCCGATGCGAAAGAGGGCCCTGAGCATGCCCTGGCCGAGCCGGCGGGGCAAGCCCGGGCCGGCCGGAGTGCCGGTGGCCTCCCGGGCGGGGGGCGATCTCGCCACTCGGGTCTCCGGGCCCCCGGCGGCGAAGGCTTCCCGATGGACGTTAGGCGGGCGCGGAGGCGCGGCGTGGCGCGAGGGCCTCGCGCGGCGATCGGCGCCGTGGCGCGCGCGCGGCGGACGGATGGGCCGCGATCGCCGAGCGGTAGTGGCCGAGCAGTCGCTCGACCGTGGGGCCGAACGGTCGGTCGAGCGCCGTGGCGCGGGCGGCCCGGCCGAGGTCGTGGCGGAGCACCGGATCGGCGAGGAGCCGATCGAGCCCGTCGGCCAGGGAGCGCGCGTCGCGCGGCTCGACCAGCCAGGCGTTGGCGCCGTGTCTCCCGAACTCGAGCACGCCCCCCGCTCGGGCCGCGAGCACGGGCAGACCGCTCGCCATCGCCTCGAGGGTGACGTTGCCGAAGGTCTCCGTGGCCGAGGGCATCACGAAGCAGTCGGCCGAGGCGTAGGCCTCCGCGAGCGCCCGATCTCGTCTCACCCCGGTGAGGTGGAGTCGGGGCAGCCCCTGGCGGCGGATCCGGCCGTCGAGCGCGCCGCTCCCGGTCAGGGCGAGATGGGCCGTCGGGTGGCGTGGCGCGATCCGCGCCCACGCGTCGAGCAGCTCCTCGAGCCCCTTCTCCGGGGCGAGCCGCCCGACCGACGCGACCAGCAGGTCGTCGGGCCCGAGACCGAGCTGACGACGATAGCGATCGGAACGCCGGGCCGGGTGGAAGGCGATCGGGTCCACGCCGCGGCCCCAGATCCCGGTCGGCCCGACGCCGCGGGCCACCAGGTGCCGCCGGTACCGCTCGGTGGGCGCGAGCACCACGTGGGCCGCGCGATAGAACCAGCGGAGATAGCTCCATCCGGGCGCGGTCGCCCAACCGAGCCGGTAGCGATCGGCATAACGCTCGTAGTCGGTGTGGGCGGAGGCCACGACCGGCACCCCGAGCGCCCGGGCGACCCGCCGTCCGACCGAGCCCATCGCCCACTCGGTGGCCAGGTGGATCACGTCCGGGGCGAAGAGCTCGAGCTCGCCGGCGATCCCCGCGAACGAGGGACGGCCCCACCGCACCTCGGGCGAGAGGAAGAGCGGCTTCCCGTCCACGCCGTGCAGCTCCTCGCGCGGATGGGCCCCGTCGGGCAGCGGGTACCGGGGAGCGTAGACCCACACCTCGTGCCCCGCGGCGAGCAGCGCTTCGACCGTCTTGGTCAACGTGAGCGAGACGCCGCTCACCATCGGCCAGTAGACTTCCGTGAAGAGGGCGATACGCACGCGGGCTCACCGTTAGGGTCGAGCCCAAGGTCGGGGGTGGACGCGTCGATCGCGCCCGGCTCAGGTCAGCGTTGCGTCACAGCCGGGTCGCGGGCCCGCAAAGCGCGGCGGTGCCGGCCCTCCTGGTGTCAGCGGGCCGGGGGCACCACCGCCACCGCGCGGAGCGGTCCGCCGGAGCCGCCCTCGATCTTCATCGGCAGCGCGAAGATCGTCGCGCCCGTGGCCGGAAGTCGGTCGAGCCCGGTCAGGTTCTCCAAGCCGATTCCCTCCCGCTCCATCAGGATCCGATGCACCATGAAGTCGGGCGACGGGCCGTGGTCGATCGACGGCGTGTCGACGCCCAGCCCGCCGACGCCGCGCTGCTCGACCAGGATTCGGGCGGCATCGGCGCCGAAGCCCGGGAAGTGGAGGTGCGAGGCGTCGCCCGGTGTGGCGTCGCCGAAGTAGGCCATCCGGTCGCCCCAGAACTTGTCCCATCCGGTGAGCAACAGCACCAGCGCCCCCCGCGGGATCGTGCCGTGCTCCCGCTCGAACGCCTCCACGTCCGCCGGCTCGAGCACCGCGTCCCGGTCGGCCGCCGCCTTGGCCCGGAGGTCGATCACCACCGCCGGCGCGATCAGCTGCTCGAGCGGGATCTGATCCGTGGTGCGCTTCCCCGCGGCGAAGTGGATCGGCGCGTCCAGGTGGGTCCCCCCGTGCTCCGGCGCCGAGAACGCGTAGGACGAGTAGAACCAGCCGCCGGGCGTGTCGCCGTAGGCCAGCTGCTCCAGCGCGAACCCGCTCGGCGAGGTGGGCCAGTAGAGCGCGTCGGGCGTGAACGAATGGGTCAGGTCCACCAGGGTGGCGCCCTCGAGGGAAAAGCCGGGCGCCGGCGGCGGCGCGGCACAGGCGAGCAGCGAGGCCAGCCCGAGGGTGGCCAGCGTGGGAGCGGCGAAGCGCATACGACTCTCGTGGTGATGGAGACCCGTCGAAGATAGCCGCTCGCGCGAGGCGAGCCATCCGGGTAGGTTCGGGAGCGCTTCGATCACCGCCGCATCCGGAGAGACCCAGTCATGCAGCGCAACGTCTATGTGGCCGGCGTGGGGATGATTCCCTTCGCCAAACCGGGGAAGAGCGATCCGTACGACGTGATGGGCGCCGCCGCGGCCCGAGCCGCCCTCGACGACGCCGGCGTGCCCTACGACCGGGTCGGCCAGTGCTACGTCGGCTACGTCTACGGAGACAGCACCGCCGGGCAGAAGGCCCTCTATCCGCTCGGCCTGACCGGCGTCCCGATCGTCAACGTCAACAACAACTGCTCCACCGGCTCGACCGCCCTCTTCCTGGCCCGCCAGGCCGTCGAGGCGGGCGTGGTCGACTGCGCCCTCGCGCTCGGCTTCGAGCAGATGAAGCCCGGCGCGCTCGGGTCGGTCTATCCGGATCGGCCCTCGCCGCTCGGCGACTTCGTGCGCGCCCTCGACCAGGTCGAGCCGATCGACGAGCAGGCGCCGCTCACCGCGCAGTTCTTCGCCGGCGCCGGCCGGGAGTACCTCCGCCGTCACGGCATCGACCCCAAGACCTTCGCCCGGATCTCGGTCAAGGCGCGGCGCCACGCGGCCAACAACCCGTTCGCGATCTTCCGCCAGCCGCTCACGCTGGAGGAAGTCCTGGCGTCGCCCCCGATCGCCGACCCGCTCACCCGGCTGCAATGCTGCCCGCCGACCTGCGGCGCCGCGGCGGCGGTGGTCTGCTCGGAGGACTTCGCCCGGGCGCATGGTCTCTCGACGGCGGTGCGGATCGCGGCCCAGGCGATGACCACCGATCTGGGCGGCACCTTCGACGACCGGGACCTGATGAAGGTCGTCGGCTACGAGATGGCGCGCGCGGCGGCCGATCGGGTCTACGAGGAGGCCGGCGTCGGCCCCGAGGACCTCGACGTGGTGGAGCTCCACGACTGCTTCACGGCCAACGAGCTGATCTCCTACGAGTCGCTCCGGCTCACCCCGGAGGGCACCGCGGAGCGCTTCATCGTCGAAGGCGACAACACCTACGGCGGCCAGGTCGTGGTCAATCCCTCCGGTGGGCTGCTCTCGAAGGGTCACCCGCTCGGCGCGACCGGCCTGGCTCAGTGCACCGAGCTGGTCTGGCAGCTCCGCGGCGCCGCCGGCGACCGCCAGGTCGAAGGCGCGCGGCTCGGCCTGCAGCACAACCTCGGGCTCGGCGGCGCCTGCGTCGTCACCCTCTATCAGGCCGCCTGACGGCCGGAGCCGATCGAACATGGCAAAGCTCACCGGGAAGGTGGCGCTGGTGACCGGGTCGGGCCGCGGCATCGGCCGCGCCATCGCGACGAAGCTCGCGAGCGAGGGGGCCCGGGTGGTGGTGAACGATCTCGACGCCGACCCGGCGGAGGAGACCGTCACGGCCATCCGGCAGGCCGGCGGCGAGGCGGTCGCCTGTCCGGGCAGCGTCACCGCGGCCGACTTTCCCGAGCGCTTCGTCGCCACCGCGCTGGATCGCTTCGGCGGGATCGACATCGTCGTCAACAACGCCGGTTACACCTGGGACAACGTGATCCAGAAGATGACCGACGAGCAGTGGGACGCGATCCTCGACGTCCATCTCCGGGCGCCGTTTCGGATCCTCCGGGCCGCCAGCGACTTCATCCGGAGCGCCGCCAAGCGCGAAGCCGAGGCCGGCACGCCCGTCCATCGCAAGGTGGTCAACATCTCCTCGGTCTCGGGGCTCTCGGGCAACGCCGGTCAGGCCAACTACTCCTCGGCCAAGGCCGGCGTGGTGGGGCTGACCCGGGCGCTCGCCAAGGAATGGGGTCGCTATCGGGTCAACGTGAACGCGGTCGCGTTCGGCCTGATCGCCACCAGGCTCACCCAGGCCCCCGCCGATGGGACGGCCTCGATCGACGTCGAAGGCCGGAGCATCAAGGTCGGCGTGAACCCCCAGATCTTCGAAGTGATGGAGCAGCTGATCCCGCTCGGCCGCGCGGGCACGCCCGAGGAGGCCGCGGGCGCCGTCTACCTCTTCTGCTGTCCGGAATCCGACTACGTCTCGGGCGAGGTGCTGACCTGCGGGGGCGGCTACAAGATGTAGCCCGCCACGG
>JAWKQJ010000078.1:0-13529 GCA_041390205.1 Gemmatimonadales bacterium
AACAGCCGCGGCCGCAGCAGCACCACGCCCCGCACCCGGTGGTCGGCGACCCGGCCAAGGTGGCCCGCGACGCTCGCGGCGTGGAGATCGTCACCGACCAGGAGACCCCGCTCGAAGCCCAGCCGGTCGAGCGCCAGGGCGACGACCCGGGGGTCCGGAACGCCGGCGTCGATCGCGACCACCGCCACCCCACAACGCGTGGCCGAAGCGAGGCGGTCGGCCATCGCGGCCCAAACCTTCGAGTCTTCCGCGCGAAGCACGATCACAATGGTGGGCGCCTCGCTCGGCGGCGGCCCGACCCGGTCGAGGGAGAATCCCGACGCAGCCGGCGACCCGGCTCGATGGCCCGCGCTCATCGTCCCGCCTTCCCCTGACCCACGCCATGCAGCACCAGCGAGAGCATCTCTTCGGCGAGCGCCTCGACGGGGCCGTCCTTGGCCGGCCGGTACCAGGTGAGCGACCAGTTGAGCATCCCGAAGACGAACAGCGTGGTGTGCCGGCTCTGGTCTCCCGCCTTGACGCCCATCACCTCCGCCACCACCCCGGCGACCAGCTGGTAATAGCGGCGGCGGACGCCGAGCACTTTCTGATAGAGCTCGCCCTTGAGCGACTCGAGCTCGTAGGTGCAGACCTTCATCTCGTTCGGGTGCCGCTCGAAGAACTGGAGGTGCCCTACCAGGAGCCGGCGCAACCGATCCGGCGCTTCCGCCGCCTCCGCCGCGCGCCGGGTCTGCTCGGCCAGGAGGTCGCGAAAGGTCCGATGCTGGATCTGGAAGAGGAGCTCGTCCTTGCCGGAGAAGTGGTAGTACATCCCGCCGAGGCTCACCTCGAGCCTCCGCCCGACGTCGCGGATGGCGGTGGCCTCGAAGCCCTTCTCCGCGATCAGCGCGGCCGCGCCCTCCAGGATCGCCGCGGCCTTGAGCCGGGTGGCCTTGCGGGGACGTGCGGCCGCGGGGGGAGCAACCATGGCGTTCCTTCCGGACTGGCGCGGGAGTCAATTTCGAACGATCGTTCGAAATAAGGCTATCACCTCCCGGCCCCGACCGTCAAGCGCTGGACAGGCCGGCGGGCCGGGAGATGTTCTCTCTGTCCACCCGATGACCGGAGCCGCCTAGTGACGACCCCGCCTTCGAAGCCCGTCCGGCCCGTCGTGCGCGAACCCGATCTCCTCTTCGCGCCCCCGCGGGTGGTCGTGGAGCGCGAGGCCGACGGCTCGATGACGCTCCGCTCGCCCGATCCGCTCGGCGACCCCGGCCGGGTGGTCGGCGACTGGCTCGAGCGCTGGGCGGTGGAGGCGCCCGACCGCCCGTTTCTGCTGGAGCGCGGCGCCGACCGCCGCTGGGTCGGGCCCACCTACGCGGAAGCGTACGAGGCGGTCTGGCGGATCGCCGGCGGGTTGCTCGCGCGGGGACTCGGACCGGACCGACCGGTCGCCATCCTCTCCGACAACAGCGTCGAGCACGCGCTGCTCTCGCTCGCCGCGATGCACGTCGGCATCCCGGTCGCGCCGGTCTCGCCGGCGTACTCCGTGATGTCGAGCGACTACAAGAAGCTCCGGCGCATCATCCTGCTCACCGGGCCGGGCCTGATCTACGTCGCGGATCACGTCCGCTACGGCCCCGCGCTCTCCGCGATCCCCACGGCACATGACGCGGAGGTCGTTTCCGGAACCGCGCGTGAGCCCCTGAACGGCGTCACCCCATTCGCGGCGGTGACCGAGGGCGGCAACCGGGCCGAGGTGTTCGAGCGCTTTCGCTCGATCGGCCCCGACACCGTCGCCAAGCTGCTGTTCACTTCGGGCTCCACCGGGGAGCCCAAGGCGGTGATCAACACCCAGCGGATGCTCTGCGCCAACCAGCAGCAGCGGGCTCAGGTGTGGCCGTTCGTCGAGCGGCACCCGCCGGTGGTGCTGGACTGGCTGCCCTGGTCTCACACCTTCGGCGGCAATCACAATTTCAACATGGTGCTCCGACAGGGCGGCACGCTCTACCTCGACGGCGGCCGGCCGGCGCCCCCGCTCTTCCCGGAGACGATCGCCAACCTGCGCGAGGTCTCGCCGACGATCTACTTCAACGTCCCCCGCGGGTACGACATGCTGGTGGCCGCGCTCCGGGAGGACGAGGAGCTCAGGCGCTCCTTCTTCGCCCGGCTCCAGGTGGTGTTCTACGCGGCGGCCGCGCTGCCGCCGCACCTCTGGGACGCGCTCCGCGAGCTCGCCCGGGAGACGGTCGGCGAGCCGGTGGTGGTGACGTCGG
The DNA here is from genome assembly GCA_041390205.1 of Gemmatimonadales bacterium. Taxonomy (GTDB): domain Bacteria; phylum Gemmatimonadota; class Gemmatimonadetes; order Gemmatimonadales; family GWC2-71-9; genus SHZU01. The sequence continues at coordinate 2,256 of JAWKQJ010000078.1, forward strand.
CCTGGGGCTCGACCGAGACCGCGCCGCTCGCCGCCGATTGCCATTTCCAGGCGGAGCGCTCGGGAGTGATCGGGCTCCCGGTGCCCGGCGCCGAGCTCCGGCTGGTCCCGGAGGGCGACAAGCTCGAGGTCAGGGTGCGCGGCCCCAACGTGACGCCAGGGTACTGGAGGCGGGACGATCTCACCGCCACGCACTTCGACGAGCGCGGCTTCTACCGGATCGGCGACGCGGTGCGCTTCGTCGATCCGAGCCAGCCGGCGCGCGGCCTGCTCTTCGACGGCCGGGTAGCCGAGGACTTCAAGCTGGACAGCGGCACCTGGGTGAACGTCGGGATGCTCCGGGTCCAGGCGATCGCCGCCCTGGCGCCGGTGGCGCAGGACCTGGCGGTGGCAGGGCACGATCGCTCCGAGGTCGGCTTCCTGGTCTTCCCGAACCTGGCCGCGTGCCGAGCCCTTGCCGGGATGGACGAGGACGAACCGGCGGACGCCGTGCTCGCGCACCAGGCGGTGCGCCAGGCCGTCGCCGCGGGGCTCGGGAAGCTCAAGCGGGAGGCGACGGGATCGTCGATGCACGGCGGGCGGGCCATCCTGCTGGCCGACCCGCCGTCGATCGATCGGGGCGAGATCACCGACAAGGCGTATCTCAATCAGCGCGCGGTGCTGCAGGCGCGCTCGGAGCTGGTGGCGGCGCTCTTCGACGACTCGGACCAGCGGGTGATTCGACCGGCCCCCTGACGCCGCCCGCGGCCGCTCAGTCGCGGAGCTTGAAGCGCTGGATCTTGCCGGTGGCCGTCTTGGGCAGCTCGGGCAGGGCCTCGATCCAGCGGGGGTACTTCCACGGACCGGCCACCGACTTCACGTGGGCGCGCAGCTGGTCGAAGAGCCGGTCGTCGGCGGCGACGCCGCCGGCCAGCACGACGAAGGCGCGCGGCTTGACCAGGCCGTCCTCGTCCTGCTTGCCGACCACGGCGGCCTCGAGCACCGCCGGGTGGGCCACCAGCGCCGACTCGACCTCGAACGGCGCCACCCAGATTCCGCTCACCTTGAACATGTCGTCGGTGCGGCCGCAGTAGTAGAAGAAGCCCTCGGAGTCCTGCCGGTACTTGTCGCCGGTGTGGGTCCACTCGCCGGCGAAGGTGCGCCGGCTCTTGTCGCGCTGATTCCAGTAGCCGTCGGCCGCGGTGGCGCCGCGCACCAGCAGCTCGCCGATCTCGCCGGCGGCCACCGGCTCGCCGCGCTCGTCGACGATCTTCGCCTCGTACCCGGGCACCGGCAGGCCGGACGACCCTCCCCGCACCTTCCCCGGCCGATTCGAGATGAAGATGTGGAGCAGCTCGGTGGAGCCGATCCCGTCGAGGATCTCCACGCCGACCTGGGCGCGCCAGCGCCGGCCGATGTCCTCCGGCAGCGCCTCGCCGGCGGAGACGCAGGCCCGAAGCCGGGTCGAGCCGGCGCCCCGCCGGAGCGAGGGATCGGCGAGCAACCCGGCGTAGAGGGTCGGGACTCCGAAGAAGATCGTCGGCTGGTGCGCCGCGATCGTTCCGAGCACGCTCTCGGGCGTGGGCCGCTCCGGCAGCAGGACGGCGGTCGCGCCGACCGAGAGCGGGAACGAGAGCCCGTTCCCGAGTCCGTAGGCGAAGAAGAGCTTCGCCGCCGAGAAGACGACGTCGCTCTCACGCACGCCGAGCACCCGCCGGCCGTACCACTCGGCGGTGAAGGCCGGGCTTCCGTGCACGTGGCGCGCGGCCTTCGGCGTACCGGTCGAGCCCGAGGTGTAGAGCCAGAACGCGACCTCGTCGGCGTGGGTGACGACCGGATGCGGCTCCGCGTCAGCCTGGGCGAGCAGCGCCTCGAGCTCGAGTCCGTCCGCCGCGTTGCCACCCGCCACGATCACCTCGAGCCGGCGCGCGCCCCGCACCCGCTCCACCACCGGCGCCGCCCGCTCCCAGAGCTCCGCCGAGACGACCACGGCCGCCGCCCGACTGTCCTCGATCATGTAGTGCCACTGCTCCGCCGAGAGCAGCGTGTTGACGGGGACCGCCACGACGCCGGCTTTCAAGGCGCCGAGGAAGGCCACCGGAAAGTCCGCCGTGTCGAGCAGGATCATCACCACTCGCTGCTCGGGCCGGACGCCGAGCGCCAGGAGGGCGCGGCCGAAACGGTTGCTGCGCTCCTCCAGCTCGGCATAGGTGAGGGTTCGGGTCGGATCGACGAAGGCCGCCTTGTCGGCCCGCCCGGCCGGCGCGTGCCGATCGACCAGGTCGACGGCCGCGTTGAAGACCCCGCCCGGCGCGCTCCACGACTCAGTCATCCGGATCGAACTCCGCCAGCCAGCGCGAGACGATGGTCGCGGTCTCGGCCGGCCGTGCTTGGGGAAAGAGGTGACCGGCCCGCGGCACGGCCACCAGGGTCGCGCTCGGCGCCACCCGGCGAAAGTGGGCCGCCGACTCCGCGCCGAAGGTGTCGGAGTCTTCGCCGTAAACGAGCAGCGTCTCGAGCTCGGGGTCGAGCGCCGCGGCTTCGGTCCAGGCGTCGGGATAGAAGCACTCGTAGTCGTACGCTTCCCATTCCGGCGTCCAGCGGAGCTCGAAGCCGCCGTCGGCCGGTCGGAGGATGCTCTCGACGTAGCGGCCGAGCGCGTCGTCCGACCAGTCCGCGAAGAGCGGCTTCCCGCGCCAGAACTCGAAGGCCTCCTCGTGGGTCGCGAAGGCGCGGCGGCGCTCCCGGGTCCGCCCGGCGAGCGGATGGGGTGGATTCCAGCCGGCCGCCTTGGCCAGCCGAATCCGGTCCATGATCGCGGGCGGGAAGATCGTCGGATCCAGCATCACCAGCGCCCGCACCGCCCTGCGGTGGCGCACCGCCGCGACGAGCGAGGCGACGGCACCGAAAGAGTGGCCCACCAGGATCGCCTCCTGGATCCCATGCTCAGCCAGGCCGGCGACGATGTCGGTGCCGTTGTCGGCCCAGCTGCCGAGCTCGGCCGGCGGATCCCCGGCGTCGGGCCACAGCGCGCGGGGCGGAATCGCGACGGACCGATACCGCGAGGCCAGCCGATCCAGGATCGGCCGATAGGTCTCGAGCGGAAAGCCGTTCGCGGGCGACCAATGGAGCACCGGGCCGCGGCCGCCGAGCTCCAGCAGGGGATGGCTCATCGGGCAACAAGTTGGCCGCGGTCGGCTGATCGCGGCAAGCGACGGGGTTTGCCGCATGCGGCCGGATCGGGCCATCTTAGGTGGCCATGTCCGAACGCCGCTATTCAGAGGAGGAGGTCGCCCGGATCTTCGAGCAGGCGGCTCACGCCGATCAGACCGCCAGGGCGGAGTCGACCGGCAGGAGCGTCGCGCCGATGGATCAGGGAATGACGATCGCGCAGCTCACGGAGATCGGCCGCGAGGTGGGCATCGCGCCCGCGGACATCGCGCGGGCCGCCCGGGCGCTCGACCTCTCCGCGCCCCAGCCCATTCGCCGAATGCTCGGCTTTCCGATCGGCGTCGGTCGCACGGTCGACCTCGGCCGGCGGATGACCGAGGAGGAATGGGAGCGCCTGGTAGTCCAGCTGCGCGAGACCTTCGACGCCCGCGGCAACGTGCGGAGCGACGGCTCGTTCCGGCAGTGGACCAACGGCAACCTCCAGGTGCTGCTCGAGCCGACGGACACCGGCCACCGCCTGCGGATGCGGACCACCAACGGCCAGGCCCGGAGTCTGATCGGAGGCGGGCTCGCGATGCTCGGCGTCGGTTTCGTGGTGTTGCTCGGGCTCGCGCTGACCGGCCAGCTCGCCAACGTGGGGAAGCTGATGGGCATCTTCACCATGGGCGGGATCGGCACGGGCATGCTGGCGATCGGGGCCCTCCGGCTGCCCGGCTGGGCCAGGCTCCGCCAGCGGCAGATGGACGCGCTGGCAGCCAAGCAGACCGCGGCCCTCGCGGCTCCCGCCCCCGACGAGCCCGACCCTCCAGCCGATTGAGCCGAGCCGCTCAGGCGGTCAGCCAGTCGAACGCTTGCTCGGCCATCTCCTCGGTGAGCTGGTGTCCGGCCTCGTACTCGAGCAGCGTGACGTCGTAGCCCAGGCCCTGGAGGCTCGTCCGGATGGCGCGGCTGGCGTTCTGGATCGGGAGGATGATGTCATTGACGCCGTGGGTGAGGAGGATCGGGGGCTTCCCGGTCCGCTCGTCGGCCACGTAGTACCCGGGCGACATGCCGGCGACCTTGCGGAAGAGATCGCCGTTGATCAGTCCGAGCGAGAGCGCGTAGGTCCCGCCGTCCGAGAAGCCCGCCACCCAGACACGGCTCGGATCGACGGTGGCCCGACCGAAGATCCGGCCGAGGGCATCGTCGACGAAGTCGACGTCGGCCCCGAACTCGCCCCGACCGATCACGTCCCAGGTGGCCGCCCGCGAGTCGGGGGCCAGCACCAGCAGGCCGTGCTCGTCGGCGAGCGGCCGAATCGCGTTGACGAACGGCGCCGCCGACCCGCCCGCTCCGTGGAAGAGGAGCAGCAGCCCGATGCCCGCTCCGGGCAGATAGCTCGGCGGGGCGTAGACGGTCCCGTCCCGGTCGCCGCCGAGACCGAGGCGGTGGGCGCCCAGCTCGAGCGAGCCCGACGGCGCGCCGGGTCGCGCCGAGAGCCGGGCCTTGCCGGAATCGGGAGCGAAACCCGAGGAGCAGGCCACTCCCGCGATCACCGTCGCGGAGTAGGTTAGGAACGCTCGGCGATCGATCGATCGCCGCCGTGGGGTGGAGCCGGGGTGAGGGGACATCAACCGCTCGCGGAGTCGGATGTCTTCCCACAACGAGCCGCGTCGCGGCAAAGTTGCGCCACCCAAGCCTTTCCTGGAGACCTGCATGCCCGCCACCCCGGCGAAGAGCTCGTTCTGGACCAGCTTCGGCCCCGGCTTGATCTGGGCGGCATCGTCGATCGGCGTCTCGCACCTGGTGCAGTCGACCCGCGCCGGCGCGATGGCGGGCTTCGGGCTCGCGGGCGTGATCCTGGCCGCCTTGCTGTTCAAGTATCCCTTCTTCGAGTATGGCGCGCGCTACGCCGCGGCGACCGGCACCAGCCTGGTCGAGGGCTATCGCACGATCGGGCGCTGGGCGCTCTGGCTCTATCTCGCGATCACCGCCCTCACCGGGGTGGCGGCGACGGCCGCGATCGTGATGTTCACCTCGTTCCTGCTTCGCTACGCGCTCGGCATCACCTGGCCGCTGCCGGCGGTCGCGGCCCTGCTCCTGCTCGTCTGCGCGGGGATTCTGGTGGTCGGACGCTTTCGGGGCCTCGATCTCGCCACCAAGGTGATCCTGGCCCTGCTCGCGGCCTCGACCCTCGCGGCGGCGATCGCCGTGGCGCCGAGAATCGACCTCGGCACCTTCCAGCTGCTGCCCGGGTCGCTGGTCGGGACCGTGGTTCCCTTCGGCTTCCTGCTGGCGCTGGTCGGATGGATGCCGTCGCCGATCGACATCGCGGTCTGGAGCAGCCTCTGGACCCTCGCAAAGGACCGCTCGACCGGGAGACGGACCTCGGTCGCCGACGCGAAGCGGGATTTCCTGATCGGCTATCTCGGCACGGCCGTGCTGGCCTTCGGGTTCCTGATCCTGGGCGCGACGGTGCTCCACGCGGAAGGCCTCGAGCTGAGCGACCAGGGGGCGGTCTTCTCGACGCAGCTGATCGATCTGTACAGCCAATCGCTCGGCGCCTGGGCGCGACCAGTGGTCTTGGTGGCGGCGTTCACCACGATGTTCTCGACCGCCCTCGCCGTGGTCGACGGCTTTCCGCGGGCGATCGAGCGGACCCTGGTGAACCTCCGCGCGGAGAGCCCCGAATCGGCCGAGCGGCTCACGCCCTCGTACTACTGGGGGTCGATGATCGTGCTGTCGGCGATCGTGCTGCTGGTGCTGGTCTGGCTCGCCGGCAGTCTCACGGTGATGGTCGACTTCGCCACCATCGTCTCGTTCCTGACCGCGCCCGTGCTCGGCTACCTGAACCTCACCGTGATCCGCTCCGATCGAGTGGCCCCGGAGCACCGTCCCGGCCCCTGGATGACCGGCTTGTCCTGGGTGGGTCTCACGCTCCTCGGCGCCACGGGTGTCGCCTTCCTCGTCACCCTGATCTGACCCGGCGCCGCTCGGGCATCGCGGCGCCGGCCGGAGCCGTGCATCTTTGCCGGCGGCGGTGACCAGAGAGCGGCATCCCGAGTCAGCCATCGCCACGGAGCGCCCATGGCAGGTCGTTCGAGCCGGCAGGTTTCCTCCCCGGAGCCAAGTCGCTTCCCGCGCTCCGCGGGGGTGCTCCTGCATCCGACCTCGCTGCCCGGCCCGCACGGCATCGGCGAGCTCGGCCGGGAGGCCCACCGGTTCGTCGACGTGCTGGTGGAAGCCGGGCTGAGCAACTGGCAGATGCTCCCACTCGGTCCGACCGGGTACGGCGACTCGCCCTATCAGTGCTTCTCGGCCTTCGCGGGCAATCCGCTCCTCGTCGCGGTACCGGGAAACGACGAGAGCTTCCCGCCGCACCGGGTCGACTTTGCCCGGGTGATCCCCTACAAGCAGCGCCTGCTGCGCGAGGCCACCGCCGCGCTCGAGCCGGACGACGACTACCACGCTTTCGTGGCGGCGCACCGCTGGTGGCTCGAGGACTACGCGCTCTTCATGGCCTTGAAGGGCGCGCACGAGGGCGCCGCCTGGACGGACTGGGCGCCCGGCGCGGCGTTCCGGGACCCGGCGGCGCTCGACCGCTGGCGCGAACGCCTCCATGAGGAGATCGAGCACTATCGCAGAGAACAGGCGCTCTTCCACCGCCAGTTCACCGCTCTCAGAGACCGCTGCCGCGAAGCCGGCGTCCGCCTGATGGGCGACCTGCCGATCTACGTCGCCCATGACTCCGCCGACGTCTGGGCCAACCCGCGCGAGTTCCAGCTCGACGACGACGGGCGGCCGAGGGTCCAGGCGGGTGTGCCGCCGGACTACTTCAGCGCGACCGGTCAGCTCTGGGGCAACCCGATCTACGACTGGGAGCGAATGAAGGCGGACGGTTACGGCTGGTGGATCCGGCGGATGCGGAGCGCGCTCGAGCTCTTCGACCTGGTCCGACTCGACCACTTCCGCGGCTTCGAGGCCTACTGGGCGGTCCCGGGCGACGCGGAGACCGCGGTCGATGGACGCTGGGTCGAGGGACCGGGGGCCGCGCTCTTCGACGCGCTCACCGCCGCGCTGGGCCCGCTCCCGATCGTGGCCGAGAACCTCGGCGTGATCACACCGGAGGTGGAGGCGCTGCGCGAGCGGCTCGGCTACCCGGGGATGAGCATCCTCCAGTTCGCGTTCGGGACCGGCAGCGAGCCCAACACCTTCCTGCCCCACACCTACTCACACGACCGGGTGGTCTACACCGGAACCCACGACAACGACACCACGATCGGCTGGTGGCAGTCGACCGGCGCCGGCGACTCGACGCGGACGGAAGAGGCGGTGGCGAAGGAGCGGGACCACGCGATGCGCTACCTGGCCACCGACGGCCGGGAGATGAACTGGGCCCTGATCCGGGCGGCGCTCGCCTCGGTGGCGGACACCGCCCTGATTCCGCTGCAGGACTGGCTCGGTCTCGGCAGCGAGGCGCGGATGAATCTGCCCGGACGGCAATCGGGCAACTGGGCGTTCCGCTTCTCGTGGGCGCAGCTCACGCCCGAGCTGATCGCGCGACTCGCCGAGCTGGTCGATCTCTACGAGCGACGCCCGCCGCCCGAGCCGACGACGATGGCATCGTCCTGAGGGTTCCAGTTCGCCTCAGACGCCGAGCTGGCGGAGGTGGTGATCGAGGTGGCGGTAGGTGAGCACCCCGAACGACGCTCCGGAGATCGCCCCGAAGGCCGGGCTGGGCGGCCAGTCGCCGCGCGGTCCCTTGGCGGCCGTCCTGTCGATCAGCGCACGGAGCTCCGCCAGATCGGCTTCCCACCCGGCGGGCTCGGCGCCGAGAAACTCGGCCGGGCTCTGCGCTTTGCCCTTGGGCCAGGGCAGCAGGTGGATCACGAGCCAGTTCAGCGGCGCCCGGGAAAACGGGCCGCGCGGCGGGCCGACGGGAATCTCGCCGAGACCGCCCTTCAGGGCCTGGCCCAGATGCTTGACGACTTGCGGCGCCGTCATTCGCCCCCAGAGAGGCCGGGCGTCGGGTCGGAGCCGTGCGACCCGCTCGTGAACCGCGGCGCGGGTGGTCGGATCGAAGATCGTCGCCATCTCCGCCTTCGTCGTGGCGCTCGACTCGCGGGGGTCGTCGAGCGGGTAGGCCGACAGGTGTCCGTCAAAGATAGCTCGAGGCCGGCGCCGGCCGCGCTCGCTGGCGCGACCGGCGGTCCCGTGCATTAATTGGACGGCCACCGCGTTCCGACTCACCACCCAGAGCCAACCGGGAGTCGTCACCCCCTGACCGCCCTCCGACCCACACTCGCCGGCCTCGGCCTCTGGATCCTGCTCGTGCCGCGGGCAGCGAGCGGACAGGTGCCGCCACCGTGGACCACGAAGCTGGCGGTCGACGAGCCGGTCCGGGTCGTGCTCACCACCGGCGAAGCTCGGAGCGGCTCGATCCACGGGATCCTCGACGGGCAGCTCGCGATCGCCTCCGACCGCGGGATCGAGAATCTCCGCTACGACTTGATCAGGACCCTCGAACGCCGCCGCGGCCGGGCGACCCTCAGGACCGGACTGTTCACGGGCGTCGGCGTGGGCATCCTCGCGGGGCTCGTCGCCTACCTCGGCTATCAGGCGAACGGCACCGATCTCACCCGGGCGGAGCTGGCGGGACGGGTCGGGAGCTACGGGGCGCTCGGAGGGCTCGTCCTCGGCACCGTGATCGGCGCGGTCCGGTCGCCGTGGGTGCGGATCTACCCTTGACCTCGCCCCGATGACTCGACGGTTCGTCCACTACCAGCTCCGCACCACCGATCGCGCCGCCGCGCGCGCCTTCTATACGGCCCTCCTCGGTGGCGACTTCTTCGGCGGCGCCGTCTCCGAGGCGCCCCTGCCGGAGCGGGCCCGCTCGCGCGGCGCGCCGCCCCACTGGCTCGGCCAGCTGGCCACGCCAAATGTGGCGGCCGCGGCTCGCCGCATGGTGGCCGATGGCGGACAGCTCCTCGGTGCCGCGAGCCCGACCGTCGACGACGCGATGACCGTGACGATCCGGGATCCGTTCGGCGCGGTGCTCTCGCTCGCTCCCGCAGCCGCGGCCCCCGCGCGCGAGCCGGTCGCGTGGCATCTGCTCCACACGAGGGACGAGGCGGCCGCTTTCGCGCTCTACGCCGAGCTCTTCGACTGGGAGGCGAGGGAGGTGCTGGACCTGGGCCCCGAGCGCGGACGCCACCGGACCTTCGGCTGGGACGACGCGGCCAGACCGGTGGGTGGAATCGCCAACACCGCGCGCCCGCCCGCGATCCATCCGCAGTGGCTGTTTTACTTTCCGGTGGACGACCTGACCGCCGCGCTCGCCCGGGTGCGCTCGCTGGGCGGCTTGGCGATCGGTCCGATCGAGCTCCCGACCGGCGAGCTGGTCGCCGCGTGCGACGACCCCCAGGGGGCCGCCTTCGGACTCTGGCAGGGTCGACGTTAGGCAGGACCGCCCGGGGCCGCCCTCCACCGTTCCCCCTCACCGAGACGCCGCATGACCCGATCCACACCCCTGCTCCGACCAGCGACCACCGACGACGAGGCGTTCCTGCTCGGCCGGATGGGCCGGCTCGCCGCCTTCCCGGTGCCGGAATGGCGGACGACGGAGGAAATCGCGAGCGCCGACAACCTGATCCTGATCGCGGCCCTGCGCGAGCCCAAGCCGAGCAACCTGGTGTTGATCGCCGAGGACCCGGCCGGCACCCCGGTCGGCGGCCTGTTAGTGAGCACCGCCACCGACTACTTCACCGGCCGGCAGCACGCCCACATCGAAGTGGTGGCGGTGTCCGTCGACGCGGCCGGACGGGGCTTGGGCCGGGCGATGATCGACGCGGCCGAGGATTGGGCCGTCGAGCGGGGCTACGGGCAGATCACCCTCAACGTCTTCGCCAGGAACGAGAAAGCACGGGCCATCTACGAGCACCTCGGCTACCGCGCCGAGACCGTCCGCTACTGGAAGCGGCTCGACGGGAACCGCGCCAAGTGAGCGGACCCCAGCCGACGATGCGCGTCGCCTCCCTCCATCGCTACCCGGTCAAGTCGATGGCCGGCGAGACCGTGGAGACGGCCGTCCTGACCGAGCGTGGCCTGCTCGGGGACCGCGCCTATGCGCTGTTCGATCGCGAGACCGCCAAGATCGCGAGCGCCAAGCGGCCCCGCCGCTGGCCCAGTCTGCTCGGCTGTGGCGCCCGCTTCCTTGCAGAGCCGGAGGTCGGCGGCGCCACGCCGGAGGTGGAGATCGAGCCCCCGGACGGCCGAACCGCGACCAGCGGCGATCGTGACGGTCTGGATGGATGGCTCTCGGCGGCGCTCGGACGACCCGTCTCGCTGGTGGAGCCCCGAGAGGCGGGAGCCCGCTTCGAGTACCACTGGCCGGACGAGCCGGGCCTCCGTTACCAGGGCCGGCTCTACCGCGACGAGATCACCGATCACGAGATGCCCACGGGCACCTTCTTCGACAGCGCCGGGTTCCATCTGCTCACCACGGCGAGCCTCGCGGCCCTCCATCGCCGCGCGCCGGGCCTGGCGCTGGACCCGGGCCGGTTCCGGGCCAATCTGGTCGTCTCGCTGGAAGGGGACGACGACTTTCCTGAGAACGCCTGGGTCGGTCGGGTGCTCCGCCTGGGCGAGGCCCGGGTGCGCGTCACCAAGCCCTGCATCCGCTGCGTGATGGTGAACCTGGAGCATCGGGACGCCGACGCCGACCGCGGGGTGCTCGCGGCCGCGTTCCGACACAACGAAGGCAACCTCGGCGTGAAGGGCGAGATCGTGACCCCGGGGCGCCTCGCGGTCGGAGACCCGGTCCTGGTCGAGTGACGCCCGCGCGGAGCGTCGAGCGTTCTCGCGCGACTCGGGCCCGACGCCCAATTTCGTCTCTTGAACGGATTCGCGGGACGAAGTCCGCCACCTCGAATCGGAGGGTTGCGGGGCCTGCCGGTGGCGCTAGCTTGGCGAGATCGAACCCACCGATCGCATGGCCACCGAACCCGGACCGATCACGTCCTTGTTGCAGCGTTGGAGCGAAGGGGACGGCGAAGCCTTCCCCCAGCTGGTCGCGCTCGCCTACGACGACTTGCGGGCTATCGCGCACCGTCGGCTGATCACCGCGTTCGGCGGCCAGACGCTCGCC
>JAWKQJ010000079.1:0-12865 GCA_041390205.1 Gemmatimonadales bacterium
GTCTCCTCGACGGAGAGGCCGCCGAAGAAGCGGAGCTCCACCACCTGGGCCAGGCGGGGGCTCTGCTCCGCAAGACGGGAAAGCGCGTCGTCGAGGGCCATCAGCGTCTCGGCCGCCGTATCGGGACTCGGCACCGCGAGGTCGGCGTCGTCGAGGGCGAGGTGCGGCGCGCCCCCGCCCCGACGCTCCGCGAGATGGTGACGCGCCCGGTCGATCAGGATGTGGCGCATCGCGCGGGCCGCCACCCGAAAGAAGTGGGTCCGGTCCTCCCACGCGGGGCTCGCGCCGCTGGTCAGCTTGACGTACGCCTCGTGGACCAGCGCGGTCGTGTCGAGAGTGTGTGCGTCGCCCGCGAGCTGATAGCGGGCCCGGCGCTTCAAGTCCTCGTAGACCAGCTCGAAGAGCCGGTCCAGCGATCCCCGATCGCCCGCGCGGACGGCGGCCAGCAGATGGGTGATGCTGTCGGAATCCGACACGAGCGCCTCGGGAGCCGGAGAGGGGATCTGGACAATGTACCGGGATGCGGCGTCCGAGCGGCGAAGCGCGGCCGAGGAGTCGTGCGCCGCTAACCGCCGAGGCCCGCCTTGCGCTCGGCGAGCCAGGACTCGAGCCGGTCGAGCGGCCAGCAGTTGACGATCCGATCCGCCGGCAGGTCGGCCATCCTCGCGTGGGCGAGGGCGATGTCCGAATAGACCAGCTCTTCCACGGCGTGCGCGTCGCTGTCGAGCGCGAACAGGCAGCCGGCGTCCCGAGCGCGCCGGGCGAGCTCGAAGTCGAGATCCTGGCGGAACGGCTGGCCGTCGATCTCGATCGCGACGCCCGATTCGGCGGCCGCCCTGAAGACCCGGTCCCAGTCGGCGACGATGCCGGCTCGGTTGCCCCGCTGGCGGCCCCGCGGATGACCGAGGACGTGGACTCCGGGCGCGCGCACCACGGTGAGCATTCGCCCCGTCTGGTCTTCGGTCGAGCGCAGGCCGGAATGCGCGGCGGCCACCACCAACTCGACCTCGCGAAGCTCGTCGGCGGCGAGATCGAGGCCGCCGTCGGGCTGGATGTTCGCCTCGACGCCGCGAGCAGGCGGAAGCGTCCGGCCAGCCGCTCGTTCACGTCCCGCACCGCCGCGCGCTGCCGGACCAGATCGGCCGCCGTGAGGCTCCGGCCGCCGCGCATCCCGTGCGAGTGATCGGTGATCGCGGCGTAGGCGTAGCCGCTGGCGCAGCAGGCCAGGGCCATGTCCTCGAGCGAGCGTCCGCCGTCGCTCCAGTCGGAATGCAGCTGGAGGTCGCCCTGGTAGGCGGCCTTCGACGGCCCGGCCGATTCGTCCCGCAGGGCACTGAGCACCTGGGCGTAGCTCAGGTAGTTGGACCTGAGCGCCCGTCGCGCGGCGATCGCCTCGGTCATCCCTCGCTCCCGCACGGCCTGGTCGACCGTCGGCGACCCGCCCGAAGCGAGCACCTCCTCCACCACCCGGAGCGACTTGGGCCCCACGCCGGGGATCTTCTCGAGGGTGCCGTCGGGCCGGAGCAGCTCCCGGACCGGCTTCTCCATCAGGAGGATCGCGTGCGAAGCGCGCCGGTAGCCGAGGCGGCTCTGGTTCGAGGACTGGACGGCCGCGAGGTCAGCCAGGAGGTAGGCGATGGTCGCGTTCAGGTCGATGGCGCGGTCGGACACGAGGTCGACGATAGCGACCGCGAGCCGGGGCCGCCACGAGCCGGCCGGCGACGATCGGCGGGGCGTCGGGGCGCCTGGCGAGGCGGGTGGCCCGGCTTCGAGCGCCAGCGAGGTGCCGATGTCCGATCGGGCGGGCGGGCGACGCCAACCCAGGTGAGCACCCGACCCGACAACCAGGAGACACCAATGAAGGCCATCGCCAAGCTGTCCCCGCTCCTCGCCGCGGCCGCCCTCACGTCCAGCGTTTCCGGTTGCTCCGAGCAGGGCCTCGCGCCCACCGCCCCGGCGCCCGCCGAGCAACCGGTGCTCCAGTACGACAAGTCGACCCCGCTGATCGCCCTTGGCCTCTCCCACTTTCCGGCCGGCAACGCGGAGCTGGGCCTGACACCGAACGGCGGCCTCGTGGTGTCCGGGCTGACCACGAGCGGCTCGGACGGCGTGCTCACCCGCCTGTCCGGCGTCTCGCGGATTCGGGTCTCTCTGGACGGCAATCAGCCCGGTGGCTTCGGCCGGCTCGGCCCGGGCGAGAGCTTCCGGATCACCCTGGGAGGCGCGGGCGGCTGGAGGCAGTCCTGCGGGGTCCGGGGCGCGGCCGACGGCACCATGGGCTTGGGCTGCCAGAACGACGCCGCGCTCGGCTGGGTCGTGCGGGCGATCAGGGACGGGCAGGTCGTCCGTTCGGTCCGCTTCCGCGGCTCCCGCTTCACCATGACAGTGCCGGGCTTCGTGCTCTCCGACTTCGAGTGGGACGGAGCCAAGAGCGGCGCGCTGACCCTCGAAGAGATCGAGGAAGGCCTGGTGCTGAAGGGCGTGATCGCCATTCCGATCTCCAGCTTCCCGACCACCGCGACCGCCTCGGCCGCACCCGTCCTACCACCCGGTCTCGACCTGACCGGAATGGCGACCTTCATGGCAACCCCGCGTCCCGACCGGGCTTACGCCTACACCGACATCGGTTCCTCGGCGGCCGGCTCGACCTCGCCTTGACCGATCGGCCCGCCTTCCTCGAGGAGGGTGACCTGACCCGTCGCCCTCCCGAGCGCGAGCCGGCGGCGGCTCGATGACGGCGCGATGATTCCGCGCTGATCGCCTCGGATAGCGTGGAGCGTGGCAGTCCACGTCGCTCCCCACCCGAGGTGATCATGCGTTTCAGCTACGGCAACGTCCAACTGGCGGGACTCGCGCTGGCCGCGGGGCTCGTCGCCGCCTGCGGCAAGTCCGAAGGCGGCACCGGCCCCGGTGACAATCCGGCGATCTCGATCAGCATCAGCAAGACCAGCCTGACGATCCAACAGGGCGGAAGCGACGACCTGGTGGCCACGATCACCCGGAGTGGCGGGTTTTCCGGCGTGGTCAACATCAGCACCGAAGGGGCCCCGGCAGGGGTCACCGCCGCCGCATCCAACGTGACCACCAACAACGGGACCACCACCGGAACCATCACGGTAGCCGTCGGGGCGGCGGTCGCTCCGGGCACCTACAACCTGACCGTCCGGGCGAGCGGGTCCGGGGTCGACCCCAAGACCGTGTCGCTCACCCTCACGGTCACGGCGGCGCCGGCCATCACGGTGGCGGTCAACCCGACGTCCCTGAGCCTGGCGCAGGGGGCCTCGGGCAGCGCGGCCGTGACCCTCACGCGGACCAACTTCACGGGGGCCGCGAACCTGACCCTCGAGGGCGCGCCCACCGGGGTGACCGGGACATTCAACCCCGCCGCCCCCACCGGGACCACCTCGACCCTCGACCTCCAGGTGGCGGCGACCACGACCCCGGGCAGCTACAGCCTGACCATCCGGGCGACCGGGACAGGGGTCACCGCCGTCACCGCCACGCTGCAGCTCACCGTCACGACCGTGGCGGCGGCGTCTTTCACGCTGTCGGCGGGCACCGGTGCGTCGAGCGTGGCGCAGGGCGGCTCGGGACAGCGGGCCATCGCGTTGACCCGGACCAACTTCACCGGGGCGGTCGACCTGTCCCTGGAGGGCGCGCCCGCGGGCGTCGGCGGGAGCTTCAACCCGGCTGCCCCCACCGGCAACACCTCGACCCTGACGATCACGGTCGAGGCCTCGGTCGCCCCGGGCGACTACACCCTGACGGTTCGAGGCGAGGCCACCGGCCTGGCCGACCAGACCGCCACCTTCACCCTGACGGTCACCGCCGTGACCCAGGGCGCCTACACCCTCGGCACGACCCCGGCCGGGCCGGTGAACCTGCTCGCCGACGGTGCCACGGTGAACGTCGTGGTGGACATCGACCGGACCGGTGGCTTCACCGGCGCCGTGAGCCTCGCGGTGAGCGGCGCACCGGCCGGCCTCACCGCCACCCTCACCCCGCCCAGCACAACCGGCAACGCCTCGACGCTCTCGCTCTCGGCGAGCGGAACGGCGCCGCTCGGCAACACCCAGCTGACCATCACCGGCACCGCCACCGGTCTCACCGATCGGACCGTAGGCCTCACCGTCAACGTGAGCGCGGGGTCGGGCGGCGGGAACGTGAGTCTCGACTACTCCGCCTGTATCGCCGACGCCAAGCCGATCTGGCTGGCGGTTCAGAACGGCACCGGCGCCGCCTGGGTCGCGATCACGCCGGTGGGCGACGTGTTCACGTTCAACGCCACCCAATCCAAGGTGGGGCTCGCGATCGTGACGGCGCCGAGCGGGATCGGCACCAACGTGAGCGTGGCGTACTACAGCAACGCCGAGATCGTGGCCTTCGGCTCGGCGGCGACCTGTCCGCCGGCGCCGGCCACCAAGTCGCTCATGGCCACCACCGCCAACCTCGGAATGACCCAGCTGGCGTCGATCTACCTCGGACGGGGCAGCGGGTTCGCCACCTCCTTCCAGCCGACGGCCACCCTGCAGGGGGTCGAGAACGGGACGTTCGACCTGACGGCCTACGCCGCCACCGCGGGCGTGGTCGGCGGAGGCGACCGGGCGATCATCCGTCGCGACATCAACACCGCGGCGCTCGGGGACGGTGCCTCGATCGGCGCGGCGCTCGACTTCACCGGCGCGGAGTCCTTCGCACCGGCGAGCGCGCTGATCACCATCGGCGGCCTCGGCGGCGGCGAGTCGATCCTGCACTCGATGTCCTACCAGACCCGCACCAGCTGCGAGACCGGCCTGCTCTACGGCGGCGCCTCCGCCGGCATGGCGACCAGCTTCACCGCCTACGGCGTGCCGGCAGGGCAGCAGCGCGCGACCGACTACCACGGCCTCGGCATCATCGCGCTGAGCGCGGGCAACGACTACCGGACGGTGACGGAGTACTTCCAGGCGCTGGGCAATCGCACCGTCAACCTGCCGAGCATGGTCCCCACTTTCAGCCCGTCGACCCTGAGCGGTCCCTACAAGCGGCTCCGCTTCCAGCTCACGCTGCCGACCGACCTCAACCAGGCGATCGTGCTGGGCTACAGCGACGCGATCGGGGGACAGACCGTGACTCTCACCGCCACGGTGGCCGGGTTCCTGGGCGGGAGCCAGGTCGACCTCTCGCTGCCCGACTTCACGGGCGTGGCCGGCTGGAACGACTCGTGGGCGCCCGCTTCCGGGGCGACCGTGGAGTGGAGCGCCACGGCGTCGGGCTCGACGACCACGAGCCCGTGCGCCGGAGGCCGCTACGTGAGCTCGACCCGGATCGGCTCGTCGTGATCCGCTGACCGCGCCCTCGTCTCGAGGGCAGTACCGAGGAAGGCCGTCGAGCAGTCGTCTCGGCGGCCTTTCGCGCTCCCCGGACGCCTATATTGCGACCTCGCAAGCGGGTAACGACGGGAGGTGAGCAATGACGGAGAAGGCCGTGCTGGCCGGCGGGTGCTTCTGGTGCCTCGAGGCCGTGTTCCAACCGCTCAAAGGCGTCAAGCGAGTGGTCTCAGGCTACGCGGGAGGCACTGGACCGGCGAGCTACGACGCCGTCGGCACCGGCATGACCGGCCACGCGGAGGCCGTGGAAATCAGCTTCGACCCGCAGGTGATCTCGTACCGCAAGCTGCTCGAGCTCTTCTTCGCCTTCCACGACCCGACCACGCTCAACCGCCAGGGACCGGACGTGGGCACCCAGTACCGGTCGGCGATCTTCCCGGCGAGCCAGGAGCAGCGCGAGGCGGCGGAGGCGGTGATCGCGGATCTGACCGAGAAGCGGGTGTTCGGACAGCCGATCGTGACCACCGTCGAGGACGCCGTGTTCCACCCGGGGGAGTCGTATCACCAGGACTACTACCGGCGGAATCCCACCCAGCCCTACTGCGCAGCACTGATCACGCCCAAGCTGGCCAAGCTCCGTGCCGGCTACGGAGCGCTGCTCGCCTAGCCGCCCCGCGGCAGCTCCCGGCCGAGGCGGCTTCGCCGCTCACGGCCGGGCCTGGCGCGAGTCGAGCCGCTCCAGCACGACCCGAACCAGATCGAGGGCCGCTCGCCGCGAGTCCGCCCGCGACGGCGTGATCCGCAGGTGGATCGCGGCCTCGCCTTCGTCGAGCTCCAGCTCCGCGAGCGGCGTGAGGTCGCCGACGGCCCGTTGCTCCGCGCGGGTGTCGAGCGGCCGCCCGATCGGTTGGTCGTCGAGGAGCAGCTGCACCGTCCCCCGCTCCGGCCCGAGTACCGGCAGCACCGAGACACGGTAGCGACCCGCGACCGGCACGGGAGCGGCGAGACTCAAGACGTGCCGTCCGAGCTCGGGGGTGCTGTCGCCCACGAACGACAGGAAGCGTCCGATCCCCGGCTCGGGGCCCTTCGAGAGGGTGGCGAACCGGGTCGAGAAGAACACGATCGGAGACGACCAGCCCACGTTGAGCACGATCCGCTCCGGGGCCACGGGTCGCCGGCTGTCCGCCGTGAGCTCGGTGGAGCGCCAGGTCGGCCCGTCCTCGGAGTACAGAAACGTCACCGCCGCGTGGTCGGTGACGATGGTGTTGTCGGTGTCCTCGCCGTGCTCGATGGTGAAGTCGATGCTCCGCCGCCAGGGATACGCGTCGGCGAGGAGGAAGCGATAGCCACCGGTCCGTCCGAGCGGATTGGAGTAGCCGAGCGATCCGGAGAGCGGCAACGAGCGGCGACCGTCCCAGCGTCCCGGGACGTCGTACCAGCCACCGTTGAACGCGTCCTCCGACCCGGTTCCGGCCACCACCGTATCGCCGTCGATGACCACGCGATCGTCACCCTCGAAGAACCGGGTGCCGTCGCCGCCGATCCCCTGGGCCTGGAGCACGACGCCGACGACGTGCCCGCTCCCCTCGCTCCGGAGGAAGGTGAACGGCCGGCCGGCGGTGGTCGGGTTCTCCCGGCGCCAGATCGCGTGCAGCCGACCTTCGGCTCTTCGCCTTGGCACCGGCGAGGTGAAGATCTCCGCCCAGACCTCCCTCGACGGCCCATCCGGCGCCTGGACCAGCTCCACCCGCGCGGAGCGGTCGAACGGCATGGGCAGCCAGAGGTAGCTGCTGTCCCGGATGGTGCCGGCGAGCAGTCCCGCCATGGCCGGCCGGCCCCAGGCGCCACCGAAGAGGTCGAGCACCGGCGCCTCGACCGCCGGCCGGTCCGCGCCGTCGAAGGAGATCCGCAGGGTGGTCGCCCGGTCGGCGGACATCAGCGCCGCGGCCGGCCCCAGCTTGAGACCCACGATCCGGCCGCCTCGATCGGTCTCGAACAGCACCGTGCTCCGACCGGGGCCGAGTTGCCTGGTCACCGCGTGGCGGGTCACGGTGGCGCCGGGTGGCGCCGCCAGCCGGCTCAGGTTCCGACCTGTCGCACCGAGCAGCGCCACGGCCCCGGACGGGTCGAAGGACTCGCTCGGGGCGAAGCTCTCCACCCTCACGGAATCGTCGTAACGGGCGAAGTTGAGCTGATAGAACTGCACCCGCGGACCACGCACCACCACCTTGAGCGAGCGCGCATAGGCGAGCGGGACATAGCTGTAGTACCCGCCGGCGCCGTAGCCGACCAGAGGCGGTCGGAAAGGCGCCGGTCCTCCGAGGAAGAGCTGACGCATCGGGAGGCGCAGGCGCGGGCTGGGCTCGCCGTCGAAGTAGAACTCGACCGGGTCGTCGGTCGGGGTGGGCGTCCAGATTCGGGTGACCACCCCGGGACCGACGAGGTCCGCGATCACCAGCCCGTCGCCTTCCTTGCGGAGGAACGAGTGCGCGCCGCTGAAGCCGTCGTCGTTCTTGCCGGACGGATCGTAGCTGGTGACCGCGCCGACCTGCACGGGAGAGCGCCGGAGGGCCAGCTCGTCGAGCCTGGCGAGCGCGCGGAGCCCCGCCCCGGGCACCTCCGAGAGCGGCGTCTGCGCGGCGAGCGGGCGCGCGGCGAGCGTCAGGAGGACGAGGAGCGGACGAGTCATGGCGTCGGGCGATCGAAGGGGAAGGGCGCACCGCCCGGGCCACGGCGCTGCTTGAGGGTCCGGGTTGCTGCATTCATATTTGCATCCAGTCCCGCCACAAGCAAGCCGGCTCGACCGCTCCTTCTTCGGCCAGGATCCCTATGCCTTCCCTCATGTGCAGGGCTTCGCTTTGCGTCGCGGCGCTCCTCGGCAGCGGCGTCACCGCGGCCGCGCAGACGGTTCGCCGCGAGCTCGACAATCTCCCCGTGCTCCGAACCTACACCTCCCATCGGGTGTCGAGCGCCGACACCTCGGGGGCGAACGACGACGGCAACGGGCGCAACCGGCTGATGCCCGGCGAGACCCGCACCATCGCCACGCTCACGGGCGCCGGGGTGATCACCCACCTCTGGTTCACGATCGCGACCACCGATCGCTGGCACCTGAAGAACCTCGTCCTGCGGATGTACTGGGACGGCCAGGCCGACCCGAGCGTCGAAGCTCCGATCGGCGACTTCTTCGGTCTCGGCCTCGGGAAGTACGTCGTCTACGAGTCGGGTCCGCTCTCGGTCGGCTCGCAGAAAGCGCTCAACGCCTACTTCCCGATGCCGTTCCGCAAGGGCGCGGTGATCACGGTCTCGAACGAAGGCGAGATCCCGACCGCCTCGCTCTACTACAACATCGACTGGGAGCAGCATCGATCGCTGCCGGCCGATCTCGGCTACTTCCACGCCCAGTATCGCCAGGCCGCCCCCTTTCCCGGGTGGACCACCGACTGGACCCGTAACGGCGACACCCTGGTGAACCGCCGTCCCAACAAGGACGGTGCGGGCAACTACCTGATCCTCGAGGCCGAGGGCCGCGGTCACTTCGTCGGGGTGACCCAGAGCATCCTCCAGAATCAGGGAGACTGGTGGGGCGAGGGCGACGACATGTTCTTCATCGACGGCGCCACCACGCCGCAGATCAACGGCACCGGCGCCGAGGACTACTACCTGGGCGCGTGGTGCTACGGCGGGTGCGGGATCGACCCCTTCGGCAGCAAGCGCCCGACCTTCGCCTTCCAGCGCTTCGGCAATCCGGTCAATGGCGGCGACGACCGGGGCGCGGGCTGGACCGTCTACCGCTTCCACACCGACTCGCCGGTGGCGTTCGAGCGGTCGCTCCGATTCTCGATCGAGGCGGGCCACGGCAACCACCGCTCGGACAACTACTACTCGGTGGCGTACTGGTACCAGACCCTGCCGCACAAGAAGTTCCCGCCCCTTCCCCCGGCCGCGAGCCGGGTCCCCAGACTCTTCGACACCGGCGGCCCGACCATGGGCCGCCCCTGAGAGCGAGATCGGCATGACGGAACGGGACGTCGTCCTCGTCGCGAGCGGTGACTCGCGCCTCCCCGCCAACCAGGTGTGCTGGCCGGCCCAGGCCGAGCTCGAGTCGGTCGTGTCGGCGACCCTCGCGAGCATGGGCCGCCGGGCGGTGCGCGGCCATCCGATCGACCCGCAAAAAGGGCATGGCTTCATCGACGGACAGGCCCGCGGGATCGAGGTCTTCCGGAGCATCGACCGCGACGCGCCCCTGATCGTGGCCGTCGCCGTCTGGCAGTACACCAGCCACGTGCTGGCCGGGCTCACCCGGCACCGCGGGCCGATCCTCACGCTCGCCAACTGGAGCGGCCAGTGGCCGGGTCTGGTCGGGCTGCTCAACCTGAACGGCTCGCTCACCAAGGCCGGGATCCCCTACGCCACGATCTGGAGCGAGGACTTCGGCGATGCGTTCGCCCGCGAAGCGATCGCCAGCTGGCTCGCGGGCAAGGGCGTCCGGCACGACCTGTCCCACGCTCGTCCGCTCGCCGACTCGGCCTTCGCCCCGGCATTGGCACCGGACCTCGACGCCGGGAAGAGGGCCGGCGCGGCCCTGCGCGACCGGCAGGCGATCCTCGGCGTGTTCGACGAAGGCTGCATGGGGATGTACAACGCGATCATCCCCGATCACCTGCTCCACCCGATGGGGCTCTTCAAGGAGCGCTTGAGCCAGAGCGCGCTCTACGCCGCCATGCAACAGGTCCCCATGGAGCGCGCCCGGAGCCACTATCGCTGGCTCCTCGACCGGGGGATGCGCTTCCAGCTCGGCCAGGACGAGGCGACCGAGCTCACCGAGGCGCAGGTGCTCGAGGGGCTCCAGATGTACGATGCGGCCGTGCGGTTGGCCGACCAGTTCGGCTGCGGCGCGATCGGGATCCAGTACCAGCAAGGCCTCAAGGACACCTGCGTCGCGTCCGACCTGACCGAAGGGCTGCTCAACAATCCGGACCGGCCGCCGGTGGCCGGACCGGACGGCACGCCTCTCTTCGCCGGTCGAGCGGTTCCCCATTTCAACGAGGTCGACGAGTGCGCCGGGGTCGACGCCCTGCTCACCGACCTGATCTGGACCGACCTCGGCCTCGACCCGTCCAACACCCTGCACGACGTGCGCTGGGGCGCACCGGTGCGGGAGCGCGGCGTCGACGAGTTCGTCTGGGTGTTCGAGATCTCGGGCGCGGCGCCGGCCTCGCACTTCGTGGGCGGGTATGGCGGGGCCGTCGGCGAGCGGCAGCCCGCGATGTACTTCCCGCGCGGCGGCTCCACCCTCAAGGGGGTGAGTCGTCCCGGCGAGATCGTCTGGAGCCGGATCTACGTGGAGCACGACCGGCTCCACATGGACATCGGGCGCGGCGGCGTGGTGCGCCTCTCTGACGAGGAGACCGCGCGCCGCTGGCAGGCCACCACCCCCCAGTGGCCGATCATGCACGCGGTGCTCTACGGCGTCTCGCGCGATCAGCTGATGGCGAAGCACCAGGCCAATCACGTCCAGGTGGTCTACGCCCCCGACGCGTCGCTCGCGCTTCGCGGCCTGGCGCGCAAGGCGGCGATGGCCCGCGAGCTCGGGATCGAAGTCAACCTCTGCGGCGCGCTCGAGGACTCGCTCGACGCCCACCAGCCGGCGGCGCATCGGTGACCACCGGCCGGGCGCCGCTGGTCGAGACGCGCGGGATCGGGATCGGCTTCCCGGGCGTCCGGGCTGTCTCGGCGGTCGACTTCGAGCTGTTGCCCGGAGAGATCCACGCGCTGGTCGGCGAGAACGGCGCCGGCAAGTCGACGCTGGGCAAGCTGCTCTCCGGCGAGCTCCAGGGCGACGAGGGCGAGCTGCTGATCGGCGGTCTGCCACGGCGGCTCGGCTCGCCACGGGAGGGCCTCGCGGCCGGCGTGGCGATGATCCCGCAGGAGCTCTCCCTGGTGAGCTCGCTCTCGGTGGCCGAGAACATTCTGCTGGGGCACGAGCCCCGGCTCGCCAGCGGGTTCGTCGATCGACGCGCGTTACAGACCCGAGCCGGCGAGCTGCTCCACGCGGTCGGTGCGACGCACCTCTCGCCCGGCGCGAGCCTCGGCGCTCTGGCGGCCGGGGATCGGCAGCTGGTCGCCATTGCCCGCGCGCTCTCGCTCGAGGCCCGCTGCCTCATCATGGACGAGCCGACCGCGTCGCTCGGCGGCGAGGAGGAAGCCCGGCTGGAGCGGCTGATTCGCGAGCTGGCCGCGCGCGGCACCGGCGTCGTCTACGTGTCGCACAAGCTCGAGCACGTGCTCGCGCTCGCGGATCGCGTGACGGTGCTCCGCGACGGCCGGCTGATCACCACCCGACCGGCCGCGGGGCTCTCACCCGACGAGCTGGTGCGGCTGATGATCGGCCGGGACGTCCCCTCGAGCGACTTGAGCGCCGTGCCGGACGGCGCCCGCGAGGTGCTGGCGATCGAGGGGCTCACGGTCGACGATCCGGATCGTCCCGGCGACGAGCGACTCTCGGACGTCTCGCTGACCGTGCGCGCCGGCGAAGTCGTCGGACTGGCCGGCCTGGTCGGCGCGGGCCGAAGCGATCTCCTGCTGGCCCTGGTGGGAGCCCACCCGGGCGCGGCGCGCGGCACGATTCGCCTCGACGGCCAGCGCTATTCGCCCCGGACGCCCGCGGAGGCCGTCGCCGCCGGGCTGGTGCTCCTGCCCGAGGAGCGGAAGGCGGACGGCATCTTTCCCCACCTGGGGGTCGACCGCAACGTCACCATCGCGGCGCTCGAGCGAGTCAGTCGGCACGGCGTCGTGGACCCGGCCGCGGAGGGCCGCGCGGCGGCGGAGCTGATCGCCAAGACGGGGGTCCGGGCCGCCCGCGCCGACGTGCCGATCGGAACTCTGAGCGGAGGCAATCAGCAGAAGGCGCTGCTCGCCCGCTGCCTCTTCGCGTCGCCCACCGTCTTGCTGCTCGACGAGCCGACCCGCGGCGTCGACCTTGCCGCCCGCGCGGAGATCTACGGCGAGCTCCACCGGCTCGCGGCCCAGGGCTTCGGCGTGCTGCTCGCTTCGTCGGACCTGACCGAGGTCCTGACCCAGTCGCACCGGATCCTGGTGTTCCGGAACGGCCGGATCGCGGCCTCGCTCGACCGTTCCGAGGCCAGCGAGGAGGCGGTGATGCGGGCGGCGACCGGCGCCTCGGAGGCGACGCCGTCCGATCCGAGCGACGGCGACCATCGATCGTCGCCGCCCGGCAAGCCGACCGCCCGGCATCGGGTCGCCGAGTGGCTGACCCGGTACCGAAGCGGCCTCGGCCTGCTGGCCGTGCTGCTGCTCGCCGTGGTCTTCTCCCCGACCCGCGGCGGGCGTCTGGTCTTCCTCGACCTCGGCAACCTGACGGACATCCTCCGCCAGGTGGCCGAGAAGGGCATCCTCGCGGTCGGGATGACGGCGGTGGTGATCACCGGCGGGATCGACCTCTCGGTCGGGTCGGTGCTCGCCTTCGGCGCCACGCTCACCGCGCTGCTCCTGATGAAGGGCGGCGTCGGGCTCGGCCTCACTATCCTGCTGGT
>JAWKQJ010000080.1:0-11861 GCA_041390205.1 Gemmatimonadales bacterium
ACGTTGACATCGGTGAATCGCACCAGCCGCCCCTGATACACCGTGTTCTCGCCTTGGGGTGCGGGCTCGTAGCCCCAGAGCGTGCCGGTCAGCTTGTCCGTGCCGCCCGCCGTGGCGCAGTGGCCGGCCTTGGCCTGGAGGAGCGTCGCGGGAACGGTGAGCTCCACGTCGTACTCGACCCGCGTCGGCGCCTGGGCGGAGGCCGCGGGGGCGGAGACGAGGCCGGCCGCCGTCAGCGCCAATCCCGGCACGATTCGGCGCGAGATCACTGCTTCACCACTTCCACCCGCCGGTTCTGGGCCCGTCCCGCCGTGGTCGCGTTCGGCACCGCCGGCTTGGTGTCGCCCAGACCCTGGGTCGTGATCCGGCTCTCGCCGATGCCGACCTCTCCCACGAGCGCCGCCTTCACCGCCCTGGCGCGGGCCTCGCTCAAGCTGAGGTTGGAGGCCGCCGAGCCGACGTTGTCGGTGTGACCCTCGATCAGGACGTCGAGGTCGGGATGCTGCTGCATGGTGGCGGCGATCTCCTTCAGCACCGGCCGCGACTCGGGCCGGAGCTCGGACTTCCCGGTCTCGAAGAGGATCCCTTGCGTGACCCAACGGCCTTTGGCGAGAAGAGCGTCGTACAAGACGTCGGTCTCGCTCTCGGCCAGCCGAACGCTGGTGACGTAGGTGGCCATGCCGGGCTCCTCGCTGCCGCGGACGAACACGCGGACCATCGAGTCGCGCTTGAAGGGCAGCTCCGGGATGTTGTACATCCGGCGCTCGTTCACGTACATCTTGAAATAGGCGCTGTCCATCAGGATCCGGAGGTGGGCCGGCTGGCCGCGGAGCAGGGCCTCCATCGCGTCGGGCACCTTGACGTTGCTGCTCGCCGAGTGGCCGCCGCCGATGATCACGGTTCCCGGCGTGTTCCAGTTGACCTCCGCCGACTGCTCGCTCCGGTCCAGAGCCCGCCCGCCCTCGATCGCGACCAGGTCGTACCCGGCGGCCCCGCCCGCCGGCGCGATGACGTCGATCTCGAGGGTGAACCGCTGGGGCAGGATCCGCCCGACCGGGATCAGGAACTCCGCCCGCCCGGTGCTTCGCAGGACCTTGGCCCCGTCCCGTTCCACCACCTCGATCGGGCCGCTCTTGTACTTGAGCCCGCGGGCGAAGTTGCCGACCCGGTCTTCCGAGAAGTCGGTGTAGAAGAGGACCTGGTTGCCCGGGACGAAGTCGTAGTTCTCCCAGACGGTGGCGGAAGCCGGCGCCGTGGCGGCCGCGCCGTCCGCGGCCGTCGCCGGGGCTGCTGGGGTCGAGTCGACTTTGGTCCTGGTGGTGTCGGCCGGCTTGGTGGCTGCCTTCTTGGCCGCCTCCTTGAGCTTGTTCTTGAGGCTGGGGACCTGGGCCGGAGCGGCGGCCGCGATGGTCACGAGCAGGAATCCCAAAGCCAGGGCGGTCTGTGCCGTCGGACGCATGGGGACCTCGGCTGTTCCGGGCAGCCCCGCCGGGCTCACCTTGAGCCCGTGCGAGGCGAGCGGTAGAATCGGCGACGAGTCTAGGCGGCGGGCGTCAGCCGGAACGCGGCGCCCGTCAGAGAAACGTCAGCGTCGAGCGCAGCCTGGTGCGGTTACGGACCTTCGGTGGGCTGTGGATCGAAGCCCCGGACGGGTCGCGGTTGCCCAACCCCGGCCCCCGGCGGCTCGCTCTCCTTGCGATCGTCGCCGCGGCGGGGCGGCGTGGCGTCAGCCGCGACCGGGTTCGGGCGATCCTCTGGCCCGACGCCGACGAGGTGTCCTCCCGCCAGGCGCTTCGCCAGACCATCTACGCGCTCCACCACGACTTGGGCGTCCGGCCGATCGAAGCCGGGTCCGATCTCCGGGTCGATCCCGACGTGCTCGCCACCGACACGAACGACGTCCAGGCCGCGCTCGCCCGCTCGGACTGGGAGACCGTCGGGCTGCTCTATCGGGGACCGTTCGCTGCCGGGCTCTCCCTCGCCGACTCGCCGGACTTCGACCGGTGGCTCGAGGGGGAGCGGACCCGCTTCGCCCGACAGGCCGAGTCGGCCTTCGAGGCGATGGTGCGCGAGGCCGAGGCGGCCGGGGACCGCAGGCGCGCATCGGAGGCCTGGAGGCGGCTCACCGAGCTCGATCCGCTGAGCGGCCGTTATGCGGCCTCCTACATCGGCGCGTTGGCGAGCCATGGCGACCGCTCCGCCGCGCTCGACCACGCACGCCGCTACTCCGCGGAGGTCCGCCGCGAGCTCGACGCGGATCCCGATCCGCTGGTCGTCCGCCTGGTCGCGGAGCTCCGGGCCGCCGCGTCGGCGTCGGCGGCCCCGTCGGCCGGCCTTGCCGAAACCCAGGTCACCTCCCAGGCCGACGTCCCAAAGCCCGAAACGTCGATCCCGTCGCGCCGCGTCCGGCGGCGGGTGCTCGTCGGGTCGGCGCTGGTCGCGGCGATCGCCGTCGCGGCCGTCGCCGCGCTGCGCTCGGCGCGCTCGGGCGAGGAGCGGGTCGTCATCGCGGTCGGCGTCTTTCGCGACCTCGTCACGGCCGATTCGGTCCGCTGGAGCGGGATCTCGAGCGACGCGCTGACCACCAGCCTGGCGCGGCTGACCGGTGTCGAGGTGATCGCCAACTCGCGCATCCTGCAGCTCCTCGATCCCGGCAGCGACACCCTGCCGGCGGCGCGCGCGGAGGCCGCCCGCCGGGCGGGCGCCACGGAAGTCGTCGAGGGCGAGCTGGTGCCGGCCGCCGGTGGTCGGTGGCGTCTCGATCTCCGCCGGGTGGCCGTCCGGCGCGGCGCGGTCCGGGGTGCCTATTCGGTAGACGGGACGGATCGCCTGGACCTGATCGACAGCGCAACCACGCTCCTCGCGAGCGACCTTCGCCTGGAGCGACCGCGGCGCCCGCTCGCGGGGATGACCTCCCAGTCGGGCGCCGCCCAGAGTCTCTACCAGGAGGGTCTCCGCGCCTACCACGGCGGCGAGGTCGAGGCGGCGATTCCGCTGTTCCGAGCGGCGCTGGAGGCGGACTCGAGCTTCGCGATGGCGGCATACTACGCCTACCGCGCGAGTCGGCTGTTCTCCTTCCGGGAGCCGGCGCTGGAAGCGCGCGCGCTCGCTCTATCGGTCGCGGCCTCGGATCGCGACCGCCTGATCATCCAGAGCGACGTGAGGCGGCATCAGAACGACACCCTGGCCCTGGTGTTCGCGGACAGCCTGGCCGCTCGGTTCCCCCGCGATCCGGAGGCCCTGATCCTCGCCGCCGAGGTCTGGAGCCACGCCAAGCTGATCGGTCCCTGGGAGCGGGAGCTCTACGAGCGCGCGATCGCAATCGACTCGGCGGCGGAAGGACGCGCCCGGGACCCCTGCCGGGTCTGCACCGACTTCTTCCTGCTGGTCGACGCCCTCCGCTACGCCGACTCCGGGGCGGCCGCGGAAACGGTGGCGCGGCGCTGGCTCGCGGTTCGACCCGACGACGCGAACGCCCACGGCGTGCTGGCCTGGCTCCTCTTCGCCGACGGTCGCTACGAGGAGGGCATCGTTGTGCTCGCCGGGCTCGAGACCGGCGCGGCCGGGCCGGGGGGGCCGGGAGCGACATTCGTCGGTCGCCTGCTCGCCGGCCGGCTCGACGAGGCCGACCCCGAGTGTCTGGTGCACCTCGATCAGGACGATCCGAGAGCGGTGCCGAGGACCCGGTGGCTCTGCGCGATCCTCTGGCGCAACCAGGGCCGCTATCGGGACGCGACCGCGCTGGTGCTGGACTCGCGCCTGCCGGGTGGCCGGCGGCTTCGTTGGCGCCCGTCGCCGGACCCGGCTGGGGAATACGTGCTCGCGCTCGAGACGGGACGCCCCGCGGTGGCCATGCGAGCGCTGGAGGCCAGCGTGCCG
The DNA here is from genome assembly GCA_041390205.1 of Gemmatimonadales bacterium. Lineage (GTDB taxonomy): Bacteria > Gemmatimonadota > Gemmatimonadetes > Gemmatimonadales > GWC2-71-9 > SHZU01. Next base: position 3,880 of record JAWKQJ010000080.1, read on the forward strand.
CGGAGCACCGACGGCCTGCCGCCGGGCCAGCTCGCCCGGGAGCTGACCTGGAGCCTGACCCGCCGGGCCACGGCCGCCGTGGCGGCCGGGCAGCTCGGCCTCGCCGGCCGGCTCGCCGACAGCGCGGAGGCGATCGGGCCGGTCAGTCTGTTCGGGCGCGATCGACTGCTCCACTTCTTCAGTCGCGGCCTGGTCGCCCAGGCCGCCGGCGATCACCTGACCGCCGTGGATCTCTTCCGGCGCTCGGTCTTCTCTTGGACCTTCGGCTATACCCGAGCCAACTACGAGCTCGCGCGGAGCCTGCTCGCGCTCGAGCGGCCGCGGGAGGCCATCGCCCCGCTGCGGGCGGCGCTGCGCGGCGGATGGGACGGCGGCAACCTGTACGTCACCCGCACCGAGCTCCACGAATTGCTGGCTCAGGCGTTCGTCGCGCTCGGTGACCGCGACAGCGCGGCGAGCCACTATGCCGTGGTGGAGCGGTCCTGGCGCGGGGCGGATCCGCCGCTCGCGGCGCGTTACCGGGCGGCCCGGGACTTCGTCGTCGGGCGGGGCTGAACGCGAGCGGACGCCCGACCCACCTCCAGAGCCCGGGCGTGTACCACCTGGTGTCGATTGCCCGCAGCTCGCCCGGCACCTGAAAGAGCGGCTTGGCGACGCCGAGATCGAGTCCACGTTCGGTCGGCCGGCTCGGCGAGATACACCGTGGGCATGCCGCCCTGACCCGGCTCCGCCTCGATCCGATGGCGGTCGGCCGGCGCGGCGGCAAGGCGCCCGAAGGGGAGCCTCGAGGGCGCGCTGCTCAAGGAACGATCGTCGGACGCACGATGAACATCAGCTGATCGACCGTGTTCGCCGCGCGACAGGGCTGGAAGTCCAGCGTTCCGCATGCCGGCACCGGCCCCTCTGCCCGGGCGCCGGGGATGACGGGCACGGTGAGCACCGAGGGCCGCTCCGCCGAGTGGTAGACCGTGTTCCGGCCAGCCTGGCCCGCGGGATGGAAGCCCCAGTCTGGCTGGGCGATCGGCGACGGCGCCATGATCGTGACCTCGAGCCGGTGCCCCGCGCGGATCACCGCGCCGACCGGGGGCAGCGACATCGTGATCTCGTACACCCTCCCGGGCACCAGCGGGTCCCGCTTGTCGAACCGGTGCCGGATCGCGTCCGGCCGGCTCCGCTCCGGGTCGATCGCCCGCATCGACGCCCTCAGGAGGCCCCGTTGGAGGTAGTGCACGTCACCGTTCGGATAGAGGTCGTGCAGATCGACGACGAAGTCGGCGTCGTCGTGATCGATGCTCACGTGGAAAGTCAGCCGTGGCGCGCCGAGGATGGTGAGATCCTCGGTCATCGGAGGACTCCGGTAGACCAGCACGCCTTCCGGCTCGACCGGCAGCGAGAACTGCGCGTTGCTCCCGATCAGCTCGGTGCCGGTGGGGTAGGTGTACGACCGCGGCGCCACCTGCTCGGCCGAGGTCGGCTTGGTGGCGCTGAGTTGGGCGTCGCCGGTCAGGTAGAACGCTTGCGCCCGCGCCTCGGGTGGGGGCCAGGCGTCGTAGGTCGTGATCCAGTTCGGCGTGGACTGGCCGCCGCCGAGGGCGGTGCCACCCTTGCGCGTGACTTCCCAGAACACGGTGACCGGCTGTTCCCGCTCGACCCCGTTGTCGATGCCCTTGAGCCAGTGGTCGAACCAGCGTACCTGGTCGTCCTGGAACACCTTCTGTCCCAGCACGACGCCGTGTCCACCAGGCAGGAGATAGAGCCGCTTCGGCGCCTTGAGCCGGTGGTAGAGGGTGACGCCGCCGGTGACCTGGGTCTGGAAGTCCTGCCAACCCATCCCGACCAGGGTCGGCGTCCGGACCCGATCCACGTAGGTCTCCGTCGCCCGGAGCTTCCAGTATCCGTCGTCGAACGGGTGCCGCATCACCTCGGTGACGTAGTCGTGCGGGGGACGGGCCTTGGCGTTGGTCTCACACTCGGTGTCGCCCCAAGCGATTCGCGCGTCCATTCCCGCCTTCGACAGCGCCGGCTGATAGAGGAGAAACCAGCGGGAGGTGAAGCCGATGTTGAACATCCCGCCGGGGTAGAGCGCGTCCTCGTACACGCTGGCCGTGATGCTCGAGGTGACCATGGCCTTGAGCGCGGGCGGCTGCTTGGCCGCCACGAAGTAGGCCGTGTGCGCCGGATACGACGAGCCCCAGAGGCCGACCGCCTGGTTGCTCCAGGGCTGCCGGGCGATCCAGGCGAGGACCTCGGCGCCGTCCGCCCCGTGCGACTCGCCATCCAGGAAGCTGAAGTCGCCTTGGGAGCACCCGGTGCCCCGCACGCTGACGCCGACGTACGCGTATCCGTTGTCGAGCCAGCCGCGTGAGGGCCCGGAGCCCGCCGCGACGTAGGGGTCGTACTGGACGATGGCGGGGTACTTGCCCTCCTGGCTGGGCCGATACGCCACGTAGGCGATCCGCACGCCGTCGCTGAGGGTGACGTAGCCGTAGTCCCGGTGGTAGGGCGAGTCCTGGGCTCGGGCCGCGAGCCACGGGGCGAGGAGCGCCCAGGAGACGGCCGCCGCGATCCGACGGGCGCGGCTTCGACGGGCAAGGCGGCGCACCGCGGCATCGAACATCGGTCACCTCGTTGACGGTGGGAGGACCAGAAACGCCGGCCGGCGCTCGGGCGCCCGGCCGGCCGAGCGTACGGATTGTACCCCGGCGACGGCCGTCCGGCGACCATGACGGTCCTTGGGAATCGGCGACAGCCCATTGCGGCTGGGTTCCCGGTCGCCGATCATCAGTTCGAGCATCCATTCTCCGAGAGGTCGCATGAGCTCCATCGTATCCCGGTCCGCGCGTCTCGCGCTCGGGCTGCTGCTCCTCCTCGCGCCTTCGCTGGCTGCGCAACGCCGCGTGATGGAGCAGGCGCCCGATCGCCGGGCCGGTGAAGGCGAAGGACCCTTCTCCCGACTGATCATCCGCGGGGTCACCATGGTCGACGGGACCGGGGCGCCCCCGGTGGGCCCGGTCGACATCGTGATCGAGAACGATCGGATCGCTCGAGTGGTCACCGTGGGCTATCCCAAGGTCCCGATCGACCCGCGGGGGCGGCCTCAGGACGCGACCCGCGAGATCGACGCGACCGGGATGTACGCGCTGCCCGGCTTCGTCGACCTCCACGCCCACATGGGCGGCTTGGATCAGGGCACCACGGCGGAATACGTCTACAAGCTCTGGCTGGCCCATGGCGTGACCACCATTCGCGACCCGGGCTGCATCAACGGCGTCGATTGGTGTCTCGAGGCCAAAAGGCGAAGCGCCGCCAACCGGATCGTGGCGCCCAGGATCTATCCCTACTTCGCCGCGCTCCAGTCGACGTCGGCCATGGGGCTCGAGGTGGGCGACGGCTACCCGGGGGCTCTCACCACGCCTGAGGAGATGCAGCGCTTCGTGCGCTGGGTGAAGGAGAAGGGCGGAGACGGCATCAAGGTGCTCGCGCTCGATCCCGAGCTGATGACGGCGCTCCTCGCCGAGGCGAAGCAGCAGGGCATCGGCGTGGCGGCGCACCTGAGCCAGCTGATGGTCGCCCGCTTCGACGCCCTCGAGGCGGCGCGTGCCGGCCTCACCACGCTGGAGCACTGGTACGGCCTGCCGGAGAGCCTCTTCGAGAGCCGCGCGCTGCAGGACTACCCGGCCAACTACAACTATCAGGACGAGTCGCATCGCTTCGGCGAAGCGGGGCGCCTCTGGAAGCAGGCCGCCGCGCCCGGGTCGCCCAAGTGGCAGGCGGTGATGGACGAGTTTCTCGGTCTCGACTTCGTCTTCGATCCCACCCTCACGATCTACGAGGCCTCCCGAGACTACATGCGAGCCCGAACGGCCGAGTGGCACGAGACCTACACCCTGCCGTCGCTGTGGCGCTTCTATCAGCCGAGCCGGGTCGCGCACGGGTCGTACTGGTTCGACTGGACCACCCGGGACGAGATCGAGTGGAAGGAGAACTACCGCCTCTGGATGCGCTTCCTGAACGAGTACAAGAACCGGGGCGGGAAGGTCTGCACCGGCTCGGACTCGGGCTTCATCTACAAGCTCTACGGGTTCGACTACGTCCGGGAGCTGGAGCTGCTCCAGGAAGCGGGGTTCAGTCCGCTCGAGGTGATTCGCGCGGCGACGCTCTGCGGGGCGGAGACCATCGCCAGGCCGACCGGCGAGCGACCGCAGTTCGGGATCATCCGCGCCGGGATGCTGGCCGATCTGGTTCTGGTGCCCGAGAACCCGCTACAGAACTTCAAGGTGCTCTACGGCACCGGCCACGTCCGGGTCGACGACCAGACGGGCAAGGCCGGTCGGGTCGGCGGGGTGAAGTACACGATCAAGGATGGCATCGTCTACGACGCCAAGCGCCTGCTCGCCGACGTGGCGGCGATCGTGGCCGCCGCGAAACAGCGCGACCCGACCGAGGTGCGAACGGCGGCGCCCCAACGGTAAGACCGCGGCCTGCGCGCGGAGGCGCGAACAGGGCCGGACCAGAAGGCCCGGCCCTGCACGCCGCCTGCCGAGAGCGATCAGGCGATCAGAAGTCGACCCGCCCGCGGCCGTGGCCGCCACGGTCGGGGGTGATCTCGACGGTCAGGTCCTTGCCGCCGTTCAAGCCCGCGTGCTGGGAGTTGACCCAGAGCCGCTGGCCGGCGCGGTCGAAGTAGATCCCGGTCGACTCGGCCTCGCAGTCGAGCAGCCGGGCGAAGACCTTGACCGAGCGGGCGCGCGGGCCTGAGCCCCGGGCGATCCAGATGTCGCTCGGCGAGTCGTCCTCGGTGATGTAGAGATCGCCGTTCGGGGCCAGAGCGAGGTTGTCGGGATCGTCGAAGCCCGTGCCGGCGTCCGACCCGAAGGCGTCGCCGATCTCGGGAGAGACGTTGACGCCCGGCTCGACGTAGTTGCTGACGTACGCCCGGTTGCCCTTCAACACCACCTTGAGGACCAACCCGTTGTCCTGCGCCAGGTCGGAGCTCTCGGTTACGGCGACGTACATCACCTCGTCGCCCCGCACCCGCCCGATCTCGACGTCCTCGGGCCGATCCCAGCCGGTCGCCCCGACGGCCTGCGCGGCCGCGTCGGAGTCGAAGGTGTCGGGATCGAGGTCGAGCGGCTCCCAGACGGCGGGTCCGGTGCGGCCGTTCAGCACCCGGAGCGCGTAGAGCTCGCCGGACGAGAGATCACCCTTCCGATCGGGGACGAACTTGAAGAGCGCACCGGACTCGCCCGACTGTCCGGCGTTGGCGATGCCGCGGGACTCGGAGAGTCCGTAGAGGTTGCCGTGCGAGTCGAAGCGGAGCCCCTCGTGCGAGCGGGCGCCGACCGCCGGCCGAGCGACGACGGAGCCGTTCTTCGGGTCGTACTCGTAGACCAGGCCGCGCTCGATCGCCGGATAGTCCGGATCCGGGAACGAGGCGACGATCCGCTCTTCCGCGAAGAGGATGGTCCGCCACGGGGTCCAGACCAGACCGTCGAGCGACTCCCAATCGGCCCGCTCCGCCACCAACCGCGCCTGCCCGGTGTGGAGGTCGATCACGCTGAGCGCGCCGTAGGGCCGGACCTCGTGGGTCCGATAGAGGTAGCGGCCGGCGTGGGGCCCGGTCTCGTTCAGGGTCAGCATGTCGTAGTTGACTTCGTCCGCCGAGGTCGGGAAGTCGCCTTCGCGACCGATGATCCTCTGGCTGAAGCCGCGCGGCAGCTGAAAGGGCGTCTCGGTCGGATCCTGGGTGATCGAGCCCTGGTCGAGGCAGGCGGCGTCACCCGTGACGGGGTCGATGGTCGGAAATCCGGCGAAGCCCTTTCCCGAGCCCCAGGACAAGGCCACTTCGTCCTCGGCCTCGGGCATGGGGCTCTGTGGGTCGTCGCACGCGGAGAGCAGGGCGGCGGCGGCCGCGACGAGAGCGAGATGACGAGCGCGAAGCAACAAGGCGATACCCCCGTACGATGAGAGATGGGATGTGGGTGAGCAACGCATCCCAATTCTGTAGTCGCAGGTGACGATCGGGCCCTCTCTCCGGCCAAGACGCTGTCTCCATGAGGTCACGGAGAGGCGACGACGCGGGTCTGGTCGAATCCAGCTCCCGGACTCGGTCGGGCCACGTCGGATCCGCCACCTAACGCTGGAGGTCGCCGGTGCTCGCCGACGGCGCGCCCTCAGGGCGTCGGTGCCAGGTTGGCGGAGCGCACGAACAACCGATTCTCTTCGGCGCCCCAGACGTTGACCTTGACGGCGCCGGCCGGGGCGTTCGGGCCGATCCACTTGAAGTAGGCCGTGTAGGTCCGGGATCGGCCCTGGGTGAGTGGCGTGAAATCCTCCCGTTGATAGATCCCCTGCTTGCCCGATCCGCTGAAGCTGGAGGAGGAGTACCATTCGGTCGGGCTGGTCGCCGGGGGCAGGGGCGGCCCGGGAACGACCACCTCGACGCCGACCCGGGTGATCTTGTCGGTGTACCCGCCCTGGAATGCGTTGCCGCTGAACGGCGGGTAGAAGTTGCTCACCCTGATCCGTACCCGATACTGGCCGCCGTTGACGTACATCGATCCGACCGGCCCCCACGAGGATCCGATCTTCCGGGTCAAGTTGATCCGGCTGACCCCGAGGCCGTTGCCGGTCATGAGGAGCTTCGGATAGGACGGCTGCGCCGCCGCGGGCTCGACGGCCAGCAGGGAGGCGAGGGCCGCGATCGGGAAGAGCGAGCGCACTCCGGGACTCGGGAACATCGGGGTCTCCATGGATGGGTCTCGCTTCATCCACGCAGAAACCGACCCCGGCCGATCATCGGTGGGCCGCGAGCTCCCGCTCCCGCCCAGCGCGGGACGCCCCGACGGCGTTAGGTTCCCCGGGCCGGGGTCCATCGCCCCTGGCTCAGGTTGTTTCCCGTCTCGGAGGTCGAACGATGGCACGTAACAGTCTCGCACCGGCATCCCGATGCCTGCTCGCCGCCCTCGCCGCGCTCTGGCTGGGCGCCAGGCCCGCGTCGGCGCAGGAGCGCCCGATCAACCTCTCGCTCGTCACGCCGATCCAGATCTTCCCGGCCGAGGACGAGATCAAGGGCGTGCGGCTCAACCTGATCTACGGGCGGAACCGGGCCGTCACCGGTCTCGACGTCGGGCTCGCCAACCACGTGGACGGCCGGATGAGCGGCGTGCAGTGGGGCGTGGTCAACATCGCGGAGTCGATGGTCGGATGGCAGGCAGGCACCGTCAACTACACGGTGGGCCGGTTCGAGGGGCTGATGTGGGGCCCGGTCAACTACGCCGGCCACATCAACGGGCTCCAGCTCGGGATCGTCAACTACGCGGCGCGGGCGAGCGGGATCCAGATCGGGCTGATCAACATCATCAAGGAGGGCGGTCAGTTCCCGGTCATGGTGATCGCCAACTGGGGCAAGTAGCTCAGCGGCGCTCGAGCTCCAGCAGCCACACGTCGCTCTCGTGGCTGCCCAGGGTGAGCCAGAAGTGCCTGTCGTCCGTCGTGAAGCCGTAGCGGGCGTGTTGGCGGGTCGGGTCGTCGAAGCGCACCAGGAGACGGCTCGTTCCGCCCTCGGCCGGCACCGACCGGATCGACCACCCCGCGGGCCCCTGCTCGAGATAGTAGACCGTCCGGCCGTCCGCCGACCAGGCCGCGTAGAAGGGCTCCGTGCCGGGACCGTTGGCCGCGAGCATCCGGCTCTCGCCGCCCGCCACCGGGACCACCCGGAGGCCGTCGAGTCCGTGATAGGCCAGCAGTCCGCCCCGCGGCGACCAGACCGCGAAGTCGCCGACGACGTCGATCGATCGGGTCGACGCGCCCGCCGCCAGCGGGAGGACCGAGAACGACTGCATCCCGGTCCCGATCACCTCGAAGACCAGCGACGCGCCGTCCGGCGACCAGTCGACGTCCAGCTCATGGACCGGTGACGAGGTCCGACGCTCCCGCCCGCTCCCGTCGGCGTTCACCGTGTAGATCTCGCGATTCCCGCT
>JAWKQJ010000081.1:0-11356 GCA_041390205.1 Gemmatimonadales bacterium
GTGGGCGGACCACGAGATGGTGGTCCGACACGAGATGCTGCACGATCTGATCGGCAAGTCGGGGCATCCCGATCCGCCGTTCGGGAGCGAGTGCCCTCTGACCTGGGACAGCTGGCGGGAGACGGTGCCCGAGTCGCTGGAGCGGGTGGCCATCGACTGAGGGTGGGACCCCGGGGCGGCCGGCCGCCCCGGCGGCCGGCGCGGGGGGCGCGGGGGAGGCCGCCGCTCGCTCCGGGCGGATGTGACGAATCTGTCACGGCGCGGAGACCGTTGGGCCGCCGGCCGGTTGCGGGCCTGCAACGGAGCCTAACGACGGCTTGCCGGGCCTAACGCTCCGCCCGACATTGTCTGCCGATGGACGCGACCGACCCGTCGACTGCAGCCGGCCCGCCGGCGCGCCAATGGCGCTCGATCTTCATCTCCGACATCCACCTCGGCACCCGGCACGCCCAGGTCGACGCACTGCTCGAGTTCCTCCGCCAGAACGAATCGCAGTACCTCTACCTGGTCGGCGACGTGATCGACGGCTGGGAGCTCAAGCGGGCGTGGCGGTGGGAGCCCAGCTACAACACCCTGATCCAGAAAGTCCTCCGGCGGCACCGCAAGGGCGCCGAGGTCGTCTACGTCACGGGCAACCACGATGAGTTTCTCGAGGAGTTCTTCGGCCACGAGTTCGGCGGGCTCAGGCTGGTGCGCGAGCTGGTGCACGTCGGAGCCGACGGACGCCGCTACCTGGTGGTCCACGGACATCAGTTCGACGGCCTGACCCACTTCAACCGGCTGCTCGAGAAGCTCGGCTCCCGACTCTACGACTGGGTGCTCGAGGCCAACCTCTGGGCCAATCGCCTCCGGCGCCGGCTCGGGCTCGGCTACTGGTCGTTCGCCCGCTACCTCAAGTCCCGCGCGAAGCAGACGGTCAAGTACGTCACCGAGTACGAGACCGCGATGGCCGGACTCGCCGACCAGCACGGGGTCGACGGGATCATCTGCGGGCACATCCATCAGGCGGAGATCCGGCAGATCGGACGCCTGACCTATCTCAACTGCGGCGACTGGGTCGAGAGCTGCACGGCGTTGGTCGAAGATTTCTCGGGGACCCTGAGCCTGGTGCATTTCCATGAGATTGCTGTTCACGGTGCAGGGGGAGGGGCGAGGGCATCTGACCCAAGCCCTGGCGGTCTACCGGAGCTTGTCCCGGCAGGGGCATGAGCTGGTCGGCGTGGTGGTCGGGAGCCCCGGTCACCGGCCGCTGCCCGACTTCTTCGCCAGCGCCCTTCCCGTCGAGGTTCGAGTCTCCGGAGCCCGGGCTTCGTGGTTCGGAGCCACCGCTCGCTCAGCCTGAGCGCCACCTCGGCCGCGCCCTGCTCGGCCTGGGGTCGACCCGGGACAGCGTCCGGGCCCTCCGGCGAATCTGCCACGAGCTCCGGCCGGATCTGATCCTCAACTTCTTCGAGCCGCTCACGGGCCTCGCCCAGCTGCTGGAGCCGCTGCCGGCGCCGGTGGTCTCGATCGCGCACCAGTCTGGGCGTTCGAGCATCCGGCTACCAGTGGCCGGCGGCTCGGCGTCCACAAGCTCGGCCTCAAGTGGCTCGTCGGGCTGGTGGGCCACGCATCGTGGAAGCTCGCGCTCGCTGGCCCCGGACGAGGACCTGGACGGGCAGCGGCTGGTGGTGGGACCGCCGCTCCTTCGCGAGACCCTCTTCGAGCAGATGCCCCGCGACGACGGCTACTATCTCGTCTATCTCCTCAACCATGGCTACGCGGACGACATCCGGGAGTGGCAGCGCCGCCACCCCGACGTCTCGCTGCACTGCTTCTACGACAAGCCGGGCGCGCCAGACGAGGAGCGGGCGTCGGCCGGGCTCACCTTCCATCGGCTCGATGGAGAGAAGTTCCTCCGGCTCATGGCCGGATGCCGCGCGGTCGTCTGTACCGCGGGCTTCGAGTCGGTGAGCGAGGCGCTCTGGCTGGGCAAGCCGCTCTTCCTGGTGCCGGTCGAGCACCACGTGGAGCAGGCGCTCAACGCGGTCGAGGCGGAGCGCCTCGGACTGGGCATCGCCGACAGGTCGTTCGCCCTCGATCGGCTGGCGGAGCTGCCGGCGGAGGTGCCCAGCGGGCCGTTCCGCCGCTGGGTGGAGACCGCGGACGCCTGTCTCAACCGGGTCATCGGTCGGGCGGTGGCGGAGCACCGCCTTCGGGTCGGGGTCTCGGCCGCGGCCTGAGGCCGCGGTCGGTTCTCTAGCGGGGGCCGGCCGCGGCGCCCGCGTCGCCGAAGTCGGCGACGCCGACGAATTCGCCCCGCTCGCGGTCGAAGGCGACGGCATGGACGAGTCCGAGGTGCGGTGAGGCGCCGAGCGGCACGAGGGCGACCTCGAAGCCCCGGGCCCGGAGCCGCTCGGCCGCCTCGGGAGCGGTCCAGTCGTGGAGCCGCACCCGCCGGCCGAGCGCGAAGACCCGCGGCGCCCGCATCGCCGTCTCGAGGTCCATCCCGCGGTCGATGACGTTGGTCAGCACCATCAGCACCGAGGTCGGGATCCGCTCGCTGCCGGCTCCGCCGAGGACCAGGACCGGCCGGTCGGCCTCGAGGACGATCGTCGGCGTCATCTCGGTCAGGTCGCGCACGCCCGGGACGGAGTCGTCGCGCATCCGATAGCTGTAGGCGTACAGGAAGCCGAGCCCGGGCGAGACCACCCGGGATCCGAACGAAGGCCCGATCGAGGTCGTGAGGGCTACCGCGTTGCCCTCGCGATCGACCACGGAAAGGTGGGTGGTGTCGTGGTCGTCCACGTCGTCGACGCCGGGATCGGGCGGCAGGCCGCCCGCCGCGATCGCGGCCTGGATCTCGCGCGCGCGGCGGGCGCCGAACTCGGGGGAGGAGATCCGGTCGAGCGGGATCGCGTTGGGCTTGGGCGCGAGCGTGCCGATCGCCTGCGGCCGATCCGCCATCGCCTGGGCGATCACCCGGGCGAGGATCTCGACCCGGTCCGGCTCGGCCATCGGCCGATCGACCGGGAAGTGGGCCAGGATGTTGAGCAGCTCGCCCAGGGTGTTGCCCCATGCCCGCCCGCCGGCCGAAAGGACCTGGCGGCCGCGGTACTCGGTCTCGACGAGGACGCCCGACTCGACCCGGTAGCCGTGGAGGTCCGAGAGGCGCAGCGACCCGCCGCCCGATGAGACGTCCCGCGCGATCTGGTCGGCGATCCGTCCTCGGTAGAAGACCTCGGGACCCGAGTCCGCGACGGCCCGAAGCACCGCGGCCAGCGCCGGCTGCCGAAAGGTCTCGCCTTCGCGGTAGCTGGTCCCATCGGGCTTGAGGAAGTGCCGGGCGGCGCCCGGATCTCTGGCGAGCTGCCGGGCGACCCGCTCCCAGGTCTCCGCTAGCCGGCCCGGAACGCCGTAGCCGCGCTCGGCGAGCGCGATGGCGGGCTCCAGCACCCGATCGAGCGAGAGGCGGCCATGTCGTCGAACCAGCTCCGCCAGCGCGGCCACCCCACCCGGCGCCGGCACCGTCCCGAAGCCTTCGCGGGCCGTGGATCCGGCCGCGAGCGGCAGCACCCGGGCGGGGACCTGAGTGGCTCCGTCGATCGGGACCGTGACGCCGTCGGCCCGCCGGACCAGGAGCTGCACCCGTCCCGCGATGCTGGTGTTCGCGGGATCGACCACCATCATCGCGAAGGTGGCGGCGGCCGCGGCGTCCGCGGCGTTGCCGCCACGCTCCAGGATCTCGACCCCGGCGGCCGTGGCGTACGGCGAGCCCGAGGAGACCATCCCGGCCCGGCTCCGGGCCACCTTATCTATGGAGGGCGCTTGCGCCGAGGCCGCGCCGCCGAGGGCGACCACGACGAGCGAGACCAGGAACGGGGTGCGCATGGAGCCCGAGAGTATCCCGGGTCCGGCCGCCAGGGAAGGGCGGATGCGCGGTCGTCCCGGCGGCAGGCGGAAACCCCGATTTTTGTATACATTGCTGAATCCTGTCCCTCTCGGGACCCGGACGACCTCAACCGCCTCCTCGCATGCCCAAACCCACGATTCGTACCGTGGCCGTCGTCGGCACCGGCGTCATCGGCCGAAGCTGGATCCCGGTCTTCGCTCGCGCGGGCGTGGAGACCCGCGTCTACGACGCCGATCTCGCGCAGCGGGACCGGGCGCTCGAGTGGTTCGCCGACGACCTGATGGCGCGTCGCGAGCGGGGCGAGCTCAAGAAGAAGGAGGTCAAGGCCCTGCGCGACCGCGTGGTCGCCTGCGACACGCTGGAAGAGGCGCTCGCGGGGGTCGGCTACGTCCAGGAGAGCGGCCCGGAGCGGCTCGATCTGAAGCGGGCGATCTACGCCGAGCTCGACGGGGCGGCCGCACCCGAGGTGATCCTCGGCAGCAGCACGTCGGCCATCGACATGACCGAGATCGCCGAGGGGCTCCCCGGTCGCGCGCGTTGCATCGTGGCCCATCCGGTCAACCCGCCTCACGTGGTGCCGGTGGTCGAGGTGCTTGGCGGGCGCGACACCGCCCCCGAGGTGGTGGAGGCGACGATCGCCTTCCTCGAGAGCGTGGGCCAGTCGCCCGTGCTGATGAAGCGCTTCACGCCGGGCTTCATCCTCAACCGGATGCAGGCGGCGCTGATCCGGGAGGCGGTGGATCTGGTCGCGTCGGGGGTCGCCGACGTCGAAGCCGTCGACGTCTGCATCCGCGACGGCCTCGGGCTCCGGTGGGCGTTCATGGGACCCTTCGCGGTGGCCAACACCAACGCCGACGGCGGGGTCGCGGAGTACTTCACCCGCTACCGCCCCGCCTATCACGGCCTCTGGGCCGAGCTCAACACGGCGGTCCAGTTCGACGACGCCCTGGTGCGGGAGCTCCATCGACAGACCGAGGAGATGCTGGGCGACGATCGCGCCGACCAGCGGCAGTGGCGCGACCGGATGATCGAGGCGATCCGCGCCACCCGGGCGAAGCTGCCGCTCGGGGGCGCGCGCAAGAAGGCCCGAGGCAAGACCAAGGGCGCGAAAGGGCGACCCGTCAAGAAGAAGGCTCACCAGCAACGTTGAGAGCAAGGAACCCGTGATGGCCAAGACCGACGCGATCTGGCGATACGCCGACACCTACGAATACCTCGAGCGGGTCGGCAAGATGCCGCCCGTGCTGATCTGCTGCGCCTGCAACGGGGGCGTGCAGGGCAAGGAAGCGAACGACGCGCTCCCGGAGACGGCCGACGAGATCGCCGACTCGGTGCACGCCGCCTATCAGGCGGGGGCGTCGATGGTGCACGTCCACGCCCGCGATCCGAAGAACCACACCCGCCCGGCCACGACCACCGAGGTCTGGTACGACGTCAACAAGAAGATTCGGGAGCGTTGCCCGGACATCATCATCAACAACACCACGGGCGGCGGGCCCGACATGACGATGGAGGAGCGGCTCCGCTGTCTGCCGGCCCGGCCGGAAGTGGCGTCGCTCAACCTCACGCCCGACATGAGCAAGTTCCGGATCGCCGCGCGCAAGCCGCCGCTTCCGTTTCCCCGCGAGGAGATGCTCTACGACGAGTGCCTCCCGTTCTCGTACAAGCTGGTCAACCAGTTCGCGGCGGAGATGAAGAAGCAGGGAATCAAGCCGGAGATGGAGACCTATCACACCGGCGGCCCGTGGGTGATGCGCGACCTGATCAAGAACGGCGTGGTCGACGCGCCCTACTGGATCCAGACGGTCATGGGCTACCAGACCTCCAGCTGGCCGACGCCGGAGAACGTGGTCCACCTCCTCCGCGAGCTGCCGGAGAACGCGCTCTGGCTCTGCTCCGGGATCGGTCCGCATCAGCTCCCGATGACCACGTTCTCGATCCTGCTCGGCGGACACGTCCGGGTCGGGCTCGAGGACAACGTGTACTATCGCCGTGGCGAGAAGGCGACCAGCAACGCCCAGCTGGTGGAGCGGGCGGCGCGGCTCTGCAACGAGCTCAATCGCGGCGTCGCCACACCGGCGGAGGCCCGGGCCATGCTCGGCCTGTCGGCGACGCCCACCTCCTACTCGTGAGCGAAAGTCCGGGAGATGGTGGCGAGATCGTCGCGCTGCTCGACCGAATGGTCCGGGTCGACTCGGTGTTGCCGAAGGAGGCCGAGCTGGCGCGCCTGGTGGCCGACGAGATCCGGGGGCTGGGCCTCGAGCCCGTCTGGCAGGAGGTGACCCCGGGGCGGCCCAACGTCTACGTCAGCGCCCGGGTGGGACCGAAGCCGGCGATGGTGACCTTGACCGGGCACCTCGACACCGTGCCCGCCGCGGCCGGCTGGCGCACGGACCCCTTCGTGCCGGTGATCGACGGGGGCCGGATGTATGGGCTCGGCGCGCTGGACATGAAGTCCGGGCTGGCCTGCGCCTTCCACGCGTTCGCGCGGCTCTATCGGGACCGGAGCCGGCACCAGGAGCTCGGGACGATCGCCTTCGCCGCGACGGTGGACGAGGAGGGATACGGCACCGGGGCGACGGCCCTGCTCGACACCGAGCTCGGCCGGAGCGACCTGATCCTGCTGCCCGAGCCGTTTCACGGCGGCTCGCCCGACGACCCGGTCCCGCTCGCGATCACCGGCAAGGTGCTCTATCGGGTGGTGGTCACCGGCCGCACCACCCACGGCTTCACGCCGGAGCGCGGGATCAACGCCGTGGAGGACGCGGCCAGGATCGTCGCGGCGCTGGAGCGGCTGCCGCTGGCCTCACACCCGCTGATCGGGGGCGGCAACCTCAGCACGCTCAAGATCGACGGTGGCTATCGGGAGTACTCGGTGATCGTTCCCGAGCGCTGCGAGATCGTGATCACCAGGCTGCTGGTGCCCGGAGAGACCGCGGAGCTGGCCAAGAGCCAGCTCGAAGCGCTGATCCGGTCGCTCGGACTCGAGTCGACGGTCTCCATCGAGCTGCCCCCACCCCGGTACCAGCCGGTGGAGCTCGATCCGGAGCTGCCCGCGCTCGCCACGTTCGTCTCCAGCTACCGCCGGCACTTCGGGGCCGAGCCGCACCTGGGCGGCAAGCGGGGGATCGTCGACGGCAACACCTACATCGCCGACGGCGGCATCCCGACCCTCACCTTCGGTCCCAAGGGGGAGGGATTGCACGAGGCGGGCGAGTACGTGGAGCTGGCGTCGCTCGAGCCCGTCACCAACGTTCTGATGGACGTCGCCCGCTCGATCTAAGGCGACCCCCGCCCGGAGGGAATGGCGCATGCGGATGAGAGCCTTGACGGCCGGACTCGGCCTCGCGATGACCCTGTCGGCGCCGAGCGCCGTCGACGCGCAGGCACGGGCGCGGTTCGGGATGATGACCCCGATGCGCGACGGGGTCCAACTCGCGTCCGACGTCTGGATGCCCGAGGCGCCCGGCCGCTACCCGACGATCGTGATCCGGACGCCCTATCTCAAGACGATGGACCTGCTCGAGGCCCCGAAGCGCGGCGCCTTCTGGGCCTCGAAAGGTTACGTGCTGGTGATCCAGGACGTGCGGGGCCGGGGCGACTCGGAAGGGCGGTTCAGCTTCTTCGCCGGGGACGCGGAGGACGGCTACGACACCATCGAGTGGATCGCCGCCCAGCCCTGGTCGAACGGCCGGGTCGGGATGATGGGCGTCTCCTATCTCGGCACGGTGCAGTGGCTCGCCGCGAGGGCCCACCCGCCGCATCTGGTCTGCATCGCCCCGACGGCGCCCGCGGGCCGCTGGACCGAGGAGCTGCCGTATCAGGGCGGCGCCTTCATGCACCAGTGGGCCCTCAACTGGATCAACGGGACCTCGGGACGAATCTCACAAGGAGAGAACGCCACCGGAGTCGACGCCGAGCGGCTGCTGGCCCATCGGCCGCTCATCTCCGCCGACTCGGCGATGGGGCGGACGATGCCGCTCTACCGCGCGTTCCTCGAGAACCCGCTGATGAACGACTACTGGCGGAAGATCCAGTTCTCGCTCGACGACTTCGCGACCATCGACATTCCGACCCTCACCGTGACGGGGTGGTTCGACGGCGATCAGCCCGGCGCTCTGTTCTACTGGCGCGGGCTCGAGGCGCGGGCGCCGGACAAGTCCAAGCACTTCCTGGTGGCCGGCCCGTGGGACCACGTGCAGACCTTCGTCGGCGGCGCCCCGAAGATCGGGGAGCTCGAGGTGGGGCAGGCGTCCATCGTCGACAATCAGGATCTCCACCTCCGCTTCTTCGACTGGTGCCTGGCCCAGCGGACCGAGCGGTTCGACCAGCCTCGGGTGCGGGTGTTCGTGACCGGGAGCAACCAGTGGCGGAGCTTCGACAGCTACACGCCGAGCGCCGTCGAGGACCGGACCTTCTACCTCTCGAGCGGCGGGCGGGCGAACTCCCTGGCCGGCGACGGCAAGCTCACCACCGCGGCCCCCGGCAACGAGCCGCCCGACCACTTCACCTACGACCCGAAGCGGCCGGTGCCGTCGGACATCGGCGGGGCCACCTACGCGATCGACCGCCGGCCGATCCAGCGCCGCGACGACGTCTTGGTCTACACCAGCGACGTGCTGACCTCGCCGGTCGAGGTGATCGGGAACATTCAGGTGACCGTGAGCGCGGCGACCGATGGGCGCGACACGGACTTCACGGCGGTGCTCACCGACGTCTACCCGGACGGCCGCGCGGTGGCGCTCGGGTCGTCGATCGGGATCCGGCGAGGCCGCTATCGGTTCCCGAACCGGGAAGCCCTGTTGACCCCGGGCAAGGTCGAGCAGTATCCGATCGAGCTGTTCGACATCGCTCACCGGTTCGAGCCGGGCCATCGGATTCGGATCGAGATCTCGAGCAGCGCGGCCCCGCGCTTCAACCCCAATCAGAACACCGGCAATCCCGTCGCCACGGACACCGCCTGGCGGGTCGCCCGTCAGACGGTGCACCACGATCGGGCGAACGCTTCGTCGATCCGGCTGCCGGTGCTCAAGTCGACCCTGGTCCCATGAGCCTTCATCTCGGAGATGGTCCGATGCTCTCGATGCTTCGTCGTCCCGGCGCCCTGGCGCTCCTCCTCGGCGCGATGGTGGCGGCCCCGGCGGCCGCCCAGCGGCCGATCAAGGTCTTCATCTCGATCGACATGGAGGGGATCACCGGCGTCGCCACCGACGGTCAGCTGGGGCCCGATCCTTCGAATGGGGAGCGCTTTCGAGGCTTCATGACGGCGGAGGCGCTGGCCGCCATCGAGGGTTACGCAAAGTGGAGGCGGGCGCCACGGAGTTCGTCGTGGCCGACTCGCATGGCAACATGCAGAACCTGCTGATCGATCGCTTCGACGACGGACCATCGCGCGGCAGCCCGCGACCCTGGTCGATGATGGAGGGCTCGACTCGACTCGGCGGCGATGTTCATCGGCTATCACGCCGCGACCACCAACCCGATGGGGTCCGGGCCTCCACACTCATGTCCAGCGCCCTTCGCTGCGGGGTGTATCTCAACGGGCGGGCGCAGTCCGAGTCGTCGATCAACGCCGCCGCGCTCGCGTACCTGGTCAGTGCCGATCGTGCTGGTGAGCGGCGACGACCAGGCCGTCGGCGATAAAAGGCGCACGCTGCTCGGGGACGTCGAGGCGGTGGTCAAGGGCGATCGGTTCCACTCGGCGGCTACGATGACGCCGGCGGCGGGGCAGGCCCTGATCAAGACCCGGGCCCGGGCTGCGGTCCAAGCGGCTGGCGAGCTTCAAGCCCTACCGGGTGTCGGGACCGTACGCGATCGACCTGGTCTACAAGAGCTACCGGCCGGCCGAGGCGATGGCGCTGCTGCCCGGGGTGGAGCGGCGGGACGCGCATACGATCCGCTTCACCGCGCGGTCGATCGACGACGTGAGCCGGTTCCTGGTGTTCTCGACGACCTACCGGTCAGATCTGGAGCCCTGAACGCAGGAGCGGAGCGTCGCGCCCAGGACGGAGAGCTCGAAGGGCTTCTCGAGGGTGTGGCAGCCGACCCGGTCGACGAGGCCGTTGATCGCGGCACCGGTGAGGTCGCCGCTGGTGACGACGATGCGGGCGCGAATCGAGGGATCCGACTCCACCAGACGCTCGACCAGCTCCTGTCCGGTCATCCCGGGCATGTGGAAGTCGGTGAGGATGACGTCGAAGCGGCCCCCCTCGACGGCGCGGAGCGCGGCCGCCGCCGAGTCGACGGCGGTGACCGCGTAGCCCATCCGATCGAGGCAGCGGGAGATGCTGGTCCGGACCATCGGCTCGTCGTCCACCAGCAGCACGCGCGGGCGTGCGGGGGCGCCGATCTCGAGGGTCACGGCTGTGCTCGCGGCCGTCACCGACCGCGGATTTCCGGATCCTGATTCAAGCGCTCGGCGACCCGCTCGATGACCTCGGGCCGGTCGTAGTAGCCACTCGCCAGCCGCTCGCCGATCTCCTTGAGCCGTGCCGGGTCGATCTTGGCCTCCGGCGGCCTGGCCTCCGCGTCCCGGGCGAGCGCCCGAGCCGTGCTGGACAGGTCGGCGGAGTCGTTGCGAGGCTCGTTGTCGGCCTCGGCCGCGGCTTCCGCCTGCTGTTGCCGGGCCTGGGCCTCCTCGGCCGCTTGCCGCTGGACCCGTTGCCCCTCGACGGCCGCCTGATCGATGCGATTGGCGCCGTTCCCCGAAGTTGGATTGATCTCCATCGTCGTCTCGTTTCCGCTCCGTCCGGTGAAGTATCGGCGGTGTGCCGCCGAACTTTAGCACGTCCCATGCCCTGGAAGATTCGGCCGGAACCTTCGACCTGAGCCGCGGCCAAAACGGCCCCCAGCCTGGGGCAAGATGGCCTCCGGGTCCGGTGGCTCAAGTCCCTGCCTGACAAGACACTATCGGCCGGCAGGTCGATTTCCTTGAAGGGCCATCCGGACCCTGGCGTACCTCTTGCCCTTTCGCCTCCCCGCAAGGCTCCTCCCGGAAACTTGTGCCTGCTGGTGAGCACCGGTTGCCGGGCCAGAACGGCCGCGGGACGGCTCTACCGTCCTGCCGACCGACAACCTCGAGACCCGAGTCGATCGAAATCGATGGCGACAACGACGGACGCGGCGGTCGGACCAGATCAGCGGCACCGTGAGCAGCGGCTGCGGCTCCGCGCCGGCCTGGCTCACCACCAGGCGGGTGACTATCCGGCCGCGCTGCAGTGCTATCAGGAGGTCCTCGCCCAGGACCCCGAGCAGGCCGACGCCCTGCATCTGATCGGCGCGCTGGCCCTCCAGATGGGCGAGCACGCGCTGGCGATCAGCCTGCTGGAGCGCGCCGTCGTGATCGACCCGCGGGCTCCCGACTTCGCCATCAATCTGGGGCTCGCGTACCAGACCACCGGGGAGCTGGAGAAGGCGCGGGCCTCGTTCGAGCGCGCCGTCCGGCTGCGGCCGGCGTCGCCGATG
>JAWKQJ010000082.1:0-10334 GCA_041390205.1 Gemmatimonadales bacterium
TGGGGCTCCATCTCGGCTGTTCAAGGTAGTCTGCCGATGGGGCCGGATCTTACATCCCCGGCCTACGGGGCGACGAAGTCGGCGCCACGCACCTCGAGCCGCGCCCGGTAGGCCTCCGCCTCGAGGGCGCCCGGGGCGTCGGGATAGGGGGTGAGGGCAAGCAGCGTGATCCTGAGGCCGAGCGCCTCGCCGTCCTTGGGGTCGAGCCCGGTGTTGAGGACCAGGCGCTGGGTCGGGCCGCTGCCGGCCGCGGCCGAAACCTGGAGCTCGACCGCCGCGTTGCCGGCCCAGACGCAGGTGACGGTGGTCGGGCAGCGCGAATCCGACTCGACCCGGCCGAAGTCGATCCGGACGCCCCGCACCGTGTGGGCTTCGCCTGGGCGAAGCTCGATCGTGGTGGGCTCGAGCGCGCGGACGTCGGCATTGGCGGCCAGCTCGTTGGCGGATCGACAGCCGGACACGACCGCGAGCAAGCCCACGAAGACGAAACGGGTCACGGTTCCTCCATCCGCTCGGGTGACGTCCGGCTCTCGACCCATCGGCGGCGTCCGGGGTCGTCGGCTGGCGACGACGACGCGATCGGCGCGGCCCGAGTTTCGCGCCCGTCACCCTGGCGGAGGATCGGCCGCCGGCCGATCTTGCCTGGGTCCCGACCGGAATCCAGCTCGTGAAGCCGCCGCCTTCGTCCCGACTTCGGCACAGGCAGTTCGTCGCCGACTACAAGGCCCGTCGCCTCGAGGACGGGGAAGACGGCAAGCGCGAGGCCCCGGAGGCGGGCGCCGCGCCCCGGCGACCGAAGCTCTTCGAAGGTAAGCGGGGCCAGTATCTCCGCGACTACCTCGGCTGGCTCTGGCCGCACCGCTACGCGGTGGCCGCGCTCTTCGTGCTCTCGCTGGTCGGCGCCGCGGTGCAGATGGTCGAGCCGCTCTTTCTCCGATTCATGATCGATCGGGTGATCCTGCTGCCCGGGCTCGACGCGGGCACCCGACTCTCACGGCTGCACCTGGCCGGCGGCACCTTCGTGCTGGTGGTGATCCTCTCGAATCTGACCCAGGTGACCCGCGATTACCGCCAGCGGGTGCTCAACGCGCAGGTGATGCTCGCCCTTCGCCGGGCGCTCTTCGATCGGCTGCTCCGGCTCCCGCTGCCCAAGCTCTGGGAGATGAAGACGGGCGGGATCCTCTCCCGGCTGACCGGCGACGTCGACACCACCACCGGTCTGCTCCAGATGGCGATCGTCTCGCCCGCCCTGGCGCTGATCCGACTGGTGATCGCCCTGGTGATCCTGCTCAATCTGAACTGGCGGCTCGCGCTCACGGCGCTCGCGATCATCCCGGGCATCACCTTGATGAGCCTGACCTTCTCGCGACGGGTCCGGCCGATCTATCGCTCGCTCCGCAAGGACGTCGAGCGGATCGACGGCCACGTCGGCGAGACCTTTTCGGGCATCAGGGTGGTACGCGCCTTCCGGGGCGAGGTCCGCGAGCTGCTCGAGTATCTCGTCGGCCGGCACGCGGTGGTGCGGAAGGAGCTCTTCGCCTATCGGCGCGAGCTGATCATCTGGACCTCGTGGGGTCTCCTGCTGGGCGCCGTGAACGTGGTGATCCTCTGGTACGGGGGCTACCTGACCCTCGAGGGTCGGGCCTCGGTCGGCGACATCATGGCCTTCCAGTGGTACACCTTCCTGTTGCTCAACCCGATCTGGCAGATCGTCAACACCTTCTCCGAGCTGCAGCGATCGCTCGCCGCCACCGAGCGGGTCTTCGAGGTGCTGGCGATGCCGGACGACAAGCCCGACCGGCCGAACGCAGCGATCGCCCCGCGGGTGGTGAACGAGCTCCGCTTCGAGCGGGTGGGCTTCGAGTACCACGCGGGACGCCCGGTGGTGGAGGACTTCGACGTGACCGTGCCCGGGGGCAGCGTGGTGGCGCTGGTGGGCCGAAGCGGCGCCGGGAAGACCACCGTGACCGATCTGGTGGCCCGGTTCCACGACCCCACGACCGGTCGGATCCTGCTCAACGGCAAAGACATCCGCGATCTGACGCTGCGGAGCTATCGCGACCTGCTGGCGGTGGTGCAGCAGGACACCTTCCTCTTCGACGGCTCGGTGCGGGACAACATCGCGTACGGCCGGCACACCGCGACCGACGAGGAGGTCGAGCACGCAGCCCGTCAGGCCAACGCGCACGAGTTCATCGCCGGGCTGCCGGACGGATACGACACCTACGTCGGCGAGCGCGGCGTCAAGCTCTCGGGCGGGCAGCAACAGCGGCTCGCGATCGCCCGCGCCTTCCTGGCGGAGCCGCAGGTCCTGGTCCTGGACGAGGCGACCAGCAACCTCGACACCGAGAGCGAGCAGCTGATCCAGGCCGCGATGGCCGATCTGCTCCGGGGTCGCACCACGTTCATGATCGCGCATCGGCTCTCGACCATCCGCCGCGCCGACCTGATCCTCCTGATGGACCGCGGCCGGATCGTGGAGCGGGGCACCCACGAGGAGCTGATGGAGGCCCGCGGCGAATACGCCCGCATGGTTCAGCGCCAGGCGGCCGGGATGGACGGCGAGGCGATGTGGGGCGAGGGGACCGTGCTCGCCTCGCCGCCCACGCCGTCGGCCGACTGACGCCGCCCCTGGCCCCAGTCCCAGCGAGCCTCCATCTTCTGACCGCCGCCCGAGCCGGCGGCACGAGCCTCGAGGCGCATTCTCGAGTCACGATCTCGTGACGAGCGTCGCGGCCTCCCGGATCGCGACGCCGGATGGGAGCAGATGACGGATCGGGTCGACACCGGTCTCGCCACGCTGCTGGCGAGTCAATACGAGCTGGAACGCGAGCTGGGTCGCGGCGGAATGGGCGTGGTCTATCTGGCGCGCGAGGTGAAGCTGGGCCGCCGGGTCGCGGTCAAGGTGCTGCCGCCGACCTTCGCCGCCAACGCCGAGTTGAGAGAGCGCTTCCTGCGAGAGGCCCGCACCGCGGCCCATCTCTCCCATCCCAACATCGTGCCGGTGTACAGCGCCGACGAGATCGGCGGCTACGCCTATTTCGTGATGGCGTTCGTCGAGGGCGAGTCCCTGGCCGAGCGGCTCCGGCGGGTCGGCGTGCTCTCCCCCGGCGAAACCGTTCGGGTGCTCCGCGAGGCGTCCTGGGCGCTCGCCTACGCGCACGCCCGCGGGGTGGTCCACCGCGACGTCAAGCCCGAGAACCTGATGCTCGACAAGGGCACCGGCCGCGCGATCGTGACCGACTTCGGGATCGCGCGCGACCTGACCGCGAGCAAGCTCACCCAGGACGGCTACGTCCTCGGTACCGTCCACTACATGAGCCCCGAGCAGGTCGCCGGTGACGCGCTCGACGGGCGGAGCGACCTCTATGCCCTGGGCGTGATCGGCTTCGAGTGCCTCGCCGGCGACCTGCCGTTCGACGCCGCGCAGGCATCGGCCGTGATCGTGCAGCACGCGACCGAGCCGGCCCCCCGGCTCCGCTCGCGGGCGCGCGACGTGCCGGAGAAGCTCGCCGCGGTGATCGACCGATGTCTCTCCAAGGATCCGGCCGACCGGTTCCCGACCGGCGAGGCGCTCGCCGACGCGCTCACGGCCGCGCTGGAAGGGGACGTCTCCGACCAGACGGATCCGGAGAGCCAGCAGGTCGTCTCCGAGGAGGAAGCCCGCGCCATCTGGCACCGGGCCGCCGAGCTCCAGGCCGAGGCCGCGACCAGGATTCGCCAACGCTACCGGGCGTCGGACCCGCTCGACGATCCGACCCGCCACGTCCCGACCAGCAGCTATCGTCTGGTCGAGGTCGAGAGGGCCGCGACCGAGGCGGGCATCGGGGCCGAGTTCGTCGCCCTGGCCGCCGCCGAGCGCCTGTCGGCGGACCCGCAGGCCACGGCCGCCGCATCCGGGCGCGAGGAGCGGATCTGGGAGATCATGCTGGGCAGTCGGCAGCGGAGCTTGAGTCGAAGCCGGCTGATCAAGGGAAACCCACGCCAGGTGCTCGAGGCCATCGGTCAGGTGTTTCCCGAGTTTCCCTGGTCGCTCACGCTCCGGGACACCGTGGGTGGGCACCCGCTGGATGGCGGCGTGATGGTCTTCGACGTGCGCCGGCTCAGCGCGGGCGACGGGATGGCCCGCGGCGGCATCTCGATGTTGTCGTATCGATTGACGCAGATCGACCTGCTGCAGCTCAACGTGGCCATCCGCTCCACCGCCACCGGCGAAACCGAGGTCAGCGTGAGCGGCGATCTCAGACCCGGGCTGCGGAAGAACTGGGTCTTCGACCGCGCCACCGCGTCCGTGGCCGGGGTGATCGGTGGCGGCATCGGCGGCGCGCTCGCTCTCGGCCCTCTGGGCTTGGTGCCGGCGCTGGCGGCCGGGCCGATCGTCGGCGGGGCGGCGCTCCTCGGCGGCCTGAGCCTGGGCGCCTATCGTCTGGCCTACCGCCACGCCCTGCGCAAGAGCGGCGACGAGCTCGACAAGCTGCTCACCGCGATCGAATCGAGCCTGCGCAGCCAGGCGGTATTCGGCGGCGTCCGCCCGTTGGCCCTCCGACGACCACCCGACGGACCGAGGGAGACGACCCCATGAGAGCGATGACCTGCCTGCTTGCCGCGATCCTGCTCTCGCCCACCCTCGCGGCGCAGCAGCGGGACGACCCCGGCTACGACACCTCGGTGGCGCGACCGCTCTTCCCGCGGGGCGCCGGGCCCAGGGTCGCCGTGGACGGCGGGCATCACAACTTCCACACGATCGGCGGGCGTTACCGGGTGTTCGCGAGCGTGCTCGATGCGGATGGCTTCCGGGTATCGCAGATCGACGAGCCGTTCTCCAGCCGGAGCCTCGCCGGCGTCGACGTCCTCGTGATCGCCAACCCGGGGACCGATTCGGTCTCCTCCTGGGACCTGCCGACTCACTCGGCGTTCGGCCCGGAGGAGATCGCCGCGGTGGTGGCCTGGGTCCGAGCCGGCGGCGCGCTCTTCGTGATCGCCGATCACATGCCAGCGGCCGGCGCGGCCGCCGATCTCGCCAAGCCATTCGGCGCCCGGTTCACGAACGGTTACACGCTCGACCCCACTCGCGAGCTGCCCCGCGGCGACCTCTTTCGCCGCGCCGACGGGCGACTGCTCGATCATCCCATCACCCGCGGCCGGGACGAGGGCGAGCGGATCGACTCGGTCTTCACCTTCACGGGACAGGCGTTCCAGACCGACGACGGGTTCGAGGTCCTGCTCCGCTTCGGACCGGACGCCTACACCCTGCTCCCGAGCCGAGCCGGTCGCGGCTTCGACTCCACCACGGCCAGGGTCAGCTCGGCCGGGTGGACGCACGCCGCGGTGCGCTCCTTCGGCCGGGGTCGGGTGGCCCTGGTCGGCGAGGCGGCGATGTTCTCGGCTCAGCTCGCGGGGCCCAACGCCGCGCCGATGGGGATGAACTACCCACCCGCGCGCCAGAACAAGCAGCTGCTGCTCAACCTGATGCACTGGCTGGCCGGGCGCCTCACGCCCTGACGGAGCCCTTCAGAGCGTCACCGCAGCCGCCTTCCACTCCGCCGGCTGCTCGTCCTGCTTGTACATGGTGTCGAGGTCGACCACGAGCTCGGCACCCTGACGCCCGATCGCCAGCCGGTCCATGCTGCGGGTGGCCCGCCCGGAGATGAACTCGCCGTCGGGCTGGTACTTGGAGTGGTGCTTGGGACATTGGAAGCGGGCGCGGTCGGCTTCCCAGCGGAGCGCGGTGTTCTGGTGCGGGCAGGACAGGTTGAAGGCGAAAGCCGAGCTCCGCCAGCGCACCAGGATGACCTGATGGCCCTTGTCGATCTCGACACCGTCCACTGCCGGGATCGGATAGGCGATCCGGGCGCCGCCGAGGGGTCGTCCGCCGGTGGATCGGATCGTCTCGGCGACCGAGGCGCTGGCGTCGGCGCCCAGCGCGAACAGGGCCGCCAGCACCCCGGCGCCTGCTCGCTCGAGGAAGGAGCGTCGGTCGAGCGCGCCCGAACACCCGGAGCAGCCACGATCATGAGCCAGCTGGCGGTCGGTCGTCGGTGACTTCGGCATGGGGATGCTCTCAGGCCGCGTTGACCAGGATCGTCCCGACCAGCACCGACCCGACCCAGAGCGCCTGGCTCACGCGCGACGTCAGCCGGAGGCGCCGCCACAGGCGCCGCGCCGGCGGCGCGAGCGGGCCGGCTTCGGCGTCGACCAGTGAGGTGAGCGCTCGCTCGGTTCGGAGCAGCAGGCCGCCGTTCGCGACCAGCAGGGCGACCAAGAGCAGCTTGACCGCGAAGATCGGCGAGCCGAGGAAGGTCTCGAGGTCGGCGGCGGCCATGGCCAGGCCCGAGAGCAGCAGCACGCCAAGCGCAATCACGACGGGCCGATGGACGCCGCCGAGCTCACGGAGCAGGAGTGGGAGCTGCCCCCGGTCGGGATCGAGTCGGAGGGTGCGCCGGTCCGCAGCGATCGCGAGGCCGCCGCCGAAGAGCAGCGCGGCCAGGTGCAGGAACGTGACGGCGGTCTCCACCATCCGCGAATCTGCGTAGAGCCGCTGCCAGGGCGCGACCAGCACGAGGAGTTGAGTCGGAGCGGTGATCATCAGTCCTTCCAGAGCCACATCATCGCGGTGGAGAGCGTCGCGACCGAGACCGAGGCGATCGCCAGGTTGCGGTGTCGACCCACGCTGCCGCCTTCCCGTCGGCCGAAGTCGTCGTCGCTTTCCGGAGCGGCCCCGGCGGTCGCCAGGAAGCCCGCATCGGCGGCCAGCATCCCGACGGTGTGGAGGATCCGCCGGGTTCGCCCGGCCGGGTCGTTCCGGCTCTCCCAGATGTTCCAGAGGCCGGTCACCGTGTTGACCGTGAACAGAACACCGAGCCCGGTGGCGAGCGCGGTGTGGGCGCTGCGGAGACCGCTCGCGGACGGCTCGCCCCGGTCGCGATCGTGAGCCAGCCGCTGACCGACGATCAGCTCCGCCGCGAACAGCGGCAGCTCCAGATAGCTCCCGATCTGGTGGATCTTGAGCCGGACGTGATAGCCGTCACTGTATTCGATCGCCTTGGGCCGCTGAGCGTCCGCCGTCGGGGCGGCTCGGATTCCGAGCACCGGGATCGTGACCCACGGGCTCGAGGGAGAGGAAGCACCTGGGGCGGATCTCAAACGAAGCGCCGGCTCGACGGCCTCGGTATCGGCGGCAAGTGTGGCGGGCGGGCTGACGATCCCGGTGAGGACGAGCAGCAAGCTGGAGAGCATCGGCGGTCCTGTTCTGAATCGGTACAGGCGAGTTCCATCGTGAAGGAGGACTCACGCGGGTCGCGGTGGGTCGACGCTTCACCCATCCGTGTGCGTCGACAAACGATGGCGTGGGCACCCTGACGCCAACCTGTGAAAGGTGTGAAGCTCGGCTCGAACTCCGCACCAGGAGCGTCCTCGCCGGAGCCCGCTGTGGAGCGGATTGGAAACCGGCCGGACCCAAAGGCATATTGAGACGGCCGCCTCCCCGACCCGCCGCCCCAGGATGCTCTCGTGACCCGAACCGGCCTCGACCCCGATCGCCTCGGCCAGCTCGCCCGGAGTGTCTCCGGAATGACCGTGGCGGCGATCGGAGTGGGCGCGGACGGCGACTTCGAGCTTGCCGCGCCGTCCGAAGCCGGTCGGACACCCGCGCAGATCCCGGAGCTGGCGTTGGACGCGCTGCGACGCGGCGAGGCTCTCGTCGCTGGCGACCTCGGCGACGGCTCCGGGCCTGGGCTCCGGGCCGTAGCCGCTTTCCCCTGCCGATCGGGCGACGGGAGGATGTTGGGCGGCCTGATCGTCGCCGACCCGGAGCCCCGAGCGCTCGAGCCCGCGATGCTCGACGCGCTCCGCTCGCTGGCGGACCTGATCGGCGCCCGGCTGGAGCTCCCGGCGGCGCGGGCGGAGCTCTCGGACTCGCTCGCCGCGCAGGAGCGGATCGACGCCGTGTTCCGCGCCGTCTCGGAGGGCGCCAGCGCGGTGGGCGACGCCTTCTTCCCGGTCTTCATCGAGCGCCTGGCGCAGACCCTCGAGGTGAGGCTCGCCTTCGTGGCCGAGTGCCTCGACTCGAGCAAGACCCGAGTGCGGATGAAGGCGTACTGGAGCGGCGGACGCCTGGTCGATCCCGTCGAGTACGACCTGGCCGGCACGCCGTGCGAGCGGGTGCTCGACGGGGAGATTTGCCACTACCGGGACGAGGTGAGTCGCCTCTTTCCGTCCGACCTGGCGCTGGTCCGGGCGGGTGCGCGCGGCTACCTCGGCATTCCGCTCCGGAGCGCGGCCGGCGAGGTGATCGGCCACCTGGTGGTCGTCGACGACGCCCCGATCGACGATGCGGCCTGGATGCAGTCGGTGCTCCAGGCCCTCGGCGCGCGGGCAGCCGCCGAGCTGGAGCGCGACCACGCCGACCGGCTCCGGCGCGCGGCGATGGCCGAGCTCGATCGGGCGCGGAGCCGGGCCGAGGCGGAGGCGGGCTATCTCCGCGACGAGATGGCGCGCCAACGCGGCTCGGACGAGATCATCGGAGCGAGCGAGCCGATTCGCCGGACCCTGCGCGCGATCGAGCAGGTGGCGCCGACCGACACCACCGTGCTGATCGCCGGCGAGACCGGCACGGGCAAGGAGCTGGTCGCGCGGGCGATTCACGCCCGGAGCGCGCGCCGCGACCAGGCCCTGGTCTCGATCAATTGCGGCGCGATCTCCCCCACCCTGGTCGAGAGCGAGCTGTTCGGACACGAGAAGGGTTCCTTCACCGGCGCCACCGGGCGCCGGATCGGACGCTTCGAGCTGGCCGACGGCGGCACGCTCTTTCTGGACGAGATCGGCGACCTCTCCGCCGACCTCCAGGTCAAGTTGCTCCGAGTCCTGCAGGAGAGCGAGTTCCATCGGGTCGGCGGCGCCCAACCGGTCCGGGTGAACGTGCGCGTCATCGCGGCGACCCACCGCGACCTGAGCGCCGCGGTGAAGGCCGGCACCTTCCGGCAGGATCTCTACTACCGGCTCAACGTCTTTCCGATCCGCACGCCGCCCCTCCGCGACCGTCTCGACGACCTCCCGCTCCTGGTGGACCACCTGGTCCGTTTCTACGGCGTCCGGCTCGGGAAGCGGATCGAGCGGATCCCGCCCAACGTGCTCGAAGCCCTGTCGCGTCACGGCTGGCCGGGCAACGTCCGGGAGCTCGCGAACGTGATCGAGCGCTCGGTGATCATCAGCACCGGTCCCACCCTGCAGCTCGCCGAGTGGATGACCGGCCAGTACCAGCCGGTCGCCGCGCCGGGCGGCGCCGCGGCGGCGGGAGGCCCGGCCTCCCTCGAGCTGATGGAGCGCCAGTACATCGAGGAAGCCCTGGTGCGGGCCGCCTGGAAGGTGAGCGGGCCGGGCGGCGCGGCCGAGGCGCTCGGCCTCAAGCCCACCACCCTCGAAGCCCGGATGAAGAAGCTGGGAATCCGACGGCCCAAGGGAGGCGCCGGACCCGATCGTTGACGGGCCAGCGAGGCCCGTCTGGCACGCGTCGGTCTCAGTCGGCGGCGGAGCCCCCCAGACCTCGCTCCGCCGCGAGCTCGCGCAGCGCCTCCTTGAGCAGCGCCCGCCCTCGATGGAGGCGGGAGCGCACCGTCCCGATCGGGGTGCTCACCACGGCCGCGATGTCCTGATAGCTCAGATCGTCCACGAAGTAGAGCGTCGCGACCGCCCGGTATCCCTCGGGCAGCCCCTCGATCGCGCGGAGGATCGTGGTCGAGTCTCCCTCCCTGAGGAAGCGGCTCAGCGCGTCGACCTCGGGCTCCTTCCATCCGTAGCCACCCAGGTCGATCTCGTCCGGCCGGTCGGCACCGTCGATCGAGATCGCGATGCCCGCCCGGCGCCGCCGACGGTACTGCGAGACGAAGAGGTTGTAGACGATCTTGAAGAACCAGGCCTTGAAGTTGGTGCCGACGGCGAACTGGCCGAAGCTGCGGCAGGCGTTGAGCGCCGCTTCCTGGATCAGGTCCTCGGCATCGGCTCGCTCGCCGGTCAGCCCGAGCGCCATGCGATAGGCCGCGGGCAGCACCGGCGGCAACAGCTGGTCGAGCGTGGGGACGAGTTGCTCCTCGATCGTGATCATCTCGGTCTGCATCGGGCACGGCTCCGGCAAGAGTTCGTCTGGGAGTCGCCCACCCCCCAAGACATGCTCCGTGCCAACCGCGCGCCGGCTCGGTCACGTCGCGCCAACTCGAAGCGGCGCACCCGCTTACCGGGCGCGATCGCGAGCCGCCCACGCTCCGATTCCGACGATGGATTCCCAAGATGTTGGGATCGTCACGAAGGATTGGGAGCGCGTGATCCGATCGTTGGGAAGC
>JAWKQJ010000083.1:0-10261 GCA_041390205.1 Gemmatimonadales bacterium
TGCCCTCGTAGAAGCCGAGCGGGACGGCGGTCGCGAGCGCGCCGCGCCGGCCCAGGCGGGGCTCGCGGGCGGCCTGGCCGAACGCGGGGCGCAGGGCCACTCCAACCGCCGCCAGCGCGATCAGCGCCCCGACCACCCGCCGGAGCAGATGGGGATCGATCACCGCGGTGACCCGGGCGCCGAGCACGGCGCCGACCAGCCCGGTGAGCATCATCCCGATCAGGAGGCGGCGGTCGACGCTCCGTCCCCGGAGGTAGTTCCTGGCGCTCACGCTGGCCCAGAAGGTCGCGGCGACCTTGTCGGCGGCGATCGCGACCGGCAGCGGGTAGCCGAGGGCGAACCAGGCGGGGGTCGAGAGGAGCGACGAGCTGCCGCCGCTCATCGTGGCGATGAGGGTCGACCCGAACGCGACCGCGGCGATGCCGATCGGACGGAGCAGGTCGCCGCTCAGCGGCTCATCCCCGCGTGAGCCAGAGCCCTTCGCCCCGGGCCAGATGGGTCGAGAACCGGGTCGGGCCGATGTTGGTGCCGCAGACCACGACCCCGACCCGCTTGCCCGCGAGCCGCTCCCTCAGGGGGCCGAGGACGGCGGCGGTGGCCGCGGCGGCGGCGGGCTCGACGGCCAGCTTCGCCCGGCTGAAGAGGAGGTACATCGCCTGCTCGATCGCCTCGTCGCTCACCAGAACCACGTCGTCCACGTAGCGGCGGATCAGTCCGAGGCTGTAGGGCATGGCGAAGGGCGGGCTCAGGCTGTCGGCGATGGTCTTGGGGTCGACGGCGCGCTCGGGCTGCCCGGAGGCGATGCTCCGGCGGATCACGTCGTTGCCCATCGGCTCGACGCCGAGCACCAGACAGCCGGGCCGCGCCTGCTTGACCGCGGCCGCGATCCCGCTGATCAGCCCCCCGCCTCCGACCGGGACCACCACGGCGTCGAGGTCGTCACGCTGCCGGAGCAGCTCCAATCCGAGGGTGCCGGTGCCGGTGCTCACCCGAACGCCCTCGAAGGGATGGACGAAGGTCCGGCCTTCGTGCGCCTCGATCTCCTGGGCGATCGCGAAGGCGCGATGCACGTCCGGGGCGAGCACCACCTCGGCGCCATAGCTCCGACAGAGGGCCACTCGGAACGGATCGGCGGCTTCGGGCATTACTACTTTGGCGCTGGTGCTCAGGACCGACGCCGCGTAGGAGACCGCCGCCGCGTGGTTGCCGGCGCTCACCGCGGTCACGCCGCGCTGTCGCTCGGGCCGGCCGAGCGCCATGATGTTGAGGAGCGCGCCGCGGGTCTTGAAGCTGCCGGCGTGCTGGAAGAGCTCGAGCTTGAGGGTGAGCTCCGTTCCCCGGGGCAGCAGCTGGGCGACCAGGTCGTCGTTCCAGTCCCAGGTCGGGGTGAGTCGGATCAGCGGGGCGAGACGCCCCGCCGCCGCGGACAGGTCGCCGAGGGTAGGACCGTTGTCGCTCACGGGAGGGCCTTGCCGCATAGCTGGTAGGGGTGACGGATTCGCCCCCGTGTCGATAGAGTGCATGTGCGGGTGGTCGTTGGGGTCGCCGAAACCGGGCGACGGTCTTGTCGGAGCGCGACCAACGCAAGAGGAGGAAACGAGTTCATGAAAGCGCTACGCAACCTAATCGCGGCCTCGTTCGTTCTGGGAGCGGTCGCCTGCGCACGCGGGGCGCCGGACGTCGAGGTCGATCCCGATGCCCCGACCACGGTGGTGGTCGACAACCAGGGCTTCTCGGACATGACCATCTACGTCTTCGAAGGGAGCCGGCGGATCCGGCTCGGCATCGCCGGGGGACACAGTGAAACCCGCTTCACGCTCCCCAAGTACCTGGTTCGCCACCTCACCTCGCTTCGCTTCCAGGGTGATCCGATCGGGGGCAGCCGTACCCCGTACTCGGACGAGATCCAGGTGAGCCCGGGCGACCAGCTGCTGCTCCGGATCCCTCCCAGCTGATGCGGCGGCAGCTCCGACCGCGCCGGAGAGCCGGGGTTGGCATTCCACCCCGGCTCTTTCGCGTCCGGCTCAACCGTCAAGCACCCTGCTGATCGTCCCCGGGCCCACGTTCCCCCCGCAGACCAGCGCGACGACGCACCCTCCGGCGAAGCGACGCCCGGTCCGCTCTGCGCTCGCCACCGCGACGGCGGCGGAGCCCTCCACCACCAGGTGATCGTCCAGGATCACCCGGCGCATCGCCGCGGCGATCTCGTCCTCTCCGACCGCGTCCCACTCGTCCACCAGATCCCGGCACCAGGGAAAGGTGATCGCGTCCGCCTCCACTCCGCCCGCGGTCCCGTCGGAGAGCGTCGGCTCCGATTCGAGCTCGAGGATCCGGCCCGCGCGGACCGACTCGAGCATCACGGCCGACGCCCGGGGCGCCGCGCCGATCACGACGGCGTCGGGCCAGGTCGCCTTGATCACTCCCGCCACGCCGGAGATCAGGCCGCCACCCCCCACGGCCACCACGATCGCGTCGACCCGGTCGACGGCCCGGACGATCTCCAGCCCCGCGGTCCCCTGGCCGGCCACCACGTCGGGATCGTTGTAGGGTGAGATGAAGACGTGGCCCTCGCGCGCCGCCAGCGCGCGCGCGTAGCTCTCCGCCTCGGCGGAGTCGCGCCCGTGGGCCACGACCCGGGCGCCGAGCCGTTCGATCCGGGCCACCTTGCTGGGCTCGGCATCGTGCGGCACGTACACCGTGCCCGTGAGGCCGACCCGGGCGAGCGCATAGGCCACCGCCGCACCGTGGTTGCCGGTCGACGCGGTGACGATGGGGCGGGCCCGCTCTTCCGGCGTGAGCGAGAGCACCTTGTTCAGCGCCCCGCGCAGCTTGAAGGAGCCGGTGTGCTGGAGACTCTCGAGCTTGAGCAGGGCGGTGGCGCCGGTCGCCTCGGAGAGCCAGGCCGACTCGAGCAGCGGCGTGCGGCGCACGTGCGGCGCGATCCGCTCGTCCGCGCGGGCGGCGAGCGTCCGCCAGTCCATGGTGGTCGGGGGATTCGGCACGTGGCAATGGTAGCGCGGCCGACCCCGCCCAGCCAGACGGTCCGCGCTATCGGCGGTCGGTCACCTCGCCTTGGGCGTCGGTGAACCCGAGCGAGACGATCCGCCAGCGGCCATCGAGCGCGAGCAGGGTGAAGCCGTCGATCCCGTCCCATTCGGCCACGGCGCCGCTGTCGCCGAAGCGCGCGTGGAATCGCGCCCACGCCTGGGCGAGGTTGCCGACCACCCGGATGTCCACACTGGTCATCCGCTCCTCGAAGATCGGCTTGCTGCCGGGTCCGAGGGGCGCGTTGGCCACGAAATCGGGCACGGTCTGGACGTCCACCATGGCCGACGGCTCGCCCGGCGGCTGCCACACGGTGGCGATGGTGGCCTCCGGCCAGAAGTGCTCGGCGAACGCGGGCCAGTCGCGCTGGCTGAAGTCCTCGTAGTAGCGCTCGAGCTCGGCCCGAACCGCGCTCTCCGCCTGACTGGGGGTCGATGCCGGGCGGGTCTCAGTCGCCGCCCCACTCGGGCCGCCCTCCCCGCAGGCCAGGAGGAAGAGCGCCGGAATCACCGGTCTGATCGCCGCGATGCCCATCGGTCCCTCTCGATCGTTCGAGCTTCGAGGATGCGGCAGGCGGTCGGGCGCGGCAAGACCCGACCGCGACCTGGCCGCGCGGCGCCCGCCCGACCATGTTTGCAGCCGATGCGCTCTCTCTGGAACGACGAGGACGCCGCACCGTTCCTCGACTCGCCGCTGGCGCTCCGGGCCTACACCTCCCGGCTGCTCGGGCAGGAGCCGTCGCTGGTGCTGCATGGCGGCGGCAATACCTCCGCCAAGGCGACCGTCACCGATCTGTTCGGCGACCAGCAGTCGATCATCTACGTAAAGGGCAGCGGCTGGGATCTCGCGACGATCGAGCCCGCCGGCTTCGCGCCCGTCCGGATCGAGCCGCTGCTCAGGATGGCCGAGCTCGAGCGGCTGTCCGACTCGGATATGGTCCGTGCCCAGCGGGCGGCGATGATCGATCCGGCCGCCCCGACCCCGTCGGTCGAGGCCATCCTCCACGCGATCATCCCCCACGCGTTCGTCGACCACACCCACGCCGACGCGGTGGTAGCGGTGAGCAATACGCCGAATGGCCGCGAGCGGATCGAGTCGATCTACGGCGATCGGGTGCTGATCGTCCCGTACGTGATGCCGGGCTTCGTGCTCGCGAAGACGGTCCGGGAGCTCTCCCGCGGGGTGGATTGGGAGACGCTCGAGGGCATCGTGCTGCTCAATCACGGCGTCTTCAGCTTCGGGCCCGACGCGCGGAGCTCCTACGAACGGATGATCGCGCTGGTCTCCGAGGCGGAGAGGTATCTCGAGCGCGAGGGCGCGCTCGCCGCGCCCGAGGTCGGGCCGGCCGGCGGCGGCGAGGCGAACGAGACCCTTCGCGAGTTGGCGGCCCTCAGGCTGGCCGTGGGGCGCGCTCGCGGAGCGCCGGTGGTCGCGACGCTGGACGACGCCGCGGAGGCCCGCGGCTTCGCCGACCTCGCCGAGGCGACCGTCGTCGCCACCCGCGGCCCGCTCACGCCCGATCACGTGATCCGGACCAAGCCGCTGCCCTGCGTCGCCGCCGGCGACTGGGAGGGCGCGGTGGCGCGCTACGCCGCGGAATACCAGCGCTACTTCGACCGCCACGCCGGCGGCGAGCACCGCCGCCTCGATCCCGCGCCCCGATGGATCGTCTGGCCGGGGGTCGGCTCGGTCGGAATCGGCGGCAGCGCCAGGGACGCCTCGATCGTGACGGATCTCGCCCGCCACACCACCCGCGCGATCCAATGGGCGGAGCGGCTCGACGAATGGCGAGCCCTGCCCGAAGCGGATCTCTTCGCGGTCGAGTACTGGGAGCTGGAGCAGGCCAAGCTCCGGCGCGCGGGTCCGGCGCGGCCCTTCGCCGGTCAGGTCGCGCTGGTGACGGGCGCGGCGCGCGGAATCGGTCGGGCCACGGCCGAGGCGCTCCGTCGAGCGGGAGCGGCGGTGGCGGCCGTCGACCTGGATCCCTCGGTCGAACGCTTCGTCGGCCCGGACCTCACGCCGATCGTGGCCGACCTCACCGACCCCGAGCAGGTCGAGGCCTGCGTCCGGCGCACGGTGCGAGCCTTCGGCGGTCTCGACGTCCTGGTCTCGAACGCCGGGCTCTTTCCGCCGAGTCGCCGGCTCGAGGCGATGGACGACGACACCTGGGAGCGGAGCCTCGCGCTCAACCTCGACAGCCACCGCCGGTTGCTCCGCGCGGCGCATCCGTTTCTCGCGCTGGGCTTCTCGCCGGCGGTGGTGATCGTCGCCTCGAAGAACGTGCCGGCGCCCGGTCCGGGCGCGGGCGCGTACTCGGTCGCGAAGGCGGGGCTCACGCAGCTGGCCCGCGTCGCGGCGCTCGAGTGGGCGGCGGACGGCATCCGGGTGAACGTCCTCCACCCCCACCTGGTGCTCGACACGGGCGCCTGGAGCGACGAGGTCGTGGCCGACCGCGCGCGGCACTACGGCCTGACCCCGGAGGCCTACCGCACCAACAATCTGCTCCGGGTGGAGATCACCTCGGCCGACGTCGCGAGCGCGGTGGTCGCGCTTGCCGGGCCCACCTTCGGGAAGACGACGGGAGCGCAGATCCCGATCGACGGCGGGAGCGACCGCGTCGTCTAGCGGTGATCGCGAAAGAGCGCGGCGAGCCCCGCTTCGCTCGCGTCCGCAACCCCACGCTCGGTGATCAGCTTGGTGACCAACCGCGCGGGCGTCACGTCGAACGCCGGATTCTCCACACCGACCTCCGGATCGTGGCCCAGCTCCTCGGGACCTCGGTCCTCGATCGGAATCGCGTCGCCGTCGTCGATGGTCCAGTCGATGCTGGTCGAAGGCGCCGCGACGTAGAAGGGAACTCCGTTGTCGTGGGCCGCCAGCGCCTTGAGATAGGTGCCGATTTTGTTCGCCACCGCGCCGGACCGGGTGGTGCGGTCGGTGCCCACCAGACAGAGATCGACCTGGCCCCGGCGCATCAGATGGCCGCCCGCGTTGTCCACGACCACCGTGTGCGGCACTCCGTGCTGGCGGAGCTCCCAGGCGGTGAGCAGGCCCTGATTGCGCGGGCGGGTCTCGTCCACCCAGACGTGAATGGGCATCCCGGAGTCGTGGGCGAGGTAGATCGGTGCGAGCGCCGTGCCCCAGTCGACCGTCGCGAGCCAGCCGGCATTGCAGTGGGTCAGCACCTGCACGGGCGCTCCGCCCTTCTGCTCGGCTCGCTCCCGCAGGATCGGCAGCCCCGCCTCGGCGATCCGGCGGCAGTCGGCCACCTCGCGCTCGGTCAGCGCCTCCGCCTCCGACCACCCGGCTTGGGCGCGTTCGGCCGGGACCAGCGGAACCAGCGCCGAGCGCATCCGATCGAGGGCCGCCCGCAGATTGACCGCCGTCGGCCGGGTGGCGCCGAGCACCGCGACCGCGCGCTCGAGCCCAGCGTCGCTCGGATCCTCGCGCATGGCGAGCGCGACCCCGTAGGCGGCGGCGACCCCGATGGCCACCGCACCGCGCACACGCATCGTTCGGATCGAGTCCGCCGCGTCCTCCAGCGTGTCGAGCGGCGAGACTTCGAACCGGTCCGGCAGGAGGGTCTGGTCGATGATCGACACCCGCGCCTCGCCGGGCTCGACCCAGATCGAGCGAAACCAGCGACCGCCGACCCTCAATGTCCGGGGAACTCCATCAACGCGAAGGTCGGACAACCCTCGGCCTCGATCCGGGCTCGCCCGCCGAGGTCGGGCAGGTCGATCACGAAGCTCGCCTCGACCACCGTCGCGCCGAGCTTGCGGAGCAGGGCCAGGCCGGCGCAGGCCGTGCCACCCGTGGCCACCAAATCGTCGATCAGGACCACCCGCTCGCCGGCCGCCACCGCGTCGGTGTGGATCTCGACGTGGTCGGTGCCGTACTCGAGGTCGTACTCGTGCCCGATGGTCGCGGCCGGCAGCTTGCCGCGCTTGCGGATCGGGACGAAGCCGACGTGGAGGCGCTCGGCGAGCGCGCCGCCCAGGATGAAGCCTCGGGCCTCGATGCCGGCCACCTTGTCGATTCTGAGGTCGGCGTAACGGGAGGAGAACGCGCCGATCGCCTGACGGAGGCCGGGCCCGTTCGCGAGCAGCGTGGTGATGTCGCGGAAGAGGATGCCCGGCTTGGGATAGTCGGGAATCGTCCGGACCAAGCTCTTGAGATCGATCACAGGACCCTCCCGGCCACCACCCGGAGCCGCTCGACCACCGCAGGGTCTCTCGCCTCCGGCGCCGTGATCAAGGCGTGGTCGAGGGCGCGGTCGCAGCCGGCGGCGCACGACTCGGGGTGGGCCGCCAGCGTCTTGGCGAGCTCGTGGACCAAGTTCCGGGCCTTCGCTCCGTTGGCCTCGAGCACCGCGATCACCTGATCGACCGTGACCTCCTCGTGGCCATCGTGCCAGCAGTCGAAGTCGGTCACCATCGCGACCGTGGCGTAGCAGATCTCGGCCTCGCGAGCGAGCTTGGCTTCCGGCATGTTGGTCATGCCGATCACCGAGAGCCCCCACTGGCGGTAGAGATTCGATTCGGCCCGGGTCGAGAACTGGGGACCTTCCATCACCAGATAGCTCCCGCCGCGCACCGCCTCGATGCCGGCCCGTCCGGCCGCCACCTCGAGCGCGTCCCCGAGCCGCCGACAGACCGGATCGGCCATCGACACGTGCGCGACGCAGCCGGGGCCGAAGAAGCTCTTCTCCCGGGCGAAGGTCCGATCGACGAACTGGTCGACCAGCACGAAGCACCCGGGCGGGAGCCGCTCCTCGAGCGACCCGACGGCGCTCAGCGACACCAGGTCGGTGACGCCCAGCTGCTTGAGCGCGTGGATGTTCGCTCGGTAGTTGATCGAGGTGGGGCTCTGGCGATGGCCGCGGCCATGACGGGGCATGAAGGCGATCGCACGGCCGTCGAGCGTGCCGATCAGGACGTCGTCCGACGGGGTGCCGTACGGCGTCTCCATCGCCTCCCAACGGGCGTCGATCAGCCCGTCGATGCGATAGGCGCCGCTTCCTCCGATGATTCCCAACATGGCGAGTCCTCGTCGGTGTGCGGCGCCGAACGGCTCACGGGCTGTTCCACTTGAGCTGACGCATGACCAGCACGCTGCCGAGCCAGGCCACGCCGGTGATCAGCCCCTTCTCGATGCCGTGCCGCTTGCCGACCAGAATCGGCAACACGCCGTTGGTCAGCACCGCGTCGTAGATCCCATCCCGAATCGCGACCCGCGCGGGCCAGTCGACCTCGGGGCGGCCACACCACTGCGCGCACTTGACCAGCTTGACCGCGGCCACCAGACCCACCGTGCCGAGCAGGTCGGCCTCGTGCGGCTTGAGACCCAGCTCCTTGAAGGTGAGCGTGAGGGCGGCGCCGGTGGCCACCCACGCGAGGTCGTGTGAGTTGCGGCTCACCCGAATGTAGTCGGCCTGATAATTCTGCGCATTGGCCGACGCCGGGAGAACGGCGAGGGTCAGCGTCAAGAAGATCCACAATAGCCGTCGAGTCACGCGAGACTGCATCGAAGAACCTCGTTTCGAATCCGCTGGGGGTTGGCGGTGCTCACCCCCGAGGAGGGGAAGGGTTCGTGCCGACTCGCCGACCGACGGCCCTGCCCCGCCAACCCGTCAGAGGGAGGTCCCCGGGGGCATCGAACCGCTCCGCAGAGCTCCGAGGAGCGCAGTCCTCGGGCGACGCTGTTGCGGGGGCGCGGCACCAATCGGCGGGCGCCGATGGGCGGGAACGGAGCAGGCCGGCCGGGCCTCCGAAGGACCGACGGGACCGACCGTATCGGATCTCGGCGAATGGGCGTTCGAGGTGCAAACTTTGTCCGACCCGTCGGTGGGGAAACGGGCCGCTAGATTCCGTCAGATCCGATGCTCGAACCGCTGGAGGACGACGAGCGATGATTCCGACCGCGAGCCCCGCATGGCGGTTGGGCTGGGCGGTGATCGCCACGGCGTTGGCCGGCTGCGGAGCCGGGCGCAGCGGCGGTCAGGCCGCGATCGCACCGGCCGACTGCCCCGAGCCCGTCTCGGCCGACGAGCCAAGCCGTTTCGGCTCGGTCTTCATCGACGGACGGCGGGTCGCCAGCAACCTGGCCGTCCGGCGAACCAACGCCTTTCCCGAGACCTACGAGCTCGTCGGCCCCGAGCCCGGCGAGCTGGCCGCGCTGCCCGTCGAGCGGATCGACCTGGTTCAGTACCTCCGCGGGACGGACGCCGAGACGAGCTACGCCCTCTGTCCCGGCACGGTCGCCATCCTGTTCGCAACCAAGCCTGCCGAGGGATCGTAGGGGCGGAGGTCAACCCCGACCGATCCGATGCGCCCCACGACCCTCGCTCGAGCCTCCGCGCTCTTCCTGCTGGCCTTCCCGGTCGCCCGCGCCGCGAGCGCGCAGGCCGGTCTGAGAGGCAGGGTGGTGATGGAGCCGACCGAAGCGCCGGTGCCCGGCGCGGAGGTGGTCATCGCCGCGGTGGACCAGACGACCGTCACCGACGCCAACGGCGAGTTCGAAATTCCGACCTTCCGACCGGGCGAGCACGAGATCCTGATCCGGCGGATCGGGTTCTCGCCCAGGAAGCGGAAGCTCAAGTTCAGGGCCGGCGAGACCCTGCAGATCGAGGTCCTGCTCACGCCGACGGTGGCGGTGATCGAGTCGCTCGTCGTCGTCGGCAAGCCGCCGCTCCCTACTTCCGGTCGGTTTCTGGCGTTCGAGCGGCGCCGCGCCGGACACGACGGCCATTTCATGACCTGGGCCGACCTGCGGCTGCGGGACAACATGCGGACGCACGAGGCGCTCCGCGACGTCGGCGTCCGCACCGTTCGCGACCGGCTCGGCAGGAACGTCCTCACCTCCGGCCGCCTGGGCAATCGCTGTGTGGGGCAGGTCTGGATCGATGGAGTGCAGCTGCTCCAGGCCGCCGGGCCGGTGGACATCGACAACTATCCGGTGGAGACCCTGGCCGGCGTGGAGTACTACAGCGGGCCGGCGCAAACGCCGCCCGAGTTCAACACGGTCGGGGCCACCTGCGGCACCCTGGTGCTCTGGACCCGAGAGCGCTGACGGAAGGTCCGCCGCTCAGGGCGTCGCGAAGGGCTCCTCGAGCGACGGGCTCTGGGTGGTGAACAGCTCGGCGCCGCGCTCCGTGATCACCATGTCGTCCTCGAGCCGCACCCCGAACTCGCCGCGGATGTAGATCCCGGGCTCG
>JAWKQJ010000084.1:0-9391 GCA_041390205.1 Gemmatimonadales bacterium
GGCCGGTGCATACCATGACCGATCAGGAGATCGCGGCCGCGGTGCCGCAGTATCTCCCCCGTGACATCTCGGTCAACATCGGGCGCTACCGCACGGTGCTCGACTCGGGCACCGTGCTCTATCCCGAGGATTTCCTCGCGCTCCGAGTGGTGCAACAGAACTTCGGCAAGCGGCCGCTCGTCTGGTCGCTGACAACGGGCGGCAAGTACTTCGGGCTCGATGGCCTGATGGTGCAGCGGGGCGTGGGCCTCGAGGTGATGACCGAGCCGCCAGACACCACCAACCCCGGGCTCGACTTCAGCAACATGTTCGGCGTGCCGCTCGACATGCCGACCACCAGGCGGTTGGCGCTGGAGACGTATCGTTACGCCAAGCTGCTCGAGTCGGAGCCGCGGAGGCTCGAGTCGACGGCGGCCGGGATCGCCCAGACGTTGACCGTGCCGCTCACCCAGCTGGCCGTCGCGGCGCGGGCCCGCCAGGACTACGGCGCGGCGATCGACTACCTGGAACGGGCCGCCAAGCTCGCGGACACGAGGGCCGTCCGGGACATGATCGAGGACCTCAAGGCCGCGCAGTCGATCTCCACCCCGCCGGCGGCGGATACCACCAGACCCTGACCCGACCGGACCGCCGCTAGCGGATTCCGGTATCGAAGTCGAGCTCGACGTGGGTAAGGCCGCTCGGCCCCACGTCGACCTCCCGGCGTTGTCCGTTCGGCGCCACGATCGGAGCGTCCGCCGTGGGCACGATGGTCACCCGGCCGGGTCGGAGCCTGACTTCGAAGGTGCCGTCGACGTTCGAGTTGAAGGTGGCGATCCGTCGTCCGGCTCGGAGCACCTCGAACCTGGCCGCGAAGCCCGCGATGCAGGGCGTCGCCGGCAGGCAGATCGGGGTGACCGGCCCCCGGCGTACCACCCCCTCGAGACCGGTATCGACGTCGCTCGCGAAGGCGCCGCACCCACCGGCGCCGAGCAGCGCGATCGCCAGCAGCGCCGGGACGCCCCGGCGCTGGCGTCTATATTCCGCGCGATGAGCTACCACGACCTCTCCTCTCGACTCGAGCAGATCCGCGAGCGGATCGCCGAGCACCAGCGAATCGGGGGCTGGACGCACCCGGTCACCATCGTGGCGGTGACCAAAGGGCATCCCGCGGAAGCCGTGCGGGCGGCCGTCCGAGCCGGCCTCACCATCGTGGGCGAGAATCGCGTGCAGGAAGCCCTCGCCAAACAAGACCTGCTCGCCGACCTGCCGGTCACCTGGCACTTGATCGGCTCGCTGCAGCGCAACAAGGCCCGTCAGGCCGTGGGCAAGTTCGGGCTGATCCACTCGGTGGACCGGGTCGAGCTGGCGAGCGAGCTGGCCCGCCGCTGCCCGCCCGGACTTCGCCAGCCGATTCTGATCCAGGTCAACTGCTCGGACGAGCCACAGAAGGGCGGGGTGGAGGTGGATGGGGTCCGGGCGCTGGTCGATGCGGTCCTGGCCGAGCCTGCGCTCGAGCTCCGGGGGCTGATGACGATGGCGGAGCTGACCGACGACGTTGCGGTGCAGCGGCGGGCGTTCGGCCGGCTCCGGGAGGTCCGGGCGTCGCTCGAGCAGGCGGGGATCGCCCTTCCGGAGCTCTCCATGGGGATGTCCGACGACTTTCCGGCGGCGGTCGCGGAGGGCGCCACCATGGTCCGGCTCGGGACGGTGCTCTTCGGGCCCCGACCACCCCGTTGACGGGGCCCGAGATCCAACCCTGTAGCTCGGCACTAAGTCCTTTTATGTTTCTGGGTTACGAAAGTCGGCCCGCCGGCGGTGCCGCGTCCTGCGCGGTGCCCCGGCTCCACGGGCTCGCCGCGAGGCTGGCTGCACGGCTCGGAGGATGATGCGATGACGGACGACGGCTTCCAACTCAGCGCTCACGACGTTCGCCACCAGGAGTTCCAGCGTGGTCTGCGCGGGTACGACATCTCGCAGGTGGACGACTTCAAGGAGCGCATGGCGCAGGAGATCGACCGGCTCTGGCGCGAGCGGAACCAGCAGAGCGATCGGCTCCAGAGCATGATCGAGCAGCTCAAGGGCTTCCGGGATCGGGAGCGGGCGATGAACGACGCTCTGATCGCCGCGCAGCAGCTCCGAGCCGACGTCCAGAGCCAGGCCGACAAGGAAGCCGAGCTGATCCTCGACCGCGCCCGGGCGCAGGCGGACCAGGTCACGGCCGAGGCGCAGGCCGAGGCCCGGAAGATCGTCGAGCACGCCACCGCCGAAGAGCAGCGGATTCGTTACGCCAACGAGGCCATTCGGCGACAGTTCCTCGCTTACGTGGCCAGCTATCGCCGGCTGCTCGAGCGCGAGCTGGCCGAGCTCGACGCCGTCGCGACGACCGACCAGCATCCGCCGGTCTCGGTCGACAGCGAAGTGGCGTTTCGACGACCAGCCTGAGAAGCAATGACCGCGGTGTTTTCCCGGTGGCCCGAGGGTGGCGCGGATCGCCTCGAGTCGGAGCTGCTGCTGCGCTGGAAGGAAGAGAAGCTCTTCCGCCAGGTCGAGGCGGCTCGGGCTGACGCGCCGTCGTGGGTCTTCTTCGAGGGCCCGCCGACCGCGAACGGCCGGCCCGGCATCCATCACGTCTTCTCCCGGACCATCAAGGACCTCTTCTGCCGCTTCGCCTCGATGCGGGGGCACGCCGTCACCCGGATCGCCGGCTGGGATACCCATGGCCTGCCGGTCGAGATCGAGGTCGAGAAGGCCCTGGCCATCTCCGGCAAGAAGGACATCGAGGCCTACGGGGTCGAGGCCTTCAATCGGCTCTGCCGCGAGCGTCTTCAAGTACCAGACCGAGTGGGAGAGCCTGTCGACGGATCGGCTACTGGCTCGACTACAGCGTCCCTACGTCACCTATCGGCCCGAGTACGTCGAGTCGGTCTGGTGGCTGCTCCGCCAGCTCTGGACAAGGAGCTGCTCACGCGGGAGCCATCGCGTGCTGCCGTACTGCCCGCGCTGCGGTACCGCTCTCCGGGGTCACGAGCTCTCGCTGGGCTACAGGAGGTTCGCGACCGCTCGATCCTACGTGACCGTCCCGCTCGAGGACGGCTCGGACGCGAGCTGGTGGTCTGGACCGCTTTACGCCCTGGACCTTGCCCTCGAACGTGGCGATCGCGGTCCATCCCGACCTCGAGTACGGCACCTATCCGATGCCGGACGGGCGGCGCCTGATCGTGGCGACGAGCCGGGCGAGCGTCGTGGCGCCTCCCGGCAAGCCCGCCGAGGCGCCCGCGCCCGAGCGACCTTCCCCGGTCGGGAGCTGGTCGGGCTCCGCTATCGCCGCCCGCTCGACGTCTGCCGCTGGCCGGCGAGGGCGACCATTCGGTGGTCGTCGCGGGCAGCTTCGTCACGGCGGAGGACGGCACCGGTCTGGTGCACATGGCGCCGGCGTTCGGCTCGGACGACTTCGCGATGGGACGCGAGCACGGCCTGGCGCTGCTCCGGCCGGTCGGCGCCGACGGGGCCTTCACCGGCACTACCCTGGCCCGAGCTCGGAGGGCAAGCTGGTCACCGCCGACGAGACCAACGAGCTGATCATCCGCCGTCTCAAGGCCGAGGGCCGCCACCATCGGACCAGGGCTTCGACCACAGCTATCCGCACTGCTGGCGCTGCAAGAGCAAGCTGATCTACTACGCCCGCGACTCCTGGTTCGTGCGGACCTCGGCCATCAAGGACCGCCTGGTGGCGCTCAACCGCTCCATCAGCGAAGTCCGCCCGAGGTCGGCACCGGTCGCTTCGGCAGGAAGTGGCTCGCGAACAACGTCGATTGGAAAAACCTGCCAGCGACCGCTACTGGGGAACCCCGCTGCCCGTCTGGGTGAGCGATCGGGACCCCTCGGTCGTGGAGGTGGTCGGGAGCTTCGAGGAGCTGGCGGCCAAGACCGGGCGGCATCCCCGACGACTTCGACCCGCACAAGCCGTTCATCGACGAGTACAGCTGGCCCGATCGGCCGGCGGGACGATGCGCCGAGGTGCCCGACGTGATCGACGCCTGGTTCGACTCGGGCTCGATGCCGTACGCCAGTGGCACTATCGTTCGAGCACCAGGACGAGTTCCGTCGCCATTTCCCGGCGGACTTCATCTGCGAGGGCGTCGACCAGACCCGTGGCTGGTTCTACTCGCTGCTCGCGATCGGCGCCACCGTGTTCGACCAGGCGCCTTATCGGAACGTCGTCGTGAACGAGCTGGTGCTCGACGCCGACGGCCAGAAGATGTCCAAGTCGCGCGGCAACGTGGTCGACCCGTGGGAGGCCCTGACCGAGGGATTTGGCGCCGACACGGTGCGACTCTATCTGCTCGCCGCGAGCCAGGTCTGGCTGCCGCGTCCCTTCGATCGGACCGATTCCCGAGGTGGCGGGCAGGTTCCTCAACGCTGCGGAACACCTACGAGTTTCTGGCTCGCTACGCGGGCGCCGGCCCGGCGCGGTCGCGTCGGATCGCCTGACCTCGCTCGACCGGTGGATCCGGAGCCGTCTCGCGGCGACCGTCGAACAAGTGACGGCGGCCTGGGCCGACTACGACGCCACGACCGGTGTCCGCGCCATCATGACCTAAGTGATGGACAAACCTCTCCAACTGGTACGTCCGGCTTTCAGGCGCATCTGGGCGCCCGATCAGGAGCCCGACGAGGCCGCTCGTCGCCGCACCCTGCATCACTGCCTGGTGACGGTCGCGCGAATGCTCGCGCCCGCGGCTGCGCCGCGGATTGGATCCACCGCG
Source organism: Gemmatimonadales bacterium (assembly GCA_041390205.1). Lineage (GTDB taxonomy): Bacteria > Gemmatimonadota > Gemmatimonadetes > Gemmatimonadales > GWC2-71-9 > SHZU01. The sequence goes on from JAWKQJ010000084.1 coordinate 4,749, forward strand.
CGCTGGCCGGCTCAGGCGTGCACCTCGCCGACTTTTCCGACCACCAGCTCGGAAGACCGGGTGCCGGAGCTCGACCGGGCGATGGATGCCGCGCGGCGGCTCGCCCCATCGCTCGGCCGGAGCGCCCGCGAAGAGGGCGGGCTCAGAGTCCGGCAGACGCTGGCGGCGATGCGGGTGGCCGTGCCCGCCGGCATCGACGGCAGAGCGCTTCCAGGCGCTGCTCGACCTGGTGGCTCGGGAAGTCAGCGTCCGGCGGATCGAGGTGATGAGCTCCGACGCGGAGCTGGTCCGGCTGGTCGCCAAGCCCAACTTCCGGAGTCTCGGCCGCCGCTTCGGCAAGGAAACTCCTCGGGTCGCCAAGGCCGTCGCCGGGCTCGGCGCGGCGAGCCGCTCCGCGCGCTCGGGCCGGCGGGAGCGCGGCGCTCGGGCTCGACGGCGAGCGGCTCGGATCCTGCCCGAAGACGTCGTCGTCGAGCGCCAGGTCACCAGCGACTGGCTGGTGCAGGCGGCAGGCCCGTTTGTTGCCGCGGTCGATCCGACGCTCGATCGCGAGCTCCGGCTCGAGGGCACCTCGCGCGGGAAGTGGTGTGCATCGGGTGCAGCGCCTCAGGAAGCAGGCGGGCTACGAGTTCACCACCAGGATCGCGCTCGCGATCGAAGGGAAGATGGCGACGTGCTGGGCGCGGTCGAAGCGGGCGACCGCAGATTCGTGCAAGGAGAACGCTCGCGCGGTCCCTCCTCGTCGGGCAGGCGCTCGACGTTCCGGATGCGCGCGATGAGACACCAATCGACGAGTACCACCATGTGTCACCCTGGGCGTCGCTCGCTGGACGAACGGCGGCCCGGGGTCCTCCTTGGTGAGCGGATGAACAAGGAACAGCTGAAGCATCTCGAGTCGCGGCTGAAGGACGAGCGGAGCCGGGTGATGAAGGAGCTCGGTCACTACGACGACACCTTCAACTCCACGCTGCAGGGCTCCGACGGCGATCTCTCGTCGTACTCGTTCCACATGGCGGACCAGGGCACCGACACCATGGAGCGCGAGGAAGCAGTTCCTCTTCGCCTCGCAGGAAGGGCGCTACCTCTGGCGTGAACCAGGCGCTCCGGCGGCTCTACAACCCAGTCCCGATACCTTCGGCCGATGCCACAGCTGCGGCGACGAGATCAACTTCGATCGCCTCGACGCGCTGCCGCGCAGCGCGGCTCTGCATCAGCTGCAAGGAAAAGGAGAAGAGGATGAAAAGCGCCGTTGACCCGCGGCGGGTCTTCTGGCCCATCGTGGGCGTCTGGGTCCTGCTCGACGTGCTCACCAAGCGGTGGGCCGAGCGCTGAGCTGCCAGTGCCGCCGCAGGAGATCCTGGGGGGATCCTGCGGCTCCGGCAGTGTACAACCGGGGCGCGGCGTTCGGCCTCACCTCGGCGAGTTCCCGTTGGATCTTCTGGTGATCGCGCTCGTCGCGGTGATCGGCATCGGCTGGGCTCGTGACGCGTCGACGCTGGAAGGAATGGCTCCGTCAGATCGCGGCGGCGCTGTTGGTCGAGGGGCGCCGCGGGCAACCTGATCGACCGGATCCGGGGCACGGCCGGCGTGGTCGACTTCATCGACGTCGGGATCGGCTGGCGTCACCCTTCCTGGCCGACCTTCAACGTGGCGGACATCGGGGTGTGCTGCGGCGCCGTGGGCCTCGCCATCTCCTTCTGGCTCGAGGACGCCCGCCGGGCCCGGGCCGAGGCCGCCACGGAGCGGGCCGGCTGAGGCCGCTCTGGCCACCCACACCTTCACGGTCGTCGCCTCGGAGACCGAGCGTCTCGATCGTTTCCTCGCCGATCAGCTGAGTCTTTCCCGCACCCAGGCGGCCCGTCTCGTCGCCGAGGGCGCCGTGCGGGTCAACCAGGCGCCGGCGCGCGCCTCCCGGCTGCTCCAGCGGGGCGACGCCGTCAGCGTCGAGATCGCCGAGCGGGAGGCGGTCCGGACCCTCACACCCCACCCGATCGAGCTCGACGTGGTCTTCGAGGACGAGCACCTCGCCGTGATCGACAAGCCGGCGGGGCTGGTCGTCCATCCGGCGCCGGGCCACTGGGACGACACCCTGGTGAACGCCCTGGTGGCGCGGGGCACCAATCTCTCCGAGGGCGGGGCGGGCCGCCCGGGCATCGTCCACCGGCTCGACCGCGACACCTCCGGGCTGATGGTGATCGCCAAGTCCGACCTGGCCCACCGGAAGCTGGGCGCGGCCATCGCCGCGCGGCGGGTGCACCGAACCTACGCCGTGCTCGCCTGGGGCCATCTGGCGGAGTCGCCGATGGTGGTGGACGCGCCGATCGGCCGCCATCCGACCGATCGGAAACGGATGGTGGTCCGGGCCGAGGGGCGCTCGGCCAGGACCCGGTTCGAGGTGGTGGCCCGTTTCGAGGTGGCCGAGCTGCTCCGGGCCGAGCTGGAGACCGGGCGGACCCACCAGATCCGGGTCCACCTGGCCCACCGGGGCCATCCGGTGATCGGGGACCCGGTTTACGGGGCCGGCGGCCCCCGGCGGATCACGGGTGCAGGTCGTGGTCTGGCGGAACGCGTGGCTCGGGCCGCCGGCCGGCAGGCGCTCCATGCGGCGGCCCTCCGGTTCGCCCACCCGGTTTCGGGAGCCCAGCTGGCCTTCCGGAGCGAGTGGCCGGCCGACCTCGGGGAGCCCCTGCAAATCCTGCAACCCGTTGCAGATCAAGTTGATCCGCCTCATCCCCTGACATATCTTGGCTTCTTCCGGCCTGAGGATGGCTGACTTGGCGGGTGCTCGGGTGGTGGTCTGCCGGGTGGCGGATCGGCGATTCTCCCTGGCAGTGAGCGACGTGCGCGAAGTTTGCACTGGATTGAAGATCGTCCAGATGCCGGGTGTTGCATCCCCGGTGGAGGGTGTCGCAAACGTGCGCGGTTCGGTCGTCACGGTGGTGCGCGCCGCCGACCTGCTGGGGGTCCAATCCGAGGCTTCGGGTGGGTCGCCATGGCTGGTGGTGCTCCAGTACCGCGACGGTCGCGTTGCGCTCGGTGTCGACGAAGTCGTCGACCTCGACGAGCCGACGGGAACGATCCCCGGCTTCGAGGTCCAGTCCGAGCTGGCCCCGGTCTTCGGGGTCGGGTAGCCAACGGAGGCTTGGGTGGCCCACACGGTTCTCGTCTGCGATGACGCGATGTTCATGCGCACCATGATCGCCGACATCCTCAGTCAGGCGGGGTTCGAAGTGGTCGGCGAGGCGGAGACGGGGGAGGAAGCCGTCACCCGCTATCGCGAGCTCAAGCCCGACCTCGTCACCATGGACATCGTGATGCCGACGATGGGCGGGATCGAAGCCGTGCGGGCGATCTGCAAGGAGGACGACGGCGCGAAGATCCTGATGTGCAGCGCCATGGGCCAGCAGGCGCTGGTGGTCGAGGCCATTCAGGCCGGCGCCAAGGACTTCGTCGTCAAGCCGTTCCAGCCCTCCCGGGTCTTGGAGGCCGTGCAGCGGCTCCTGGGGTGAGCGTCGGTGGATGTAGCGCGGTACGCCCAACTCTTCCTCGCTGACAGCCGCGAGCAGCTGCGCGCGGCCGCGTCGCTGTTGGTCGACTGGGAGCAGAACCCCGAGGCCACGGACGGCCTGCCGGAGCTGTTCCGGGCGTTCCACTCGGTCAAAGGCGCGGCGGCGGCGATGGGCTACGACTCCGTCACCCGACTGGCCCACTCGGCGGAGTCGCTGCTCGACGCGATTCGGGAGGAGCGGCTGGCCCCGTCGGGACCGGTGGTCGGGCTGCTGCTCCGCTCGGTGGAGGTGCTCGAGCTGGACGCGGAGGCGGCCGTCCGGGGCGAGTCGATCGACGACGCGCCCGCTCTGGCCGAGGCGCTGGCTCGGATGGCCGCGTCGGGCGACACGCCCGTGGTGGCCCGGCCGAGCGGCAGCCGCCGCGCCCCGAGGCCGAGTGGCGCGCTGGCGGCGCCGCAGGGGGCCCAGAGCCGGATGGTGCGGATCGAGCCGGCCCGGCTCGACGACCTGCTGCTCCGCGCCGGCGAGCTGATGGTGGGCTGGAACCGCCTGGAGCGGTCGACCCGGCACCTCGCCGACCCCGCGATCGAGGCGGTCGTCGGCGCCCTCGGCTCACTGGTCCGGAACAACCACGCGAGCGTGCTCCGGGCCCGACTCGCTCCGGTGGAGGAGCTGTTCGATCGGTTTCCGCGCATCGTGCGCGACCTCGGCGCGTCGCTCGATCGCTCGGTGCGGCTGGAGCGGCCCCACCAGGACGAGATCGAGCTCGATCGGGGGATGCTGGAGGCGCTGGTCGATCCGCTGGTGCACCTGGTGCGGAACGCCGTCGACCACGGCATCGAGCCGCCGACCGAGCGGAGCCTGCGTGGCAAGCCCGACGAGGGCACGGTGTCGATCTGGGCCACCCGGGACCGCGAGTGGGTCACCATCAACCTGGCCGACGACGGACGGGGCATCGATCGGGACCGGGTCGTGGAGCGGGCGATCGAGATGGGCCTCCGGGGCGCGGGCGACCCCGCGCCGAGCGCCGAAGAGCTGCTCACCCTGCTGGCGCGGCCGGGGTTCACGATGAAGCAGGCGGTGAGCGAAGTGTCGGGCCGCGGCGTCGGGATGGACGTGGTCGTGACCACGATC
>JAWKQJ010000085.1:0-9264 GCA_041390205.1 Gemmatimonadales bacterium
CCTAGTGCCTCTCTGAGCGAGAACCGCATCGACGGCGCCTTGGAGGAGTCTCTACCAATCTGGCTGTTTCCGGGCGGCTGACAACGCCTCGGACACCAGGACACCGCGCGGCTGGCCCACTCCGCGCGCAGCACTCAAATTGTATACAAACAACCGAACCGACTCGGAGGGACGGGCTGCCGAACGTGGTGGACGGGATGGATCGATCCAGCCGGGAGCGCGAGACGGGCGTCGTGAGGGCGTCGGCCGTCGTGGGGACGGCAGCGACCCTGACGAGCTGGCTGCTCTCCCGGGTGGATCGGGCGGCGTTCGTCCCCTATTTCGGCGGCCTCGAGCCGGTGGTCGCGACGGCGATCGTGGCGACGATCGGGATCGCGGCCATCCTGACCCTCCGCCGGGGCGGCTGGTTCGTCCTCGCCGGCCCACCGAATCGGGCCGGGCTTCGGCTGGCCTTCCTCCTGGCCACCCTCTTCGCAGTCGGCGCGATCGGCTTCGATCTGCTGGCCCGGTTCCCGCGCGGCATCAACGAGCCGCTCCCCGTGGCCGCCGGGTTCTATCCCCTGATGGGGCTGGTGGCGGAGACCGTCTTCCACCTCGCGCCGCTCGCCCTGGTCCTCGGCATCGGCGGGCGCGTCTGGCCCGATCGGCGCGAGGGCCTGGTGCTGGCCGCGATCGTGGTCGCCGCCGCCATCGAGCCGGCCTTCCAGGTGCGCGCCGGGCTCGCGGCCGGTCGGCTCTCGGGCACCGACCTCTTCGTGGTGCCCCACGTCCTCGGCTTCAACCTCGCTCAGCTCTGGCTCCTTCGCCGGTACGACCTGCTCTCGATGCTCGCGCTGCGGATGGGTTACTACCTCTACTGGCACCTCGCCTGGGGGGCGCTTCGCCTCGAACTGCTCTTTTGACCGTGCGGCAGTAAGCTTCGAAGACGGTCGGCTCAATCATCGGGAGGTGGTGGTGACGTCCCTGGAGCGTTTGGGACACGGTGGATCGCTGCTCGCGGTCGACGCGGTCCGGTGGACCGGCGCCGAGCGCGCGGAGGGCACCGAGCAGGTGGTCGAGGAGACCCCGGTGGCCATCGTGTACAACCGGGTGCCCCACGTGGTGATGATGGCCACGCCCGAGCACCTGGAGGACTTCGTGCTCGGCTTCAGCATCACCGAGGAGTTGATCCGCACGCCGGCGGACCTGCTCGACGTCAGGATCGAACGCTACAGTCGGGGGATCGAGGTCCAGGCGACGGTCGATCCGGCCTGCGACGCGGAGATCTCCTCGCGCGCGCGCCGGCTCTCGGGTCGGACCGGGTGCGGGATCTGCGGAGCCGACAGCATCGCAGCCGTGCTCAAGACGGTCCATCCCGTGGCCCCGGGCAGCCCCATCCCGGCGAGCGTCGTGGCTCGCGCCCTCGAGGCCCTCACCGAGCACCAGGCCCTCAATCGGGAGGCGGGCGCGGTGCACGCGGCCGGTTGGGCCTCGCTCGACGGGGCGATCCAGCTGGCTCGCGAGGACGTCGGGCGCCACAACGCGCTCGACAAGCTGGTGGGTGCCGCGCTCCGGGCCGGCGTCGACCCCACGCGGGGATTCGCCGTGGTCACCAGCCGCGCCAGTTTCGAGATGGTCCAGAAGGCGACCGTGCTCGGCGCGCCGATCCTGGCCGCGATCTCCGGCCCGACCGGGCTCGCCGTGCGGCTCGCTCGCGAGGCGGGACTCACGCTGGTCGGCTTCGCCCGCAGGGGACGACTGACCGTCTACTCGAGGCCGGAGCGCCTGCTCGCCCCGGTCGAGACCGCATCACCCAACGCCAACCCTGGGAAGAGCTGATGTATCCGCCGCGCGAATGTCTCCGCTGCCGAGGCTCGATGGAGCCCGGCTTCGTCGTGGATCGTGGCCACAATCACCGCGCCGGCGTCCCCCGCTGGGTCGAGGGCGAGCCGGAGCGGAGCTTCTGGACGGGACTGAAGACGCGCGGCCGGGAGGCCTACGAGGTCGCGACGTATCGCTGCGAGCGATGCGGCTGGCTGGAGTCCTACGCGGTGGCCCGGGTGGCGAGTCGGAGCTCCTGACGGAGCTCCGACTCGACCCGCCGGCCGGTGCTACTGGCGGGTCAGCAGGGTGTTGCCGTAACCGGCGTCGACCCGGAGCTTCTTCCCGCCGTCGAGGAAGGTGTACTTGACGTAGTCGCGGGTGAAGGTGCCGTTGCCGCGATAGGTGAGCGCGACGGCCGAGTCCCGCGTCGCCGGGCCCTTGATCGCGACGGACGAGCCGTCGACCAGCACGTCGAACTTCATCGCCTGGCCCCGACCGTTGCCGACGAAAGTGCCCGCGAGGGCGCTGGCATCCCCGTCGAACGCCACCGCCGGCTGCTCGGACTTGCCGAGCACCGCCTCCGCGATCGCCTCGGCGGCGGCGTCCGGGCTCGCCGGGCCGGCCGTGTTGTAGAGCACCACCACGCTCAGCGACTCCTCCGGGAAGTAGATGTTCTCCGAGAGGAAGCCGTTGATGCCGCCGCCGTGGTGCAGCGCCTTCTTGCCGAGCCGGTCGTACACCGCGATTCCCTTCGAGTAGCCCAGGGTGGTGCCGTCGGCCAGAGTCGACGGCCGGATGAACTCGGCGTACGCCTCCGGACCGAGGAGCTTGCCGTCGCGGTGGAGCGCGTTGTTCCAGGCCACCAGGTCGGTGGTCGACGAGCAGATCGAGCCCGCCGCGTAGGGCCAGGCGTGCGAGATCGGGCCGCGCAGGATCGGACCGGCGGAATCGCTGTCGTAGCCCTTGACCTTGCCCTTCATGATCTTCGTCTCGCTGCAGTAGTGCGAGTCGTGCATCCCGGCCGGCTTGAAGAGATTCTCTTCGAGGTAGTCCTCGTAGCTCATCCCGCTCGCCTTCTCGATCACCATCCCGGCCAGGAAGAAGGCGGAGTTGTTGTAGATCTCCTCCTCGCCCGGCTCGAAGTCCCACTTCTCTGCCATGAACATCTGCACGATCGAGTCCTTGGGCACCGCCCGGTGGAAGAGCGGCCGTGCGGACGGCATCTCGGTGTAGCCCTTGATGCCCGAGGTGTGGTCGAGGAGGTGGCGCACCGAGACCTTGCGACCCTTCATCGGCAGGTTGGGCAGATAGGTGGTGACGTCGGCGTCGAGGTCGACCTTGCCCCGCTCGACCAGCTGCATGATCGCCACCCCGGTGAACTGCTTGGTGACCGACCCGATCTCGTAGACGGCGTGCGGCGGGGTGGGCGTCCCGAGCTCGGCGTCGGCGTAGCCGAAGCGGCGGAGGGCGAGCGTGTCGTCACCGCGCACCACGGCCACGGAGCCGCCGATCAGCTTGCCGTCGCGGATCGGCGCCTGGACGATCGAGTCGACCGCGGCGATCACCGCGCTCGAGGAGCCGCTGCCGGTGACGCCGTCGCCCGTCGCCGCGGCACCGGACCCGGCGCCGGTACCGGTGCCGGCGGCGCCGCCCGCGCAGGCACCGAGAACGAGGGAAGCCGCCAGCCAAGCAGGGATGCGATTCATGGAAACCTCGTTGGGGGAATGACGATCAGCCGTCGAAGCGGTAAGCCATGGCGTCGAGCCCGTGGAACTTCCGGAGCAGCGACAGCTGACCGATGTGATACGATTCGTGCTGCAGGAGGAAGGCGATCCCGCCGATCACCGTCGGCGGAACGCCCGGGAACTTCTGGGTCGACGGCGCCGCGAGATCGGCCTCGCCGAGCCACACCAGCCGACCCTCGAGCCGCTCGCTCACGCCATCCCACTCGTCGCGGATCTCCTGGACCGCGGGCAGCTCGCCGACCGTCTCGATCGAGCTGCCGTACTCGAGGGCCCCGTCGAAGGGCTTCGGCTCGTCCGCGAGGCCCAGATACCGAGCCATCCAGGCCCGGGTGTCCACCAGGTGCGCGGCGATGAAGGCGATGCTGTTGGTGCGATCGTTGGGCCGCGCCCGAGCAAGCTCCTCGCCGACCCCGTCGAGACAGTTCTCGAAGAGCCGGGTGTTCATGGCGTAGACCATCGCGAGCGGGGCCAGAGTGGGATGCATGGTATTCGATAATGTATGCAAATCCATCGCGCTGGCCAGGACGCCCCCCCCGGCCCGGGCGGCCTCAGGGCGAGCGCAGCACCGGCAGGAGCAGGGCGGATGCCTCGCCGCCGCCGAAATGGACGGCGTTCCGGGCCACCACGAAGTCCCGCTCGTCGAAGATGTTGCCGCCGGTGTTGGTGTTCCGTTCGTACTGCGGAAAGTTGCTGCTCGTCACGTAGAGGCGGAGCCGGTGTCCGGGCCGGAAGCGGTAGCCGGTCGACTTGAGGTTGACCACGACCCGGTAGGTCTGCCCCGGCTCCATCAGGGCCGGCTGGGTGAGCCCGTCGCGGTAGCGGACCCGGGCCACGCCGTCGACCACGTTCCAGGCCCGACCGTCGGGATCGACGTCGATCAGCTTGGCGGTGAAGTCGGTGTCGACCGCGTCGGAGCTCACGAAGAGCTCGACCCGGACCGGGCCGGCGATGGTGAGCCCCGCCGGCAGGGCCGCGCTGGTGTAGACCAGCAGGTCCGGTCTGCCCTCGTTGGCCGACTGGTCGAAGATCCCGGGCTGATCCTCGGGGTTGCCCGTGCAGCAGATGGTCCCGCCGCGCGAGGGAAAGGGATCACCGGGATCGTAGGTCAGGGTGTCGCGGCCCCCGGCGCGGGGCCGGGTGGTCGCCAGCAGACCGTCGCCCGAGACGGTGTTGGCGCCCAGGGTGCTGGAGAGGTAGAAGGGGACCGTCCGCATCTCGGGCACCGGCCAGGTCCGAGCGGTGTGCCAGCCATCGTGCATCACGTAGTACTGCACCTTGGGACGGTCCAGTACCCGGTTGTCGATCCCCTTGAGCCAGTGATCGAACCAGTCCCGGTAGATGCGCCAGTACTCCAGCCGGGCGTCCCCGACGTCGAGCTCGCCGACCACGGTATGCTCGGTGGCGCCCTCCGAGCCGCAGTGGGTGGTGGGCGAGATGATGACGAACTGATTGTCCCGGGCGCTCCGGCCGACCCCGTTCTTGCCGAACAGATCGAAGAGGTAGAGGGTCTGCTCGGCGCCGTAGTCGAGCCAGGAGTTCACGTGGAGCGCCGGCACGTCGAACCGGGTGGTGTCGGAGGCGTACCCCTGCGTGCTCCAGTAGTCGCTGCCCGGCCGATTGCGCACGAAGTCCTCGAAGTCGGTCCGGGGGCCGTCGACCTGCTCGATCATCTCGACGACCGGCAGGTGGCGGAGGGCGGCGGCGTAGTCGACGTCGGCGGGCGGGCGCGCGCCCTTCTCCTTGGCGCCGGCGTTCAGGAACCAGCCGAACGCGGAGCTCAGCGAGTAGACCCCGCTCTCGTACGCACCGAAGGCCGACCAGTAGCCGCCGCCCGAGCCCAGCCCGCCCGCGGCCGCCTGCGGCACGGCGGCGAGGTGGTTGGGATGCCGGGCGCCGGCGAGCAGCACCTGGGTCTCGCCGAGATAGGAGCAACCGTAGGTGCCGACCTTGCCCGTCGACCACGGCTGGCGCGCGGCCCACTCGATGGTGTCGAAGCCGTCCTCTCGGTCGTTGGACTGCACCGTGTACTGGCCGTCGGACTCGAACCGGCCCCGGACGTCCTGCGCGACGACCGCGTAGCCCTGACCGGCGAAGTAGCGGGCCGCGCCGTTCTCGCCGGCGAGCCCGTTCTTGTCGTACGGCGTGCGCATCACGATGACGGGAAAGCGTCCGCCGGCGGTCGGCAGATAGACGTCGGCCGCCAGCTCGACGCCGTCGCGCATCGGGACGGAGATGTTCTTCTGCACGGTGACGCGAGTGGTCGCCGGCGGGCGCGCGTAGCGGTCCGTCTGCGCCCGAGCGGCCAGCGGCGCGAGCGAGGCCAGGGCCGTGAGGACGACGAGTCGAGCGACGTCGCGTCGCATTCCGCCCCCTAGCTCAAGGCCCTGGTTTCGACCATCTGGGCGATCCGCTTCTCGAGCGACGCCTTGGAGAAGCACCAGATCCGGCTGGCCGAGGAGCCCGACCCGTCGAGCCCGACGCCGAGCACGAAGACGTGGATCCGACTCCACTTGTCGTCCGGCTCCACGGTCACCAGCACGGTGAGCGCCACCTCGTAGCGATCCGCGTTCGGAAGCGATCGGGTCTCGCCGCAGTCGATGAAGCGGGAGAGCATCACCTCACCCAATCGCCCGCGGACCTTCTGGTGGCAGGTGCCCATTCGGCCCGGCTCCCGGAAGTTGAGCTCGAGCCCGAAGCCTTCGAGCACACCCGGCAGGACTTCCTCCACCCGGGTCGACCCGGCCGGGATGTCGAACGACACACCCAAGGTGTCGATCGGCTGCGAAAAGGCGCGGGTGCGGTTGACCGGGAGATGGGTTTCCATCGGGGTGCCGCCGCACCCGAGCATCACGGCGGCGAGAAGCAGCGAGTCGAGCATCGGGCCTCCAGCGCGAATCGGTTTCCTTGAGTCTGGAGGACAATCGCGGGAAACGGAAGGCGCCGGTTATCTTCCGCGAGCCCCGACCGAGGCCCCGCCCGTGAGGGGGGCCCGCCGGCCCCACGTCTCCCACCGTACTCGGGACCCCCATGCGACGCACCGCTCTCGTCTCCCTCGTCGCCGGCCTCACCCTGGCCGGCCCGCTCTCCGCGCAAGCCGGACCGCTGGCCGCGAAGCACCGCGCGACCGCGAACCGCCTGATCGATCGGGCGTTGGCCGACAGCGCCGCCTGGAACAAGCTGGCCGAGCTGACCGATCGGTTCGGCAACCGGCTGAGCGGGTCGGCGAGCCTCGAGCTCGCGATCGACTGGGTGCTGGAGCGGATGCGGGGCGAGGACTTCGAGAACGTGCGGGGCGAGCCGGTGATGGTGCCGCGCTGGGTTCGGGGCCGGGAATCGGCCGAGCTGGTGGTGCCGCGCCGGGCGGCGCTGCCGATGCTCGGCCTGGGCGGGAGCGTCGGCACGCCGGCCGGCGGAATCACGGCGGAGGTGCTGGTCGTCACCAGCTTCGACGACCTGGCCGCGCGCGCCGGAGAGGCCCGCGGCAAGATCGTGCTCTTCGACGTGCCCTTCACCAGCTACGGCGCCACCGTCCGCTACCGGGGCAACGGGGCGAGCGAGGCGGCCAAGGTCGGAGCCGTGGCCGCGATGATCCGCTCGGTCGGACCGTACGGGATGCGCACGCCGCACACGGGGGCGATGCGGTATCAGCCCGACGTGCCGCAGATCCCCGCGTTCGCCATCACGATGGAGGACGCGGCCATGCTCCATCGGATGCAGGATCGCGGCGAGCGGACCTGGGTCAAGGTCGAGATGGAGGCACAGACGCTGCCCGACGCGCTCTCCCGGAACCTGATCGGCGAGCTCGTGGGCCGCGAGCGGCCGGACGAGGTGGTCGTGATCGGCGGGCACATCGACAGCTGGGACGTCGGCACCGGCGCGATGGACGACGCCGGCGGCGTGGTGATCGCCTGGGAGGCGGTGCGGTTGATGAAGGAGCTGGGCCTCCGCCCCCGGCGGACGATTCGGGTGGTGGGCTGGACCAACGAGGAGAACGGCGGTCGGGGCGGACAGGCGTATCGCGACGCCCATCGGGCCGAGCTCGCCAAGCACGTCCTCGCGATCGAGTCCGACGGCGGCGTGTTCCGTCCGATCGGCTTCGGCTTCACCGGGCCGGACCCGGCCCGGCCCGTCCTCGCGGACGTCGTCTCGCTGCTGGCTCGGATCGGCGCCGACAGCCTGCTGCCGAGCGGTGGCGGCGCCGACATCGGTCCGATCATGGAGGCCGGGGTGCCGGGCATGAGCCACAACGTGGACGGGTCGAAGTACTTCTGGTACCACCACACCGAGGCCGACAACGTCGACAAGCTCGATCCGCGTGAGGTCGCGATGAACGTCGCGGCGATGGCGGTGATGGCCTACGTGGTGGCCGAGGAAGGACTCCCCGGCCGCTAGGGTGCGGCCCTAGCGAACGCGTCCGGCTCGGCCGAACAGCGGCCACGAGACCGGTCGCGACCGCTCGCCCGGCCCCCAGGCCGCCTCCAGCTCCCCCGCGAGATCGGCCACCGGGTCACGACCGGTCTCGCGGAGGCAGGCGCGCACCGCGGACCAGGAGCCCAGGTATCCGAGCAGGTGTCCCAGGGTCCAGTCGGCCGTCATGGCGACGCTCGGGAACTCGAGCGGCTCGAAGGGCCAGGGCAGCGAGCGGTACTGGTCGTCCACCAGTCGCCGCTCGGGGGCCCACCAGCGTCGCATCGTCTCCCGATAGAACCGCGTGATCACCCGATCCACACCGGGCTCGATCGCCAGCAGGTCGTAGCCCCAGACGGCCACGACGGCCCCCGGCCTGGCGACGCGCTCCGCCTCGCGATAGAAGCCATCCGGATCGAGCCAGTGCATCGCCTGCGCGACCGTGATCGCGTCCGCCCAGTCGTCGGGCAGGCCTGACCGCTCGGCGGGGCCGACCCGGTACTCGATCCTCGGATCGGGCCGGGCGGCGGCGAGCTGGGCCGCGCTCCCGTCCGTCGCCACGACTCGCCGGAAGCGGCGGGCCAGCTCGCTCGCCGCCTGGCCGCTGCCGGTGGCGCAGTCCCAACAGGTCTCGCGCCGCGACGTGACGCCGGCCAGCCAGTCGAAGAGCGCGGCCGGATAGCGGGGCCGAAACTCCGCGTAGGCGCCCGCGATCGACGAGAAGTGGTCTTTGAAGTCCGCCATCGATCAGACCAGCAGCAGGAAGATCCCGAGCAGTCCGAAGAGCATGGCGAGCAGGCTCACCACGACGCCCCGGAATCGACCGCGCGCCTTCACCCCGTCCCGGAGCGCGCCGAACGCGGCCACGATCAGCACCCAGAAGCACGCCAGGAGCACCAGATAGGCGAGCATCGCCAACATCGCTCAGCCCGCCACCGCGAGCACGCCACCCACCGCCAGCGCCGCCACCACGAACACCACCCGCAGGAACCCGGCGCCTCGGGAGCTCCCGATCCGGGAGCCCAGATAGCCGCCGACGCCCGCGCCGAGGAAGACCGGAATCGCCAAGGCGAGGTCGAAGAACCCCTGCCCAGCATAGGTGATCGCGGCGAGCACGCACCAGGGTACCGCCATCGCGTAGTAGTGGCCAAGCGCGCGAGGGAGATCGAGCCCGCGGCCCGCAGAGAGCACGAGGGTGGTGAGGACGCTGTTGCCGGAGCCCAGCATGCCTTCGTAGAAGCCGAGCGGGACGGCGGTCGCGAGCGCGCCGCGCCGGCCCAGACGGGGCTCGCGGGCGGCCTGGCCGAAC
>JAWKQJ010000086.1:0-8557 GCA_041390205.1 Gemmatimonadales bacterium
CCACCACGACGAAATACCCGCCGGCCGCGCCGATCGGGGTCCGCTCGGCGCCGGACCCCGGGACCAACCGCTCGCTCTGCACCAGCGCCGATTGCTCGAGCAGCCGTCCCGCGTCGACCAGCAGACCCCGTTCGCGCAGCCCGTCGGCCCATGCCGCGTACTCCGCCACGACCGCCGCGGCTTCCGCGGGCGGTGCCACCTCGAAAGCCTCGTCCTCGAACAGCAGCAGGAGCCACCGCGGCCCGGAGCGGATCGACGGTTCCAAAAAGCCGCCCCGTCCGAGCGCGAACCCACCGAGGCCCGCGGCCAGCGCCGCCGCGACGCCACCGATCCAGCCGCGGCGACTGGCCCGCCCCTCGCCCGCACGGAGCACCCCCCGCCTGGCCAGCGCGCCGACGACCCGCTCTTCCAGCTCCGCCGGCGGCACGGGCCCCTCGCGCAGCCGGCCGAGCGCCGGCGCCGAATCGTCGTATCGCTCTTCGCTCATGCGGGACGCTCCTCCGGACCGAGCCACCAGCGCAGCCTCCGCCGGGCCCGGGACAGCTGACTCTTCGAGGTGCCGACGTCGATCCCGAGAATCTCCGCTACCTCCTCGTGCGAGAAGCCCTCGACGTCGTAGAGCAGCACCGCCGCCCGGTAGCCGGGCGGCAGCTCAGCGATGGCCCGCTCGAGGTCGATCCGGTCCTCCTCCGAGCGCGGGAGCGCGGGCGGCTCCGGCGCCAGGTCGAGCGAGACGGCGTCACGCCGGGTCCATTCCCGGCGGATCTCGCGGACCCGATTGAAGAGAATCCCGGTGAGCCAGGTGGCCAGCGCCGAGCGCCACTCGAAGCCCGCCAGCCGCTCCGCCGCTCTGAGCCAGGTGTCGTGCACCAGGTCCTCGGCGACGCCGCCGCGATCCTCGGTCAGGCGGACGGCCGTCCGATAGAGCGCGGGCGTGTGCCGCCGATAGAGCGCGCGGAAGGCCGCTTCGTCCCCGGTCGCGAGGATCGAACCCACCAGCTCGCGATCGGTGGGGCCCGCGCTCATCGATCGGGCGAGGCCTCGGGGGCTTTGACGAAGTCGGGCACCACCACCATCAGATTCGCCGTCGGGAGGCCGGAGTCGACCACCAGCCCGCCCGAAAGTCCGGGCTCGCCGTGATGACCGACGGCCTCGTTGGTCAGGTAGGGAGAGTAGATCATCAGGTGCGGGCGCCATTTCCCAACCGCCCGTCCGTCGTCGCTCACCAGCCGCTGCGCCTCCGACATCATGTAGACCACGGCCGGTCGTGTGGGCAGCTGGAAGGTGCCGTCCGCCAGGCCGGCGGCGATCAGCCGATCCGCCTCCTGCTGCGACACCCCCCGATGGTAGAGCTCGGTCCGCTTCATCTCCTGACGCATGATGGTGCGCGCGGCCTCGCGATCGAAGCACTCCGGCTCGAGCGAGCCGGGCCAGCTCCGGTTCACCAGGCAGGCGACATCGGACGAGCCCGAGTCGGCCAGGTGGAAGCCGTCGTCGGTGAAGACGTAGACGCTCGCCCGCGCGGAGACGGATGCCGGCGCGGCGCTCCGCGCCAGGGGGATCGCGACCTCAGGGGCCAGCAGTGGTCGCGTGCCGGGGCGGCCGGCGCCAGCCGTCTGGGCCGCGAGCGGCGAGGCGAGCAGGAAGAAGACGATCGGCAGGACGGAGCGCACCGGGCGGCCTCACGAGTCGGGACACTTCTAGTGTCATCCGACGCGTCCCAGGGTTGCATCGGCCGGAATCCGGCGAGTCCGGTACGCGCGCACCACCGCCTCCTCCCTCGGGTCCGGGCGACCCCGCCCCGCCCCCCGCCGGTTCTTGAGCAGCAGCTCCAGACCGAGCAGCCAGATCGCCGCCGCGAAGATGGGCGCAAACGCGATCGCCGCCATGAGCCGTCCCCATCGATCCTGCATCGCACCACTCCATCGAGCCGTCCCCATCAATTCTCGGCCCGGGCCGGGAAACAACAAGTTGGGAGAAAACCTGGCCCTCGGGGGGTCACCCCAGTGGCCGGAATCCGTGCCGATGCCCGGCACCAGACCCGGACGTATCATTGTCCGATGGCTGGCTTCGGTCGCTACCGCCACTGGGCGCTCGGCGCGCTCGCGAGCCTCCTCGCGGCCGGCTCGCTCGCCGCCCAGTCGGTCGCCGTGCGGGTCGTCGACGACGAAGGCGGACGGCCCGTGCTCGGCGCGCTGCTCACGCTCCTCGCGCCCGACGGGCGGCCGGTCGCGAGAGCGCTCACCGATCAGGCGGGGCGCGCCACCCTCCGCGCGCCGGCCGCCGGCAGCTTCCGGCTCAAAGCGGATCGCATCGGCTACCAGGGCCTCGTCACCGAGGCCTTCGCGGTCGCGGCCAGCGGCGTCACGCCGTTGGCAGTCACCATGCCGGGCGCGCGGGTCCTGCTCCCCGAGCTCACGGTGAAGAGCACCAAGCGGGTCTGTCAGCTCGATCGCGAGAACGGCAGCGCGCTGGCGGCGGTGTGGAGCGAAGCGGAGAAGGCGCTGGCCGGCACCCAGGTCACCGGCCAGACCCAGCCGCCCGAGCTGGAGATCCTCACCTTCGAGCGCCGCTTCGACCGGCGCGATCGGGTGGTCGAGGAGCGCTCCAGCACCCGCAGGGCCCGCGCGGCCAAGCCCTTCGCCACCGCCGACCCGAGCCGCCTGATCGAGCGGGGCTTCATCGAGGAGCGCGACGGCGACACCTGGTACTCCGCCCCCGACGCGGAGCTGCTGCTCTCGTCCGAGTTCCTCGAGCTGCATTGCTTCTGGGTGGTGCGCGGCGACGGCGATCGCGCGGACCTGATCGGGCTCGCGTTCGAGCCGGCCCGCGGCCGTCGGGTTCCCGAGGTCAAAGGCACCCTCTGGCTCGACCGGGCCACCTCCGAGCTCCGCTATCTCGAATTCGGCTACGTCAACCTCCAGCGCCGGCTCGCCACCGGCAAGGAAGGCGGACGGATCGAGTTCACCCGCCTGCCCAACGGATCCTGGATCGTGAGCGACTGGACGATCCGGGTGCCGGTGGTGGCGACGCTCACCGGGCGCGACTTCGCCGGCCAACCGATCCGGAGCGACACCCTCCTCGGGATGCAGGAGACGGGCGGTCGGGCGGAGCTGGCGGGACCGGCCGGCGCGAGCGACACCCGCTCCGTCGTGACCGGCGTGGTCTGGGACTCGGTGGCGGGCGGCCCACTCGAGGGCGCGGTGGTCGCGCTCGGCGGAGCGTACGCCGACACGACCGGCGCGGACGGGCGCTATCGAATCGAGACGCCCACCCGAGGCAACTTCGTGATCCGGGCGACCCACCCGCGGATCACCGCCCTCGCCTTCGGTCCGGTGACCGGCGCGGCGCGCCTCGATCGGGGCCGGATCGCGACGGCCGATCTCGCCATCCCGCCCCTCGATCGATTCGCGGGCCCGCTCTGCGACGGGGTCACCATCGACAGCAGCCAGCGTGGCATCCTGGTCGGCGTGCTCCGCGACCAGGCCGGCACCGCGATGCCGGGCGGGTCGGTGGACCTCCGCTGGACGGCCGAGCGCAGTCAGACGATCACGGTCACCGCCGACACGGCGGGGGCGTTCCGGGTCTGCGGGCTCGATCCCGACCGGAAGCTCTGGGTCCGCGCGGCGAGCCCCCTGGTGGCCTCGCCCTCGGTGATCGCGCTGGCGGGCGAGCGGCTCACGACCGCGGAGCTCACCCTCGGCGCGCGGGACGCGATCCAGGCCGGCGTGGTGCGGATCGAGGTGCGCTCGGAGACGGGCGGCACGCCGATCGCCGACGCGATCGTGGTGGCCGAGCCGTCCGGAGACTCCACCCGCACCGACGAGACCGGCGTCGGCTGGCTCCGCGGCGCGCCCGCCGGCGCCCAGCTGCTCGAAGCCAGGGCGCTCGGCTTCGGCACCACGAGTCGGGAGGTGAGCGTCGGCGTGGGGGACACCACCCGGGTAACGCTCTCGCTGGGCGCCGTCGCCGTCGCCCTCGATCAGATCGAGGTGAGCGGCCGAAGCTCGGCCGGCGTCCACCCGAGGATGCGCGGCTTCGAGGAGCGTCGACGCGAGGCCAACGGCCACTTCGTGACGCTGGAGCAGCTCGACGCGAGAAAGAACTCGCCCGTCTCGAACGTGCTGCGGCTCTCGCCCGGTGCCAACCTGATTCCGCGGCCGAGCCCCTGCAACGGCTACGCGGCGGCGGCCGGCCGGCGCAGCGGCTACTCCGACTACCGCTGCGGCGACTCGGTCTTCCTGCCCGCCTGCTACCTGACCGTGTTCGTAGACGGGATCGTCTTCTGGCGACCCGACTCCGACGTGCCCCCGCCGGACATCGACCAGTTCCGCACCGACGACCTCGAGGGCGTGGAGATCTACGTCGGCGTCTCACAGACGCCGGTCCAGTACCAATTGGGCGGCCCCGGCGGCAACTGCGGCGCGATCCTGCTCTGGCACCGCGTCTCGGCCCCCTGACCCGCTCAGTCGGCGACGAACTCCATGGTCCAGTTCGTCTCCCACTCGTTCGCGCGCTCGTCCCAGTACGCCTGCTCCCAATGCGCGGTGCTGTCGCTGCTCACCCGCCAGCGGAAGCGGAGCCGCACGGTGTCGCCGCGATACGCCTCGCTCCCGAAGAAGTCGCCGCTGGCGCCCTCGAATCCACCCACGACCTGCGGGCGGAGAGTCGGGTTGTCGGTATCGACCCAGTAGATCGTCCACTGGCGGGTCCGCGGATCGAAGATCCGGATCGAGCTGCCCTCGAACGACTGGCCGTTCCGAGTCGCGAGCATCCGATCGACGTTGCCGAGGCCGCCGAGGATCGGTCGAACGTCCACGAGCCGGGCGTCGAACTCGGTCCACTCGGTCGCGCCCTCGAGCCGCCCGTCGAGCACCCGGTTGTGGACGGTCCACTCCCGGCCGAGAAGGAAGTCGAAGTCGGTCCGGGCGCCGGTCGTGGACGCGGCGACGACCTCGGGAGCCTGGGACGCGGGGGCGCGATCGCAGCCCTCGAGCATGGCGACGGCGAGGGCCGCCAGGAGGGCGGTTCGGCTTCCGTTCATCGGGAGACTCTGCGAGGTCGGGATGCTCCTCTCTACGGCGGGGCCGACCCGGAAGTTGCAGGCCCCGCCGCGCCGAGACCGCCTAACGTTCGGCCACCCTGGCGCGCCAGGGACCGGCGGGCGATACTCCTCGGTCGCGAGCGCCGCGCGCGGCCGACTTCCATCAGACGAGAGCATGCAGACGACGACGATCAGAGGCCGGGCGATCGCCCTCGGGCTCACCGCCGGACTGGCCACCGGGCTCCTGGGCTGCGGCGCCGACGCCGGCGTCGAGGTGACGGTCGTGATTCCGACGACCGTGCGCGATTCCGCGACCACCGGCCGGCTCTTCCTCGCCATCGCGCCCGCCGACGATCCCGAGCCCCGGATCGCGGCCTACAACTCGGCCCGCCAGCGGGACGGCCGGGTGCCTTACTTCGCGATCGACCTGGAGCAGCTCGCGCCCGGCCGTCCCGCGGTGATCGACCGCGGCGCGATCGGGTTCCCGTACCCGAGCCTCGACCAGCTCCCGGCGGGTGACTACTGGATCCAGGCGATCGTCAACCTCTATACCCGCTTCGAGCGGGCCGACGGTCACACCGTCTGGGCCCACATGGACCAATGGGAAGGTCAGCGCTGGGCCTTCTCGCCGGGCAACCTCTACAGCAAAGCGGTCCGGGTCCGGCTCGACCCCGAGGCCGGCACCCGGGTCGCGCTGGAGCTGACCGAGACGGTGCCGCCGATCGAGGTCCCGGCCGACGATCGCTGGGTCAAGCGGATCAAGCTCAAGAGCGCGATCCTCTCCCGCTGGTGGGGCCACCCGATCTACCTCGGCGCGACGGTGCTCCTGCCCCGCGACTACGACGCCCATCCGGAGCGACGCTACCCGGTCGTGTTCCATCAGGATCACTTCAGCCTCGCCGCGCCGTTCGGGTTCGACACGACCCCGCCCGCGCCCGGCCCCGCCCTCTTCTCCAATCTCGCCCGCGAAGCCGGCGGGAAGCGCGAGTCGGGGCACGAGTTCGCCAAGTCGTGGATGAGCGACGGCTTCCCCCGGGTGATCGCGGTCAAGCTCCAGCACCCCACGCCCTTCTTCGACGACTCCTACGGTCTCAACTCGGCCAACAACGGCCCCTTCGGCGACGCCATCCACCAGGAGCTGATCCCGCACCTCGAAGGCGCCTTCCGGATGATCGGCGCCCCGTACGCCCGGGTGATGACCGGCGGCTCGACCGGCGGGTGGATCTCGCTCGCCCTCCAGATCCACTATCCGGAGTTCTACGGCGGGACCTGGACGCTCTACCCCGACCCGGTGGACTTCCGGCGCTACCAGCTGGTCGACATCTATCAGGACACCAGCGCCTTCCGGGTGCCTAACGCTCCCTTCGGCGCGCCCGAGCGGCCCTTCCAGATGAACACCATGGGCCAGCCGATGGGCAACGTCCGGGAGCTCTCCCGGATGGAGGAGACCCAGGGCACCCGTGGGCGCTCCGCCGGCCAGATCGACGCCTGGAACGCGGCCTACGGCCCGGTCGGCGCCGACGGGTATCCGCGCCGGCTCTGGGATCTCGGCACGGGGCTGATCGATCGCGAGGTGGCGATCGCGATGCGCGACGGCGGGTACGACCTGACCCACTACCTCCGCGAGCACTGGAGCAGGATCGGCGGGCAGCTGGCCGGCAAGATCCACGTCTACACCGGCGACATGGACCAGTTCTACCTGGCGCCGTCGGTCTATCTGCTCGAGGAGTTCCTCGAGAGCACCACCGACCCCTACTATGCCGGCGAGTTCGGCTACGGCCGGCCGATGAAGGGCCACGGCTGGCAGCCCTGGACCAACGCGGACCTGATCCGGCTGATGGCCGATCACGTCGCCCGCCGGGCGCCGGCCGGCGCCGACCTGTCCTGGCGGTGATGCCGCCGGACGAGCGCCTCGCATGAGCCAGCCACCGACCGTGCTCCCCACCCGCGGCAACCGACTGACCCGCGGGGTCGCGAAGGGTGCTGCTGCGGCTCCTCGGTTGGCGGATGGAGGGCAGCTTTCCCGAAGTCCCCAAGCTCATCGTGATCGCCGCGCCGCATTCCTCGAACTGGGACTTCGTGATCGCGATCCTCTACGTGATCGCGCTCGGCGTGCGGGTCCGCTTCATCGCCAAGAAGGAGCTCTTCCGCGGCCCGATGGGCTGGCTGATGCGCTGGGCCGGCGGCACGCCGGTCGACCGGTCCGCGCCGCGCGGCGTGGTCGAGCAGGTGGTCGACGAGATCGCCCGGACGCCGAAGATCGTGCTGGGCATCACGCCGGAAGGGACCCGGAGGTACGGCGCGGGATTCAAGAGCGGGTTTTATCGGATCGCGCACGACGCCGGGGTACCGATCGTCCCCGGCTTCCTCGACTGGTCGCGGAAGGCGGTGGGCGTGATGCCGCCCTTCTCCCCGACCGGCGAGATGGAGGACGACGTTCGCCGGATCCGCGCGCTCTACGACACGATCACCCGCAAGGACGGCAGGCTGATGCCGCCCGCAGAGTGACCGCGGGAGCGGGTCGGCGCCGCAGTTGCGGGATCGCGGGTTTGCGCTAGTCTATCCCCGACCCTTCGGACCAGTCCCATGACCGACAAGCCGCTCAAGCCCATCGGCCTCCTGGCCTCGCTCCTCTACTTCGGCATCCCCAGCATCTTCTTCAGCGCGGTGCTGCTCGGGGTGCTGCCCTGGATGGTACGCCAGGGCCATCGACCGTTTCTGATCTTCAACGCGACGTTCGGCGGCGTGCTGGCGGTGATGCTCGCGGCGGCGTTCATCGCCTACCGGGCCGAGGGCAATCCCTGGACCTGGGCGGCGTTTCGGGATCGGATGCGTCTCACCAGGCCGACCAAGTCGGTCTGGGTCTGGACGATCGGCTTGATTCTCGGCACCTGGGCGCTCCAGTACCTGTTCGGCTTCGTGACCGGCTTCTTCGAGGGCGTGAAGCTCTTCACCGCGCCGACCGAGTTCGCCCAGTTCATGGCCGAGATGCAGGACGGGTCGTTCGGGATGGACCTCACCGGGCGCTGGGACATGGTCGCCCTGGTCGCGGCGACCATGTTCGTCTTCAACATCCTGGGCGAGGAGCTCTGGTGGCGGGGCATCATCCTGCCCCGGCAGGAGGTGGCCTTCGGGAAGCACGCGTGGATCGTGAACGGCGTGCTCTGGGATCTCTTCCACTTCTTCTACCACACGACGCTGGCGAGCGTGATCGGGTACCTGCCGGCCACCGTGCCGCTGGCGTTCGTCGCCCAGCGCACCCGCAACACCTGGCCGGGCATCATCGCGCATTTCGTGGGCAACTCGTTCCTGATCATCGCGATGGCGCGCCTGGCGCTGGGGAAGTGAGCCCCGGCGCTAGACCAGCTCCGGGTCGCTGATCACCTCCACCAGCGCCGGCCCCGGCGCGGCCATCGCCCGCTCGATCGCGGGCCCGAGCTGGTCCGCACGCTCCACCCGCTCGCCGTGCGCGCCGCAGAGCTCGGCGTACCCGGCAAAGCTCGGATTGACCAA
>JAWKQJ010000087.1:0-8526 GCA_041390205.1 Gemmatimonadales bacterium
GCACGGTGACCACGGCCGGGCGACCGCCGGGCAGCGCGACTCCCGCCGGGAACCACCAGTGGGCGTGCATCACCGAGGGGCCCTGTCCCGCGACCCGCACGGCCTCCCGGCGGAGCGCCGCCACCAGACGGCCGAGCGCGAGCCACCCGCCGGGCGAGCGGAGCATCTCCTGCATCCGCCCGGTGTAGGCGTACACCTCCCGCTCCGGGCTGGCGTAGCGGACCCTGGACACCGGGATCCCGTCCAGGACGTCCTCTCCGCCGCGTCCCTCGTGGCTCGGCGCCACGACCCGGACGTCGTGGCCCCGGTCGCGGAGCGCCAGGGCGAGGGGATGGAGAAAGGCGCCCGCAAGGTCGCCGGCCGTTCGAGGGTAGTTGTGAGTGAGAAAGACGACCCGGAGGGGGGTCATCCGGAATGCCGTCGGGGTCGCCGAAGCTCGTGCGCCAGCTCCCTGGTCTCCTCCCTGAGGCCGGCCACCAGCTCGGCCACGAAGCCGAAGCCGAAGAGGGCGATGCCGGTGATGACCATGGTCTCGACCAGGTTGAGAAACGGGCGAAAGCCGATCCCGAACCCGAAGCGGAGGATCAGGGCCGCGATACCCGTGAGCAGGCCGATCGCGAACAGGATCGCGCCCCAGACCCCGAAGAAGAGCATCGGCTTTCGACCGAAGCGCAGCTGGAACCAGACCGAGAGCAGGTCGAACACGCCGACCGGGATCCTGGTCCAGGTGAACTTCGAGTGGCCGGCCTGCCGCGGGTAGAGCGGCACCGGTCGCGAGGCCAGCCGATAGCCCTCGACGGCGGCGATCACCACCATGTAGCGATGCCAGTCGGGCCGCATCGGGACCACCCGCATGATCTCCGCCCGGAACGCCTTGACCGAGTTCAGGTCCTCGACCTTCACGCCGAAGAGCCAGCGGCAGAGCCGGTTGTAGATCCCGCTCACGAAGGCCTTCTCGTAGTGGCCCTGCTTCGACCCGGTCACCACGTCGGCCTCGCCGTCGAGGATCGGGCGGACCAGCGTCGGGATGTCGCCCGGGAGGTACTGCAGGTCGGCCGGATAGAAGACCAGCACGTCTCCGTGGGCCACCTCCGACGCGCTCCGCAGCGCGTCGGCGATGCCCCGCTGGCGGCGGTGGGTCACCACCCGGAGCCAGGAATGCTCGCGGAGCAGCTCGGCCAGGACCCGCTGAGTGGGGTCGCGGGAGCCGTCGTCGACGATCACGACCTCGAAGCTGAAGCCCGCCGAGCCGAGCGCCTCACCGCACTGGCGGACGAACTCGGGCAGGTTGTCGGCCTCGTCCTTCGCCGGCACCAGCACGCTCACGTCGAGCAGCGGGGCCTCCACCTCCGTGGGAAGCGGCGCGGGACGAAACCGGACCTCGGTCATACCCGCTTCCGCATCCGAGCCGGCAGGATGCCGAGCTGGTCGCGGTACTTGGCCACGGTGCGCCGGGCGATCTGGATCCCCTGCTCCTTGAACATGCTGACGATCTGCTGATCGGTGAGCGGCTTCGAGGAGTCCTCCTCCTGCACCATCTTCTGCAGCTTGGCGCGAATCGAGCGAGCGCTCGCGTCTTCGCCGGAGGCGGTGCTCAGCGCGCTCGAGAAGAAGAACTTGAGCGGCAGCACGCCGCGCGGTGTCTGGACGAACTTCTCGTTGGTCACCCGGCTCACGGTCGACTCGTGCATGCTGATCACTTCGGCCACTTCGCGGAGGGTGAGCGGCTTGAGGTACTCGACCCCCTTCTCGAAGAAGGCCCGCTGCCGATCCACTATGAAGTTCATCACCTTGAGCATCGTCTGGCGCCGCTGCTCGATCGCCTGGATCATCCAGTTCGCGCTGTTCATCTTCTGCGCGATGAAGTCCCGGTTCTCGGGGGTCAGGCTCTTCTTGTCGCGCGCCAGATCCTGATACGAGCGACTCAACCGGAGCCGCGGCACGCCGGTGTCGTTGAGGCTGACGTGATACTGCCCGTCGACCTTGTCGACGATCAGGTCCGGGATGATGTAGCCGTCGCTCCGGTTCGAGTACTTGAGCCCGGGCTTGGGATCGAAGCGCGCCAGCGAGTCGCCGGCCGCCTGGACGGCCGCGGGCTCGACCCCGAACCGCTTGCCGAGGTCGTTCCAGCGGTGGGCGATCAGATCCTGGAAGGCGTCGGCCACGAGGCGGTGGACGAGGGTCCCCTCCTCTTTCGCCTCGCGGAGCTGGAGCAGCAGGCACTCCTGGAGGTCCCTGGCCGCCACGCCCGGCGGATCGAGCCGCTGGATCAGCTCCAGCATCGCGTCGATCTCGGTCTCGGTGTAGTAGGGCACGTCGAGCGGGGGCGCGGGCGCCGCCGGCTCCGGCGTCGCCTCGGCGTCGAGGTCGAGTTCGTCCGCCTCCTCGGCGTCGGCGCTGGCCTGGTCCATCGCCTGCACCACGCGGGCCTCGAGCAGGTTGTTGACCGAGCCGCGGATCTCCTCGAGCGACGCGGTGAGATAGCCCTCGTCGTTGATGTTGCCGAGGAACTCCTCGCTCAGGAGCTGCTGCCGGGGCGAGAGGTTCATCAGCTGGAGCTGGCCGCGCAGATGGTCGATCAGGTCCGGCTGCTCCACGCAAACCGGCTCGAGATATTCCTGGTCCTCGAACTGCGCCTTCATCCCGCCCACGTCGAAGCCGTTGAGCAGGATCTCTTCCCAGTCGATCTCCTCTTCCTTCTCCTGCTTTTCCTTCTCCTTGGTCTCGTCGGTGGAGGTCTCCTGGGCCTGCTCCTCTTCCTCGGGCTCCAGCAGCTCGAGGAAGGGGTTGACCAGGAGCTCCTGCTTCAGGTGCTGTTGCAGGTCCATCATGGGCATGTACAGCATGTCCATGGCCTGATACAGCCGCGGATTGATCCGGAGCTCCTGACGAAGCCCCGTGTGTTGGGTCAGGCCGGTCTTCACGAAACGGTCTCCATCCGCTCCAGGCGCTCGCGAAGCCGGGCGGTCATGGTCGGCCCGAGATAGATCTCGGCCACCTGGTCGTTGTAGACGAGCTCCCGTACCGTGCCGGTGGCGCGGACCGCGCCCTCGAACATGATGTAGGCGCGATCCACCACGTCGAACATCTGCTCGACGTTGTGATCGGTGATCAGCACCCCGATGTTCCGGTACTTGAGGTTCGTGATGATGGTCTGGATGTCGTGCACGGCGATCGGGTCGACGCCCGCGAACGGCTCGTCGAGCAGCATGAACTTGGGCTCGGTGACCAGCGCCCGGGTGATCTCCAGGCGCCGCCGCTCGCCGCCGCTCAGGCTGTACGCCCGGTTCTTCCGCAGGTGCTTGAGCCCGAGCTCGTCGAGCAGCTGCTCGAGCCGCTCGCGCCGCTCGGCCCGACCCAATCCCTGGGTCTCCAGGATCGCCATGATGTTGCCCTCGACCGTCATCTTCCGGAACACCGAGGGCTCCTGCGCCAGGTAGCCGATTCCGCGGCGGGCCCGCTTGTACATCGGCTGCCCGGTGATGTTCGCGCCGTCGAGATGGATCGTACCGCGATCCGGGCGGATCAGACCGGTGATCAGATAGAAAGTCGTCGTCTTGCCGGCGCCGTTCGGCCCGAGGAGGCCGACGATCTCTCCCTGACGGACCTCGACCGCGACGTCCTTGACCACCTTGCGGCGGCGAAACGCCTTGTCCACCCTCGCAGCGGAGCACGCTCTGGGTCATCGGCGCTGCCTCGTCGTGTTGGGACGCCGCGCCGTGCTGTCGGCCCGGGTCGAATCGGCGCGGAGGACGCCCGGCTGGAGGTGCACGCCGTCCACGTTCCCTTCCGCGAAGACCCGCTCGACCTCGTTCTTGAGCGCGTCCACCAGCATCACGACCCGGATCTTGTCCGCCCGGGTGTAGTTGACCGAGGCTCGGCCACCGGGCGTCTCCGCGGCCATCCGGTAGTAGGTGTGCGCCGAGCGCTCCGCCCGGACCTCCTTCACGGCGGTCGTCTTCACCCCGAGCGAGTCGCGCTCGACGAAGTCGACCTCGACCACGCCGCCCGAGATCCAGTCGCGCTCGCCGCTCGCCGAGTCGGTCTTGAGCCCGACCCAGGCGTCGCCGTAGGAGCGGAGCGAGGAGAGCTTCTGCTCCGGGCTCTCGATCACCAACGAGTCGCCCTTCGCCTCGTAGTCGGCCGTGACCGCGTGCGGCCGGGTCTTGCCACCCCAGGCCCTGGTGACGTCGACCTTGCCGTCGGTCATCCCGAGCCGGATGCTGTCGGCGTCGAGACTCAGATCCTTCCCGACCAGCTTGGCGTTCTCCCGGGCCAGCATGCCGTCGACCCGCTTGCTCTCGAGCGAGAGATCGATCGTCTTGCCGGTGAGATCGAAGGTGTCACGGTCGCCGCCCTTCAGGTTGGCGTTGCCGATCAGCTGACCCGCGTTCGCCTCCCCGGTGTCGAGCCAGAGGCTGTCCGATCGGGCGTTGAGGTCGCTCCGGTCGACGGTGACCCGCCCCGCGACGTAGAGCGCATCGCCGCCGTTCATCTTGACCCGGTCGCCGACGATGACGTACGGCTCGGGATTCCTGGTGGTCGAGTCCTCGATGAAGTACTCGACCGTCGGGCGCCGATCGGCGAAGACCTCGGCTTCGTCGCGAATCCCCTCGATCGGGCGGTAGTAGATGATCCGAGGGCCCTTGATGGTCGACTTGGTGGCGAGATCGGTGTGCACCACCCGACCCTGCGCGTCGAAGTATTCGTCCCGCCCCACTTTGTTGTACTGCCCGAAATCGGCGTCCATCGCGGTGGTCGAGTCGCGATAGCGCACCTTGCCGATGAACTGGGCCACGTTCTCGCCGAAGATCGCGACGCTGTCGGCGAACATGTTGACGTCCTGGTCCCGGCACTTCACGTGCACGTCGCCGCCGGCGAACATGTTGACCACGCCGGGTGCCGTCTCCACCCGAACGCCTCGCCGCTGCACCCGAACCAGCTCCAGCCGGCAGCGCTGCTCATCGTCGCTCTTCTTCTTCTGGGCGAGCGCCGTCCCACCCGCCGTCGAGGCGAGCAGGAGCGACAGGACGAGGAGGCGGCCCGGAGTGGTCATCGGTTCGGGAGGGCGACGCCTTCGCCCTTCTGGAAGCCCTTGGGCTGGACGATGTCGACGTTCTTGAACTCGAGGTCGCTGGTGAACTCCTTGCCCGTGAGATTCTCGGTGGGCGAGGTGTAGATGAACGCGGTATCGCTCTTGAGCTGCAGCAGCGCCTTGTCGTAGATCAGGTGCTCGGTGCGGAGCCGCTTGCCGTCGGTCGAGACCACGTCGACGGCGCCCCGGGCGTCGAGCGAGCCGTTGGTGGTGGTGTAGATCCCGAATCTCGCCGTGAGCGTGGCCGTCTGGTTGCCCTGCTCGTCGAAGAAGTGGGCCTTCATGTTCCGGAGATCCATCACACCCCGGGCCTGGTAGACGTAGGCCGTGTCCGCGAGCACCTGGGTCCGATAGACGCCGTCGACGTAGTCGCGGGTCGCCATGCCGATGATCACCTGGTCCGCGCTGTCGACGACGGTCACCGTGAGCCCCGGTCGGACGCCCGCGTCCACGCAGCCCAGGGCCGCCGCGAAACCGAGCGGCCAGATCAGGCGCCGCATCAGACCGCCCCGCCCCGCAGGAGGTCGTGGAGATGCACCGCGCCCACGAGCCGGTCGCCGTCGAGCACCGGGAGCACCATGATGCCGTGGCGCTCCATCAACCCGACCGCGTGGGCCGCGAGCTCGTCGTGGGCCACGGTCTTGGGATCACGGGTCATCACGCCGTCCACCGGAAGCGCGAGGTAGTCCTCGCCGCGCTCGGCCAGCCGGGAGAGATCGCCCGCCGTGATCACGCCTTCGAGGCGATCGCCGACGGCCACGATCGCCATTCCGCGCTGGTGCGCGAGGTGGACCACGGCCTTCCGCATCGTGTCGCCGGGCGCGAGCAGGTCGCGGAGCGGCACCATCAGATCGCGGACCCGGAGCAACAGCTTCCGGCCGAGCGCGCCGCCAGGATGGAGCTCGGCGAAGGCCTCGCGCGAGAAGCCCTTGTGCTCGAGCAGGGCCACCGCCAGCGCGTCGCCCAGCGCGAGCGCCACGGTGGTGCTGGCCGTGGGGGCCAGGTCGTGCGGGCAGGCCTCCTCGCTCACGCCGCCGTGCAGGACCACCGCCGCCGCCCGGCCGACGGTCGAATCCGGCGCGCCGGTCACGGCGATCACCGGCACGCCCCGGCGCGCCAGAATCGAGAGCAGGCCGAAGAGCTCTTCGGTTTCGCCGCTCTTGCTCAGCACGATCGCCGCGTCCCGTGGCGCCACGGGCCCGAGGTCGCCGTGGAGGCTGTCGGTCGGATGGAGGAAGCTCGCGGGCGTGCCGGTCGAGGTGAGCGTCGCGGCGATCTTCCGGGCCACGAGGCCGGACTTGCCCACGCCGGAGACGATCACCCGGTCGGCGCCGGCCAGGGTCTCCACCGCCCGAGCGAAAGACCGGTCGAGTCGCCCGGCGGCGGCCTCGATCGCGCCGGCTTCGAGCGCCAGCACCCGGCGTCCGACCGCCACGGCGTCCGGGCTCACTCGCCCTCCCGGGTGGCGACGTACCGCTCCACCGCCTGCTCCCATTCGCCCCGGGCGCGGAGCAGCGCCTCGATCGCCTCGCGCACCGCCCCTTCGCCGCCCCGGCGCGCCGTCACGTAGCGCGCGACGGCCTTGATCTCGTCGACGGCGTTCGCGACCGCGATCGGGAGCCCGACCCGCCGCATCACGGGCAGGTCGGCCAGATCGTCGCCGACGAACGCCACCTCGCTCCAGTCGAGGCCCTGCTCCGCCAGCAGCGCCGTCATTGCCGGCACCTTGCGCGCGCCGGCGTCCTGGATCACGGTCGGCACCTTGAGCTCGGTCGCCCTGAGCGTGGTGGCCTCCGACACCCGTCCGCTCACCCAGGCGAGCCGAATCGCGGTGCTCCGCAAGAGCCCCATCCCCAAGCCGTCCTGGATGTCGAATTTCTTGAGCTCGACCCGCTGGCCGTTCACCGGCCCGAGGTAGACGGCGTTGTCGGTCAGCACCCCGTCGACGTCGAGGGCGAGGAGCCGGATCCGGCCGGCCACCGAGGGCTCGATCACGTCCGCGCTCGGGCGGCATGCCAGACCTCGAGGGTGTCCCGGAGCAGCGGCTCCAGGCGATCCAGCGGCCACTGGGTATCGGCGTCGCTCGCCGCGCGGGCCGGATCCGGGTGAGTCTCGATGAAGAACCCGTCGACGCCGACGGCGGCGGCCGCGCGGATCAGCGCGGGGATCTGATCCCGATCTCCCCCGCTCGCGCCCGACGCCCCGCGCCCCGGCCGCTGCACGCTGTGGGTCGCGTCGAAGAGCACCGGCGCGCCGGCGGCCTCGCGGAGCCGACCGACGTTGCGGAAGTCGACCACGAGATCGCCGTAGCCGAAGAAGGTGCCGCGCTCGGTCACCGCGACCTCGTCGGCCCCGGCGCCCCGCACCTTCTCGACCGCGCCGGCCATGGTGCCCGCGTCGGCCCACTGCCCCTTCTTGAGGTTGACCGGCTTGCCGGTTTGGCCGGCCGCCACGAGCAGGTCCGTCTGCCGGCAGAGGAAGGCCGGCACCTGCAGCACGTCGACGGCGTCGGCCGCGGCGGCCACCTGTCCGGTCTCGTGCACGTCGGTGAGCACGGGCAGGCCGGAGTCGCGGCGCACCCGCGCCAGCGAGGCGAGCCCGGCATCGAGCCCGGGACCGCGCGCGGCCTCGGCCCGGCTCCGATTGGCTTTGTCGAAGCTGGCCTTGAAGCAGATCGGGATTCCGAGCGCGTCGCCCAGCGACGCGAGCTTTTCGGCGACCCGGAGCATCAGGCCGTCATCCTCGATGACGCAGGGACCGGCGATCACCACCGGTCGCCCCTCGGACCGAAAGCGCCATCGGGTCACCGCTTCTCGCTGCTGACGAGCTGCTGTCTGACGCTCATGGGCGCTTCCCGCCCCCCCTGGGCGTGGCCCTTGGCCGCCCCCACGAAGGCCGCGAAGAGCGGATGCGCCCGGGTCGGGCGCGACTTGAGCTCGGGATGGAACTGGCAGCCGAGATACCAGGGGTGGTCGGGCAGCTCGATGATCTCGACCAACCCGCCGTCCGGCGACTGGCCGGAGAGCCGAAGCCCGTGCTCGGCCAGGATGTCGCGGTAGGCGTTGCTGACCTCCCAGCGATGCCGATGCCGCTCGCTGATTTCCGTGACGCCGTACGCCTCGGCCGCGAGGCTGCCCGGGCGGAGTCGCGCCGGATAGGCGCCGCGCCGCATGGTTCCGCCCATGTCGGAGACGTTCCGCTGCGAGGCGAGCAGCGCGATGACCGGGTCCTCGCAGTGCGGCTCGAACTCGGTGCTGTTGGCGTTCAGGTTGCAGACGTTCCGGGCGAACTCGATGATCGCGACCTGGAGGCCGAGACAGATCCCGAAGAAGGGGACCCGGTGCTCCCGCGCCCAGCGGGCCGCCTCCACCATGCCCTCGACGCCGCGCACCCCGAAGCCACCCGGCACCAGCACGCCGTGGACGTCGGCC
>JAWKQJ010000088.1:0-8359 GCA_041390205.1 Gemmatimonadales bacterium
GGTGAACCCGCCCGTCCGGCGCTGCACCTCGCGCACCCGGAAGAGGTGCTCGATCCGGTCGGCGTCGCTCTCGCCGAGTCCGTACATCATGGTCACCGAGGTCTTCATGCCCTGCCGATGGGCCTCTTCCTGCACGCCGAGCCACTCGTCGGTCTGCGCCTTCTTCTTCGCGACCTGCTCGCGAATCCGATCGACCAGGATCTCGCCGCCGCCGCCGGGAATGCTGTCGAGCCCGGCGGCCTTGAGCTCGGCGATCACCTGTGGCACCGAGAGCCCGAAGCGCTCCGCGAAGAAGACCACCTCCGACGGCGAGAAGCCGTGGATGTGGATCGGATGGTTGGCCTTGATGTAGCGCATCAGGCCGAGATACCACTCGAACGGGATGTACGGGTTGTGGCCGCCCTGGAGCAGGATCTGCACCCCGCCCAGCGCCTTGCACTCGTCGATCTTGGCGCCGATCGCCTCGAACGGCAGCACGTAGCCCTCGCCGTGCTTCGGCCGGCGGTAGAACGCGCAGAACTTGCAGTCGGCGACGCAGACGTTGGTGTAGTTGATGTTCCGGTCGATGATGTAGGTGACCACCTCGTCCGGATGGTGGCGATACCGCTCCTGATCAGCGAGCCGCGCGAGCTCGAGGAGCGGGGCCCGCTCGTAGAGGTCGAGATAGTCGCGGAACTCACCGCTCGTGCGATCGATCATGACACCGTCCACCGGCTCTCAGGCCGCGGTCAGGAAGGACAGCGATCCATCCGGCACCAGTCCGTCCTGGGCGAGGCGGCGGAAGAAATCGGTGAGCCCCGCCAGATGGCGATAGGAAAGGGCGTAGTCGAGATCGGCGAGGTACGGGCCGGTCAGCTCGACCGGCAGCCCCGTGGCCGACGCCGCCTCGGTGGCCAGGAAGTCGAGATGCTCGAGCCCCCAGGCGCGCGACGCCAGCAGCGCCTTGTGGATCGCCTGTGCGCCGGCGTAGTCGGCGTCGCGCCGCGCGGCCCAGACCGCGAAGACGAACGGCAGCCCGGTCCACTCCTTCCAGGCGACGCCCAGATCCATCATGTAGCGATAGCGACCCTGGGCGGCCAGGAGCAGCGCCGCGTCGCCGATCACCAGCACCGCCTCGTGCGGGAACCCGGCCAGCTGCTCCAGGTCCGCCGATTCCGCCCGCACCGTGGCGAACTTCGGCCGCACCCGCCAGCGATGCCGGCAGAGCAGCTCGAGCAGCAGAATCGAGGTCCGCGAGGAGGCCGTTCGGAGCACCGTGGCTCCGTCGAGCTCGTGAACCGGCCGATGGGAAAAGAGCGCCACGCTCCGCACCGGACCGTCGCAGCTGATCGCGAGGTCGGGAAGCAGGTGATAGGCCGACGCGTTCCGGGCGTACTCGACGGCGGAGACGACGCTCACGTCGAGCTCACCCGCCGCCAGCAGGTCGTTGAGGTCGGCCGCGGTGCCCGTCACCAGCTCGGCGTCCAGCGGGATCTGGCCGCGGTCGAGGGCCCCGTAGACCGGAAAGCAGTTGATCCAGGGGATCCGCCCGAGCCGCATCCGCCTCGCGTCGGTCATGCCGCGTGCACCGACGGCGCCGCCGCGCCCGCGGCGACCGGGTCCTCGAGGTCGTCGAACCGCTCGCGCACCACCCGATAGAAGCTGTCCCGCTCGACCGGACGCTTGCCGGCGCCGCGAATCAGCTTGACCAGCCCGCTGTACGGGAGGTGCATCTCGGTCTGGGCGCCGGCCTCGTGATAGACCCGCTCGTACACCACGGTGCCCTCCACGTCGTCGCAGCCGAAGTCGAGCAGGATCTGCGACATGAAGGGCGTCACCATCGGCCAGTGGGTCTTGATGTGATCGAGGTTGTCGAAGTAGAGCCGGGTGACGGCGACGTTCCGGATGTCCTCGTAGCCCGTGGTGGCGGAGCCCACGCGATCGAGGTCCTCGCCGAGCTCGTTGTGGTCGGGATGGTAGGCCAGCGGGATGAAGGTCAGGAAGCCGCCGGTCTCGTCCTGGAGGTTCCGCAAACTGGTGAGGTGCTCGATCCGGTCCTCGGCCGTCTCGACGTGCCCGTAGAGCATGGTGCAGTTGCTCTTGATGCCGAGCCCGTGAGCGGCGCGGTGGACCCCGAGCCATTCTTCGCCCGTGAGCTTGCGCTCGGCGATCGTGGCCCTGACCGCGGTGCTGAAGACTTCGGCCCCGCCTCCGGGCAGCGTGTCGAGCCCGGCGTCGCGCAACTGGATCAGCACCTCCTCGACCGAGCACTTCTCGATCCGGGCAAGGTGGGCGATCTCCACGGCGGTGAGCGCCTTGATGTGCACCTCGGGATGACGCTCCTTGAGACCCCGGAACATGTCCGCGTAGTAGCTCAGCCTGAGCTTGGGATGGAGCCCGCCGACGATGTGGAACTCGCGGGTCGGGGCCCCGCGGGCCACTTCCGCCTCGTGGAAGACCTCCTCGAGGCTCCGGGTGTACGCCCCGTCTTCCTTCGGCAGGCGCGCGAAGGAGCAGAAGACGCAGGTCTTCCTGAGGACGCAGACGTTGGTCGGATTGAGGTGCTGATTGGCCGAGAAGAAGACCCGATCGCCGTTCTTCCTGGCGTTGGCCCAGGCGGCCAGCTCGCCGAGGCCCAGCACGTCGGGCGTGTGGTAGAGCGCCACTCCGTCCGCGGGATCCAACCTCGTCCCCGCCAGCACCTTCTCGGCGACGGCGCGGAGCGAGGGGTCACGGAAGCGCGACGGATCGGGCGGGCTCGGCATGCTATCTCCAGACCAGGCCATGACTTGGCTGCGAATGGACCTAATCTAGCCCGACCCGCCCTCGACGGGCCACCCGTCGGCCGTTCTCAGGGGGCCATGGGCAGCTCGTCGCCCACGCCCCAGCCACCGGCCTCCAGGGAGTCGATCGTCGCCGCGAGACCAACCGGCGGGCGCCCGCTGGGCCCGAGGTTGAGGCTCTCGCCGCGATCGTAGCAGAAGGCGTAGGGCGACCCCTCGCCCGCGAGAGATTCGCAGGAGGCATCGCTGGGGCGGTCGACCTCCACCTGCTCCGCCCCCTCGAGGGTCTCGCACTCGCAGACGTGGCTACCGCAGGCGCCGAGCGCCAGGCCGCCGACCAGGGTGATGATTCCGCCGAGCTGTCGCATCGTCGTGCCTCCTCGGATGGATCGTCTGGGGATCACGGCCGCTCGCCCGCCACGCCCGCGCCGCCGCTCCCCGTCGCGGTGAAGACCACCATGCTCACGGCCATCGCGTTGCCGGCGGGCGGCGGCACCATCGCCACCAGCAGATTCGTGCCCACGGCCGGTCCCAGGGTCCAGCCGCCGACGCGTGCCCGGCCCAAACCGTCCGTCGTCTGGCTTCCGCCGCTCACGCTTCCCCCGCCCGACTCGATCGCGAAGTCGACCGACACGCCGGGAACGGGGTTGCCGAACTGGTCCCGCACCTCGACCGTCGGGCGCACCGGCACGGCCACGCCCGGTGGCACGACCTGGTTGTCGCCGGCGACCTTGACGATCGTGCGGGGCGCCGCCGGCACCGCGGTCACCGATACGGCGAGGTTGGCCGGCGCGATCCCGCTCCCCGACGGCGGGGTCACGATGACGTACTGGGTGCCGGCCATCGGCCCGAGCGTCCAGCCACCGAGCGTTGCGATCCCGCTCGCGTCGGTGGTCGCCGTCCCGCCGCGGATCACGCCGCTGTCGAACCCGGCCGTGAAGAGGAGGACCACGCCCGGAACCGGACGATCCTGCGCGTCCGCCACCCGGACGGCCGGCAGCACCTGAACCGCTTGGCCGACGACCAGGCTCTGACCCTCGCCTTGCGCCACCGCCATCGATACCGGCGGGCCGTGCGCCGGCGTCGCCGTGGCGGCGAAGCTGGCCGGGTTGCCGTTGATCGTCCCCGCTTCCGGCCCGAAGACCTCGGCGGCCACGTCGTACGTGCCGGGCGCGCTTCCGAGCGTCCAGCGGCCGACCGCCGCGATCCCGCTCGCGTCGGTCGCGATCACCACCTGCGGGGCGTCATCCACCGTGCCGCCGGTCGCGCCGACGGTGAAGGTGACGTCGACCCCGACGACCGAGTTGTCGAACTGATCGGCGAGCCGGACGCGCGGCGGGAGCGGCGCGTCCGCTCCGGCCTGGGCCGTCTGGGTGGCCGGCGTGATCGGCACCAGGATCACCGCCGGACCGGCGATGCCGGAGGCCACGAACTCGACTTCGAGCTCGGGATCGTCGTCGACGATCGCGGCCAGCCGATTGTTGTAGGTCCCGGCTCCCTGGCCGAGCACCCATTCGACGTCGGCCTCGCCACTCGCGTCGGTCGTCACGGTCGGGGAGCCCGTGATCGATCCGCCACCGTTCCGCACCTCGAAGCGGACCATTTGCCCGGGCAGCGCGCCGAGCTCGTCGCTCAGGCGCACGCGTGGCCTGACGGGAAGAGGCGTGCCGGCCTGAGCCGCGCCGCTGTCCCCCGCCTGCTTGACGATGGACGCCGCCACTCGGACGCTCGCCTGGGCCGTGATGATCGCCGGAGAGCCGAACGCCAGTCCGACCGGCGCGTCGCCCAGGTGGAGGTCCGTGGTGGGGACTTCCACCCGGAGCTGATTGACCCCGGGCACCGGTCCCACCTGCCAGCCGACGGAGGCTTCACCCTGCGCATCGGTGTGCACGTCGACGGTCGGACCAGAGACGCCGCCGCCCGAGAGCGTGCCACCGCCCTGCACGACCTGAAAGCGGACGCGGGCGCCCTCGAGCGGAATGTCGGAGGCTCCGTCGAGGACCACGCGCACCCGCGGCGGAACCGGCAGCGACTGACCGGCCGACAACGCGACCTCTTCGTCGGGCTCGATGATCTGGAGCTTGACTCGATACGGCTCCGCGCAGGCCGGATCGACCAGGAAGCCGGGGCGCTCGTCTTGAGGATCGCAGAGCTCGGGACAGCCCGCACAGCCGGCGAGCAGCCCCACGGCGACGCCGGCAAAGATCTCTCGCAATGTCATTCGTGGTAGCCTCCGCTCGGGTGGGCCCTTCACCGCGGAGCACGAAAAACCCGCCCGGAGAGGCTCACGGGCGGGCTTGGCGAACGGTCGCTCGACGGGCGATCAGCCGCCCGTGGCGGAATCCTCGTAGCGGGCCGCGAGCGCCGGCTTGCCCCAATCCCGGTAGAGCGCGGCCAGGAAGGCCTTGGCCCGTCGAGTCTCGCTGTGCCCCGGCCCCTCGTGCTCCACCAGCGCCTCGTAGGCCGGCTTGAGCTCCCGCTCCGCCGCGCCGAAGCGCCCCAACTTGGCGAGGCAATCGCCGATCAGCGCCCGGGTCTTGAAGAGCAGCCCGTGGCCGGGCCGGAGACCCGCCTCCCACATGGGCATCGCGTCCTCGAGCAGGGTGAGCGCCTCCCGATAGCGTCCTCGCTGGTGCTGGAGCAGCGCGAGCGACGAGATCGAGCCGGCGAGATCGAGATGGCCGGGCGGCAGCGTCGCCCGGTGGATCTCGATGGCCCGCTCGAAGAACGGCACCGCCTCCTCGAGCCGACCCGACTCGCGATAGACGGCGCCGAGATTCTGGTAGGCGGTCGCCACCATCGGGTGGCTTTCGCCGAGCAGCTCGCGGCGCATCTCGAGCGCCTCGCGGAAGAGCGTCTCGGCCTCGTCGTAGCGCTCGAGCTCGAGCAGGCCCGAGGCGTGGTTGTTGAGACTGACCGCGAGGAGCAGGTGCCTGGGCGGCAGCAGCTCGCGCCGCACCGCGAGGGCTTCCTCGGTATTCGGGAGGATCTGGTCCCGCTTGCCGAGGGCCCGCTTGACGATCGCCAGCAGGTCGAGGGAGTTGGCGATGCCCGTGGTCTTGCCCTCCCGGGCCGCGCGATAGCTCGCGATCGCGAGTGTGGCCAGCGACTCCGCCACCGGGAGCCGCCGCTGCCGCCAGTGCACCACGGCCACGTTGTGGTAGGAGATCGCGAGATTGTGCAGCGCGATGGAATCCCGGGCGGCGTCCGCTCCGTCCCGCCAGAGAGCCAACCCGGCTTCGTAGGCGGCCGCCGCCGAATCGAGCTGGCCCAGGTTGAGCCGGACGCCGCCGAGGTTTTTGAGCGCCTCGGCCCGGTCCTCTCTCCGGGTCGTCGAGTCGCCCTGCCGGAGGGCCAGCGCGCGCTCCGCGTGAGGCAGCGCCTCGTCGTATCGGCCGATCTTCTCGTAGAGGTCCGAGACGGCAATCAGCGTGGCCGCGTGGACGTCGGGCTGGTCGGCGAGCTGCTCGTCCAGCCGGTCGATCGCCCGGCCGAGCACCGAGAGCAGCCGCACGGTATCGGTCCGCACCCCGCCTTCCGACGCGATGTCGAACATCCCCGTGAGCACGCTCGCGATCTGCTCCGCCCGGGCCTGCTCCGCCTGGGCCCGGTCCCGCTCCTGAACCGCGCTGGCCGCCTCCCGCTCGGCGCGACGGGCCTGTGTGACGGTTCCGACCACGCCGGCCGCCAGCGCCGCCGCGGCGACGGCCCCCGCGCTCACGCCGGCCCGATTCCGCCGGACGAACCGCGACGCGCGGTAGCGGAACGTTCCCCGGCGGGCGAGCACGGGTCGGCCGTCCAGATGGCGGCGGACGTCCTCGGCCAGCTCGGTCACGGAGCCGTAGCGACGATCCGCCTCTTTGCGGAGCGCCTTGAGGACGATCTGGTCGAGGTCGCCGGCCAGCTGCCGACTGAGACGGCCGGCCGTCGCACCGCGAACCCGGGCCGCGGTGTCGACCGTCTCCGGCGTGGCAGGTCCCGCGGTGATCGCCGTCGAGGGCCGGAGCGGATCGGCGGAGAGGATCGCCTGCTCGATCGCTTCCCGCGAACGCCCGGTCGCGGAATACGGACGCCGGCCGGTGAGCAGCTCGTAGAGCAGCACGCCGAGCTGGTAGACGTCGCTCGCGGTGCCGACGGGCTCGCCCCGCACCTGCTCGGGCGAGGCGTACTCCGGCGTCATCAACCGGCCGCCGGTCTCGGTGGCCTCGCCCACCCCGAGCTCGGGATCGAGCAGCTTGGCGATCCCGAAGTCGAGCAGCTTCACCCCACCGTCGTCGGTGACCAGGGTGTTGCCGGGCTTGAGATCGCGATGGACCACGAGCCGGCGGTGGGCGTATTCGACCGCGGAGCAGACCTCGAGGAAGAGCTCGAGCCGCCGGCGCACGGGCAGAGCGCGGCCGTCGCAGTAGTCGAGCAGGGGCCGCCCCGCCACGTACTCCATCACCAGGTAGGGGCGCCCGTCGTCGGTGACGCTGCCGTCGAGCAGCAGCGCGATGTTGTTGTGGACCAGCTGGGCCAGGATCTGGCGCTCGGTGAGGAAGCGACGCCGGAGATCGGCGCTCGGCCGGTCGGAGCGGAGCAGCTTGATGGCGACCCGATGCTCGAACTGCCCGTCGGCGCGCTCCGCCAGATAGACGGTGCCCATCCCGCCCTGGCCGAGGAGCCGGAGCAGACGGTAGGGACCGATCAGCGAGCCGATCAGCGGGTCCGGTCCCGAGCCGTCGTCGTCGTCGTCGGGTCGGGCTCCCAGATCGCGTCCGATCCGATCGAGGTCCCCGGTCTCCTCGTGCGCGGCGAGCAGGGCCAGCGCGTCGGCCGCCAGCTCCGGGTCGGCGGCCGCCTGCCGAATGGCGGCGTCGCGCTCGCCCGGCGGCAGCTCGAGCGCGGCGAGGAAGAGGGCCTCGATCCGACGTTCACGCTCCCGGTTCATGTCCCTCTCCCAGCTCCCGGTTGAGCCATGCCCGCGTCACCACCCACTCGCGCTTGACGGTCGCCGGCGAGACGCCGAGCAGGTCCGCGGTCTCCTTCAGCGTCAGGCCTCCGAAGTACCGGTACTCGACCAGCCGGCAGCGCCGCTCGTCGAGCCGCTCCAAGCGCTCGAGCGCCTCGTCCAGCGCCAGCAGGCGCTCGGCCTGCACCTCGGTCACCACGGTGGCCTCCTCGAGGCTCTGCGGCACCAGGCCTCCGCCCCGCTTGGTCGCCTTTCGGGCCCGGGCGTGGTCGATCAGGATGTGGCGCATGGCCCGGGACGCCATGGCGAAGAAGTGCCCGCGATCCCGCACCCGGACCCGCTCGGCGTCGATCAGCCGGAGATAGACCTCGTGGACCAGGGCGGTCGTGGTGAGCGTGTGACCGGTGTCCTGGCGGCCGAGGTGCCGGTGCGCGATCCCCCGGAGCTCGTCGTAGATGACCGGCATGAGGCGATCGAGCGCCGTC
This sequence comes from Gemmatimonadales bacterium, assembly GCA_041390205.1. GTDB lineage: Bacteria > Gemmatimonadota > Gemmatimonadetes > Gemmatimonadales > GWC2-71-9 > SHZU01. The sequence goes on from JAWKQJ010000088.1 coordinate 8,199, forward strand.
CGCTCCCCGTCGGCGTAGGCGAGCAACAGCTGAGTGACATCGACGTCCGGCATGGACCGGCCCCCGCCGGTGGATCTCCAAGGTGGCCTCTGGGTCCTGGCAATGTAGCCCCGCAGCGACCGGCGAGGCCCTCACGATTGGGAGCACGAAAAAAGCCGACC
>JAWKQJ010000089.1:0-6214 GCA_041390205.1 Gemmatimonadales bacterium
GGCGGAGGCCGAGACCGCGATCCGTAGGAGCGCCAACGGCCGGCTGGTGGTGGAGACGCTGCTGCTCCGGTGGGCTCTGATGGATCGGGCGGTCGACCTGGAGTCGGTGCTTCGCTCGGGCGGCATGGCGGGCGGTGGCGGGTCGGGCTCGCGTCACTCGGGCGGCCGCTCAAGAGGGGAGTCGTCGCGGAGCGCGGCCGGAGAGCAGCCGGCCGCCCCCGAGCGCCCGGCCGAGACGGCTCCGATCGTCGACGCGCTCAGCACCCAGGGATTGCTCGACGCCTGGCCGGACGTCGTCGCCCGGGGGCGGCAGCAGAGCCCCTTGCTGGGCGCCGTGCTGGAGGCGCTCGCTCCTAGCTCGGTGGAGGGCGGCACGGTCGGGCTGACGGTGGCCGACGGCCAGGCCCACCTGGCCGAGGGCGCCAGCAGGCAGCTCAAGGCCATCGAGGCGCTGCTCTCCGGAGCGGTCGGCAAGGCGGTTGCGGTAGACCTCAGGGAGGCCGGGGCGGCCAGCGCCCCGGTGCAACGTCCTAAGAGGTTGTCTGACAAGGATTTGAAGAGCGAGCGCCTGCGGGAGCTCCGAGGGCTGGACCCGGCCCTCGACGCCGCAGCGGACGCGTTAGATTTGGAAATCGCGGAGTAGCCCGGGACGGGACAGAATGGCGGACCTGAGTCAGTTTCTACAGTTGGGCCAGCAGATGCAGGGTCGCCTGCAGCAATTGCAGGCAGATCTTGCCGGGCGATCGGTCGAGGCGGCCGCCGGTGGCGGGCTGGTTCGGGTCAAGACCGACGGTCGCGGCCTGGTGCGCGAGCTGGTGATCGATCCGGAGGCCTTCGAAGGCCGGGACCCGGAGCTGCTTGCCGACCTGATTCTTTCCGCCATAGCCGAGGCGCAACGCCGGGCCGGCGAGGCCGCCCAGGCCGAGGCCAGGAAGGTCCCGGGCATGCCGTTTCCGCTCGGTCTATGAAGCCGCTCGGCGCCATCGAAGCGCTGATCGGCGAGCTGGCCAGGCTTCCCGGAATCGGACGAAAGACCGCGCAACGACTCGCCTTTCATCTTCTCCAACAGCCCAGAGATCGGATCGCTCAGCTCGCGTCCGCGCTCAGCACGGTGGCCGACCGGATTCGGGAGTGTCCCGACTGCGGGAATTTCTGCGAGGGCGAGCGCTGCGAAATCTGCGCGGATCCCCGGCGGGACGCGGACCGCGTAGTGGAGGAGCGCCGGCGGCGGTGCTCGTGGCCGAGCGGGCGACGGCTTCCGAGGCCGGTATCTGGTGCTGGGCGGGCGGCTCGCCGATCGAGGGGTCGGTCCGAGCGGCTTCGTCTGGAGCCTCTTCGCAAGCGCCTCGCCGGGGTGAAGTGCGCCGGAGGTGATCCTGGCCACGAACCCTTCGCTCGAAGGGGAGGCCACCCGCTACATTGATCCAACAGCTCACCGGCGCGGGGTGCGGGTCAGCCGACTGGCTCGTGGTTTGCCGGTCGGAGGCGACCTCGAGTACATCGACAGCGTCACGTTGAGTCACGCGCTGGAGGCTCGGCAGGAGGTCTCGTGAGGCCCGGCAAAAGCGCTGATCTTCTCCCGGCAGCGCTCGCGGGCTGCGGCCGGATGGACGCTGGCGGGGCGGCATCTGGAGCGGCACAAGGCCGACCTGTTCAGCCCGAATCGCCTGCGGCCGGATGGCGGCGCTGAGCTACCTGGCGGGCCAGGACGGGCCTGGAGTGTGTTTCAGGCGCTCGGACTACGTCGTGGGGATGTCGTCCACGCCCGGAATCGGGCGACGCGGCTTCTGAAGCGGATGGAGCGGACCATGGCGAGCGGGGAAAGCACCTGGTGAGCGGCGCGGCCAGCTGGTCGTTCGGCGAGGATGACGCCTCCCGAATCCAGCTCGTGCTCGATCAGCTGCTCCGGGAGGCCGACGCCCGGACGGCGCTGATCGTCGACCGCACCGGGCAGATGCTGGCCACCCGCGGCGAAGAGCCGACCTTCGACCCGGTGGCGTTCGCCTCGCTCACGGCGGCCGACTTCAGCGCCAACGATCAGCTGGCGCGGATGCTCGGCGAGACGGAGTTCGGGGCGCTGTTCCATCAGGGCGATCGAGAGTCGCTCTATCTGGCCGACGTGGCCCGCCGGGTGATTCTCGTGGTACTGTTCGACAATCGCACCACGCTCGGTCTGGTGAAGCTGCGGGTGCGCGGAGTGGTCGAGTCGTTGAGCGAGCTGTTCACCGAGATGTTCGAACGGCGGGATCGTCCCGCGCCCCGCGTCGAGGCCGGCTTCGTCGGCGACGCGGAAGACGAGATCGACAAACTCTTCGGGTGAGGACAGGGGCGGATGTCGCTCATCAACTACGCCTCGCGCGAGATCAACTGCAAGCTGGTCTACTACGGCCCCGGGCTGGGCGGGAAGACCACCAATCTCGAGTACATCTACGAGAAGGTGGCGCCGGCGGCCAAGGGCAAGATGATCTCGCTCGCGACCGAGACGGAGCGGACCCTCTTCTTCGATTTCCTGCCGGTCGACCTGGGGACGATCCGCGGCTTCAAGACCCGGTTCCATCTCTACACCGTGCCGGGCCAGGTCTACTACAACGCCTCGCGCAAGCTGATCCTGAAGGGGGTCGACGGCGTGGTGTTCGTGGCCGACAGCCAGATCGAGCGGATGGAAGCCAACGTCGAGTCGATGCAGAACCTCTACGACAACCTGCTCCAGCACGGCTACGACCTCACCCGGATCCCGTTCGCGGTCCAGTACAACAAGCGCGACCTGCCGAACGCCGCGCCGATCGACGAGCTGCAGGAGAACCTCAATCCGGGCTGGCCGGTCGAGGACTCCGCGCGGCAGAAGGCGGTGGCCGACCCGGATCGCCCCGGCCAGTACCTGGTCGAGGAGGTCGACGGCACCTGGATCGAGCGGGCGCCCTACTTCGAGGCCGTCGCGACCACCGGTGACGGCGTGTTCGACACCCTCCGCGCGATCAGCAAGCTCGTGCTGAAGACGTTGGGGTGAGCACCGGAGCCCCTCCAGAGGGCGATGCGCCGCGGGCGCCTGTGCGGAGCGCGCGGTCGGCGCTCTGGACCCTTCCCAACATCCTCACCATCGGACGGATCGCGCTCACCCCGGTGATCGCGTTCCTGCCCTTCATCGAAGGGTACGGTCCGAAGCTGCTGGCGTTCGTGATCTTCATCATGGCGGCCGTGTCCGACGTGATCGACGGCCGGCTCGCCCGCCGCAACAACCTGGTGACCGACGTCGGCAAGGTGCTCGACCCGATCGCCGACAAGCTCCTGCTGCTGGCCACGGTGGTGCCGATCTACTACGTCTCCCAGGCCCGGGCCGACCTCTACGACATCCCGGTCTGGCGGAGCGTGCCGCTCTGGGTCTGCGTGGTGCTGATCGGCCGCGAGCTCGCGATGACGGTGTTCCGCTGGTGGGCCAAGCGACGGGGCGTGGTGATCGCCGCGCAGGGCCCCGGGAAGCTCAAGACCGTGATGCAGAACATCTTCGTCGGCGGGACCATCCTCTGGTTCGCCTTCCGGGACGCGTGGGCGCCGCTGAAGCTCCACGAGAACGGATTCTGGGTCTTCTGGCGCGAGCTCCACGGGTCGTTCGTCTCGGTCACGCTGGGCATCGCGACCGTGCTCACGGTCTATTCGTTCCTGGTCTACCTCTACCGCTACCGGTCGCTCTTCCGAGCGCCGTAGCCCGCGATCCCTCCGCCTGCATGGACGTCGAGCTGGTCACGATCGGCACCGAGCTCCTGCTCGGCTTCACGACCGACACCAACGGCGCTTTCGCCGGCCAGCGCCTGGCCGAGATCGGGGTGCGGGTGACCCGGCGCACCGCCGTCGGCGATCAGGCGGAGGCGATTCGCGACGCCGTCGCCGGGGCGCTCGAGCGCGCCGGCCTGGTGATCGTGACCGGCGGCCTCGGCCCCACCCGGGACGACATCACCAAGCGGACGGTCGCCGATCTCTTCGAGGCGCCGCTCGAGTTCCAGCAGCCGCTCTGGGACCAGCTGCTGGCGCGCTTCGCCAGCTTCGGTCGGGTCCCGGCGGAATCGAATCGCTGTCAGGCGGAAGTGCCGCGGGGGGCGACCGTCCTGCCGAATCGACGGGGGACCGCGCCGGGAATCTGGCTCTCCGGCGCCCGGGGCGAGGTGGTGATGCTCCGGGCGTGCCGAAGGAGATGCGGGGCTGATGGTCGAGGAAGTGGTGCCCCGGTTGCGAGCGTCGCGCCGGTGGCCTGGCGGCTGGGGTGACCGTCTCGGCGGACGGTCCGCACGACCGGCATATCGGAGTCGTCGCTCGGCGAGCGGATCGGGCCGCTCGAGTTCGAGATCTGCTCACGGTCGCCTACCTTCCTGGCTCGAGGGCGTCGACCTCGTGATCACCGCCTGGGACCTGCCCGCTGAGGCCGAGGCGGCCACCGGCTCGAGGGCGCGATCGGGCTGATTCGGGCGGAGGTGGCCGATCACGGCTACGGCACTGACGATGTCGACCTGGCGCGGGTGCTGGGTCGATCAGCCGCGCCAGCGGGGCCTGATGTCGTCGTGGCGGAGTCCTGCGCCGGCGGCGCGCGGTCGGGGAGAGGACGGCGGTGCCGGGCAGCTCGACGTTCGGGCGGCGTGATCGCCTACGCGAACGCGATCAAGCAGGCCGAGCTGGCCGTGTTCGAGGCCACCATCGCGGAGCACGGCGCGGTCAGCGAAGCCGTCTCGTTATGATGGTGACCGGTCTGGTCGCGAAATCGGCGCCGGCGCCGCCGTCTCGATCACCGGGATCGCGGGTCCGAGCGGCGGCTCGAGCGAAGCCCGTCGGGACGGTCTGGTCTTCGGCTTTCACGTAGCGGGGCGGTGGACGCTCAGCGGGTCGTGTTTCCGGGCTCGCGCCGAGGAGGCGGTCCAGCTCGGGCGGCCTGGGGCTCGCCTGCACGGTGTCTGGCGGCGGCTGGGGCCGGGCCGCGTCTCGGGACCCGGCCCTGGTAACGAGTGGCTGCCAAGGGCGACGGGGCCAATTGTGCCAGCGCGGAAGGCGCCACCCAGCGGCGGCCCGTTCGTCCCAGCCGCCAGATTGACAGCGATCCCCGGTACAGCGGTTGCGAGCCTGGTGATCTGGATTTGATTTGTTCGGGACCGCGCCGGCTGCCTGGAGGCAGGCGGTGTGATGCTTTGCTGCCAGAATGACTCAATTGGAGCGTGTCAGTGACTGAAGAACGCCCGTTCGAAGAGGATTCGCCGCTGGAGCAGCCCGAGGTCGCTTCCGAGGCCGGGGTCGAATCGGCCAGCGAGGCTGACGGGGGGGCAGGTGCCTCGGGGGCGTCCGGGGTACCCTCCGAGCCGAGCGTGAGCGCCGTCCACCGGCTGAGGGAGCAGCTGGACGCCGCCCGCGACCAGCATCTCAGGCTGGCCGCCGACTTCGACAACTTCCGCAAGCGGGTCGCCCGCGAGCGTCTGGAGCTTTCGGACCGGGCTCAGGCGGGGTTGGTGATCCGGCTGCTCGAGGTGCTCGACGACCTCGATCGGATGGCCGCGGCCGATGCCGCCACGCCAGGCGAGACGGTGCGCCAGGCGGTCGAGCTGGTCGACAAGAAGCTCCGCAAGGAGCTCGAGGCCGCGGGTCTGGAGCGGGTGGATCCGGTGGGCGCGCGGTTCGATCCCGCCGAGTCGGAGGCCGTGTCGGTGGTCGAGGCTCCCGAGCCCGAGCTCGACGACCAGGTCGCGATGACCTTCCAGGTAGGCTACCGGTTCAAGGGCGCGCTGGTCCGCCCGGCCCGGGTCCAGGTCTACTCGACGGACGGGCAAGTCTGACCATGGCCTCGAAGGACTTCTACCAGGTCCTGGGGGTGCCGGAGTCGGCCAGCGCCGCGGACATCAAGAAGGCGTACCGCCGGCTCGCGAAGAAGTACCATCCGGACGCCAATCCCAACGACCCCAAGGCGGCGGAGACCTTCAAAGAGGTATCCGAGGCGCACAGCGTCCTCTCCGACGCCGAGCAGCGCAAGAAGTACGACACCATGCGGAAGCTCGGCGCCTTCGACTTCAGCGGGCGTGGGGCGCGACCCGGCGGAGCGCGACCCGAGCCCGGTCAGGGCTTTTCCGAGGTCTTCGACTTCGGCGACTTCGGCTCGATGGGGCTCGGCGACATCTTCTCGTCGATCTTCGGGAAGGGCAAGCGCGAGGCATCGTCGCGCGGGCGCTCCGTGGAGACCACGATC
>JAWKQJ010000090.1:0-6197 GCA_041390205.1 Gemmatimonadales bacterium
CCTCTGCGAGGAGGCGGTGCGGGAGCGCTACGGCCCCCGGTCGACCGTGCTCCGGCTGCACGTCGTGGCGGGCCCGGGCGACCCGACCGACCGCTTCACCTTCTGGCCGGTGCGGATCGACAAGGGCGGCGACGTGATCGCCCCCGGCAACCCGGCCGACCCGTGCCAGTTCATCGACGCGCGCGATCTGGCCGAGTTCACGGTCCACTGCCTCGAGAACGACATCCCGGGCACCTTCAACACGGCCGGCCCGGCGCTCCAGGAGACCCCGATGGACCAGTTCCTCTACGGGATCCGGGCCGTGACCAGCACCCCGGTCCACTTCGAGTGGATCGACACCAAGTTCCTGACCGACAACCAGGTGCGGTACCCGATCTGGATTCCGCAGGACAGCCCCTTCCGTGGGATCTCGAAGGTGCGCTCCCACAAGGCGGTCGCGGCTGGGCTCAAGTTCCGGCCCCTCGCCGTGACGGCGGCGGAGACCCTCGACTGGTTCAAGGAGCAGCCCGCCGACCGGCAGGCCAAGCTCAACCTGCAGCTGGAGCGGGACGCGAAGGTGCTGGCGGCCTGGAAGGCGCGCGGCGCGGGCGGCGGCCGGTAGCCGCGGAGCTCCCCGAAAACGACGACGGGGTGGGCGAAAGCCCACCCCGTCTTGCTTCGACCCCGGCGCCGCTCAGCCGCGCGCGCGGCTGATCATCTCCCCGTGCGAGGCGCCGTCGGCCATCCCCTCGTACACCCAGGTGAGCATCTCGGGGCTGCCGACCAGGTAGCGACAGCGGGCCTGTCCGGTGGCCCGGCACTCCACCTCGAGCACCGCGGCGGCCTGTCCCGACAGCCGGGTGAAGAAGTCGGAGAGCATCCCGGCGCTGAAGTGGCAGCAGGGATAGTCGGCGTCGCGCGGCTCTGCCTCGAACCAGTCGGGAGTGTCGAAGGCGAGGATGCCGGGGGCCACGATCTCGGTGCTGGCCGTGCCCCAGCCGTCGTCACGGAAGAAGCCGCCGAGGGCTTCGCTCAGGTAGCGGGAGTCGAGGCCCTGTGGCGATTCGACGCCGTAGCGGGTCGAGCACCAGTCGGCAAAGCCGTCGTAGGCCGCGGCGCCGGCCGAGAACCCGACCTCCCGAACCAGCTGAGCCGCCTCGGCGGGAACCTCCCGCTCGAGCACCTGGCGCAGCTGGTTGATGGTGGCGCGGCCGACCGTCAGGCGGGGAACCGAGAGCACGGTAGACATGCGGGGAAGCTAGGGACCTTTCCCGACGAGGCGCAATAGCTCCGCCTCGTCGATCACGGTGAAGACCGAGGGCCTGCGCCTTCTCGAGCTTGCCTCCCGCCTCGGCGCCGGCGACGACCAGCGAGGTCTTCTTGCTCACGCTACGCTCACCCGGCCCCGCGGCCTCGATCAGGGCGGTGGCCTCGCCGCCGGGAGAGGCTCTGGAGGTGCCGGTCAGCACCACCGTCTGTCCAGCCATCGGGCCGGTGGCGGCCTGCCCGCGGCTCGGTGAAGTCGAGGCCGGCCTCGCGGAGCCGCTCGATCAACGCGGCGTTCGAGCGGTTGGCGAAGAACTCCACTACCGCGTCGGCGATGGTCGGTCCGACGCCGTTGACCGCCCGCGACCTCCTCGGCAGTGGCGGCGGCCAGCGCGTCGAGCGTCCCAGACCGCCGCGCGAGCGGCTGGGCCACCGTCTTGCCCACGTGCCGGATCCCGAGCCCGAAGAGCAGCAGCGAGCGGCCGCTCCCGCGACGCCGCGATCGCCTCGACCGACTGAGTCGCCGACTGGTCGGCGAACGTCCAGCGCCACCAGCTGGTCGACGGTCAGGCGGTAGAGGTCGCTCAGGTCCGCGATCGAACCCGCCTGTTGAGCAGCTGCCCGACCCGCTCGTAGCCCAGCCCGCGGATGTCCATCGCGCCCGCGCGAGGCGAAGTGGGCCCTCGCTAGATCCGGCCGGAACAGGCGGCGTTCGGGCAGTAGCGCATCGCTTCGTCGGGGGGCCGCACCGTCTTGGTGCCGCAGGCTTCAGACTTCGTCGGCATCGAGAAGGGGCGCTCGCTGCCGTCGCGCGCCGCTCCAGGTGCTGGACCGATCACACGAGGGATGACCTCGCCCGCCCAGTTCCTCGACCGACGTCGCCGATCCGGATGTCCTTCTGGGCGATCAGGTCCTCGTTGGCGAGCGTGGCGTTCGGGCGAGTGACGCCAGCCACCTCCACCGGCTCGACGGCGTACGGTGAGGCGCCGGTACGTCGGCGTTGACCCGGATGTCCAACAACTGGCGACCCGCACCCTCGGCCGCCGAACTTGCCGAGGAGCGATCTGCCGGCAGGCTCGCGCCCGCCGGCCCGCGCCGAGGTCCTCCCAGGCGAGCCGGTCCACCTTGACCACCACCCGTCAGCGCCGAAGGGCAGGGTCGGGAGGAGCGTTTCGTACTCGGGGATCGCGCCTGGACTTCCGCGAGTGAGGCGAAGGACCGGTGGTGCTCCTCGATCGGGAAGCCCACTCGGCCAGCTGTTTCGAGGAAGTTTCCGTGTGCGTCTTCCGCTCCCAGCGACCCTCGATCACTTCGGCCTGGAACACGAAGAGCCGGAGTCGACGCGGGCGGTGACCGCGGGGTCGAGCTGGCGGAGCGCGCCTGCGGCGGCGTTCTCGGGTTGGCGAAGAGCGGCTCGCCCTCGGCCTCCCGGCGCGCGTTCAGCTTGGCGAAGGCGTTCCGCAGCAGGGAATGAACCTCGCCTCGTACCTCCATCAGCTCCGGGTGCCCGCGGCCCGCGGCACCAGCGGGGTGGACACGGTCTTGAGGTTCGGGGTGACGTCCTCGCCGATCACCCCGTTGCCGCGGGTGGCCCCGACCTCGAACCGCCCCTTCGGTAGGTCAGGTTGACGGCGGCGCCGTCGATCTTGATCTCGGTGGCGTAATGCCCGCGAGGGCGTCGGGTTGAGCCGCGCGTTCCGCTCTTCCCACGCCGCCAGCTCCTCGGGGCTGAAGGCGTTCGCCAGCGACAGCATCGGCCGGCGGTGGGTGCTGAGCGCCGATTGAGGCGCCATCCCGACCGGTGGGTGGGACTGTCCCGGGCGTGGCGGTCGGGATACCGGGTTTCCAGCTCTTTCAGCTCGTGAAGAAACCGGTCCCACTCCTCGTCGGTGATCTCGAGGCGTCCTCGACGCTAGTAGAGGCGGTTGGCTCGCTCGATCTGTTGTCGGAGGGTGGCGGCCCGTTCCGCGGCGGCGGCCGGTGCGCAGCTCATCGCGTCGCTTCGCGCTCCAGCACCCGCATCGCCACGACCGCTCGATCTGGCGGCGCCGGCAGCAAGGGAGGATCAGGTCGTCTGCGCTCCCCCTCGCGGGCGGCGAAGGCGTCGAGGGTCTGGCGCAGGAACTCCACCAGCGCCGCCCGCTCCGGTCGGCGGCGAGCCCACTCTGTACCGCGCAGGCCGCGCAGCCGCTGAAACGCTCGCGGTACGAAAGAAGGCGTTCGCGGTGACGTCGGCCACCAGCCGAGGCCCATTCGATCTCCGGCGCGTCGAGAGCGGCGCGCTGATGGTCGGTCCGGAGGAAGATCGCGCCGATCAGCACGCTCACTCCAGACGGGGGACCGTGATCGACGTGCCCGGCGGCCCGCCAGGGTCGGCTGGACCGGCAGGAGCGCCGAGGTCGGCGGCGGCGTCCGGGATGTGCCACCACCTGCCCGGTGTCGAGGCCCGGGCTCGGGATAGGCGGCGAGGTCGACGACGTGACTCGGATGCTCAGGTCTTCGTAGCTCGCCACCAGATGCACGGCGGCGCCGCGCGAGCGCTCGGCCAGAAAGACCGAGCAGCGGTCAGACCCAGCGCCAGGCCCATCCGGCGCGCCACGGTCTGGACGATGTCGCGGTAGTTGAGCGCGCTCGAGAGATCGCGCAGCAGCTCGATGATCGCGAGGTGCCGGCGCCGCTCGGCTTCGAGCTCCTCGACTCGGGCCTGGAGGCGCGAGACGGGGTCGATCGGGATAGGGCGTACGGGTTGGGCGCTCATGCCGGGAGGGAAGATGGGGCGCCGTCGAAGGGTCGGTCAAGCCGGGCCTCGGTCCGCGGCAGGCGCCCGACCGGCTTGGTGGATCGCGACTCCCCGGGATACCTTCCGGTCATGGCATTCAAGGACAGACTCCCCTTCGAGGTCGTCGAGCCCGATCGGATTCGCACCGAGCGCAGCCGCGGCTTCGCGCTCGGCATCGCGGTGGGCGCGGTGCTCGGCGGCGTGGCCGCGCTGCTCCTCGCTCCCGAGCGCGGGGTGGTGACCCGCCGCCGCCTCCGGCGCCGGCTGGCCAAGGCGCGCGACCGGGCCGAGGAAGCGACCCAGGAGCTCGGCGAGCGCGCGGGCCGCGCCGCTCGCCGGCTGCGCCGCAGGATCGAACGTTAGGCGGCGCGGGCGCGCTCAGGCGCGCCCGCCGCCCGACCGTCGCTCGACCGTCTCCAGCAGCGCGGCCGCCTCGCGCCGGTAGCGCGGGTCGAGCCGATAGCGGGCCGGCAACGCCAGCAGGGTGTCCAGCTGATGCCGCGCCTCCTCGTACATCTTGCGGTCCGCCAGCGCCCGCGCCAGGTCCAGTCGATGATAGATCCGATCGGGATCCCGCTCGACGGCCTGGGAGAGCAGCGCCACCGCGCTGTCCCAGCTCGCCTGGCCGAGCAGCTTGCCCCCCAGGATATTCCGGGCCATGAACCGGTTGAAGCCCGAGGTCCGCATCACTTCCGCGTGCCAGAGCCCGAGCACGTGGAGCACGCCGTCGTGATCGGGCGCGAGGGCCCGCGCCCGGCTGGCCGCGCGATAGACCTCGCCCGCCATCGCGATCCGCTGCCGCGGGCCGCGGGTCAGCGCCGCGCGGCCGAGCGCCATGGAGAGCGCGAACAGGCCGTGCACCTCGTTCGAGTCGATCGTCACCGCGCGGCGGGCGTAGCGCTCGGCGAGACGATAGAGCGAGTCCTGGCGCGCGGTCCGCTTCTGCTCGGGCGGGTCCTGGCCGAGCTCGACGGCGAGGACGGCGGCTCGCCAATTCGCCTCGTAGTCGAGGGTGTCGAGCGCCAGCGCCCGCTCGGCGAGCGCGAGGGCGCTGTCCGGGGCGGTGAGCCGGGCGCGCTCCGCGCCCTCGAGGAGCTCCGAGCGTGACTGACCGTCGGCGGAGGATCCGAATCGGAGCAGGAGCAGGAGCACGGTGCCGGCAAGGCGCAGCATGTCGCAATCTATCCCCGGGTCCGAGGGCGGAGCGATGCTCAACGTCCCCCGTCTGATCGAGCGGAAGCGCGACGGCGGCGCGCTGGCGCCGTCGGATTGGGACGCGCTGGTGACGGGCTACGTGGCCGGCGACGTCCCGGACTATCAGATGTCCGCGCTGGCGATGGCGATCGTCTTCCGGGGGCTCGAGCCGGCCGAGCTCGCCGCGCTCACCCGGGCGATGCTCGGCTCCGGCGATCGCTTCGCCCTGGCCGACCTGTCGCTGCCGCGGGCCGACAAGCACTCGATCGGCGGGGTGGGGGACAAGACCTCGCTCCTGCTGGCGCCGCTGCTCGCCTCGCTCGGCGTGGCGGTGCCGATGATCTCGGGTCGGGGGCTCGGCCACACCGGCGGCACGCTCGACAAGCTCGAGAGCATCCCCGGCTTCCGCACCGATCTCTCCCTCGACGCGGCGCGCCGGCAGCTCGAGTCGCTGGGCGTGGTGATGATCGGGCAGACGCGGGAGCTGGTCCCGGCGGATCGGAAGCTCTACGCGCTCCGCGACGTGACCGGGACGGTCGAATCGATCCCGCTGATCGCCGCGAGCATCATGTCGAAGAAGCTCGCCGAGGACCTGACCGGCCTGGTGCTCGACTTGAAGACCGGGAGCGGGGCCTTCCTGACCGAGCCGGCCCGGACCATCGAGCTCGGCGAGACCATGATCGGACTCGGTGAGGCCAATGGCTGTCGCACCGTCGGGCTGGTGACCGCCATGGACCGGCCGCTCGGCGTCGCCTGCGGCAACGCGCTCGAGGTGGCCGAGGCCATCGCCGGCCTCGAGGGCTCGGGCCCTTCGGATCTGATGGAGCTCACCTATGCGCTGGCCGCGGAGATGCTGCTGGTCTCCGGAAAGATGACGGACCCCGCCGCTGCGTGGGCCGCGGCCGTGGCGGAGGTCCGCACCGGCCGGGCGCGGGAGACCTTCGGCCGGTTGGTCGAAGCTCAGGGCGGTGATCCTCGC
>JAWKQJ010000091.1:0-6140 GCA_041390205.1 Gemmatimonadales bacterium
GAGCCGGAGCGCCCACCAGCCCGAGTTGGTGTTGGCCGCGCTCCACTCCACGCCGAGCGTCCGGAAATACTCCCCGTCGTCCCGCTGCGAGAAGAGCGCCGTCGAGCTGTTGACCAGACCGAACGGCCGGGTCTCGGGATTCGCCGTGGCGAGACGACGATAGCCGGTCAGCGCCATCGTGGCGTTCGGCGTGCGCCGGGAGACCGACAGCTCGGCGTTGGGCACGCCGTCCGCGAGCCCGATCCGCGCGAGCCCGTCCACCTGGAGGCGGCCGAGATCGAGCCGGCCGCTGGCCCCGAGGGAGAGCGCTTCCACCCGATTGTAGCGGGCGTGCTGGAGCACCGAGCTCACCCCGCGCGGCAGCTGCACCTGGGCTGTCCAGGGCGTCTTGGGGAGCGCGCCGAGGGCGTCGCCCAGGCTGCGGAGCTCGGTCTCGTCAATCAGATCGCCCATCGCGAGGATCGGCTCGCCCAGCTCCGGGTTGGTGAGGAGGGCCGCGCTGTCCTCGGGGATCTTGACGATCAGATTCGAGTCGTCGCGATCGCGGCGCAGACAGCGCCGGATCTCGGAGCGCACCTGGCGCCGATGCTCGCCGCGGCTCACCCCGTCGGGCCGATCGCGGTCGGTGGCCTCGTCGATACACTCGTCCGTGACCTTCTCGATGCTGTCGGCCACGGCCTTCCTGCGGACCGGATCGGGAATCGAGTCCAGCTCCCGGCGTCGCACCGTGCCGGCCGGCCGGAAGGTGCTGCCCTCCGGCTTGGGCGTGCCGCCCTCGACCTCGTAGTCCTCGTAGCGGCGCTCGATCCTGAGCGGCACGTTGAGCCAGGAGCCCATCCCGCCGGTCGCGTCGATCGCCACGTAGCGCGGCATCCACCAGCGGTTCTCGTACAGCCCGTACTCCAGCGTGACGTACTTCACCTCGGCCGTCGGGTTGACCCAGCCGGGCACGTCTTCGCGGTCTTCCTCCGAGATGTCGCGCCGGAACTCGAACGGCCGCGCCGGCCGGAAGACCAGGCGCACCAGGCCGTAGGTGTCGGCGTCGAACCAGAGGGTCCCGGTGATCAGACGCCACTCGGAGCGCCGCGGTATCACCTTGAGCTCGACCAGCCGGATCTGCTTGCCGGTCGGCAACGAGATCGTGGTGGTCCCGCCGATCGCGAACTTGTAGTCGAGCTCGGCGCCCACCTTGAGCGGGTAAACGAAGCCGTCGTCGTCGCTGTCACGTACCCGCCGATCAGGCTCAGGTAGTCCTCGGCCGGATTGAGCACCAGACCGCGCAGCTGGTCGTCGAGGTCCTCGGGGACCTGGTCGCCGCGGATCGCGATCGGGATCCCCTCGCGAGGGCGCCGACCACCTCGATGGTGCTGGGCTCGTCCCGCTTCCAGGTGATCCGGGCCACCATCTCCTGGCGGTAGAGCATCCGGTCGCTGAGAGGGCCCGAATGCCGACGCCGAGCCGCTGGGTGGCGGTGGCGGTGTAGGCCGTGACCAGGCGCTCGTTCCGGTCGCAGGCCGCGCGCGCTCCGCACCAACTCCGCCGTCGCCGAGTCGGCATACGAGTCGGCGGGGATTCGGACGGTGTCTTGGACGGCGAAGGCGAGGACGAGGGGGGCGAGTAGGATCATGAGGGGAAGGCGTTGAGCCGTGCCGACCTACGAGCCCCCTGTCCCGGGTTGTTTCAGGTCGAGACGGCCTCAGCGCGTGACCTCGAACACTCCCATCATCCCGGCCTCGAAAGTGCTCCGCGATGTGGCAGTGCATCATCCACTGCCCGGATTCGACATCTCCCGCAACAGGTCGACCGTCCCGCGCCGACCGGGACCAGGATCGTGTCCTTCCAGACCAGGTTGGTCGCCGGGACGTCGTTGTGGGCCAGGACCAGGAACCGCTGGCCGTGCATGTGGATCGGGTGCGGCATCGGGTGGAGCGTGGCCCGATCGTTGGCCAACCGGATCTTGACGATGTCGCCGAGCTTGAACTTCCAGTCGATCGCCATGTTCTCGTGACCCGTGGCCGGGTCGCGCATCACCCACTCGGCCTGGGCCGTGGTGGTCAGCCAGTCCATCATCGGCATGGTCCCGCTCACTCGACCGGATGGAGTGTCCGCGCAGCATCATCTGGCGGACCCCCGAGCGATCTCCCCGGGCGCAGGGTCAGCGGCAGCTCCTTCTCGGCCGGCTTGGTGAACCACTGGCGATAGGCGTCGATCTCGGTGACCGTCGCGGTTCTCCAGCGCAGGGTCTCGAATGCGGCGCGGTGGTCGGGCCGGGCGCGCTCCGCGGCGACCGCGACCCGGCCCAGGGTGTCGAAGTCCGCGAAGAAGGTGCCGATGTTGTGGTCGATCGCCTGGACCTGGTTCATCAGCGGCACCGTGCCGGCCGTCGGGAAGCGGACGTCGACGATGTAGCGCTGCGCCGGCGCGATCGGCACGCTCTCGACCCACTCTTCCCGCTCGTAGCGGCCGACGTCCGCGCCGACCAGCTTCATCCTGGCTCCGGGAAAGGCCAGGTTGAACGAGCGGACGTTGGAGACGTCGGTGACGTAGAAGCGGACCACCTCGCCGCGCTTGACCTCGAGCGAGTAGTCGGGCGAGCCGTTCACCAGCATCACGTTGCCGAAGCGTCCCATCAGGGCGTGGGTCGCGTGCTCCTTGCCATAGGGGAGCAGGCCGCGCTCGCCGAGCACCAGGTCGTCGAGGATCAGGGTCTCTTCCCGGTTGGCCGGACCGAACGCGTCCGGCCGCTTCGACTTGACCAGGATGTTGCCGTAGAGCCCCAGGTCCTGCTGGATGTCCTCCCGGAGATGGGGGTGATACCAGTAGATCCCGGCGTCCTTGAAGGTGACCTTGTAGAGGAACTCCCCACCCGGCTCGACCGGCGCCTGGGTGACGCCGGGAACCCCGTCGCTCCAGTTCTCGAGCCGGATCCCGTGCCAGTGCACGGCGCTGGGCAGGTCGATCTCGTTCTTGAAGCGGACGTAGAGGATGTCGCCCTGGTCGGCCTGGATCAGCGGACCGGGGTACTGCCGGTTGTAGGCATACATCACCACCGGGCGTCCGAGCAGCGTCCGCCGCACCAGGCCCGCGGTCAGCTCCAGCGTGTCGCCGTTCCGGACCCGCACCAGCTTCTGCGGCACGGCCTCGGGCAGCGTGGCGGGATCGAGCCCGACGCCGGGCAGGAAGGGCACCGCCGGCGGCTCCATCTCCATCATCGCCGGCATCGGCATGATCGGCGTATTGGGGCGCATCGGCGGCATGAACCACTTGGCCGGGGGGACCAGCCGGTCACCCGAGGTCTCCTCCATCGCCGCGTGGTCGTGCTCGGCTTCCGGCTGGGTCCCGGCCACCATCAGCATCGAGTGCTGCTGCATCCGGATGCTCGGCGACATCCCGCGGGCGACCAGCTTGGTCCACTCGCTCCGCGGCCGCGCGTCGGGCTCGGCGGAGACGAAGACCAGGAACTTGTCGAAGCCGATCTCGCCGAGCGGGTTGACCTTCCAGGGGCCGAGGTAGGTGAGCAGCTCGAGCGACGGCGGGGCCACCCAGGCGACGAAGGTGGTGAAATACCGAGGGCGGACGGATCGGGCAGCTGATCGAGGACCAGCGTGGCCTGGTAGCGCTGGTTGCCGGCCACGCTCACGGCGATGTCGAGCGGGCTCGCCGCCCGGCCCAGCTCCACCATCCCGGCGAAGGCCGGGACTTCGGGACGGGCCACCAGCTCCATGCAGTAGATGTCGGTGCTCGGGCGGAGCCCCGGCGCCGGGGGCGCAGAGCGGCTCGACGGGCTCGGCGGGGACCCCGCCGGTCGGGACGAGCGCCGCCAGGGCGGCGAGCAGGAGCGGCCAGTTGCGCATGGGTAGGACGGTCGGAAGGTGGGCCCCCGAGTCAAGGCCCGGAGACGCCGGGCGCCCGACCGGGTCTGGTCGGGCGCGCCGGCGGACAGGTGGTCCCGCCCCGCTGGCTTCTTGTTGATGTACTTGGCCGGAATCGGGTTGCCGGGGTCTCGCCCTCCCAGAAGATGCTCACGACCCACCAGCAGGACCCGTCGTAGAACAGCTGGAAGCTGGTGACCCCGCGCGCGTAGGGCTTCTCGTCCTGGAGCGTGCGCCGGGACTCATGCGAGCTGAACGCCTGGACCACGTTGCCGTAGCGCTCGGTGACCCGACCGATCTCCACCTCGAAGAAGCCGTTCTCCTCCATGAACGCGCCGGAGGTGAGTGACGAAGTCCTCGGGGGTCATCACCCGGAGCCAGCTCTGGCCCTGCTGGTCCTTGCCGGTCGGAATCAGTCGCGCGCCCTCGGCGAAGAGCGAGCGCCAGCGATCAGTTCCGCTTCTCCCCCTTCGGGCCCGAGATCACGTCGTAGACGGCAGCCATGATCCCGTCGATCGAGCCCACGTCCTTCGGGTCGGCCGCCTTTGCCTGGGCTGCATTGCGGGGGCGCGAAGCCCGCGACCGTCGCCAGCACCACCGCGCTCATCCAGATCCGCATCGTCACTCGCTCCGTCAGTTCAGGGATGTCGAGCAGCTCTTCGAAATCGCCGATAAGGCTGCCGGAGGCGCCTCGAGGGCGCCGGGCAGGTCG
Organism: Gemmatimonadales bacterium; assembly: GCA_041390205.1. Classification (GTDB taxonomy): domain Bacteria; phylum Gemmatimonadota; class Gemmatimonadetes; order Gemmatimonadales; family GWC2-71-9; genus SHZU01. The sequence continues at coordinate 4,585 of JAWKQJ010000091.1, forward strand.
GGTCGGGTCGGGGGTCGCTCCAGGGAATCGTCGAATGTCCTGCGCCAGCAGCTGCCGCGCGGCCCGATCGGCCTCGGCGCTCGCGGCCACACTCACGAGACGGTCCGCCAGAGACGAAAGTTTCCCGACCGCGACGGCCCGAACCTGCGCCATGTCGGCGCCGAATCCAGGCGCATCAACCGGTCCACCACCACCCGCTGCGCCGCCCGGAGCCAGCTCGGCCTCGTAGGGCGAGTCCGTCCCGGGCCTCGAAGGTGGCCGCGAAGAGCCGGTCGATCACTGAATCGAGACTGGGCAGCGACTGATCGAGATCGTGCTGGATCACCAGTCGTGAGGCGCGCTGCTCGTCCAGCAGCAGGCCGACCGTGAGGTCCGCCGCGACCGTCGCCGGGCTCACCGCGTCGAATACGAGCCCGGTCGTCCGCGGAAAGAGCTCGCGATGCCGGGAGAAGGTGACGGGCCGGGGCGGGATCCGCTGCAGGGCGCCGGGCGGCAGCGCGAGCTCCTTCGGGTTCAAGGTCCTGAGTAGCGCGCCGAGGGCCCGCTCCTGCAGGTCGGCGGAGGCCCACTCGAGCGGCGTGACGCCGTCGCCGCGAAAGGCGTAGTCGTAGAACTGACCGCCCACCGCCTTCACCGCCGCTTCGACCTGATAGCGGTGGTGGAGATAGAGCGGGACCAGCACTTCCTCCAAGGTCGCGAGCGGCCGGCCCGCCGGCAGCGCCCGATCGCCGAAGCGGGCCAGCGCGGTCCGGCGGACGGCCATCACCCGGTCGAGCTCGAGACCGGCGTCGGTGCCGTTGTCCCACAGATGAGTGCGAGGGTGGGCGCTGCCGGTCGGCCGCGCGTCCTGGTCGGTCAGGAAGGTGAGCCCGCGGGCGCGGGCCGCCCGGATCAGGCCGTCGAGCGCCGCGCGCTCGTCGGTGCCCGGCGGGAAATCCTGGTAGCCGAACTTGACCGCCTCCTTGTCCCACTCGCCGATCCCGACGGCGTAGGCGTCGGAGAGGTCGAGGGTCCCGTCGGACATCAGCCGCACCAGCGGATGCGGGTAGTCCATCACCGAGGCCCGCTCCTCGGCGCTCGAGATGTAGTTGTGCTGGATGCCCAGGGTATGGCCGACCTCGTGCGCGGAGAGCTGTCGGATCCTGGCCAGGGCCATCGCCTCGAGCGGCGCGGTCGACTCGTTCCCCTCGACGAAGGGCGCCAGCAGGCCCTGCGCGATCAGGAAGTCCTGGCGCACCCGGAGCGAGCCCAGACTGACGTGGCCCTTGATGATCTCGCCGGTGCGCGGGTCGGTGACGGTGCTCCCGTAGCTCCATCCCCGGGTGAAGCGATGCACCCACTGGATCACGTTGTAGCGCACGTCCAGCGGGTCGGCGCCCTCGGGCATCAGCTCCACCCGGAAGGCGTTGCGGTATCCGGCCGCCTCGAACGCCTGATTCCACCAGCGGGCGCCGTCGAGCAGCGCGCTCCGGATCGGCTCGGGCGCGCCGCGGTCCAGGTAGTACACGATCGGCTCGACGGCTTCGCTGACCCGGGCGCGGGGGTCTTTCTTCGCC
>JAWKQJ010000092.1:0-6017 GCA_041390205.1 Gemmatimonadales bacterium
CGGCCACTGGATCGTCTGCGCGATCTGCTCGATCCGGAATCGGATCAACACCAACACCTGGGAAGTCGCGAACCCGGACGCCGATCCGGCCGAGGTGGCGCGGTGGACCAGTCTGCAGACCGATACCCACATCATGCAGGCGGATTTCCTGAAGCTCCGGGAGATCTCGCTCAGCTACAACATTCCGTCGAGCCTCGGCAGCTTCTTCAGCCAGTATCGCTGGAACGTGACGGTGTCGGCGCGGAATCTGTGGACGACGACCAAGTACGGCGGGACCGGTGATCCGGAGGTCTCCTTCGTCTCCAACCCGGGCACCTTCGACCGCACCGACTATGCGGCGGTGCCGGCGCCCCGGCGCCTCTCGGTCACCTTCAACGTCGCGTTCTGAGGAGGAAGAGAGTCTCATGCGAGCGAATTGGCTTCGACGCGGCACCACGCTCCTGGCCGTCGGTGGTCTCACCGGCCTGCTGGTGGCCTGCGATGACATCTTGAAGGTGAGCAATCCGGAGCAGATTCCGGTGGCCTCGCTCGAGGACACGGCGCTGATCACCGCGCAGGTGGCCGGCGTGCTGAGCGAGTTCCAGGACAACTACACCCGGAACAACGGGGCCTGGCTCTGGAGCGCGAACTTCATCACCGACGAGGTGGTGACCGGGCTCAACTGGGAAGACTACGCCCGGGTGAACCAGCGGATCGTGAACTACACTGAAGGTCCGGTCCAGTCGCTCTGGACCGGCCTCAGCTCGACGATCCGGCTGGGTGAGGACGTGTCGGCACGGATCGAGAGCCTGATCAGCGCCACCGACGGCCGACTCGCCAAGACGGCGCTCTTCACCGGCTACGGCTACACGCTGATCGGCGAGGGGATGTGCGGCGCGGTGTTCGGGACGGCCGAGAACCCGGGCACCACGGTCGAGACGCCGGCGCAGGTGTTCGCGCGGCCGTGACCTGGTTCGACAAGGCGATCTCGATCGGGACCACGACGGGGCAGACCGCGATCGTCAACGCGGCCCACGTCGGCAAGGCCCGGGCGGCGCTCAGTCTCAAGGACTCGCCAAGGTCGTCAGCGAGGCGAGCGCGGTGCCGAGCGGGTTCTCCTATTGGATCGAGTTCTCGGGCGCCCAGGACGCCGAGAACAACGGCTTACGGCCGGGTCCACGGCGCCAATCACACGGTCAGGGTGTCGCCCTGGTTCCTCCCAGGGCAACTTCGGCGATCTCAACCTGATCGCCACCCAGACCGATCCCCGATCCAGCACGCCCAAGAGCTGGTCGAAGCGGGCACGCGCTGACGCCGCTCTACAAGCCGTACCAGGGGCTCCGGTTCGCGGATTACAGCGGCCAGACCCAGGCGCCGGCGTCGGCCAGCTGCCCGAGCTGGCACCGGGGCCGTCGCGTCGTCGAGCGGCGACACCGGGCCGCTGCTGCTCTAGCGAGGACACCGACGTCTTGCTGGGCGACTATCTGGAGGCCCAGCATCATCTGATGGAGGCCTACATCCGGCAGGGCAGAACGAGGCGGCGGTGCTGGCCTTCGTGAACGCCCGGCGGGCGGTGGGGAATCAGGACCCGGTGAGCCTGACGGGCGACGCGCTGTTCGCGGAGCCCGGGCGCAGCGGGCGCGGGACTTCTACCAGGGCGGGCTGCGGCTGGGCGACCTGCGGCGCGGAAGCGCGACGGGGTGGGGGACTGTCCCGACGGGCAACCACGTGAATCTGGAGTGGGGCACGTACAGCAACTGGACCTGCTACCCGCTGCCGCTCGAGGAGTACGAGGGGAACCCCGGGCTCACCAAGCCGGCCGATCCTTCACGCCTCCGGGCATCGCTCGTCGTGAGGGAGGCAAAGGGGGTGGGGGCCGAAGGTGGCCGTCCACCCCCGCTGTTTTGGGGGCTTCGCCTGGCCGCCGGCCTGCTGGCGATCGCGATCACGCCGATCGACCTCGGGCCAGGGCATTCGAGGCAGGGTGGTCGACTCCACAACCGGGCTGGTCGTGCCGGACGCCAACGTCCGCCTGATCGCCAACGACGGCCGGGTGGTGGGTGCGACCAGGTCGGACGACCAGGGCCTCTACCGCCTCGTCGCGCGGGACGAGGGCTGGTACCAGGTCGAGATCCGCCGGGTCGGCTACCGGCCGCTCCTGGCCGGACCGTTTCGGCTCGGGATCGCGCCGAGCTCGGGCTCGAGCTCCGGCTGGTGGCGGTGGCCGTCGAGCTCGATCCGGTGGAGGTGACGGAGGAGGCGGCTCCGCTCCACAATCCGGCGCTCGCCCAGGTCGGCTTCTACGACCGGCAGCGATCCGATTTCGGCCGCTTCATCACCCGGGACGAGATCGACCGGCGCCAGGCGCGCCAGTTCACCGAGCTGCTGGGCATGGTGCCCGGCGTGCGGTTGGTGCCGGGGTGGGCGGGCCCGGCCGCTCTGGCGTACAGCTCAGGGGCTCCAGGCTCTCGGATGGCGGGCTCTGTCGGCCGAGGGTCGGCATCGACGGGCTCATGATGCTTCGGGGAGACGCGGGGCCGCGCCGGCTCCAGCGGGAGTCGCCCGCGAACCTGTTGGCCACCGAGCTCGCGGCCGACGGCGTCGAGCTCGACGAGATCGCGTTGGACGACCTCGCGATTCCGAGCGACATCGAGGCCATCGAGGTCTATCGCAGCTCCGCCCAGGTGCCGGCCCGGTTCGGGGGCACCGGCGCCGCGACGCAGTGTGGTGTGATCGTGGTGGACCCGGCGGGGTGGCGGGAGCTGAGGGCGAATTCCGGATTCCGGGGCAGGTCCGATCCCGTTCAGCCGGATACCGTCGTGCATTCGATCGCTAGTTGTGAATTAGCTTTACGCTATCGCAACGCGGGTCGATCGACCTGCCGGTCAGGCCGCGATGCCGCCGCCGAGAACTTCAATTCCTTCAACACGTTGTCGCATGCGATCGGCTTCCGACGGCCGGAGGCGCGCTGCGGTGCCCTGATTCTCCCGCCTCGTCTAAATGCAAGGGGAGGGCCGTCTTCGCAGGCGTTTGGCCGCCCATGGTGCATTCCCCAGTCCGGGTTTCGTAGCGCTATTTAGAATCGAGCGTTTCGCTGTGCCCCGCCGCGTCAATCGGACACGCGGTCGGAACGGGGCCCGTGTCGTTTCGCCACAGGGCCGCCGGGTCGCTCGGGAGACGTTAGGCCCCGCCTACACTTCGACGCCGGGCCGCTCCGGGTCCGACTCCTGCACCCTCCGACCGTCGTTATCGAATCAGCCGACACCGCGTCGGCAATGGTGTGCTATCTCACTTTTCAGGGAAAAAGGGGGAGGAATGAGGTCTATCTCTCACCGGCGACGGTGGTGGGCTTCGTGGGCCCTGGTGCCGATGCTCCTGGCGGCGGTGCCGGCGGGGCTCTCGGCCCAGACGGTCTCCATCCGGGGCACCGTCACCGACCGGGCCACCGAGCGGCCGATCGGCAATGCCGCCGTGCTGGTGGTGGAGCGCTCGCTCCGCGCGGCGACCGATGCCGACGGCAACTACCAGTTCCGGGATCTGCCGGCGGGCCAGTACACGGTGACGGTGCGGGCGATCGGGTACAGCCCGCTCTCGCTGGCCGTGACGGTGGGCGGCGGCGCGGCGACCCAGGCGACGGACTTCGCGCTCGACCGGACCGTGATCAAGCTGGACGAGGTCGTGGTGACGGGCACGGCGGGCGTGACGTCGAAGCGGGAGATCGGGAACGCGATCACCAGCCTCGACGTGGGCGAGCTGACCGAAGTGGCGCCGGTGCAGACGATCAACGAGCTCTTGAACGCGCGCTCGCCGGGGCTCACGATGACGGCCAACTCGGGCCTCTCCGGGGCGGGGTCGGCGGTGCAGATCCGGGGTGCGGGCTCGCTGAACGCGGGGTACACGCCGGTGTACTACATCGACGGGATCCGGTTCGAGGCGTCGCCGGTGTCGACGGCGGGGGTGACGAACTCGACGCAGCAGTACTCGAACCCGATGAACTTCATCAATCCGTCGGACATCGAGCGGATCGAGGTGATCAAGGGCCCGGCGGCGGCGACGCTCTACGGCGCGGACGCGGCGGGCGGGGTGATCCAGATCATCACGAAGAAGGGGTACCGGGGCACGGACCGGGTCCAGTGGACGGCGAGCGTCGGCTACACCTCGCAGAAGTGGATCGCGGAGCAGCCGATCAACTACTACCAGTGCAACGCCGCGCGGATCCGGAACGCGACCAGCTTCCCGGGCTGCAACGACCCGAGCTCGATCACCTTCCAGACCAAGGACGGGCCGGTCACGGGCATTCCCGAGTCGGACATCATCCGCTTCGGTGACTCGCTCTTCGTGATCCAGGACAACCCGCTGTTCCGGGACCCGGCGGCGCTCCGCACGGGCGCGGGCAGCGACCTCAAGCTGTCGGCGCGGGGTGGCAGCCAGACCTTCGGCTACTTCGTGTCGTTCAACCGGCTGGACGAGGACGGGGTCCTCCACAACAACTTCCAGAATCGGATCGGCGGTCGGGCCAACTTCGACTTCACGCCGTCGAACATCGTCAACTTCGGCGTGAGCTTCGGCTACACCCGCTCCCATTACCAGCTGCCGCTCTCGGACAACGCGTCCAACGGGCTGCTCCGGAACTCGATGCGCGGCAAGGCGCGGGCGACGATCGACCCGTGGGAGCCGGGCTGGTTCGGCTTCGGCCCGCGGCAGACCAACGAGTTCGACTCGCAGACGTACGAGGAGCGGACCACGCTGGGCCTGACCACCAACTTCACCCCGTTCCGCTGGCTGGAGAGCCGGCTGGTGCTGGGGATGGACAAGTACGACCGCCGGGACCAGACCTTCTACCGGATCGACCCGACCCGGAAGTGGGGCGCCACGAACGGCACCGGCGCGATCACCCAGCGGGTACCGGTGACCCACACCTGGACGGTGGACGGGTCGGCGACCGCGCACACCAGCGTCGGCCAGAACCTGACGACCAAGCTCTCGGCCGGCATGCAGATCAACGCACGGCAGTTCCGGCGCTACACGGCGAGCGGCGACGGGTTGGTGGCGAACAACCTGAACCTGATCGGCGCGGCGGCGAACACCCAGGGCGACGAGGGCTTCAGCGAGCAGACCTCGCTGGGCGTCTTCGTGCAGAACCAGTGGGGGTGGAAGGACAAGCTGTTCGCGACCGCCGCGGTGCGGATCGACGACAACTCGGCCTTCGGCAACGACTTCTCGCTGGTGGTCTATCCGAAGTTCTCGCTGTCGTACGTGTTGTCGGAGGATTGGAAGATCGGCGGGATCGACGAGCTCAAGCTGCGATTCGCGTACGGCCAGGCGGGGAACGCCCCGGCGCCGTTCTCGGCGGACCGGACCTTCTCGCCGGAAGTGACGACGATCGACAACGTGAGCACCAACGCGCTCACCCCGCAGGCGTACGGCAATCCGAACCTCAAGGCGGAGACCGGGCAGGAGTTCGAGATGGGCTTCGACGCGTCGCTCTGGAACGGGGCGGTGGGGATCGAGGCGACGTACTACAACCAGAAGACGAAGGACGCGTTGATGTCGATTCCGGACGCCCCCTCGACGGGCTTCGGGTTGACCCACTTCGTCAACATCGGTGAGATCGCCAACCAGGGGATCGAAGTGCTGGTCCAGGCGAGCCCGATCCGCGGCCGGAACCTCTCGTGGGACCTGACCGTCTCGGGCACTCTCAACCACAACAAGATGGTCTCGTTCGGCGGGTCCCGGACCGAGGTCGCCTTCGGCGCCTTCACCAACTCGCAGCGGCATCGCGAGGGCTATCCGCTGGGCGGGTTCTGGGCGGTGGACGTGCTCCGGAACGCCGACGGCTCGATCGCGACGACGGCGAGCGGCGGGGTCACGGTCGACAACATCTGCAGCTGGCCGGACACCGAGGACCCGGATGGTCGCGGCGGCAGCTGCCACGAGATGTTCCGCGGTCCCTCGACCCCGACCCGGGAGTTCGGCTTCGCCAACGCGATCACGATCGCGGGCAACCTGCGGGCCTACGCCCAGCTCGACTACAAGGG
>JAWKQJ010000093.1:0-5617 GCA_041390205.1 Gemmatimonadales bacterium
TTTCGGGATCGGCGCTCCAGCGTCTTCGCCGAGGCGTCGTGGGCGGGCCGGCTCGGCCCGGGCGAGCTGGTCGCCGGCGTGAGCTACCAGCGCGACAAGTTCGACCAGCTCGACCTGAGCGGCTTCGACTACGCCCACAGCGTGCCGGCCGTGTTCGGCCAGCTGGCCTATCCGATCAGCGACGTCGCGCGCGCCACCCTGAGCGCCCGCTGCGAGCGCCACAACGTCTACGGCGGCTTCTGCACCCCCCACGCGTCGCTCCTGCTCCGCCCGAGCCCGTGGGTCACCGCTCGGATGACGGCCTCGGCGGGATACGCCGCGCCCTCGGTGCTCTCCGGCACGGCCGAGGTGATCGGTCTGCAGGCGTTCGTCCCCACGGCCATGAACGCGGAGCGGCTCCAGCACGGCGGCCTCGAGCTCACCTGGATTCGCGACCGGCTTCGGATGAAGGCCCAGGCCACCTTCACCCGGATCACCCGCGCCGTGCAGGTCGTGCCGGTGCCCGACGATCCGGCCGGCCGGCTGCGACTGGTGAACGCGGTCAATCCGACCCGGGTATTCGCCGGGGATCTCGAGGCTCGATACCAGGCGGGCCTCGTCGGCCTCCGGGCCTGGTACTCGTATGGATACGGCCACGAGGACGTCCCCGGCGACACCGGCCGGCGGGTCGTCGGCTGGCTGCCTCGTCACGCCCTCGGCGCAGCGATCTCGCTCGACGACCTCGTGCCCGGCAGCTTCGCCGAGCTGAGGACCCGATACGCCGGCCTCCAGTACGTCTGGGACGACCCCTTCCGCACCAAGACCCCGGGGTACTTCCTCACCGACGGCACGGTCTCCGCCCGCGCCGGTCGCGCTCGACTCTATCTGAGCGGTGAGAACCTCTTCGACGTGCGACTCCGGGACTACGAGGTCGTCGTGCTGCCGACCTCCGGGCTCGGCGGCCAGCGGACCGCAACGCAATGGCTCCCCGCTCGCGGACGGGTGATCAGCTTCGGCGCTACCGTGGAATGGTGATGAGTTGACGCTCCGTTGAGGTCCGGGAGGCAGCTTGCGCCTCCCATTCGACCGAGACGGCGCCGATGCAACGGACGCGCTTGGCCTTCGCGCTGCCGCTCTTCTGCTGGAACGCGGCCGGTTGTCGCGACACCGTTGACGTACCCGACGACCGCCCACCCCCGGTCATCGAAGCCCTGCTGCTCGCCGACTCGAATCAGTCCACCTTCCGGATCGTCTGGCCCACCTGGGGCGACGATCCCGGCGGCGACACCCCCGTCGGGACCGACTCGGTCGACCTGACCCTCGAGGGCCCGGACGGCCGCGCCTCGCTGGTTCCCGATCCTGGCACCGCCGGCCTCTTTCGTGCCGCCCTCCGGATCGAGAGGGGCAAGCGCTACCGGCTCGCCGGCACCGTCGCGGACCGCCGGATCCTCGCGGAAACCACGATGCCGACGCGCTTCCTCGTCGGGTGGCCGGCAGACACCGTCCTCCTGCCGACACGACCGCCGGCGTCGCTCCCTTTCCGCTGGACGTCCGAAGGAGCCACCGCGTACTTCGCCCGGGGGGCCCGACTCGACATCCTCTCCTCCGCGCAGGCCGCCTCGCGCGACACGAGCGGTCTGGTCTACTTCGATCCGCAACCCGGCGCCTCGAGCCTCGGGTATACCCTCTTCGCGGTCAACCTGGACGCCGATCGCTACCTGTTCTCCTTCCCGGCGGGGCGGAGCAACGTGGAAGGCGGATTCGGATACCTGGGTGGGGCGATCGCCCTGGAGCGGGTCGTTCGATGGTGAGGGTCGGAGCTCTCTGGCTCCTGGTCGCCTCTACCGCCATGGCGTCAGTCGAAGCCCAGACCGTGCTTCGCGGAGTCGTGGTCGACGACGCCACCCGAGCCCCGATTCCCGGCGCCCTGGTGCAGCTCGCCGCCGAGCGTGCCGCCGCCACCACCGACCGCCTCGGCCGGTTCGCGCTCTCGCTCGGCCCATTGCCGGACTCGCTCCGAGTCACCGCGATCGGGTGGCGCCCATTGGTGCTCGCCCTGACCGAGGCACGCTCGCCGCTCACGCTGGCGATGGCACGGGCGCCGATGGCCATCGCCGAGCTGATCGTGGCCGCACCCGCCGCTCGGCCTCTCGACCTCTCCGAGCACGGCCGCTGGCGGATGCCGGCCGAGGCCGTTCGGAGCGTGCCTCCCGCGGTGGAGCCCGACCTCTACCGCTCGCTCGCGATGGTGCCGGCGGTGAGCTTCACCAGCCCGCTCTCGGCCCGACCGATGATCCGCGGCTACGACGCGCAGGAGGTGACCACCCGGATCGACGGATTCGAGATCTCCAACCTCTATCACCTCGGCCGGGTCTTCTCCTCCTTCCCGGCCGATGGCGCGGAGCACGTGTCGGTCACGGCGGCGCCCTTCACCTCGAGCGTCGGCGGCTCGGTCGCGGGGGTGATCGACGTCGCGGGACGGAGCGGCGCGGCCGACGGGCTCGACGCCGGCCTCGGCACCAGCCTCGGGTCGCTGGGCGCCTGGGCCGGAGGCGGCAACGCCGACCGTCGCTTCTTCGCGGCCGCCCGGGTGCTGCACCTGAAGGCGCTCGACCTGGTGCCCGGGGTGAGCTTCCCGTACCACTTCGAAGACCTCTACGGCTCGGCGGTCTTCGGCCCCGCCAGCCCACCGGTCGGGTCACGCTGTTCGGCACCCGCGACGACGCGGGCGACGCGACCTCCGATCTCCGCTGGATAGCCTGCTGCTCGGCGTGCGGGGCCGGTGCTCGAACGGGGCCAGGCGTCGGTCGAGGCGAGCGCGTCCGTCGTCCGGCTCGACCAGACGGGGATCCGGGTGCCAAGCGCGTATCGCGGGTTGGCCGACTTTCAAAACCGCTTCGGCCGCTCGAACGTCGGCCTCGACCTCACGGTCACCGGCACGAAGCGGCGGGTCGCGGCCGGCATTGCGGCCGGCTGGCGCGACGTCGCCAACCAAATCACGCCCTCGGAGGCGGGCTCGACCGGCGTTCCGCCGACCGGAAGCGAGTTCGGCAGAGTCGAAGCCGGCGGCTACCTCGAGCTCTCGGAGCGCATCGGCTCGCTCACCATCGAGGCAGGCGTTCGGGCGGAGGCCGCCGGACGCGCCACCGTCCTCGACCCTCGCGTTCACGTCCGCTTCGCCCCCCACCGTCTGATCGAGCTGAGCGCCGGACTCGGCAGGGCCAGCCGACTCTACCACCTCCTTGGCGACGCGCGGAGCGAGCCCGATCTCGACTACCTCGACGTCTGGCTCAACCCGGACGACTCCATTCCCACCGCCCGGGCGCGACACGCCACGCTCGATCTCAACCTCGACCTGCGGCCGGTCGTCGCCCGCCTGTCGGCCTTCGCCTCAAACGGCGATGGCATCGGCGAGGTCCGCCCCGAGACCGACCAGCACCCGACCGCCTACTTCCGGTTCGGACGGTCCCGGACCCGCGGGTTCGAAGCCCAGGTCGGTCTGCGCGGTGCCGAGCGCCGCCGCGCGGCCGCTTCGGTCACCTACGTCTACTCGCGCTCGGAGCGGGACTGGGGCGAGGGCTGGATTCCGTGGGCCCAGGACCGGCGACACCAGCTCCGGATCTTCGGCCAGGCCCGCCTCGGAAGAGTCCGGATCTTCGGCACCGTCGACGCCGCGTCCGGGATGCCGCTGACGCCCATCCTCGGCCATTCCGAGCGTCCCTTGCCCGGCGGCGGACCTCCCGCCGTGGGCGGGGTCGCCTTCCCGACCGCCGTCTTTGGTCGTGAGGGCTCCGTCGCGACCGCCGGCACCCTCCGGGTCGACGGGGCCCTGAGCTACGGCTTCGGCGGCAAAGACGGCCAGCGCTTCACCCTCGGCGCCTCGGTGATCAACCTCCTCGGCGGCGCGGTGGCGCCGATCGCTCCGGTCGGCGAGGGGACCATGGCGACGGACCAGCTCGGTCGGCCGACGCCCTACCGGCGCCTCTTCGATCTGCCGCCGATTCCGACGCTGACGCTGCGAGTCCGGCTCTGACCGCGACCGGTCTGGCTCGTAACTCCAAATCCGGCGAAGTGTTAGGCGCGACTAGGGCCATTTGGCCCCTCCCGAAACGAGCCAGCAAGACTGAGATTTGGGCGGTCGATGACCCACAGTCCGCCTCCAGACGCCGCGTTCCCTCGAGACGCGGGCGCCCAACTGCCGCTCGGCGACGCTGAGCCGACCATCCTCACGGATCGGACTCAGCGCATCGTCGAAGTGTCGCCGCTGGCCGCGCAGCTCTTCGGAACCAGCCAGGCGGCCTTGATGGGGCGTCGGCTCAGCGAGCTGGTGCCCGACCTCGCGGCCGGCTCGACCGACCCGACCACCGTCGAGGCCCGCCATGCCGACGGCACCCCGATGCGGCTCCGTCTCACCGTACAGCCGATCCCCGACGACCGGGCGCTCGTGGCCACCGTCTTCGCCCCGCCCGACCCGGCCCCCCTCGCCGAGGAGCGGCACCCGTTCGATCAGCTGCCCTTCGCAGTGCTCCGCTTCGACGCCCTCCGTCGGGTGATCTACGCCAACCCCCGGTCGACCGCGTTCGCCGGCCGGCCGCGGCGCGATTTGATCGGGATGCGGCCCGCCGACTTCGCGCTCTCGACCGCAATGGGCCGGCGGCTCGAGACCGTGATCGCCGAGGTGATCCGGACCGGCGACACCAGTCGGGTCGAGCTCTCGGTCGGCGACGAGCCCCACGAGACCTGGTACGACGCGACGATCGCGATCGAAGGACGCCCAGGGCTTCCGACGGCCACGGCGTTGCTCACCGCGCACGACGTCACCGTCCATCACCTCGCCGAGGAGGAGCTCGAGGCGAGCGAGCGACGCTTCCGCCGGCTGGCCGAAGGCTCCCAGGACGTGATCTCGCAACACGACCGGGAGGGTCGCTTCCGATACGCGTCACCCGCCGCGGCCGACCTCTTCCGGCGCGAGCCGGACACCCTGGTCGGCTCGCTCCTGTCGGACCACGTCCACGCCGAAGATCGGGCGCGGGTCCAGGGCGTGCTCGGGGCCGCGGCCGTGGGCGAGCGGGACCACCCGGTCGAGTTTCGCGTGGTCCGGGCGGACGGGTCGAGCGTGGTCGCGGAGATCACGGCCCACCTCGCCGATCCCGGCCGCCCGGGCGACTTGGAGCTGATCTGCATCACCCGGGACATCAGTCAGCGGGTCAAGAGCGAGGAGGTGCTCCGCGCGGCCTCCCGCATGGAGGCCACCGCGACCCTGGCCGCCGGCGTCGCGCACGACTTCAACAATCTGATGACCGGGATCCTCGGCAACGCCGAGCTCCTGCTCACCGACCCGACCTATCCGGACGCCGCCGCGCGCCTGAGTCAGATCGCCGACTCCGCCACCCGGGGAGGGCAGCTCGCGCAGCAGCTCCTCGCCTACGCGCGGGGAGGCAAGTACCAGACGGCGACGGTCGACCTGAACGACGTCGTCCGCCAGTCCCTGAGCCTGCAGAAGCACTCCTTCCCGCCGCGGATCCAGATCGAAGAGGACACCGATCCGCATCTGCCCTCGATCTACGGCGACCCGGTCCAGCTCGGTCAGGTGGTGACCAACCTGAGCATCAACGCGGCCGAGGCGATCGGCGGGGCC
>JAWKQJ010000094.1:0-5443 GCA_041390205.1 Gemmatimonadales bacterium
CCTGCAGGAGGACTTCCGCTGCCGCAGCTCACAGAACTGCGCGGCGCTCTACGACAAGAACGCTCCGCTTGCCGACCAGGCGCGGATCGAGGCGCTGCGCTTCCAGGGCGCGCGCAACACCAACTACGGGTTCATCGAGAAGGCCGACTACGCCAAGTGGCGTGAGCTCTCGGTCACCTTCAACGCCCCACAGAGCCTGGCCAACGCGCTCGGCGCCGCGCGGGCGTCGCTCAGCTTCGCCGGCCGCAACCTGGCCCTCTTCACCAGCTACTCCGGGCCCGACCCCGAGGTCAACGGGCAGGGCGAGGCCAACTTCGCGCAGCGCGACTTCCTGAGCCTGCCGCCGATCCGGACCATGATCCTCCGCCTCAACCTGAGCTACTAGGAGGCGGCCATGACGACTGTGGAGACTTCCATGCACACCCGACAGCGCACCACGCGGTGGAGCGCCCTCCTGCTCGCCGGTCTGGCGGTCACGGCCGCCGGCTGCGACTCCCTCACCGAAGTGGAGGAGCGCGACTCCCTGCCCCCCGAGGCGATCGCCAACGCGGCGGGCGCCAACGCGCTCTACCTCGCCGCCGTTCAGACCTTCATCTGGGCCTTGAACGGCGACGGCAGCGGCGGCACCGAGGGCCAGATCCTGATCTCCGGCATGCTGGCCGACGAGTTCCGCCATTCGGGCACCTTCAGCACCCGCGTCGACTACGACATGCGGGCCTCGGACCTCAACAACGGCACCCTGGCCGGGGCCTTCCGCAACCTGCATGACGGACGGGTGGAGGCCCATCGCGCGATCAACGCGATCACGGCCCTGCCCGATTTCAATGCGGCCACGGACGATCGCATCTCCGAGCTCAACAACGCGATCGGGATCATCTTCCTGACCAGCGCCCAGAACTACTGCAACGGGATTCCGTTCAGCAACTACGACGGCGCCACCCTGGTCCCCGGCGAGCAGCTGACCAACGTCCAGATGATCGACTCCGCCACCGTGTACTTCGATCGGGCCCTCACCGGCCCGGCCGGTACCAGCAACCGGAACGCCAATCTGGCGCGGCTGATGAAGGCCCGCGGGCTGGTGATGAAGGGGCGGAGCAACCTGCCGGCCGCGGCGACGCTGGTGGCGAACATCCCGACCACCGCGACGGCGGACTTCTTCCACGCGGATACCCCGACCACGCTCCGGAACGGCGTCTTCGTGTTCAACGTGCAGAACGAGCGCTGGTCGCTGGCCCATCGCGACGGTGGCAACGGCCTGCCCTTCCGGGGCGCCGGGGCCGGCACCGACCCGACCCAGGCCGACCCGCGGATCCCGTGGAGCAAGGACGGCAACGACGTGGGCTTCGACACCACCACGCCTCAGTACGACCTGCAGATCTATACCACGAACACCACCACCTCGTACTCGCGCGGCTCGGCCGTGAGGCGCGCCTGATCGAGGCCGAGGCCGACCTCGAGGCCGCAACACCCAGGGCTGGCTCGACAAGCTGAACGCGCTCCGGACCACGGTGAACGGGCTCGCCCCGCTCACCGACCCGGGCGACGCCGCCGGTCGGGTCACGCTGCACTTCAACGAGCGGGCCTTCTGCTCATTGCGACCGGCACCCGGCTGATGGACCTCCGCCGGATGGTGCGGCAGTACGGCCGGAACGCGGAGACCATCTTCCCGTCCGGCAGCTTCTTCAAGGGCGGCACCTACGGGCCGGACGTGAACTTCGCCGTGCCGACCGTGGAGAATCAGAATCCGCTCTACGCGAGCGGGATCGCCTGCCTCGATCGGAACGCCTGATCGCAGGGCGGTGAGTGGCTGAGGCGGGCGGGGAGTGTTGCTCCCCGCCCGCTTCGCATTTTGGCCCGACGCCACGCCGCGCGGTATACTGACGGGAGCCCCCCAATCGACGCCTCGAACCGAACTGGGACAAGCGCCATGATCCGTCACTGCGCGGTCGTCTCGCTGCTCGCGATTGCCACGAGCCCCCTCGCCGCCCAGGACGCCGCCTGGGATCCGACGATCCCCCGCGGCAACACCCGGACGATCGAGTTCACGACCGACGAGGGCACCTGGATGTCCGTCGATCAGGCCCCCGACGGCACCTGGCTGGTGTTCGACCTGCTCGGCCAGGTCTACCGGCTGCCCGCCGCCGGCGGCGAGGCCGTGAGCCTGACTCAGCAGAGCGGCATCGCCCTCAACTATCACCCCCGGATCTCGCCCGACGGCCGGTTGATCGCCTTCATCTCCGACCGGGGCGGGCAGGACAACCTCTGGGTCATGAACGCCGACGGGTCCGGCCCGCGACCGGTGTTCCTGGACCTGAACTCGCGGGCGGTCGAGCCGGCCTGGATGCCCGACGGCAAGAGCATTCTGGCCACCAGGCGGATGAAGACCACGTCGGGCTTCTACCGGACCGACGACGAGATCTGGCGGTTTCCTCTGGACGGATCTCCCCCGTCGGTGGTGGTGAAGCTCCAGGCCTCGGCCTCGTCGGTCCCCGCCCGCGCCGGCGTCTGGGCGGGCCAGGACCGACTCCAGTGGGCGTCGCCGACGCCCGACGGTCGCACGGTCTACTTCCACAGCTCGCTCTTCGCGGGCGCCGACCGGCACCTTCGCCGGGTCGACCTCGCGACCGGCGCGATCGACGACGTCACCCCGTCGTCGTCGCCCTACCTGGCCTGTTGTGGCCGGCCAGCCTACCCGCTTCGGCTCGGCGAGATCGCGCCCGAGGTGTCGCCCGACGGTCGTTGGCTGGCCTTCGCGCGGAAGATCCCCGGCGCCCGCACCAGCGCTCGGGGCGCCAGCTACGTCGGGCGGACCGCGCTCTGGCTCCGCGATCTCACCACCGGCGCCGAGCGGGTGCTGATGGACCCGATCAGCAACGACGCGATGGAGCTGCACCCTTCCTGGGAGCACCGCGCGCTGCCGGGCTATTCCTGGGCGCGCGACGGCCGCTCCCTGGTGCTGACCCAGGGCGGCAAGCTGAGGCGGGTCTGGGTCGACGACGGGCGGGTCGAGACCATTCCGTTTCGGGCCACGGTCCGACGGGTGCTCTCCGAGATGGCCCGGAGTCGGGTGACGATCGACGACGGCGGCTTCGACGCCCGCACGATCCGGAGCGCCACGACCACGCCGGACGGACGGACCATCGTGTTCGAGGCGGCCGCACAGCTCTGGCGGGTGAGCCTGCCCAAAGGCTCGCCGAGCCGGCTGCTCGAGGCACCTCCGCCCGGCCACGCCCTCGGTCCCTCGCTCTCGCCCGACGGACGGACGGTGGCCTTCGTGAGTTGGAGCGACTCGGCCGTCTGGCACCTCTACACGGTGCCGACCACCGGCGGCCCGCCCACGCGACTGAGCTCGCTCTCGACCCGCTATCTCGGGCCGAGCTGGACGGCCGACGGGCGGTTCGTGCTGGTCAATCAGTGGGACCCGGCGCTCAGCTATCTCTCGATCGGCGACGGCTGGCGGGTGGCGCGCTATCCGAAGGACGGCGGCCCGGCCGAGATCGTGCGGCGCGCGGGTCCCCTCTGGGAGGGCGATCCGAGCGACGGCGAATGGAGCTATCGCCGGCGCGGCAACACCCTGATCGGCCTGCGCACCGCTGGGGCCAGCGCCTGGGAGGCTGCGGCGCCCGCCGGCGCTCCGGCCGAGGCCCGCCGATCGCCGGACGGACGCTGGATCGCGCTGGTCCATCGGCAGGACGTCTACCTCGCGAGCGCCGCCGGCGCCGAGCGGGGCGACTCCCTCGGCATCGACCTCGCCGGGGCGCGGCGGCTGACCCGACAGGGCGGCCGCGACCCGCACTGGCGGGGCGCGGACGAGCTCCGCTTCACGAGCGGACCGGCCCAGCTGGTCCATCGGCCTTCGACCGGGCGGACCGACACCACGCCGATCCGACTCCGGTTGCCGCGAGACGGTGCGCGCGGCACGCTCGCGCTCACCGGAGCCCGGATCGTCACCATGGACTCCGCCGGGGTGATCGAGCGGGGCACGATCGTGATCCGCGACCACCGTCTGGCCTGCGTCGGGAGCTGCTCCACCGAAGGCGTGGACCGGGTCATCGATGCGAGCGGCGCCACCGTCATCCCCGGGCTCATCGACGTGCATGCCCACCATCTGAGAGAGGACGGAGCGGGACCGATCGCCGAGCTCCGACCGTCCTCCGCCCGCTACTTGGCCTGGGGCGTGACCACCGTGCACGACCCCGCCGCCGACTTCGACCAGAGCTTCGCGATCGGAGAGATGATCGACGCCGGACGGATCGTCGGCCCCCGCACCTTCTCCACCGGCGCCGCCCTCACCTGCAGCGACTTCGACGATCTCGCCGAGATCGACTCCTACCGCGAGGCGGACGACCAGATCGCCCGCGCCGTCACCCTCGGCGCGATCTCGATCAAGGACTACAAGCAGTGCACCCGGGTCCAACGGCAGATGCTGGCGGAATCGGGCCGGCGGCACGGGGTGACGATGACCTCCGAGGGCGCCGATCCGCTCTACCTCCTGGGCCTGGTGATGAACGGCTCGACCGGATGGGAGCATGCGATCCAGGCCCATCCGATCTACCGGGACATGGTCGAATTCCTCGGGCGGGCCCGGATCCACTACTCGCCGCAGCTGATCCTCTCCGACTACCCGGTCGGCAACGCGCTCGAGTACTGGATGAGCCGCGAGGACCTCTGGCGCAATCGCAAGGTGCTCACCTGGAGCCCGTGGCAGGAGACGGCCACCCGCAGGATCATGAACGGCAAGCCGGCGGAGGAGTTCCTCTTTCCGATCCTCTCGCGCGACGCCGCGGCGATCAAGCGAGCCGGCGGCTACCTCACCACCGGCGCCCACGGCGAGCAGGACGGTCTCGGCACGCACTGGGAGCTCTGGGCCTTCGCCCTGGGCCTCTCCCCCGTCGAGGCCCTGGAGACCGCGACCACCGATCCAGCCCATTTCCTCGGCCTCGAGCAGGAGCTCGGCAGCCTCCGCGCCGGCAAGCTCGCCGACCTCGTGGTGCTCGACGCCAATCCGCTCGATCGGATCGAGAACACCGACCGGATCCGCTACGTGATGAAGGCGGGCCGGCTCTACGATGCCACCACGCTCGACGAGATCTGGCCGCGGCGCCGGCCCTACGGCCCCAAGCCGTGGAACCCGCCGGAGATGCTCCGCGACGACATCCGACCCGACGACTGGTGGGATCGGCCGGGACGATGAGCCGGCTATCTTTCGCCGATGCCTGTCGATCTCCTCGCCATCGCCGCCCATCGGGACGACGTCGAGCTCACCTGCGGGGGCACCCTGATCAAGGCGGCCTCAGAGGGGCACCGCACCGGCATCCTCGACCTGACCCAGGGCGAGACGGGGACCAGAGGAAGCGCCGAGCTGAGGGCCAAGGAGGCGGAGCGGGCCGCTGAGGTGATGGGGGTCCGGGAACGGCGGAACGCCGGCCTCCGGGACGCCCAT
>JAWKQJ010000095.1:0-3946 GCA_041390205.1 Gemmatimonadales bacterium
TGCCGACCCGGATCGTCGACTCGCCCGAGGACGCCCGTCGCGAGGTCACCGCGCTCGCGCGGAAGAGCCCCGACGTGGTCAAGATCGTCTACGACCATGCCTCCTACGGCGGCCGCTCGATGCCCACCGTCGACCGCGCGACCATGGCCGCCGTGATCGCGACCGCGAAGCAGCTCGGGCTCAAGACCGTGGTCCACGTCGGCACCTGGCAGGACGTGCGCGACGCCACCGTCGCGGGCGCGGCGGCCGTCACCCACACGCCGTTCGACGGCCCGCCGCCGGACGATCTCGGCGCGCTGATGGCGGAGCACGGCACCTACCACATCCCGACTCTGGCCGTGCAGAGCGACTACTCCCGGATCGTCGACGATCCGACGATCCTCGATTCGCCCCTGCTGGTCGCGCAGCTCGGCCGGGACGCGCTCGCGCCCTTCCGGCAGCCGATCGACTCCGCCAACCGGCTGCAGGGCTGGATCGCCTGGCAGCGGCGGATCGCGCCGGGCAACCTGGCCGCGGTGGCGACCCTCGCGAAGGCCGGGGTACCGATGATGACGGGCACCGACGCCGGCAACCCCGCGGTGTTCCAGGGCTACTCTGTGCATCGGGAGTTGCGGCTGCTGGCGGACGCCGGTCTCACGCCGTGGCAGGCGCTCGCGGCGGCCACCACCGTGCCCGGCCGCTTCCTCGGCCGGGGCTTCGGGATGCAGCCGGGCGACGAGGGCACCGTGGTGGTGCTCGACGCCTCGCCGATCGCGGACATCAAGAACACCGAAGCCATCGCGATGGTGATCCAGCGCGGCCGGGTGGTCGACCGGGACGCGCTCCGCTGGCGGCGTTAGGCTCCCCGACCGGGGGCATGCGCACCGACGATTTCGACTACCCGCTCCCACCGGAGCTGATCGCCCAGGTCCCCTCCCCGGCCCGGGGCGACAGCCGGCTCCTCCTCGTGGACCACGAGCGGAAAGCCCTCGCCGACCGGCGCTTTTCCGAGTTGGCCGAGCTGATCCCGCCCGGCGACCTCCTGGTCCTCAACTCCACCCGGGTCCTTTCCGCGCGGCTTCTGGGCCGTCGGCCTTCCGGCGCGCCCGCCGAAGTGCTGCTGCTCCATCCCGCCACGGACGACACCTGGATCGCGATGGGATCGCCGGGCAGCGCGCTCCGGGTCGGCAAGCGGATCGCGCTCGGGGAGGGCGTCGAGGTCGAGACCGTCGAGGTGCTCGAGGGTCCCAACCGGCGGGTCCGGGTCATCGGAACCTCGGTCGAGGAGGCGATGCGCCGCTTCGGACAGCTGCCCCTGCCGCCCTACATCGAGCGCCGCCCGACGGCGCTCGATCGGGAGCGCTACCAGACCGTCTTCGCCGAGCGGGCCGCGAGCGTGGCCGCGCCGACGGCCGGGCTCCACTTCACCACAGAAGCGCTCGGGCGGATCGGGGAGCGCGGCGTGGGAATCGCCAGGCTCGAGCTGGAAGTCGGCCCCGGCACGTTCCGTCCCGTGGACGTCGAGGACCCGGCGACCCACCCGATGCACCCCGAGCGGTTCGAGATCCCGGAGCGGGCCGCGCGCCAGATCGCCGAGACCCGTGAGCGCGGAGGCGCGGTCTGGGCCGTGGGCACGACCGTGGTCCGCGCGCTCGAGAGCGCGGCCCTGCCGGAGGGTCGGGTGCGCGCCGGACGCGACGAGACCCGGCTGCTGATCCTGCCGGGCTATCGCTTTCGGGTGGTCGACCGCCTGCTCACCAACTTCCACCTGCCCCGGTCGACCCTGCTGATGCTGGTCTCGGCGTTCGGCGGGAGCGAGCTGATCCGCGCGGCTTACCGCCACGCCGTCGGCGAGCGCTATCGCTTCTACAGCTACGGCGACGCGATGCTGATTCGTTAGGCAATCCGAGCCGACGTCGATCGCCGCCGGATCGGCGGTCGGCTGCCAACCCACATGCCGTCATCGCGCCCGCGCGGCGCGTTAGGAGATCGGATGCGAGTCGTGTCGAGAACCACCCGGTCGGCGCTCGGGCTCGTGCTGGCGCTGGCCGGAACGACGGCCGCGCAGGAGCCGGTGCGCTGGGGCGACGGGCCGGACGCCCATTTCGCGACCTTCTCCATCGTCGCCGTCGATCCCGCGACCGGCGAGTCCGGGGTCGCCGTGACCACCCGCGTCCCCTGCGTCGGCAACGGCGTGCCCTGGGTGCGGGCCGGCGTCGGCGCGGTCGCCACGCAGGCGAATACCCGCACCGCCTACGGCAACGAGCTGCTCGCCCTCCTCGCCTCGGGCGTCGCCCCGGAAGCCGCGTTGGCGCGAGCGGTGGCGGCGGACACCGGCCGCGACCGCCGCCAGGTGGGTGTGATCGACCTGACCGGCCGCACCGCGCAGCACACCGGTCCGGGCACCAGCCCCTGGGCAGGTCATCGCGCCGGCCGCCACTTCGCGACCCAGGGCAACCTGCTGGTCGGACCGGCCGTGCTCGACGCCGTGGCGCGGACGTTCGAGGCGAGCGAAGGCTCGCCACGACACCTGGCGGACCGACTGGTCGAGGCGCTCGCCGCCGGCCACGAGGCCGGTGGAGACGCGCGCAAAGGCCGAACCCAGTCCGCGGCCGTGATCGTGGCCGACCCCCGGCCCGGTCGCTCGCGTCGAGAGGACGGCGTCACCGTCAACATCAACGTCTGCGAGCACCCGGAACCGGTCGCGGAGCTCCGGCGGATCTACCAGACGATCAGTCAGACCCTGGGCTTCCGCACCCTGGAGAGCCTGAGCGGGAACGACGTCTGGCAGCTCAAGGTGATCCTGAACGCGCTGGGTTACCTCCCGGGCGATCCGCCCGGGCTGGACGACGCGGGCCGAGCCTACGACGGGGCCGCGGTCGAGGCGGTCGAGCGCTTTCGGTCGGACGAGGGGATGTCGACCAGCGCGGTCGGCTCACCGGCGGGACTGGTCGACGCCGCGACGGTCGCGGCGCTCTGGGCCGCGCTCGATCGCGCCGGCCGGGCGGACGACGTCCGCCGGCGAATCCTCGAGGTGACCGCGGTCAGGCGTTGAGCCGCGCGGACCGGCCCGGGCTCGTCCCCCGGAAGCCGGCCACGACGCGATTCAGACGACGACGTCGATCTGATGGACGAAGCCGGTGCTGCCGTCTTCGCTCAGGTAGAAGCCCGACCGCGAGAGCTCGGCCGTGGTCTGGTTGTCGGCGTCCGTGAATCGGAACGGGCTCGCCACCGAACCGGTGTAGATCGCCCCCACGCCGCGCTCGCCAAGGGAGGTCGAGGTGAGACCACCGTCCGCCCGGTCGATCAGGGCGAGACGGGCGAAGGCGGAATCGCCTTCGTCCAAGAAGCCGTTGCCGTCTTCGTCGAGCGCGCTGAGCGCGGCGAACGCGTCGCCATCGCCACCGACGATCTCGTCGGCCGAGAACACGCCGTCGGCGTCGAGATCGAGCGCCAGCACGCTCCCGCCCAGCGCGAGCCCCTGACGCGACGCCGGGCTCGCGGTCTCCTCGGCGGCGGCCGGCGCGCCGGCTTCCGGCTCGACGCCCTCGGGCGTTCCCACCGGCTGCTTCGAGAGCAGGCCGTCGCCGGCGCCGAGCGGTCCAGTCACCACGAGTGAGACGGTCTCGCGCCGGGCGTAGGCGCGGGAGAGCTCGAGGGCTCGGTCGATCGAGATCGCCCGGCCGTCGGCGGTGAGCACCTCACCCGACACCTTCACCCGGGTGAGCTCCCGCTCCGCGTGGACCGCTTCCCGCCGGTATTCCGCCCGCACGTCCGGCGCTCGGGACTCGGCCTCTTCCGCGATCGCCGCCTTGATCCGCTCGATCCGCCCGAGCAGCCGCTCGAGTCGGCGATCGATCCGGCCGCCTTCCTCGGCGTCGTCGCGCCGTCGGAGATAGCGCTCCGCCCGCTCGAGCAACCGCTCGAGTTTGGCTTCCGCGCGGTCGCGGCGAACTCGGAATCCCTT
>JAWKQJ010000096.1:0-3842 GCA_041390205.1 Gemmatimonadales bacterium
CCCAGCACGGCCACCAGCGCGACGTCGATCTGCTTGAACCAGGTGTTCAGGATCCAGAAGGTGAGCATCAGGCCGAGGATCACCAGGACCTTCTTCTCGGCCGCCGTCAGCGGACCGAGGCGGGCCCGCTCCGCCACCAGGTCGCCGAGATCGATCCGCTCCATCTCCGGCGGGTAGAACCGGAGCAGCGCCCACCAGGCCACGGGCACCAGCAACACGGCGAGCGGGATCCCGATCGCCATCCAGTACAGAAACGGAACCGTGACCTGGCCATAACGCTGGATGAAATCGAGGGCGAGTACGTTGATCGAGCTCCCGGCGGGGGTCGCCACGCCGCCGATGAAGGCGGCGATCGGGATCCCCATCATCACGGCCTGGCCGAAGCGGGAGGCGCCGGGCTTCGCGCCGACCCGCTCGAGCAGCCCGACGGCGACGGCCATGAAGATCGCCGTGCAGGGCACGTCCGAGACCACGCTCGAGAGCACGGCCGGTCCGACCAGGAAGGCGAGCAGCACCCGACGGCTGTCGGTGCCGGCCCGCGCCAGGAGCCAGAGGGCGAACCGGCGGTCGAGCCCCGTGCTGATGAAGGCTTGCGCGATGCAGAACATCGCGATCACGAAGAAGAAGACGGTGCTGATGAAGCTGCTGAACGCGGCCTGCAGGGTGGCCACTCCGAAGAGCGGCTGGAGCGCCAGGCCGAGCAGGGCGGTGACGGCGATCGGAATCGCCTCGGTCACCCAGAGGATCAGGGTGATCGCGAAGACGACTCCCATCCGCCGGCCCTCGGGCGACAATCCGGCGGGAAGTGGCAGGGCCAGGATCAGGGCCGCGACTGCCGCGGCGCCGATCAGGCCGGCGATCCCGCGCCGATCGGCGACGGAGCTGGGTCGAGATTCGGTCATCGGCTCATTCTCCGCCCGGTCGAGCGGGCTGGCAAGAGGTCGATGATGCCAGGGAATACCCCAGGTCGAAGCGCCAGGGTTTCTCCCAACTTGTTGGCTGGCGCCACGAACCCTAACGTGACAGCCGTTGGCCAGGGCGTCGTGGGGGACGGCGTCCTCGGCCAGCACCACGAACCGATACCCGGAGCCGCGCCGATGCTGCTGCTGACCCAGATCCCGACCCTGCCGCTCGAAGACGCCCGCCTCCAGTGGGAGGCCCGTCAGGTCCTGCGCGACCGCCGCGGCGTGCCGCACATGTTCCTGCGCGTCCGCCTCAAGGGCGGTCTCTTTCCGCGCCGCGGCATCGCGCCCTTCGTCCAGATCGGCGCCGCCCGCTCGACCTTCGTCGAGATCTCGCGCGACGAGGAGAGCGCTCACGCCTACTTCGACCGTCCGCTCGCGGACGGCGCCCCCGTGGAGTTCGGCTACGGCCGCGAGGTCCTGCTCCGCTTCGGCCGCCGCTTCAGCAACGCGGACCTGGCCCGGCTCGACCGCCGCGTGATCCCGGCCGGGACCCGAAACGCCGACCGCTTCTACGCCACCGCCGTCGACGACGCGGCCTGAGCCCGCCTAGAGGGTTCTGAGGAAAGCCAGGAGCGCCTCGCGATCGCCCGCCCCGAGGCCGCCGAAGGCATCGCGAGCCGCCCGCGCCTCGCCGTCGTGCAGCTCGATCGCCCGCCGCAGATCCGTCGTCCGCCCGTCGTGCAGCAGCAGGTCCCGCAGGCGGAGTCCCATCAGGGGCTCCGTCCGGAGCTCCCGGGACCCGGCGCCCGGGGTGCAGAGATCGGCCAGCGCCGGCCCCATGTCGTGCAACAGGAAATCCGAGTAGAACGCCACCTCCCGCTCGCGGAGCGGCGGAGGCGCCGCAGAGCCGGTGACCAGCGAGGGCACGTGGCAGGCGGCGCAGCCGATCGCCGAGAAGATCCGCTCGCCCGCCGCGACCTGGGCGTCGTTCCAGCCCGCGGGGGCCGGCCCCCGGCCCGTCGGCGCGAGAAACCGGACGTAGTCGGTGAGCAGCGCGAGCGCCGAAGCGTCGAGCTCGGGCCCGGCCACGCCGTCGATCGAGCCGTCGACAGGCCGGCCCTGCGCGAGGTCGTCCGGATGAGCGCTCGAGGTCAGCCCCATTTCGAGGTGCGCCGCCGAAGCCACGAACTCCGCCAGGGTCGCCACGTCGGCCTTGCGACCAAAGCGCGCGAGCGCGCCGGCCGCGTCGGCGCCGAGCCGACCCGAGATCCCGTCTCCATCCCGGTCTTCCGGGTCGGCGAGCGCTCGAGCAGCTCGCTCCGAATCGCGTCGAGCAAGCCGAAGCCAAGAGCGGTGGCGCGGTGAAGCGGCCCCGGGTCGCGCCCTCGGGCACCGATTCCACGAGCACGCCGGCCTCGCGGCCGCGACTGGTGACCTTCCGCCGGACGTTGGCTCCGCCCTCACCCTCGAGCACGTCGCAGGCGCCGCCGTCCTCGCGCGAGGCCTTGAGGACCCGCTCGCCGCCGAAGCCTCCGCTCTCCGGGAAGGTGTGGCAGGCGCTGCACTGATTCTCGTTGAAGGTGGGTCCGAGACCCCGGTCCTCGGTAAAGACCGCGTTGAAGAGGGCTTTGCCCGCTTCGAAGCGCCCGAGCTCCGCCGCCCCGAGCCCCGGAATCGGCTGGCCGGGCTCGGCCGTCGCGGCCGGCGTCGCCGGATTGCCGCCGCACGCGGCCGCGCTCCAGACGAGCAGCACGACCGCGCCTCTCACGTGTCGTCCTCGTGCGTTCATTCGGATCGGGATCGGGAATTGGCGTCGCCCGCGAGGATTGGGCAACGTAAGAGCCAGTCTGGAACCGGTCAACGAGCCGTCAGTTCGACGCCCCGCCCCCGCCCCCGCGTCGCGTCCAGATCACGATCACGCCGCACTGGGTGACCGTGCTGCTCCCGCCGAAGCGCGCCGGCACCTGGGCCGAGCTGCGGTAGACCTCGATGCCCTCGATGTCGTCCGGCAACACCAGGTCGTCGACCGCGATCTCGTCGTGCTCGACCGTCTCGGCGGCGACTTCCGTCGCGGCCGGATCCCCGGGGGCGCCGCGCTTGAGGATCCGAGGCGCCGCGTCGCCTCGGATCATCACCAGACCGTCCACGTACACCCGGGGTTGGCAGACCCCGCCCTCCGAGATGCGGGAGCCGCGGAGCTGCAGCCCGTAGCGCCCAGCGCCACCGACCCCGGGCAGGACCCGGACCCCCGGCACCATCCCCATCAGCTCCGTAAAACGCCGCGCCTGCCGCTCGGCGATCTCGTCCCGGGTGATGAAGCGACCGAAGTCCGAGCGCTGACGCTCGTAGAAGCCGACTCGCGCGAGCGACGGCCGCTCCGCCGCCGCCGACTCCGTCACTTCGATCGGGTCGAGCTCCACCGGAAGAGCCACGAGTCGAGTCTCGATGCCTCTTCGCACGCCCCGCTTGAGCTCGAAGGGCGCGCTCGCGAAGCGGCGAAAGCCCACCCGCTGGATCTCGAGGTGATACCATCCCGGGCTGGCCACGCTCAGCTGATAGCGACCGGCCTCGTCCGTCGTGGCCCGCGCGGCGATCCGCTGGTCCGCGGCGATCAGGCTGACCGCGGCCTCCACCACCGGCTGGCGGCCGGTCGAGTCGACCACCAGGCCCAGCACGCCCTGCGCGAGGACGAGCCCGGGCCCACCGACCAGCAGGAGGCCGCCCATGGCCAACGAACGCATGTCGTCCTCCCGGCCCCGAGGATACTGAAAGACGAACGGGGTGGCGGGCCCGAAGACCCACCACCCCGCTCGCTTGCGACTGGCGGACTACCTCAGATGCCCGGAGGCGTGAAGGGGTCGGCCGGCTTGGTGAGCCCGGGGTTCCCCTCGTACTCCTCGAGCGGCAGCGGGTAGCAGGTCCAGTTGCTGTACGCGC
>JAWKQJ010000097.1:0-3618 GCA_041390205.1 Gemmatimonadales bacterium
CGTCACCCGGGCGCCGGCGCGATAGGCGTTCAGGGCCAGCTCCACCGCGGAGTTCTTGCCGCCCACGATCACCACGTCGAGTCCGGCGAGCAGGTGCGGCTCGGCGGAGTAGTGGGAGACGTGGGGCAGCTCCTCGCCCGGGACGTTGAGCCGATTGGGGTGGTCGAAGTAGCCGGTGGCCAGGATCAGCCGCTCGGACACGATGGTCCCGCGGGTCGGCTCGCCCAGGGCCCGCTCGATCTCGGAGTGGAAGCCGTCGGCCGCCCGGGTGGCGCCCACGAAGCGGTGGTAGGTGCGGATCCGGAGCTCCTCGACGCGGGCCACGCCCCGGTAGTACATCATGGCTTCTTCGCGGGTCGGCTTGGGGCCTCCACAGACGATCGGGTGGCGGCCGATCTCCAGCCGGTCGGGGGTGGTGAAGAAGGTCATGCCCGTCGGATAGCGTACGATCGAGCTCGCGATCGGGCCGGCGTCGATCAGCAGGGGGTCGATCCCCCGGCGCTTGGCGGAGATCGCGGTGGCGAGGCCGATGGGCCCGGCGCCGACGATCAGGACGGATTCTCTGGTCGTGGTCATGGCGAGTGGAAGGTAGCGTGCTTTGTCCTGGCCGGGGGCGCGATTACCCTAGAGTGCCGACACGTCACCCCTCCGGACGCCATGATCACCATCTTCGCCGCCGTCGCCCTCGCTCTCGTCCCCTCGCAGGCGGGGGACACGGTCCGCTACTCGATCTCCTTCCCGAACGCGGTCCACCACGAGGCCAGGGTGGAGATGACCCTCTCGGGGCTCGGCCGCGACACGGCCGAGGTCTGGATGAGCCGCTCCTCGCCGGGCCGCTACGCGCTGCACGAGTTCGCCAAGAACGTCTACGACCTCCAGGTCACCTCGGGCGCGGGGAGGGAGCTCGAGCCCGTGGTCCGGGATCCCTATCGCTGGTTCGTAGGGGGCCACGACGGCACGATCGTGGTGCGCTACACCCTGTTCGCGGACCGCGCGGACGGGACCTATTCGGGCATCGACCTGACCCACGCGCACCTCAACATGCCGGCCACCTTCGTCTGGGCCCGCGGCGCGGAGCGCCGGCCGATCTCGGTGCGCTTCGAGGTTCCGGAGGAGAGCAACTGGCGGGCGGCGACCCAGCTGATCGAGACGCCGGACCCGTACACCTTCAAGGCGCCGGATCTCCAGTACCTGATGGACAGCCCGACCGAGCTGAGCGACTACGAGCTCCGCACCTGGACGGTGCCGGCGCCCCGAGGACGGAGCTACACGATCCGGCTGGCGATGCACCATCTCGGCACCGACCAGGAGCTCGACCGCTATGCCGAGATGGCCAAGAAGGTGGTGGCCGAGCAGATCGCGATCTACGGCGAGCCGGCGCCCTACGACCACGGCACCTACACCTTCATCGCGGACTATCTCCCCTGGGTGAGCGGGGACGGGATGGAGCATCGCAACTCGACCATCCTCTCGAGCACGGGCGACCTCCGGCGGAACGGCATGGGGCTGCTCGGCACCCTGTCGCACGAGTTCTTCCACTCCTGGAACATCGAGCGGATCCGGCCGCGGTCGCTCGAGCCCTTCGACTTCACCCGGGCCAATCCGAGCGATCTGCTCTGGCTGGGCGAGGGCTTCACGAGCTACTACGACGACCTCACGATCCGGCGGGCGGGTCTGATCGACGACGCCACCTACACCGGCGGACTCGGCGGGCTGGTCAACGCGGTGATCCACTCTCCCGCGCGGCGCTATCGCAGCCCGCGAGGGATGAGCCTCTACGCGCCCTTCTCCGACGCGGCGACCTCGGTCGACCCGACCAACCAGGCGAACACCTTTCTCTCCTACTACACCTGGGGCGCGGGCGTCGGGCTCGGGCTCGACCTGACGATCCGCTCGCGCTTCGCGGGCAAGTCGCTCGACGGGTTCATGAAGGCGATGTGGGAGCGCTTCGGGCGGAACGACCGTCCCTACGTGGTGGCGCGGCCCTACACCGTCCAGGACGCCGAGCGGGCCCTCGGCGACTATCTCGGCGATCGGGGCTTCGCGAGCGACTTCTTCGCGCGCTACGTGCGCGGGCGGGACGTGGTGGACTACCAGTCGCTGCTCGAGCACGCGGGCTTCCTGCTCCGCCGGAGCAATCCCGACCAGGCGTTCCTCGGCCTGGTGCAGCTCCGCTTCGGGAGCGACGGGGCGGAGGTGATGAGCGCGACGCTGGAGGGGTCGCCGCTCTACGAGGCGGGGGTCGACCGCGGCGACCGGATCGTCTCGATCGGCGGCCGCCCGCTCCGGAGCGACGCCGACTGGCAGGCCATCAAGTCGGCCCAGCGTCCCGGCGGGGCGGTCGAGATCGTCTACGACCAGCGCGGCGCGCGGCAGCGAGCGACCCTCCAGGTGGTCGACGACCCGCGGCTCGAGATCGTGCCGTTCGAGGCCGTCGGGCGCGCGGTGACCGGGCAGCACCGGGCCTTCCGCTCGCTCTGGCTCGGCTCCAAGGCGCGGCGATGATCATCGCGACCTGGAACGTCAACTCGATCCGGGCCCGGCTCGCCCGGCTGCTCGCGTGGCTCGAGCGGACCGCGCCGGACGTGGCCTGCCTGCAGGAGCTCAAGGTCCCCGACGAGGAGTTTCCGCTCGAGGAGATTCGCGGAGCGGGGTATCACGCGGCGTTTCACGGGCAGAAGACCTACAACGGCGTCGCGATCCTGAGCCGGAGCGAGCCGACCGAGGTGGCGATCGGTCTCCCGGGCGACACGGAGGATTCCGACTCCCAGGCCAGGCTGATCGCCGCCACCTGCGACGGGGTGCGGGTGGTGTCGGCCTATTTTCCGAACGGGCAGACGGTGGGCAGCGACAAGTGGGCCTACAAGCTCGGCTGGATGGGACGGCTTCGGGAGCATCTCCCCGCGCTGCTCGCCGACGGGACGCCGCTCGCGCTCTGCGGCGACTTCAACGTGGCCCCCGAGGATCGCGACGTGGCGCGGCCCGACGAGTGGCGGAGCTCCGTCCTCTGCCACGAGGACGCCCGCCAGGCCCTCGCCGCGATCATGGGCGAGCGGCTGATCGACACCATGCGGCTCCACGAAGAGGGGCCGGGCCCGTACTCCTGGTGGGACTACCGGATGCTCGCGTTTCCGAAGGGCAACGGGCTCCGGATCGATCACATCGTGGTGACGCCGGACCTGGCCAAGCGCTGTACCCGCGCCTGGGTCGAGCGCAACGAGCGGAAGGGGAAGCTGCCCTCGGACCACGCCCCGGTGCTGGTCGAGCTCAGCTGACCGGGGCCGCGCACTCGAAGAGAAGGAGATCGTGATCATGCTCGCTCGCGGATGGATGCTGACGCTGCTGCTCGTCCCGACGGTCGCGGCCGCCCAGAAGCGGCCCTTCGCCGAGGAGGACCTCGGACGACTGGTCTCGATCGGCGATCCGGCTCCCTCGCCGGACGGTTCCCGGGTGCTCTACACCACCTCGCGGACCGACTACGCGGCCGTCCGGCGCGCGTCCGAGATCGTGGTGGCGGGGTTGCCGAGCGGGCGGGTGGAGCAGAGCTGGAGCGGGGGGAGCCCGGTCTGCCGTTCTCACCCTTCGCTTCATGCCGCACGGCCCGCACGTCGCGTTGCG
>JAWKQJ010000098.1:0-3396 GCA_041390205.1 Gemmatimonadales bacterium
GTGTGGTGGCTCCTCGTTCTGCTCGCGGCCTGTGGCGGGCGTGAGGTCGTGGTCCGAGTCTCGATTCCGGGGCTCGACGGGGCCCCGACGCCCCTGCCCAACCTGGTGGTGGCCTTCCTCCCCTACGACCGCGACAGCGTGATCTCGATGCTCGAGAACCGGGCGGAGCCGCGGCCCCACACGGCCGAGCTCGACAGCCTCTTCGCCGCGTTCCGCGGGCCCTTCGGGGCCCTGATCGCGGCCAGCGCCCGGCTGGACCGGCTCCGCGCCGCCGGTGGCCAGGCGGCCGACTCCCTGCCCGCCGCCGAGGCCGACGTGGCCCGGGCGCGGGCGGCGCTCGCCACCGCTCGGGAGCGCTACTGGCCCACCATGGACAGCCTCCGCCGCGACGTGCAGCGGTGGCAGAACGCGACCTACGCGGGTTGGGACTCGATCATCCGCCAGCTGCCCGGACGGCAGCTCGCCAATTCGGTCGCCGACACCACGGACGCCACGGGCTGGGCCCGGATCGAGCTGCCCAACGGCAGCTGGTGGGTGATGGCCCGCTCGATCGATCCGACCGACCCGAACGCCGAGTGGTATTGGAACCTGCCGGTCACGGCCGATACGCTGTGGCTCGACGCCTCGACCGGCCGACGACAGCCGAGGTACTGACATGCGACTGCTTCTCGCCCTCGGGGCGATCCTGCTCCTGCCCGACCTGGCCGCCGCCCAGGCCATCCCGCTCTCCGCCCGCACGATCGGGTCGGCGTCCGCCCCGGTCACGGTGTACGAGATGTCGGACTTCCAGTGCCCGTTCTGCCGCCAGCACGCGCTGGGGGTCTTTCCGGCGCTCGAGAAGGAGTACGTCGAGAGCGGCAAGGTGAAGTGGGTGTTCATCAATTACCCGCTCACCTCGATTCATCCCAACGCCGTGGCCGCGGCCTCCTTCGCGATGTGCTCGGCCCGACACGACCGCTTCTGGCCGGCGCACGAGCTGCTCTTCCGGCACCAGGAGCTCTGGGCGCCCCTCCAGAACCCCGCGCCCTTCCTGCTCACGCTGGTCGATTCGTTGAGCCTCCCACGGGAGGCGATGAACAGCTGCCTGTCGAAGGGCGAGACGGTGGCGCAGATCCAGAGCGACGCCGACCGCGCGGCCCAGAGCGGGGCCCGCAGCACCCCGACCTTCTACATCGAGGGTGGGCTGATGGTGGGGGTGAAGCCCCTGCCCTTCTTCCGGCAGGTGCTCGACTCCGTCTACACCGCCAAGACCCGGAGCGGTCGTTAGGCGGACCGGAGCGCCGAGGCCGGGTCGATCCGCGCGGCCCGGCGCGCGGGGAGATAGCTCGAGACCAGCACCACCACCACGAGCAGCAGCGCCACGACGCCGTAGACCCAGGGGTCGCTCCGGCTGGTCCCGTGGAGGAGGCCCTCGATCACCGTCGTGGCGGAGACCGCCAGCGGCAGCCCGATCGCCAGGCCGATCGCCGTGAGCCGCGCGGCGTCCCGCACCACCATCAGGGCCAGGCGCCCCCGGGAGGCGCCGAGCGCGCCACGGACGCCGATCTCCTGGGTGCGGGTCCCCACCGCGAAGGCCAGGACGCCGTGGACCCCGATCACCGCCAGGAGCAGACCCACCAGCGCGAAGCCGAGAATCTGAATGGCGTTGAGCCGCACCCCCGCGAGCTGCGCCGCGACCTGATCGGCCACCAGCGAGGCGGAAAGCGGCCGGTCGGGCACCGAGCGCACCAGCACGTCGCGCACCGGCTTCAGCAGCGGCCCCGCGTCCGCCCCCGCGCGCACGTAGAAGCTCGGATAGGGCGAGGAGATCTGCTCGAAGGGCCGGTAGATCTCCGGTGAGACGTCGGCAAGCAGGAGCCCGGCCTGGGCCGCGCGATTGTCGCGCACCACGCCCACGACGGTGA
Organism: Gemmatimonadales bacterium; assembly: GCA_041390205.1. Taxonomy (GTDB): domain Bacteria; phylum Gemmatimonadota; class Gemmatimonadetes; order Gemmatimonadales; family GWC2-71-9; genus SHZU01. The sequence goes on from JAWKQJ010000098.1 coordinate 1,905, forward strand.
TCAGGGTGGTGTCGATCCGGAGCACCTTTCCCACCGCCTCTTGCCCCGGCCACCAGCGACGGGCCGCCCACTCGTTCACCATCGCCACCGCGACCGAGTGCTCGGTGTCCCGATCGTCGATCGGACGGCCCGAGGCCATCGTCACCCCGAGGGTCCGGAGGTAGTCCCCGCCGATCGCGAAGAGCGCCCGAGGCACCACGGTAGCCGGCAGCGGCTCGGCCGCTCCCGACAGCGTGACCCTGGGCTCGCCGCCCGCGCTCGCGAGCGGCACGCTGGCCCGAAACGCCACCGCGGTCGCGCCCGGAAGCAGCCCGAGGTCGACGGCGATCTGCCGGGTCACCGGCCGATAGGTCTCGGGCACCCGCCAGGGATGCGGAAAGCTCGGCGTGCCCTGGATCAGCCGGGCCGGCTCGAAGCCGAGATCGGTCGCGCCGAGTCGCAGCACGGTCTTGGCCATCAACCCGCCGCCGACGAGCAGCACCACGGCCGCGACCAGCTGGGCCACGACCACGCCCTGCTGGAGCCAGCGGCCGAACCGGCCCGTCGTGCTGGCGCTCCCGCCGTCGCGGAGCACCCCCTGCGCGTCGGTCCGCGCCGCCAGACCCGCCGGCACCAGGCTCAACACCCAGGCGAGCAGGACGCCGAGAACCAGGGCGAAGCCCACCGCTCGCCCGTCCAACCGATACTCCATCCCGCTCGGCCGGAGCGACTGCATCACCTCGAGCGAGGCGAGCACCCCGAGCAGCCAGTGCGCGAAGAGGAGCCCGAGCCCGGCGGCGACGGTCACCAGCAGGGCGTGCTGGACGAAGAGCGCCCTGGCGATCCGCCCGCGCGCGGCGCCGAGCGCGGCCCGGACCGCGAACTCGCGCCGGACCCTGAGCGCCCGCACCAGCGCGAGGTTCACCACGTTGGCCGCGGCGATCAACAGCACCAGCGCCACCACCACCGCGAAGGCGAGGTCGTGCGACTGGGTGGAGGAGGTGTAGCGGAGCCTGAGCGGCGCGGCGTCGAGGCGGAGCGCCGTGGCACCGCTGCCCCGCTCCGGGCCAAGCGCTCCCGGATCGATCCCCGCGAGCTCGCCCCGGAGGCCCGCCAGGGTCGCCCCCGGCGCGAGCCGGCCGATGACCGTGATCGAGCGGATCGACGGCCGGGTGCTGGGATCGAGCGTCGGCACCATCGGGAGCCAGAACTGGGAGCCGACCTCGTGATCGAAGCCGGGGGGCATCACCCCGATCACCGTATAGCGGGAGTCGCTCAGCTTGATCACCTCGCCGAGCACGCCGGGATCCTGGCCGAACTGATTGCTCCAGAGCGCGTGGCTCAGCACCACCGCCAGGGGCGCGTCCAGTCGATCGTCCTCCGCGGCGATCGTGCGGCCCAGCATCGCCTTCACGCCGAGCAGCTCGAAGAGACTCGGCGAGGCCACCTCGCCCATCACCAGAAGCGGCTCGCCACCCCGATTCAGGGCCTTGCCGCCGCTGGTGTACCCGGT
>JAWKQJ010000099.1:0-3246 GCA_041390205.1 Gemmatimonadales bacterium
TCGATGCGCTCGGCGCCGAGCGCGGTGGCGATACCGAGCACGTCGCCGACCAGTCGGGGCAGGGCGTAGTCCGCGACGTCGCTCGGGCGGGCGCCCGGTGAGTAGCCGCGCTGATCCGGCGCCACCGCCCGAAAGCCGCGCTCGCCGAGCCGCTCGAGCTGGCGGCGCCAGGCGAACCCGGTCTCCGGGAAGCCGTGCAGGAGCAGCACCAGCGGTCCGTCGCGCGGCCCGGCCGCGAGGGCCGTGAACCGGAGGGGGCCGACCGGAACCGTCAGCCGCTCGAGCGTATCGGCCGGCGGTACGGCGAGAACGAGGGTGGACATCAGCATCGCGAGGCTCATGGGCGTGCTCCTTTCCCCGATAGACGATACGGCTCCCGGCCGGGGTACGGCCAATCGGCGGGGCGACGCCGCGGTCCGGCCAAGCGACGCCCGACCGCGCGGGACCATCGCGCGCCTCGCTTCCGACGCGCCGCGCGGCTGGCCCATCCTCGCGGCCATCTGGCTGCCGCTCTCGCTCGCGTTGGCGGTCGCGATCGCGCAGCTGTCGGCGCGAAGCCCCGAGAGCGGGGCGCTGAGCGGGCTGGTCACGGGGCTCCTCTCCTTCGGGCTCGCCCTCGCCGTCTGGCGGATGACCGCCCTGCTCCCGTGGCAGGGGCCCGTGCGAGCTCGGTTCGTGGTGCTCCATCTGCTGGCCGCCGTCGGATACGGGCTCCTCTGGTGGAGCACCACGATGGTGGTGACCGCGCTGGTCTTCGGCGACGATCCGATCGTCGAGCTCCGGAGCTGGTGGGCCAGCGACGTCGTTGGCTGGGATCTGATGGTGGGGATCGCCGTCTACGGCCTCGCGGTGGGGATCTCCTACGCGATCAGGCTCCGCTGGTCGCTCGACCGGGAGCGGCTCTCGCGCGCCGAGGCCGACGCGAGCGCCCGGGCCGCGCGGCTCGAAGCGCTGGAGGCGCGGCTCAATCCGCACTTCCTCTTCAACACCCTGCACTCCGTCGCGGCCCTGGTGCGGAGCGATCCCGCCGCCGCGGAGGACGCGATCGACTCGCTGGGCGAGCTGTTGCGCGAGACCCTTGCCGAGCGGGAGGACGGCGCTTGGCCGCTGGCCGACGAGTGGCGCTTCACGGCCAAGTTCCTCGAGCTCGAGCGCTTGCGGCTCGGCGAGCGCCTGAAGGTCGAGGCGACGCTCGATCCGCGGACCCTGAGCGTCTCGGTGCCTCGCTTTCTGATCCAGAGCCTGGTCGAGAACGCGCTGCGACACGGCATCGGGCCGCGGGCGCGGGGCGGCACGGTCCGGATCGAGGCGCGGGGCGACGGCGCGGGGGTGCGGCTCACTGTGGCCGACGACGGCATCGGGGCCGTCTCGTCGTCGCCGGCGGACGGCGTCGGGCTGGCGGCGCTTCGGGGCCGGCTGCTGGCGCGACGGCCGCAGGGCACCCTGCAAATCGAGACGGCGCCGGGCGCCGGGTTCGCGGCCACGGTGTCGCTGCCGGGGGCCGGCTGATGGTCCGGTGCCGGGCCGTGGTCGTCGAAGACGAGCCGCTCGCGCGCCGACGGCTTGGCGAGCTGCTCGCCGACGCGGAGTGGCTCGAGGTGGTGGGGGAGGCCGCCGACGGGACTACCGGGCTCGACCTGCTGGAGCGGCTCACCCCGGACGTGGCCTTCCTCGACGTCGCGATGCCCGGGCTCTCCGGCATCGAGCTGGTGCAGCGATTGGAGCGGAAGCCGCTCGTCGTCTACACCACCGCCCACGCGGAGCACGCGGTCGCGGCATTCGGGGTCGCGGCCATCGACTACCTGGTGAAGCCCTTCGGCCGCCGGCGGATGGGCGAGACCCTGGAGCGGATCCGCCGCGCGATCGATCGGCGGTCGGGGTCGAACGATGGTCTCACGGAGCTCGCGGTGCGGCATCGCGGCGCGACGATACCGATCTCGATCGACGAGATCGTGCGGTTCGAGGGGCGAGACGACTACGTGGGGGTCTACACCGCGGGCCAGCGCTACCTCGCGACGATCCGACTCGCCGAGCTCGACGAGCGGCTACCGAACGGGAAGTTCCTCCGGATCCATCGCTCCCACATCGTGAGCGCTGCCCGGATTCGGGCGATCCGTCCCGACGGCACGGGTCGGGCGCACGTCACGCTGGCCGACGGCACCACGCTCCGGGCCAGTCGGGCAGGCGCCGCCGCGCTCAGGCGTCGCTTCGGGGCCGGTTGACCAGCCGGCCCGGCCCCGAGTCTGCTACCTGACGTTCTCCTTGAAGAACGCGATCGTCCGTTGCCAGGCCAGCTTCGCGGCCGCCTCGTCGTAGCGGGGCGTCGTGTCGTTGTTGAAGCCGTGCTGGGTGCCGGGATAGAGGAACCGCTGGTACTTCACGTTGGCCGCCTGGAGCGCCTTCTCGTAGTCGGGCCAGCTGGCGTTGATCCGGGGGTCGTTCTCCGCGGACTGGACCATGATCGGGCAGCGGATCCGGGCCACGTCCTCGAGATTGGGCGAGGATCCGTAGAAGGGCACCGCGGCCGAGAGGTCGGCGCCGAGTCGGGTGGCGAGGAAGTTCGCCATCCCGCCGCCATAGCAGAATCCCACCGCGCCGATCTTGCCGTCGCACTCGGGCCGGGCCGCGAGGAACGCCGCGGCGGCCACGAAGTCCTCACGAGTCTTGGTCTGGTCGAGGTCGCGGAAGAGGGTGCGGGCCCGGTCCTCGTCGCCCGGGTAGCCGCCCAGCGGGAAGAGGGCATCCGGCGCGAAGGCGACGAAGCCGTCGAGGGCGAGCCGCCGGGCGATGTCTTCGATGTGGGGGTTGAGCCCGCGATTCTCGTGGATCACCAGGATGCCGGGCGAGCGGCCCGAGGCGCCGGCGGGACGGACGAAGTAGCCGCGCGCCTTGCCGTAGCCGTCGGGCGAATCGAACTCGAGGTACTCCTGCAGGATCCGGGAGTCCTCCGGCTTCACCACCTGCGCCTCGGCGAACTTCGGGCTGAGCTGCTCCAGCAGCATCGCCGCGGTGACCCCGCCGACGGCGAACTTGGCCGCCCGATCGAGAAAAGCCCGCCGATCGATGCCGCCGTGAACGTACGCGTCGAACAGGATCAGCAGCTCCTGGTCGAAATCGTGCGCGGTCTTGCGTTCCATCAGGACGACCCCTCGCGTTCGGGACTCAGGTAAGCTGCACGGCGGGTCTCCGGCTGGGAAGGCTCGGCTCGCCACGCCCGCTCCGCCGCCGGATCAGGGCGAGGCCGGC
>JAWKQJ010000100.1:0-3235 GCA_041390205.1 Gemmatimonadales bacterium
GCGATCGCCAGCGAAGCCCGCTTTGATTTCCACGCTCCGATGGGCGCGCTGCCGCGCTGGCTTCGCCGCGCGCGGGGCGCCTTCCCGGTGCGGGGCACCCGCCTCGTTCCGGATCTCGCCCAGGTCGGCAAGTGGCGCGAGCGCCTCGAGGCGCTGCCGGGCCGGAAGCTGGGTTGGTGCTGGCGGAGCGGCCTGGTGACCCCGGCCCGGCGACGCTACTACCCGCCGCTGGCGAGCTGGCTGCCGCTGTTCGGGCTGCCCGGCATCAGCTGGATCAACCTGCAGTACGACGACTGTGACGAAGAGCTGGACCAGATCGAGGCCTCGACCGGCGTCCGAGTGCATCGCTTCGACGGCGAGGACCTGCGAAACGACCTGGACAGCGTGGTCGGACTGGCGGCGAGCCTGGATCTGGTGATCACGGCGCCGACGGCGGTGAGCTCGCTCGCCGGGATGGCGGGCGTCGCGACCTGGCAGATCGACGCCGGCAACGACTGGACCGCCCACGGCGAGCGGCGCTCGCCCTGGATTCCGACGATCGAGCTCTTCTCCCGAGAGCATCACGACCGAGACTGGAGTGCGCTGATGAGCCGAGTGCGGACCGCGCTCGAGAGCTGGGTGTCGGCATGAGCCTGGCGCCCGCGGGATTCGAACGCGCCCTGGCCGCGCAACAGGCCGGACGGGTGGACGAAGCGATCACGCTGTACCGGCGGATCGTCGCCCGGCAGCCGGGGTTCGCGCCGGCCCACTTCAATCTCGGCCTGCTGTACCTGAGCCGGAACGAGCTGGCCGAAGCCGTCCATTGCTTCGAAGGCGCGGCCCGGCTCCGGCCGACGGCGGCGGACGCCTGGCTCAACCTGGGCGCCGCGCTCGAGCGGCTCGAGCGGCTGGCGGACGCCGTGCTCGCATACGACCGGGTGATCGGCTGCGCTCCGGAGGACGTGCGCGGACCGTACAACCGCGGCAACGCGCTGCTCGCCCTCGGGCGGATGAACGAGGCGGAGGCGTCGTTCCGCGCGGTGCTGGAGCTCGACGAGCACCACGTCGACGCCCAGTGGAATCTCGCCACCGCGCTGCTGGGCCAGGGTCAGCTGGCCCAGGGATGGGAGCAATACGAGTGGCGCTGGAAGCAGCGTGGCCTCGATCCGGCAAGCCGGTTCGGGTTTCCGCTGTGGGCCGGCGAGCCCCTGGCCGGCAAGCGGATCCTGGTCTGGCGCGAGCAGGGCATCGGCGACGAGATCCTCTTCGCGACCTGCGTGCGCGACCTGGTGGCCGCCGGCGCCGAGGTCACCTTCGCGGCGACGCCGCGGCTCGCGCCGCTCTTCGCGCGCGGCCTGCCGGGCGTCCGGGTGATCGACGACGGCGGCTGGGGCGACGAGACCTTCGACTACCACGCCCCGATCGGCGCGCTGCCACGGCAGGTCCGGAAGCACCTGACCTCGTTCCACGGCGAGCAGCGCCTGCTGGTGGCGGACTCGGCTCAGGCGTCCCGCTGGGCGAAACGACTCGGCAAGCTCGGCGACGGGCTCCGGATCGGGATCTGTTGGCGGAGCGGTCTCAGCACGCCCGAGCGCGATCGGCACTACAGCCGGCTCGAGCAATGGGCGCCGCTCTTCCAGCTCTCCGACGTCCACTGGGTGAACCTGCAGTACGACGATTGCGAGGCGGAGCTCGCCGGCGCCGAGAAGACCTTCGGCATCAAGATCCACCGCTGGAAGGGCGAGGATCTCCGCGACGATCTCGAGAGCGTGGTCGGGCTGCTCTGGAATCTCGACGGCGTGGTGACGGCGCCGACGGCGGTCGGCTCGTTGGCGGGCGGCGCGGGCGTGCGCACCTGGCAGGTCGACGTGGGCGGCGATTGGACCTGTCATGGCCGATCGCAGTCGCCCTGGTTCCCGTCGTTGTCGGTGCGGAGTCGTCCCTACGGCTCGACCGACTGGCGGACCGTCTTCGAGGGACTCGCCGGCGAGATCGAGCAGCTGGCGGCTCGAGAGCTGGTGGTCGCATGACGAGCAGCGTGGCGAAGCGGGGGCGGCCGGGTCCGAGTCGGCTCCACGAAGGCGTGGCCCATCATCGGGCCGGACGGCTCGACCAGGCGATGGCCTGCTACCGGGAGGTGCTGGCGCAGTCCGGAGACCAGCCCGACGCGGCCCACCTGCTCGGCTTGGCCTTGCTGGAGCGGGGGCACCCTGAAGCGACCGGCTGGCTGGAGCGATCGGTGGCGCTTCGTCCGCGCGACCCGGCCTACCGGGCGAGTCTCGGCAACGCCTGGTTGGCTCGCGGCGAGCTCGACGCGGCCATCGACGCCTATCGGCAGTCGGTGGCCCACGGACCGACCGCAGCGACGCACGCCAACCTCGGCGAGGCGCTCCGCCGTCGGGGCCGACGACAGGAGGCGGACCAGGAGCTCCGCCGCGCAATCGAGCTCGACGACTCCTTGCTGGCCCCGCTCGTCAACCTGGCCGCGTTGCGGTTGGACGAGGGCAGGGCGGCGGACGCCGAGAGCTTGCTCCAGCGCGCGGCCGCGCTCGCCCCTGGTGACCCGACCGTGCTGGTGAATCGCGGCTGCGCCGCGCGGGCGCTGGGAGAGCTCGGCGCCGCGGAAGCTCACTTCCGAGCCGCGCTCGAGGCCGCCCCCGACCGACCCGACGCGCTCCGCGGGCTGGGCGCGGTGCTCACGCTCCAGGGACGAACGGCTGAGGCGGTCGGAGTCCTGCGCGCGGCCGAGGCGCGGGACGACGGCGATCCCGACACGCTCACCAACCTGGGCGTGGCGCTCGCCGCGGACGGGCAGCTGCTGGCCGCGCTCGCCGCGCACGACCGGGCGGTGGAGCAGGCCCCCGATCTCGGCGTGGCCTGGCTCAATCGCGCCGCCACGCTGCAGGCCCTGGGTCGATTCGAGGAGGCGGAATCGGACGCGACACGGGCGATCGTGCGGGGCGAGGTGGTGACGGGCTGGACGGCGCGCGGCGGGATCGAGGCCGAGCGCGGCGCGCTCGACCTGGCGATCGAGTCGATGCACCGGGCGCTCGCCGCCGACCCGGAGTACGCCGACGCGCACTGGAATCTCTCGCTCGCCCTGCTCGCGGCGGGGCAGCTGGCCGAGGGCTGGCGCGAGTACGAGTGGCGCTGGCGGGCCAGCACCCGAACCGGTCCGCTCCGGGATCCGGGCTGCCCGGCCTGGGACGGGGAGCCGGTGGCAGGGGAGCGGGTCCTGGTCTGGCGCGAGCAGGGG
>JAWKQJ010000101.1:0-3117 GCA_041390205.1 Gemmatimonadales bacterium
TCCGCGCCGCGTCGTGCGGCAGATAGTCCCACGCCGCCCCGTCTCGGCTGTAGTCCTCGCGGACGGTGCCCCACTGCCGCTCGGAGAGGTAGGGACCCCAGCGTCGCCAGGGAGCGACCTCCTTCGCATGGAGGCGACGGCCTTCTCTGGTCTCTCTGGTCGGTGACAAAGCCGGCTCCTCGGTGGTGGCCTGGGCGGATAACGGCGCGGGGGCCCTGGCGGTTCCCGCGCCGCCGACCGAGCTCACCCCGCCGCGAGCGCGGCTGGCGGCCGCCGCCCCAAGGCGGCGGTGGCCTTGAGCTCGAGATCCTCGAGCACGTTGGACAAGGCCACGAAGGCGTCGTAGGGCGACTCGAACGGGCTGAAGTAGCTGTGCACGTCCCCGTCGGCGAACCACTTGGTGCACATGTAGTAGACGTGATCGCTGGTGGTGAGCCGGCGCCAGGACTCGAGCAGCCGCGGGTCGCCGGTCTCCTTGACCAGCGCGCCCACCCGGTAGAGCCAGCGATGGCTCTCGCTCTGGATCCCGTTGCCGAGCCACGCGGTCGTGTCGCGCTCCTCGTCGGCCCAGGACGTGGGGCGGCGGAACTCGAGCGGCGCGACCGGGTGCCGTCGGGCGAGATCGGACGGCTGCACGAAGCGGAGCCCGCGGGCGAAGCACTCCTCGGGCCAGTGGCGGAGGAAGTCGAAGATCCCCGTGCTGGTCCACTGATGCTCGCCGAAGGTCTCGTAGTCGAGGAAGAGGTGGACGCTCTCGCCGGGCGCGGCGGCGAGCCAGTCGGCGTACTTGCCGGCCGTGAGCGGCCAGCCGTCCCAGTCCCGGCGCGAGAAGCGGAAGCCGACGTCGTCGCTCAGCCGGTAGTTGCGGGGGATCAGCCGGAGGGCGGGCGCCTGCTCGGCGGCGTAGACGTGATTGGCCGAGCGCCAGTCCAGCACGTGATCGGCGCCCTCGGCCAGGATGACCCGGAAGCCCAGTCGCGCCACCATCGGGCCGAGCTGGTCGAAGTAGATCAGCTCGGTGTTGCGGAATACGTGGGGCCGCCGAGCGAAGAGTCGCTCGATGGTCCGCCGATGGAGGGCGACCTGCTCGGCGAACTCCTCCGGATCCGCCAGCGACGAGAGGCTGTGATGGTAGGTCTCGCCCAGGAGCTCGACGCCTCCGGTCGCGACCAGGGTCTGGAAGCTCTCGAGCGCGTCGGGCGCCCAGGCCTCCAGCTGTTCGAGCAGCACCCCGCTCAGGCTCAAGGCCATCCGGAACCGGCCGTCGGAGCGCCGGATCAGCTCGGTGAGCAGACGGTTGGTTGGCAGGTAGCACTTCTCCGCCACCCGACGGAGGATCGCCGCGTTGGCCTCGTCGTCGAAGTACGACCGGTCCGAGCCGATGTCGAAGAGGCGGTAGCGGGCCAGCCGATAGGGCTGGTGGACCTGGGCGTAGAGGCAGATCTCAGGCATGGGCGCGCTCGATGAGGGTTCGATACGATGCGGCGGTGCGTCGGGCCGCTTCGGCCAGCGTGAAGCGCGGCAGATCGAGCTCGGCCCTGCCGCGCTCGCTCAGCTCCCGCCGGAGCGACCGATGCTTGAGCAGCGCGACGACCCGATCGGTCATCGCCTCGACGTCCCAGCAGTCGATCTTGAAGGCGTTCTGGACCACCTCGGAGACGCCCGCGTCCCTGGGCAGGATGCAGGGCGTGCCCTGGAGCAGGCTCTCGAGCGCGACCAGTCCGAAGGGCTCGTTGCGGGAAGGCATCACGCAGACGTCGGCGAGCCGGAAGACCCGCTGCACCTCGCGGGGACCGAGACCGCCGGTGAAGATGACCCGGTCCGCGATGCCGAGCTCGGCAGCGCGCTCCATCAGGCCGGGCAGCATGTCCCCGTTGCCGGCCACCACGAATCGCGCGCGCGGCTGATAGCGCGCCACCCGTCCGGCCATCTCGATGAAGTAGTCGGGGCCTTTCTGACTGGTGACCCGACCGAGGAAGAGCACTACCGGCGTGTCGGGCCCGAGCCCGCTGGCGACCTCGGCTTCGGGCTCGGGGCTCGGCTCGCGATCGATGCCCCAGTGCACCACGTCGATCGATTCGGGGGAGACCGCGAAGCGCTCCGCGCACTGCGTGGCCAGGCGGTGGCTGTTGCAGATCACCCGATCGGCCGCTCTGAGGCCTTGCCGCTCCCGCTCCAGGATCGCGGCGTTGCCGGGCCCGCCGGTGCGGTCGTACTCGGTCGCGTGGAGGTGAGCGATCAGCGGCCGGCCCGACGCCTCACGTGCCGCGATCCCGGCGCCGAAGGTGATCCAGTCGTGCGCGTCGATCAGGTCGTGGGGCTCCCGCTGCGCGATCGCTCCCGCGAGGGCCGTGTAGCGATCCACCTCCGCGAGGAGATCGCGTCCGTAGATCGGCCGCTTCGCCCCCGACGCGGGGCGGGCTCGAGCGTAGACCTCCTGATAGCGCGCCGCCGTCGCGTAGGGCTCGAGCGGCGTCTCGATCCGATGCACCACCAGACGGTCGCTCGGCACGTGGTCGGCGCCGATCAGTCTGAGGCCGCCGATCGGGGAGTGATCGACCGGAAAGGGCACCACCAGCGTGACGTCGACGCCCTCGCCGATCAGACCTTTCACGAGCCCGACGGTGGCCGTGGCCAGGCCACCCGCCTGATACGGAGGGAACTCCCATCCGAACATCAGCACCCTCACCGGCCGCCCTCCAGGAGCGACCGCTCGGCCGGCTCGGAGTCCTCCCAGCGAGCCAGGATCGCGAGCACCCGGTTCCGCTCGGAGGGGTAGCGCGCCGGAATGGCCGTGCTCTGACCACAATGGCTCGGGGTTGGAAGGGTGACGGCCGGCTGAGCTCGAGTCACGGGCGCCGCGGTTGAGGGTCGGAGCGCCAAGCGGCGCTCGAGGTCACGGGAGCTTCGGTGGGTGCAACGTCGTCACCGAGTGGCGAGTTCCCGGAGGCCGAATGCCTCGACGATCTCCAGATCGATGATGGCATCCGAGACCTGAACCTCCGATAACGGCTTCCCAACGATCGGATCACCCGTTCCCAATCCTTCGTGACGCTCCCAACATCTTGGGAATCCATCGTCGGAATCGGAGCGTGGACGGCTCGCGATCGTGTCCGG
>JAWKQJ010000102.1:0-2960 GCA_041390205.1 Gemmatimonadales bacterium
GATCGAGGCCCGCGATGGTCGGATCGACGCGGAGGGCCGCGGCGCCAGCCGCGCGAGCCTGGTCGAGCGTCCGCTCGACGCCGGGGAACCCCGGATTCAGGGCCGGCACCGGGCGGAGCGCCGGGTGGTCCCGCAGCCGCTCGTACAGCTCGGCGTTGCCGGCGCTCGGATCTCGCCAGTAGACCGCCGTGAGGTTGGAGACCCAGGCTTGGTCGATCCCGTTCGCGGCCATGGTCTCTCGGAGCCCTTCGACGGTGCCGGCCGGGTGGGGCCGGAACGGGAAGCTGCCGATCGCGGCATGCACGTCGATCCTCATTGGGCCGCTCCGAACACGCCCGCCGGGAAGATCCCTACCGCGTTCCGCCAACCGACCTTCTCCGCCTCCGCGCGACCGATCAGGCGCTCGAGGTGGCGAAGCTTGGCGATCCCCGTGTCGATGGTCAGGTCGCAGCCGAAGAGCAGCCGGTCGGTCCCGACGGCGTCGAGACAGGCCTCGAGCATCCCGGCGTCCACTCCGCTGCCGGAGAGATCGACGAAGACGTTCTCGATCGGAGGAACGGCCTGGAGCGTGTGGGCCCAATCGCCGCCCCCGCCGATGTGCGCGAGGATGAATGGCACCGAGGGATGACGCCCCGCCAGGCGGCCCAGCTCGATCGCGTCCGACGCCTCCTGGCCGGGCCACTCGTGCCGGCGATGCTGCCAGACGTGATGGAGGATCGGCACGCCCCGGCTGGCCGCGTGCTCGGCGATCGGGTCGAGCAACGGGTCGTCGGCGCGGCGGCTGGCCGCGAGCTTGATCCCGATCATCCCGCGCTCCAGACAGCGCTCGATCTCGGCATGGGCGTGCTCGGTGAAGTTCGGATTGACGCAGGCGTATCCCTTGATCGCGGAGGGGTGATTCCGGCTCAGCGCGAGCAGCGCGTCGTTGCCCGCGGTCACGTCGGCGGGCGACGGGAAGTAGGTCGGCGAGCTCCGGCCCCAGCTGCCCAGGATCGACGCCACGTGCCAGCGGATCCCGACCTGCTCTCCCGCCCGGAGACGGCTGGCGTTCCGCTCCCGCCAGTCCGCGCGAGCGCTGGCGGGGTGGTAGAAGTGGGCGTGGATGTCGATCAGCATGCGACCTCTCGGGCGAGCGCTTCGTCGAGGACGGCGAGGAGCCGCTCGACCTCCTCCGGACCGTGCGCCAGCGAGACGAAGTTGTAGGCGCTTCGCTTGAAGAGGATCCCCCGCGAGAGGCAGAATCTCGCGACGCGCCCTCCGTCCGCGGGATCGTGGAAGCCGAGATGGCACATCTCGGGGATGCCCGCGGCCGTGATCCGGCCCGGCGCGCGCGCGGCCAGGCGCTCGAAGCCCGCGAGCAGCGGGCCGCCGACCCGACCGAGGTGGGCGGGGAGCGCTTCGCGCCGCGCCGCCTCGACGGTCGCGATCGCCGCGGAGAGCGCGACGCTCTCGGTGGCGAGGGTCGACGAGATCCAGGTGCGGCTCACCGCCTCCATCACCTCCCGGCGCCCGCCGACCAGGGCGAGTGGGAACCCGTTCGCGAGCGCCTTGCCCAGCACGACCAGGTCGGGGCGGACGCCCCAGCGCTCGGCCGCGCCGCCCAGGGCGATGCGGAGCCCGGTCTTGATCTCGTCGAAGACGAGCACCGCCCCCACACGGCTGGTCTCCTCGCGCAGCATCGTGAGCCACTCGACGCTCGGCGCCCCGTCGACGACCGGCTCGACGACCACGGCGGCGAGCGAGGATCCGCGCGCCGCGATCGCCTGACGCCCACGCGCGACGTCGTTGAATGGCAGCTCGCCGAACAGCCCTTCGACCGCGGCGGGAACTCCGGCGTCGCGCGAGCACCAGTCGAGCCAGCCGTGGTAGCCCGCACCGAGCACCTGGTCGCGGCCGGTCACCACGCGAGCGAGGCGCACGGCGGCGGCCACGGCTTCGGCGCCGGTCTTGAGGAAGCGCACCTGCTCGAGCCAGGGCATCAGCTCGTGGAGGAGCGCCGCCAAGCGACCCTCCTCCGCCGGCGGCAGCGAGCCGACCGTGCCGCGCGTCACCGCCCGAGTGGCGGCCTCGACGACTGGCGGGTAGGCGTATCCCAGAGCCACCGCGCCGAGGGCCATCACGAAGTCGAGGTACTCGCGGCCGGCGGCGTCCCAGGCGCGGCAGCCCTCGGTCCGCTCGAGCGTGAGGCTCGGCGCCTCCGGCTCGGGCCCGAAGAGCGCCGTGGGTCGCTTGCTGCCGGTGGAGCTGCCGCCCGCGACGCTCACTCGAGCAGCTCCACCTGTCCCAAGGCCCCCGGCTCGATCCGGTCGCCGCGGAGATAGACCCAGCCGCCACGACCGCTCCAGACCAGCTGGCCGGCGCGGCGGATCCGGTCCGCCCGCATCTCGTTGACCATGATCTCGACCTCGATCGTGGAGCCGGGTGGGAGACTCTCGAGCCCAGCGCACGGGAGCGCCACTTCGAGCCGGTAGCCCTCCTCGCCGATGGACGAGCCACCGGCGAGTTGCACCAGCCCCATCGGCTCGCCGGGAATCGGCCGGGCGAGGATGCCGCCGTCGTCGGTGGGCCGAACCAGATAGCCGACCAGGTCTCGCCCGCCGACCCGGTAGAAGACCTGCACCCCGTCGGCGTGGATGTCGTCGGGATCGTTGTCCAGCTCGAGCGGCGGCGCATCGGCCGCGCGGACGACCACCTCGGGCTTGGTCACCTCCAAGCCGAGATAGAGGTGCTGCTCGTCCCAGTTGAGGTAGCAGCTCGCCATGGCCGTCTCCGCGCCGAACGGCTCCTCGCTCCGGCGATAGCGGAGCTCGTCGGCGAGCTCGATCGGCTCGGAGCGGTCGAACCCGTCCAGGCTGCCGTCGAGGGTGGGCGGGTGCTCGAGCCGGAGCGCTGCCGCGACGATCCGCTCGGGCCGCTCGCTCGTGACGATCCGCTTCGGCGGAGGCGGCGGGGCGGCCACC
>JAWKQJ010000103.1:0-2663 GCA_041390205.1 Gemmatimonadales bacterium
GATCCGGCTCTTCGACCTGGGCGGAATGCTGAGGACCCGCTACCGGGAGCTCCGGGCGCGAGTGCTGCGCGAGAAGATCGCGCTGGCCACCCGGCGGACCTTCGCGGACCTGTTGGCGCAGGTGGTGGCGGTGGCGGCCGTCTTCGGCTCGATCGCCTTCATCGCCGACCGGGTGCTCGCCGGGGGGATCACCATCGGCGGGATGGTGATGTACTTCGGCGCGTTCCAGCGGGCGCAGGACTTCTTCCGCGATCTCCTGGCGGGACTCGCCAGCCTCTACGAAGACAACCTCTTCCTCCGTGACTTCTCCCGCTTCGTCTCGCTCGCGCCGGTAGTCGCGGACCCGCCAGCTCCCAAGCCGGTGCCCCGACCGATCCGGGAAGGAATCGAGTTCGATCGGGTGAGCTTCACCTATCCGGGCACCACGACGCCGGTGCTCCACGAGCTGTCCTTCAGGGTGGCGCCAGGGGAGCATCTCGCGCTCGTCGGCGAGAACGGCTGCGGCAAGACCACGCTGGTCAAGCTGCTCTGCCGGCTCTACGACCCGACCTCCGGGGCGATCCGGATCGACGGCGTCGACCTGCGCGAGCTCTCGGTGAACCAGCTCAGGGCGGCGCTGGCCGTGGTCTTCCAGGACTATGCCCGCTACCAGTTCTCGGCCCGAGACAACATCTGGATCGGCAACACCGCGCTGCCGCGCGACAGCGACCGGATTCGCGAGGCGGCGGTGCGCACCGGCGCCGACGCCGTGATCTCCGCTCTGCCCAAGGGATACGACACGGTCCTCGGCCGCCAATACGAGGAGGGAGCCGAGCTCAGCATCGGCCAGTGGCAGAAGGTCGCGCTGGCCCGCGCCTTCGCGCGGGACGCCGAGCTGATCATCCTCGACGAGCCGACGGCGGCCCTCGACCCGCTCGCCGAGGCGGAGGTGTTCGATCGCTTCTACGAGCTGGCCGAGGGGCGGACCGCGATCGTGATCAGCCACCGCCTCTCCACCGTGCGGCACGCCGACCGGATCCTGGTGATGGACCAGGGCAGGATCGTCGAGGTCGGCCGGCACGACGAGCTGATGAGCGGCGGGGGACTGTACGCCCACCTCTTCGACACCCAGGCGCGGCCCTATCGATGACGAGCCAGCGGGCCCTCCGGTGTTGGCTCCGGCACCTCGCCGGCCGGGAGGATGGCCGGGCCGGCGCCCCGACGGCGGCGGAATGGGGCGAGATCGCCGGGTTGGCGGAGCTGCACAATCTCCGGCCGCTCACCTATCGCCGGGTGACGGACGGGCCCTTCGCCGCTTCGATCCCGAGCGAGGTGGCCGAGGGGCTGCGGTCCGCCTATCTCGAGACCGCGGTCCGCAACGCCCTCATCCTCAAGCACTCGGCCCGGGCGATCACGGCGCTGGCCGCGGCCGGCATCGAGGCGATCCCGCTCAAGGGCCTCCACCTCTGCCGCTTCGTCTACCCGGAGCCGGCGCTTCGCGGGATGGCCGACGTCGACCTGCTGCTCCGGCGGGATCGTCTGGCCGAGGCCGAGCGGATCTTCGTCGAGCAGGGCTTCGGGCCACTGCCGCGGCCGGACCTCGACGAGTTCTGCGGCTGGTCGAATCACCTGGCCAAGCTGATCAAGCAGGGCGAGCCCGTCTACGAGCTCCACTGGCACGTCGAGCGTCCGTTGAGCTCCTTCGAGATCGACCTCGACGGGCTCTGGGCCCGATCGGCCCCGGCCGAGCTCGAGGGAGCGCCGGTGCGCACGCTGGCCGCCGAAGATCTGTTCCACCACGTGGCCCTGCACGGCGCCTACCATCACAGCTTTCAGCGCTCCGCGTTCCGGATGATCGTCGATCTCCACGCGATCCTCGCCGCGTGCGGCGCGTCGTTCGACTGGCCGGCCCTGGTGGAGCGGGCCAACGCCTGGGGCACGGGGCGCTACCTGTACGTCGCGCTCCGGGTCACCGGCTCCGTGCTGGAGCTCGAGCTGCCGATGGACGTGCTGGGAGAGCTCGAGCATGGCAGGGAGGAGGAGCAGGTCGCCGGCCAGGCACACGACTTCTTGCTCGGCCTTGGCGCCGAAGTGCCCGACGCGTACCTCGCCCTCGCGCGGACGACGGGGCTCTGGGAGCGGGGCAAGCACATCCTGCGGCACACCTTCCCCGCGCGCCCCGAGATGGAGCGGATCTACGGGCTCGCGCCCGGCGCCTGGCTGGCGCCCCGCTACGTCGCGCGGCTCGGGCACCTGATCGCCACCCGCACCGGGCTCCTGCTCAGCAGCCTGACCGGGCGGGAGGTGCGGCGAGCCGCCGTCGACCGGGAGAGCGCCCGCCGCCTGATCGAGGACTGGACCGGGAGCCGACCCGGCCCGCCGGGCGACTGACTCGATGGCCCGTCGGGCTCAACCGCGGTGCTTGATGAAGCTCCCGTCGTTGAGCTCGGCGAGCGCGCGCTGGATCTCCGCCCGGGTGTTCATCACGATCGGCCCGTACCACGACACCGGCTCGCGGAGCGGCTGCCCGGACACCAGCAGGAAGCGGATTCCCTCCTCGCCCGCCGTGACGACCACCTCGTCGCCCCGGTCGAACATCACGAGGGTCCGGTTCTCCGCGGCGGCGGCGGGCACGATGGTCTCGGTCAGGTTCTCGTCGAGGGTCTCCGTCGGCGCGGCCACCG
>JAWKQJ010000104.1:0-2537 GCA_041390205.1 Gemmatimonadales bacterium
AGCCGGGCGTCGCCTTTCTGGTCGGAGAGGCCGAAGGCGGCGGATGGACGATCGTCGACAGCGCCGGCGAGGCCAGCCTCTCCGCGGACGGCGACACTCTCCACTATCGGCCTCGGAGCTCGGACCCCCTCGGGCTCGGCGGACCGGTATCGGGCGGCCGCGACCACTGGCTCGCCCACACCTTCGACTCGTTCTATCCCGACGCCGCCACCCAGATCGCCGACCAGTTCAGCTCGCCCCGCACCGGCGATCTCCTGGTGGTGGCCCGTGAAGGATTCGACTTCCGGGACCGGTGGGAGATCCCGGAGCACAGGTCGGGGCATGGCAGCATGATCCGGGGCCACATGCAGACCCCGATGTGGTCCAACCGAAACGGGGCGCCGGCTCATCTCCGAACCGCCGACCTCTTCGTGGCGATCCTCGACTGGCTGGGCGTGCCGGCTCCCGCCGGGATCGACGGCCGGCCGGTCTGGTCGCCCGCCTAGCGATTTGTCATCCCGGGCCGCCGGGGTGTATACTGGTCTCCCCACGCCAGGGCCCGTAGCTCAGCTGGATAGAGCGCTTGCCTCCGGAGCAAGAGGTCGTGAGTTCGAATCTCGCCGGGCCCGCTTTCGACGCCCCGCCGATCAGGCGGGGCGTCGCGCTTCATAGAGCCTTGTCCTTGGGCGCCTTGCGAATCCCGAGCCGGATGCGCACCGTATTGGAGGCCCTTCGAAACCGGAGTCGTGATGCCGATCAGCTTCGCGTTGGATGACAGGGCCGGGATTCTCCGGACCGTGTTCAGCGGTCCGATCACCCGAACCGAGGTGGAGGAGTTCGTCGAGGAGCTCGTCGCCTCGGGGCTGTTCACCCACCCGCACCTGATCGACGCGCGCACCGCGGAGATGAGCCTGTCTCCCGACGACAACCGGGCGCTCGAGGCCGCGATCGGCCGGCTCCGCTCCGGACACGGCCACACCCGGACGGCCTTCATCCCGGGGCGCGACGTGGACTACGGAATGGCTCGGATGTACGGCATGCTCTCCGACTCCTCGGACCCGGGCTTCGCGGTGTTCCGGGACGTCGAGCAAGCGGTGGTCTGGCTCCGCGAGGCGCCACCGGTCGACACCAGGGAAGCCGAAGGGATGAACGGCGGAGTGCACGACTGACTGGCGTCGCTCACCCGCCCCGCTTAAGCTACCCGTGATGACTCGCACGCCTCTGGCCAGCTCGTATTACTACGCGACCCGCTCCCCGGGCCGCGGACGGCATCGTGCACGCTAGCTAGACAGCGCACTCCGAGATCGTCTTCCGTCGCGGCCCGTGGAAATCCCACGGGCCGCTTTCTTTTTCCCAAGCCGGAGCAGACCGATGGACCAGTCGACCGCCACCCCGCCCTCTCCCGCACGCCGCCCTGCCGTCCGTCAGCGGTGGCACGAGTACACCGCCCTGCAGCACCGCACCTGGGAGACGCTGTACCGGGCGAGGATGGAGACCCTGCGCTCCACGGCGGCGAGCGCCGTCCTCCGGGGAATCGAGCGGGTCGGTCTCGCGCCCGATCGGATTCCCGACCTCCGAGAGGTGAACCGACGACTCGAGCCGCACACGGGGTGGCGTGCCGTGCCGATCGCCGGATTCGAACCGGCCAAGCGCTTCTTCCGCTCGCTGGCCGCGCGGCGGTTCCCGACCACGATCACGATCCGCCCTGCCGATCGCCTCGACTACGTGCCCGAGCCCGACATCTTCCACGACGTCTTCGGGCACGTCCCCCTCCACTCCGATCCGGAGTTCGCCGACTTCCTGGCCGGCTTCGGCGCCCTCGCGAGCCGCGCCCGGGCGCCGGAGACGATCGAGGCGCTGGCGCGGCTCTTCTGGTTCACGATCGAGTTCGGGCTGATCGACGAGGGGGGGCGGACCCGGATCTACGGCAGCGGGCTCGTCTCCTCCGCGGCGGACGCGGCCAACGCGCTGGGTCCGGCGGCCGTCCGGCTGCCCTTCGACCTCGACCGCGTGCTGCGCGAGCCCTTCGCGATCGACCGGCTCCAGAGCGTGCTCTTCGTGATCGACTCGTTCGCCGCGCTCGACGCGGCGCTCGCGCGCTGCCGGCGGCTCTTCCCGGAGACCCGATCCGTGTAGTTTTGGACAGTGCCGACGCTGTCGCTCCTCTCTCGCCGCGGAAGCAGTCCGCGACGCTGGGTCATCGCCGGATTCGCCGCGCTCCTGCTCGGCGGACGCGCGAGCCCGGCGCTCGCGCAGGACGGCACGGGGACGTTGCTGGTGCGGGTGCTCGCGCGCGCCGACTCGTCCCCGCTGCCCGGCGCCTTCGTCCGCTCCGGTCGGATCGGCGCCGTCGCCGACAGCTCCGGTCTGGCCACCCTCTCGCTGCCCGGCGGGCTCACCCAGGTCTCGGTCACCTCGCCCGGGTTCCGCACCTGGGCCTTCGAGATCACCATCGTCCCGAACGCGCCCCAGCGGGTCGAGGCGCCCCTCGATCGGCTCGGCAACGCGCCCGAGGCGCTGACCGTCCGCACCGCGCGGAGCCCCGTCCGGGCCGGCGC
>JAWKQJ010000105.1:0-2353 GCA_041390205.1 Gemmatimonadales bacterium
GCGGGCACCGCGATGCTCGGCTACGCGGGCTCGGTCTTCAACAATCCCTCGGGGCTCGCACCGATCCGGGCGCTCAGCCTCGAGGCGTCGCTGGCGCGGCTGCCGGACCGGTCGACCTACACCATGGGGGCCGCGGCGGTCCGGGTCGGCCGCTTCAACGTCGGCGGCGGCTATCAGTATTTGCGGCTCGGTGACGAGAGCGAGATCTACGACAATCTGACCTGGGCGCTGGCCGGGGTGTACCGCCGGGGCGGGATCTCCCTCGGCTCGGCGGCCAAGTACGTGTCCCTGGAGGACTCCGCGGGCGCGATCGCCCGGGCGATGACCACGGACCTCTCGGCGACGGTCGCCTTCTTCGACATCGCCGCCGTGGCGCTGAGCGTCCAGAACGTCGGCAACTGGACCCTCACCGACCCGGGTCTCGAGCTGCCCCGCGCCACCAGCCTGGGCTTCAGCTTCAACCTGCTCGACACCTACTCGAACGGCCGCCTGCTGCTCACCGCCGAGACCGTGTGGCGGCAGGGGCAGGACCGCCGCACCGTGGTCGGGCTCGAGGGCGGGGCGGTGTTCTACGGCGTCGGGATCGTCGCCCGGGTCGGGACCGGTGGCGAGCCGGGTACCCCGATCACCCCGTTCTCGACCACGACCTACGGCGGCAGCGTCGTGGCCGGCACCGCGCGGCTCGACTACGCCTACCAGAAGCGGAGCGCGCTCGGCCGGAGCGTGCACCTCTTCGGCGTCCGCTGGACGCCGTGACCCGGCGGCGGATTCTGATGGCCATCCTGATCGCGGCCCTGGTGCTGTTCGCCGGTTACGGCACCGCCTATCTGGCGAGCGCGGACGTCCGCTACCTGACCCGCGCCGGACTCGAGCAGACCCGGATTCTCAGCGACGCGACTCCGCTCGAGGAGCGGATCGCCGATCCCGAGGTGCCCGAGACCGAGCGCGCCTTCCTCGGGCTGGTGGTTTCCGTGCGCGAGGCCGCGCCGGCCTTGGGCCTCGACGCCGGCGATACCTACACCACCTACACCGACGTCGGCCGCGACACGCTGCTGCTCTCGCTCACCGCGTCGCGCCGGGACTGCATCTGTCCGGTCACCTGGAAGTATCCGATCGTGGGGCGGATTCCCTACAAGGGTTTCTTCGACCCGGAGATGGGACGCCGGGAGGCGGACAAGCTCGCCGCCAAGGGACTCGACGTCTCGCTCCGGCCGGCGGCCGCCTATTCGACCCTCGGCTGGTTCAACGACCCGCTGCTCTCGACCGCCATGGTGCGCGACTCGGTCGAGCTGGCCGCGCTCGTCTTCCACGAGATGACCCACAATACCATCTACGTGAAGAGCGCGACGCCCTTCAACGAGAGCGTCGCGGAGATGATGGGGTACCGCGCGGCCGAGTCCTTCTTCCGGGAGCGCGGCGACACGGCGCTGGCCGCGCGCGCGCTCGCCCGCTGGCACGACGAGATGGTGCTGGCCGGGTACTATCGCGCCCTGATCGACAGCCTCGGCGCCTTCTACGGATCGAAGCCCGACTCCACCGGCCTCGAGGCCGGACGACAGGCCATCGCCCGGTGGTCGAAGGACCAGCTGGAGACGGTCTACGGTCCGCGCCTCCGGACCTACCGGATCGCCCGGCTCACCGAGCGTCCGCTCAACAACGCCCAGCTGGTCGGGGTGCTGATCTACCGCACCCACCTCGATTGGCTCGACCGCTGGTTCGAGCGCCAGGGGAGCGTGGCCGACGCGGTCGGCCGGCTCCGCACCCTGGTGGAGGGCGCGTCCGGCGACGAGGCGTTCCGCCGGCTCGCGGAGGCCATCGACGTCGAGCCGGACTCCTGATCCGCCGGGCCGGCCGGCTCAGATCAGCGCTTCTTCGACGCGGCGGGCCAGCTCGGTCGGGGTGAAGGGCTTCCGCAGCAGCTGGGTGCGATCGTCCTCGATCACGGAGTTCTGTCCCAGCACGCCGTCGGTGTGGCCCGACATGAAGAGTACCCGGGTCTCCGCGCGGCTCCGCGCCAGCCGGTCGGCCACCTGGCGGCCGTTCAGTCCCGGCATGATCACGTCGCTCAACAGCAGGTCGATGGCGTCGCTGTAGCGCTCCGCCAGCTCGAGGGCGTCCTGTCCGTTGCAGGCCTCGAGGACCCGATACCCGTACCGGCCGAGCGTCCGGCAGACCAGGCCGCGGACGGCGTCGTCGTCCTCCACCACCAGGATCACCCGGTCGCTCATCGCGCCCGGGGTCGGGGTCGGCAACGCCGAGGGCGCGTCGCTCGGCTGCGGGGCCGCCGCGACCGGGAAGTAGAGCGTGAAGGAGGAGCCGCTCCCGGGCCGGGCTTCCACCTCGATCTGTCCGC
>JAWKQJ010000106.1:0-2337 GCA_041390205.1 Gemmatimonadales bacterium
CCAAGATGCGGCCTTCCGCTTGGTCCCGCCACGCCGTAGCCTGATCGAAGCCAAGCCTCCACCCGACGAGCACCGCCCATGGATTCCGACACTCTCGCCAAACGCATGCTCCGCCTGGAGCTCCTGGTGCTGCTCCTGCTCCTCGTGAGCCTCGCCCTCGGCTACGCCTTCCTCCGCGAGCGCTCGCGAGCCCGCCCCGACGTGCGTGAGCTCCGGGTGGTCGACGAGCAGGGCCGGCCGCGGTTTCTGATCGCGGCGCCGCTGCCGGACCCTCAGGTCGACGGGACCGTCTACCCGCGGTCGCGCCCGGTGCCCGGGGTGATGTTCCTCGACACCCTGGGCAACGAGGTCGGCGGGATTGGGCTCTTCGACGACCTCGACGGCGGCGGCCTCTGTTTCGATTATCACACGGCCGAGGCGGTGTGCCTCGTCAAGGCGCCGACGCTCGGGACGGTCGCGCTCACCATCCTCGACCCGCCGCCGGCCGGCGCCGCCGTCGGTCGAAGCGGGAGCGAGCGGCTCCAGCTCGGCCTGGTCCGTGGCAGCGCGCGGTTGGTGTTGAGCGACCCGGCCGGTCGCCCCCGGATCCGGCTGGCGACGGACTCGACCGGCGCGAGCGCGAGCATCGAGGTGCTCGACTCGACCGGTCGGGTGGTCTCCCGGCTGCCGGAGCGGTGAGCCGCCGATCGACTCCCGCGCGGCGGTTATATTCGAGCCGTTCCGCCCGACCAACCGAGCTGCCCGAGGACACGCCTTGACGCGCATTCTCCCGATCCGTCACCAGCCCGCCCTGCCGGTCGACCGCCTGATCCTGGCGGAGCCGCCGAATCCCGAGAACCTGGAGATGGACGTGCTCTTCGTCGGCGCGGGCCCCGCGGGCCTGGCCGGCGCGATCGAGCTGGCCCAGCTGGCGCGGAAGACCCCCGCCCTGGGCGAGCTGAACATCGGCGTGCTGGAGAAGGCGGGCAGCCTCGGCGAGCACAACCTCTCGGGCGCGGTGGTCAATCCGCGGGCCTTTCGCGAGCTCTTTCCCGACGTCCCGGTGAGCGAGCTGCCCTTCCGCCAGCCGGTCGGCGCCGAGGCCGTCTATCTCCTCACCGAGGGCTCGTCGATCCGAATCCCGACGCCGCCCACGATGAAGAACCACGGCAACTACGTCGCCTCGCTCTCCGAGATCGTCCGCTGGATGGGCGAGCGGGCCGAAGCGTTAGGCGTGAATCTCTTCCCCGGCTTTCCGGCCGCCGGGCTCCTCGCGGACGGCAAGCGGGTGATCGGGGTCCGGACCACGCCATCCGGCCTCGACCGCGACGGCAACCCGGGCGACGGCTACGGCGAGCCCACCGACCTCACCGCCAAGGTGACCGTGCTCTCCGAGGGGACCCGCGGCGCGCTCGCCCAGGCCTGGCAGGAGTGGCAGGGCGTCGGGTCGGCCAACCCCCAGATCTTCGCGCTCGGCGTGAAGGAAGTCTGGGCGGTCAAGCAGCCGCTCGACCGGGTGATCCACACCCTGGGATGGCCGCTGCCGCGCGACGCGTTCGGCGGGAGCTTCTGTTATCCGATGGGACCGGAGCAGGTGGCGATCGGCCTCGTGGTCGGTCTCGACGCCCGGGACGCCGGCCTCGACGTGCACGAGCTGCTCCAGCGGATGAAGCTCCATCCGCTCTTCCGCGCGGTGCTCGAAGGCGGTGAGCTGCTCGAGTGGGGCGCCAAGACGATTCCCGAAGGCGGCTTCCACTCGCTTCCGGATCGCTTCTCGGGCGACGGCCTGATCCTGACCGGCGACTGTCTCGGCACCGTCGAGGTGGCGAGCCTCAAGGGCATCCACTACGCCATGCAGTCGGGGATCTACGCCGCCCGGACCATCGCCGCGGCGCTGGAGCGGGGCGAGACCGGCGCCGGCGCCCTCGCGGGCTACGACAAGCTGCTGCGCGAGAGCTACGTGGCCAGCGATCTCCACCGCCGGCGCAACATGCGGCTCGCGTTCAAGCACGGGTTCTATCGGGGCGGAGTGGAGAACGTGCTGATGACGCTCACCGGCGGCCGCTTCCCGGGCGGCCGGATCGCCACCGAGGCCGACGCGGCCGAAGAGCGCGAGGTGAGACCGCGAACGCCCTTCGTCCCGGACAACACCCTCACCTTCAGCAAGGTCGACGCGGTCTTCAAGTCGGGGAATGCGACCCGCGACACCATCCCGTCGCACCTGATCGCGGCCGAGGACATCCCCGGCGAGGTAGCCGACTTCCTGAGCCACGTCTGCCCCGCCGGCGTCTACGAGCGCTCCGAGGACGGGCTCAGGGTCAATCCGCCGAATTGTGTCGACTGCAAGGCCACCGACGT
>JAWKQJ010000107.1:0-1852 GCA_041390205.1 Gemmatimonadales bacterium
GCACTGACGGACAAGCGCAGGTCGGGCGTCGCGGGTGGCGGGAAACCGGTCACCACGCGTGCCGTTCCTCGAGCGGGAGTGGTCGAGCCCGCTCGAGCCGGCGCGCGTCACCCGGTCCGCGACGCCCGCAGGGCGAGCTCGTGGAGCTCGAGGCGCTGGCGCATGTCCGGCTCGCGATCCAACCAGTGTACGTTGAGGATTCCCTCGGGAAACGGCTGACCCGTTTGCTGGAGCGCGACCTCGCCCAGGCAGAGGCTCCAGCCCTCGAGCCAAGCGGCGAAATCTTTCCTTTGGGCGTCGGAGCCATGGAACACCACGTAGAGGTCGATGTCGCTCCCCGGCCCCGCGTGTCCCCGGGCGGTGCTTCCGCCGAGGAAGAGCCGCGCCACGCCGAACCGCTCCCCGTCGATTCGGTCGGCCAGAGCCGCGGCGAAGCGCTCGCGCCAGGCCCAGTGGTTCCTCCGCGCGGCGCTGCGTTCGCCGAGAAGCTCCGTGTGTTTCCACTCGAGGTACTCGCCCAGTCGCGATGCGATACGGCGCAACAGCTCGGTCTCCTCTGGAAGGAACGGCTTCTCCGAGCGAGTCGCCTCCTCGCTGTGATCGCTCACCACGATCTGCCCCACGGCGACGCCCCAGAGCACAACGGGCTCCGAGAGTCTCCGGCCGTCGGCCGAGAAACCAGGCCCCACGTAGTGACGCCCAAGATAGTCGATGCTGGCCCCGGTGGTTTCTGGACGCTGCCATCCGGCCGGAATCTCTCGCAAGACTCGCAGGAACGCCTGGGCCGGGGTCTGGGCCCGATCCGAGACCACGGCATCGATCGCGTAGAGGCACCGAAGCTCCTTGGCTCTCTCCTGCAACGCCTGGACGTCCTTCATGCTCAGCCCCTCCGCCGTGTCGCTATAGAGGCTACCGCGAGCCTGGTTTTCGTCGTCGCTGCGTCGTCGTGGCGCGCGGCGCCCGCGCCGCCTCGTTGACCATCTGGCCGGGGATGGCCTCACGGCCGAGCTCCAGGCAGGCGAGCGCCGCGCCAGCCAAAGACCGCTGTCACGCCTCTCGCCCCACGCTCCAGGGTGCCCCACCCGGGCTGCGCGCGAGCCCCTCGTCTCCTCCGGGGCGTCGTGCTCGTCCACCACCCACCCTGGCGCGGCCTGGAGCTCTTCGTCCAACGGGTCGCCACCGCCGCCCGAAGGCGAGTCGTGGTCCCGTCATCCCTCTCCTTTCGCCGGGCCTCCGCCCAACGTCCCGGAAACCGTGCCCGAGGTGCGCCCGGCCGCAAGGCCAAGCCTGCGGCGCGCCGACTGACGTCAAGCGGCGCGGCCTGTCGGTCGGGCTCCGTTCACCCCGGGCTCCCACCGGGCCGTGTTGGACGGAAACCACAACGAAAGGAGAAAGCAGATGACCAGCAAGACCCCGATCACCCTCTACGGCAACGTCGGCAACGACCCGGAGACCCGCACCATCCCCGGCAAGCAGGTCACGAAGCAGTTCTACGACCCGATCATCGACGACATGGTCGAGCGCGAGTTCACCACGCCCGAGCGCGAGGTCCGGACCTTCTCGATCGCCGTCAGCAAGAAGGACACCGAGGGCAACGACGTCACCCGCTGGATCCGCTGCGACGACTGGAACCGCCTCTCCCGCCTGGTCGGCAAGGGCGACCGGGTGAAGGTCAAGGGCCACTTCCGCGAGCGCAGCTACGAGAAGGACGGCGAGACCAAGACCGTCCGCGACTTCGTCGTCGAGGACCTCAAGATCGAGCGCCACAAGATCCGGCACCGGGCGGAGTAGGGCGCCGGGCTCAGGGGGCCGCCCCGGTGGGGGCGGCCCTCAACTCGCCGTGATGGTCGGC
>JAWKQJ010000108.1:0-1852 GCA_041390205.1 Gemmatimonadales bacterium
GCCGCAGGTTGCCATCGATCGCGGCCGACCGGCCGCTCGGCCGGGCCTCTGGCCCCGAGCGTCTGTTCGCAGTCATCCGATACCTCAGTAGAAGCGACGGATCTCGGTGCCCGGAAAATAAGCGCTCAGGATCTCACGGTAGTCGGCGCCGGCCCGAGCCCGTCCGATCGCCCCCCATTGGCACATGCCGACGCCGTGGCCGTTGCCCCCGCCAGAGGCGGACACCTCGACCACCTTGCCGCCGGAGCGCGACACCTGCAACCGAAACCGGGTACTCCAGAGAATACCGCCACCATCGCGCCTGAGCACCCGGCGAATCTCGTTCTGACCCCGAACCACCACCCCGCGGCCGCCGACCACCGCGCGAATCGCGGCGACCCGGCCCGAGCCGGTCAATCCCTCCACGACCAGATCCGCAGGGGGCCCGTCCGAGCGAATCCCGGACTCCCGAAGCCCCCGGGCCAGCTGAGCACCGCTCCAGCGCTCATTCCACTCGAACCGCGGAGACAGCCTGCAATAGGCTTGCCCGCTCGGGTCCCGGTCGGAGATCGAGCTGAGATACCGCTGGGGCCCGCCCGAGAAGGCGTCCTCGACGGCCTCGGTTCGCCCGCCGCAGGTCGAATGGAAGAAGGCCTCAATCACCGCGCCGCCGTAGGTGACCACCTGCCCTCGGGTGGCCCGGACCGCCTCCCAGGCGAGGTCCGACTCGGTGCCGACGCCCGCGTAGGCCTGATCGGCCACCGTGCCCATCAGATCGTATCCGCGAACCCGGTAGCGCCCGAGCGACCGTACGGCCACCGTCCGTGAGATCACGGCCTGGGCGTACATCGCTTCCCGGTCCACGTCCGGCCGGCGCCCCATCTCCGCGCTCACGACGCCGGCCAGGTACTCCTCGAGCGAGACCGCGTTGACGACCATGAGGCCGGCTTCGGCCTGCGCCACCAGGATCTCCCCCCGGTACTCGCGGCCGCCGACCCGCACCGTCCCGCCCTGGTCGCGGGCGCGGATGCTGAGGGTTCGGGCCGGGGTCGTCTCGATGGCGCCGAGCCGGAGGCGGATCCCGTCCGCGCCGCCCACCAGGGTCGCCTCGGTGCCGCCGGGCAGCTCGCTCAGCCCGGCGCCGTCGGGACCGCCGAAGAGCAACGCGCCGCCGCCACCGACGGAGGCGGTGTCACCGGACGAAACCAGCCCGACCCGAATCTCGGGCTCGGCGGTCTCGGCGGATGGGACGGCCCCGACCCCGGCCGTGGGCGGCGCGCAGGTTGCTGCGCCGAGCGCCACGGCCAGAATCAGGAGCGCTCTAGCCCCGATAGTTGCCGAAGTTGAGCTCGACCCCAAAATCCTGGGAACGAAGGAAGGTGATGACTTCCTGCAGGCCGTCGCGAGACGGTCCGGTGACCCGGATCTCATCGCCTTGGATGGAGGCCTGCACCTTCTTGAAGCCCTGGTCCTTGACCGCGCGGCTGATCTTCTTGGCCGTCTCGGCGTCGAGCCCCTGAGTGAGCGACACGACCACCCGGACGGAGGTCCCGGCGGCGGGGGTCGGATCGCCGACCTTGAGATTCCGCGCCGGAAGGCCTCGGCGGGCGCACTTGGCCAGCAGCACGTCGACCAGCTGCTTCATCCGGAACTCGTCGTCCGCGGCGAGCTTGATCGCCCCGCCGGCGCGGTCGAACTCAATCGTGCAGTCGCTGCCTTTGAAGTCGTATCGCTGGGCGATCTCTTTGTTCGCCTGATTGACGGCGTTGTCGACCTCTTGCAGGTCGACTCCGGTCGAGACGTCGAACGATGGATTGGCGGCCATGACCCGGGATCGTAACCGGTCGCCGTCAGGACAGGAAGCTCTCGAGGG
>JAWKQJ010000109.1:0-1831 GCA_041390205.1 Gemmatimonadales bacterium
CGAACAGCGGCGCCGCCGCCAGGCAGTTCAGGATCCGAAGCCGGGTCGGCTCGGCCACTGAGACCAGCAGGGCGATCGGGGATTCGGGGTCGGAGACGGGCTGACTCATATTCGCCGGGACGAATATGACCGGGCCCACCGGGGGGTCAAGTAGCGTGACCGCCCTGTTACCGGTTGGTGCCCTGCCGTTGACCGTACGGGGCCCGATCGGGAACCGGCCAGGCCTCCCGGTCCGATTGCACAATCCCTTCTGCGGCATGATCTTCCACCCCCATGCTGACCCCCATGATCCTGGCGGCGAGCCTCCTTGCGCCGGCCGATTCGATCGTGCTGCGGGTCCTTGCCACCACCGATTTCCACGGCGCCCTCGAGGCCCGGGTCTTCCCCTGGTCGCAAGGCCGGATGGTGGGTGGGATCGCCGCCCTGAAGGCCCTGAGCGACACGCTGACGGCTCAGTGCGATTGTCCCGTCGTCCGGCTCAACGCGGGCGATCAGATGCAAGGCACGCTGGGCTCCAACCTGGTCTTCGGCCGCTCGGCGATCGAGGCGCTCGATCTCCTGCCGCTCGACGCCGCCGCGATCGGCAATCACGACTTCGACTGGGGCGTGGACACCCTCGAGGCGCGGATGGCCGAGGCCGACTATCCCTGGCTCGCGGCCAACGTGATCGACTCCGTCACCGGGCGGCGTCCCGGGTGGGTGCGGGCGTCGACGATCGTCGAGACCGGCGGGCTCCGGGTCGGGGTGATCGGCTACATCGCCGAGCGGACCAAACAGATGGTCCTGGCGGAGAACGTGGCGGGGCTGGTCTTCCCCCGGGGCCGCGCGACCTTTGCCGACGAGCTCGAGCGGCTCAAGGCGGCCGGGGTCGACCTCACCATCCTGGTGGCCCACGAGGGCGCCTACTGCGGCGAGAGCGGCTGCAGTGGTGAGATCGTCGACCTGGCGCGGGAGCTCGACCCGAGCGAGGTGCAGCTGATCGTCGGCGGGCACACCCACAGCCTGGTCAACACGGTCGTGAACGGGATCCCGATCGTCGTGGCGCGGGCCAACAGCACCGCGATCGGCGTGGCCGACCTGGTCCGGAGCGAAGACGGGGCTCGGCGCTGGCGCACCCGAATCGAGGACGTCTACGTCGACCGGGTCACCCCCGACGCGCGGGCCGCGGCGCTGGTGGCGCGGTACCGGCCCGAGGTCGATCGCCTGGCCCACCGGGTGATCGGCACCCTGGCCGACGAGCTCAGCACTGCCGGGAACGAGTATCCGCTCGGCCACCTGATCGCGGACGCGCAGCGGGCCGCGGCCGGGGCGGACGTGGCGCTGATGAACAACGGCGGAATCCGACGTCCCCTGCTGCCGGGGCCGGTCACCTACGGCGACCTCTTCGAGCTCCAGCCGTTCGCCAACTTCATCGTCTCGATCGACGTGACCGGCGCCCAGCTCTGCGCCATCGTCGAGCACACGGTCTCGCGCGGTTTCCCGCGCTACCACATCTCCGGCGCCACGGTCCGTTACGATCCGGCCCGCCGGGTCGGCGACCGCGTGGTGGCGCTCAGCCTCGCCGACGGCCGGCCGGTCGAGGCGGGCAAGCGCTACACCCTCGCGATCACCAACTTCCTCGCCGCGGGTGGGGACAGCCTGCCGGTGGTCGCCGGGCTCGAGCCGAGGCGGACGGACAAGACCGACATCGACGCCCTGATCGAGTATCTCGAGACCCTTCCCCAGCCGATTCGGGCCGTGGTCGAGCGCCGATACCGGTCGGTCGGCCAATGACCCGGATTCCGATCTACGTCAACGATCGGGCGGCCGAGGTCGCGTCCGGCACCCCGGC
>JAWKQJ010000110.1:0-1806 GCA_041390205.1 Gemmatimonadales bacterium
CCGACCGACGCCCGACTCGCGAAGACGGCGCTCTTCACCGGCTACGGCTACACGCTGATCGGTGAGGGAATGTGCAACGCCGTGTTCGGGACGGCCGAGAATCCGGGCACCACGGTCGAGACGCCCGCGCAGGTGTTCGCGCGGGCCGTCACCTGGTTCGACAAGGCGATCTCGATCGGGACCACGACGGGGCAGACCGCGATCGTCAACGCGGCCCACGTCGGCAAGGCCCGAGCGGCGCTCAGCCTCAAGGACTTCGCCAAGGTCATCAGCGAAGCCAACGCGGTGCCGAGCGGGTTCAAGTACTGGATCGAGTTCTCCGACGCCCAGACGGCGGAGAACAACGGTCTTTACGACCGGGTCCACGGCGCCAATCACACCGTCGGCGTGTCGCAGTTCTTCCTGCAGGGCAACTTCGGCGATCTCAATCTGATCGCCACCCAGACCGATCCCCGGATCCAGCACGCCAAGAGCTGGTCGAAGGGGCACAACGCGCTGACGCCGCTCTACAAGCCGTACCAGGGGCTCCGGTTCGCGGATTACAGCGGCCAGACCCAGGCGCCGGCGTCGGCCAGCTGCCCGAGCTGCACCGGGGCCGTCGCGTCGTCGAGCGGCGACACCGGGCCGCTGCTGCTCTGGCAGAAGGACACCGACGTCTTGCTGGGCGACTATCTGGAGGCCCAGCATCATCTGATGGAGGCCTACATCCGGCAGGGGCAGAACGAGGCGGCGGTGCTGGCCTTCGTGAACGCCCGGCGGGCGGTGGGGAATCAGGACCCGGTGAGCCTGACGGGCGACGCGCTGTTCGCGGAGCTCCGGGCGCAGCGGGCGCGGGACTTCTACCAGGGCGGGCTGCGGCTGGGCGACCTGCGGCGCTGGAAGCGCGACGGGGTGGGGGACTTCTTCCCGACGGGCAACCACGTGAATCTGGAGTGGGGCACGTACAGCAACTGGACCTGCTACCCGCTGCCGCTCGAGGAGTACGAGGGGAACCCCGGGCTCACCAAGCCGGCCGAGCCCTTCACGCCTCCGGGCATCTAGCTCGTCGTGAGGGAGGCAAAGGGGGTGGGGGGCCGAAGGTGGCCGTCCACCCCCGCTGTTTTGGGGGGCTTCGGCCTGGCCGCCGGCCTGCTGGCGATCGCGATCACGCCGATCGACCTCCGGGGCCAGGGCATTCGAGGCAGGGTGGTCGACTCCACAACCGGGCTGGTCGTGCCGGACGCCAACGTCCGCCTGATCGCCAACGACGGCCGGGTGGTGGGTGCGACCAGGTCGGACGACCAGGGCCTCTACCGCCTCGTCGCGCGGGACGAGGGCTGGTACCAGGTCGAGATCCGCCGGGTCGGCTACCGGCCGCTCCTGGCCGGACCGTTTCGGCTGCGGGATCGCGCCGAGCTCGGGCTCGAGCTCCGGCTGGTGGCGGTGGCCGTCGAGCTCGATCCGGTGGAGGTGACGGAGGAGGCGGCTCCGCTCCACAATCCGGCGCTCGCCCAGGTCGGCTTCTACGACCGGCAGCGATCCGATTTCGGCCGCTTCATCACCCGGGACGAGATCGACCGGCGCCAGGCGCGCCAGTTCACCGAGCTGCTGGGCATGGTGCCCGGCGTGCGGTTGGTGCCGGGGGTGGGCGGGCCCGGCCGCTCTGGCGTACAGCTCAGGGGCTCCAGGCTCTCGGATGGCGGGCTCTGTCGGCCGAGGGTCTACATCGACGGGCTCATGATGCTTCGGGGAGACGCGGGGCCGCGCCGGCTCCAGCGGGAGTCGCCCGCGAACCCGTTGGCCACCGAGCTCGCGGCCGACGGCGTC
>JAWKQJ010000111.1:0-1779 GCA_041390205.1 Gemmatimonadales bacterium
CGACTTCACGCTGCTGGTGCTCCGGGTCATCATCTACTTCAACCCGCTCAAGGTCTTCATTCCGGCCGGCGCCCTGATGGCGCTCGCCGGTCTAGTGAAGCTCGGGTACGACATCATCCGGGACAATCTCTCCGAGAGCGCCGTGCTCGCGCTGCTCGGCGCGCTGATCGTCTGGGCGGTCGGTCTCCTGGCCGACCAGAACGCCAGGATCGCGGTGAAGCGATGAAGCTCTGGCTCAAGGTCTCCGTGAGCGCCGGGCTCCTGGTCGCGCTCTTCGTGCTGGTCCCCTGGCACCAGGTGCGCGAGGCGCTGTCCCGACTCTCGCCCGGGCTCTGGCTCGGCGTGCTGACGGGGTTCGCCGCGGGCCACGTGGTCGGGGTGATCAAGTGGCGCAGCTTCGTGAACGCCTGTCGGGGCCGGCTCCAGCGGCTCGACGCGGCGCTCTGCTATTCCGCCGGGCTCTTCGCCAATCTCTGCCTGCCCAGCATCATCGGCGGCGACGTGCTGCGACTCGGCATCGCCGGACGGCTCACCCGTCGGCCGGAGGCCGCGCTCTGGGGCGGGGTGATGGACCGGCTCTCGGACATGATCGCGCTCGCGCTCCTCGCCGCCGCCGGTGGGATCCTCTCGCGCGATCAGCTGACCGGCTGGACCGCCCAGCTCCTGAGCCTCGGCCTCGTGCTGGGCATCGGGGTCGCGCTGCTCGGCGTGCCGCTGCTCCTCCGGCGACCGATCCGGAGCTGGCCTCCCCGCTTTCGGCGACCGGTGGCGCGGAGCCTGGTCGCCCTGCGACGCATGTGGCAGCGGCCGGCCGTCTTCGCCCGCGGGCTCGGGCTCTCGCTCGCGATCCAGGGCTCGTTCGTGCTGCTCAACGCGTGGATCGGGCGGAGTCTGGGCATCGACGTTCCGCTGTCGGTCTGGTTCCTGACCTGGCCGCTCGCCAAGACGGCCGGCCTGCTGCCGATCAGTCTCGGCGGCCTCGCGGTCCGCGAGGCGAGTCTCGCCGCGCTGCTGCTGCCGTTCGGCGTTCCCGCCGCGCAGGCCGTGGTCGCGTCGCTGCTCTGGCAGACGGTGCTGATCGGCGGCGGGCTGCTCGGCGGCGCGATCTGGCTCGTGCTCTCCCGGATCCGGCATCTGCCGATGGGGATGCGGGGCGGCGAGGTCGGCTCAGCCGGCTGGTCGGTGGCCAAGTGACGGCGCTTCCCGAGGTCGCGATCCTGGGCGCCGGGCCCGCCGGGCTCGGCGCGGCCTGGCGCCTCCGTCACCTCGAGCGGGCCAACGTCACCGTCTTCGAGCAACACCAGGTGGCCGGCGGCAACGCCGGCAGCTTCGAGTTCGCGGGCCAGCGGGTGGACTTCGGGAGCCACCGACTCCACCCCGCCTGCGATCCGGCCATCCTCGCCGACATCCGCCGCTTCCTGGGCGACCAGCTGTTGGATCGACCCCGACACGGTCGGATCCGGCTTCGGGGCCGCTGGGTCCGGTTCCCGCTCCGGCCGCTCGACCTGCTCACCCGACTCGATCCCGGCTTCGCCCTGGGCTCGCTCGGCGACGCGCTGGTCAAGCCGCTTCGCTCCGGGGCGGGCTCGGACACCTTCGCCGGGGAGCTGCGGGCCAGCCTCGGCCCGACGATCTGCGACCACTTCTACTTCCCGTACGCCCGGAAGATCTGGGGTCGGGAGCCCGAGGAGCTCTCCGGAATCCAGGCAAGGCGCCGGGTGTCGGCGGGCTCGGTCGCCAAGTTGATCCGCAAAGTGCTCTCGCAGGTGCCGGGCTTCA
>JAWKQJ010000112.1:0-1761 GCA_041390205.1 Gemmatimonadales bacterium
GAGGCTCGCAGCTCGTGGGGACCGTGATCGTGAGCGTCGTACGGAACGAGCTCGACATCCTCGAGGCGTTCGTCCGCTACCACGTGGAGCTCTTCGACCGGCTCGTGATCGCGGATCACCGGAGCATCGACGGCTCGGACGAGCTCCTGCGCGAGCTCCGGTCCGAGGGGCTTCCGCTCGACGTGCGGCCTCTGACGGCACCGATCTTCCGTCAGGGGCTGACAACCACCCTGCTCGCGCGGGCGGTGGCCGAGGAGCTGCGACCGGAGTTGATCGTCCCGCTCGACGCCGACGAGTTCGTGACCGCCGAGGAGCCCGACCGGGTCCCGTCGCTGATCGCCGAGCTGTCCAGGCGGCGCCCCACCCTCGTCGTCCAGCGGAACTTCGTGCCGATGCCCGACGACGACCTCGGCGAGCGGAACCCGGTTGCGCGCATCGTCCACCGCGAGCCGCGCGACCGGCGCACGATCAGCGGCAAGACGAGGAAGGTGGTCGTGCCGGGGCCCCTCGCCGCCGACCCGGCCTGGGGGATCGCGAACGGCAACCACCGGGTCGTTCCGCGCGCCGGCCAGGGCAGGATCATCTCCGACCGTGACAGCGAGCTGTTCGTCGCCCATTACCCGGTATGGAGTTCCCCCGTCTGCGTGGACACCTGAGCGCTGGGTCGGTGTTGTCCGGCCTGGCAGGAAGGATCGGGTGTTATGGGAAAGCCAATCAGTCCTCAGAAGCCGTATCCGGAGGAGTTCAAGCGGGAGGCGTTGGAGTTGTTGCGTTCGGCTGGGAAGCCGTTGGCGCAGATCGCGCGTGAGCTGGGCGTCTCGACCGAGTCGCTGCGGTTGTGGCGCCGGCAGGCGGAGATCGACACGGGTGAGCGTGAGGGCCTGAGCTCGCAGGAGCGGGTCGAGTTGCGCGAGTTGCGCCGTGAGGTGCGGGTGCTGCGCCAGGAGCGGGAGATTCTGAAAAAAGCCGCGGCCTTCTTCGCGAGGGAGAGCGAGACCCGGTGAGTTGTTTTCGCTTCATCGGGGTGGAGAAGGCCAACTATCCTGTCTCGCTGCTCTGTCGGGTGCTCGGTGTTTCTCGCTCGGGCTTCCATGCCTGGGAGGGCAGAGGACCGTCCGATCGGGCGCTCGCAGACGCCTGGCTGGCGGAGCGGATCAAGGAGATCCATGCGGCCAGCCGCGACACCTACGGTTCACCGCGGGTGCACGCCGAGTTACGCCGCCAAGGGATCCGTGTCGGTCGCAAGCGGATCGAGCGGCTGATGCGTACGGCGGGCCTCTGCGGCTACCACCGCCGCCGGAAGGGAAAGACGACGATCCGCGTCCAGGGTGTCCGGGTCGCCTCGGATCTGGTCGAGCGTGACTTTAACCCGGCTGGGCCGAACCGGCTCTGGTGCGCGGATATCAAGGAGATCCCGACCTGGGAGGGCAAGCTCTACCTGGCCTCGGTGCTCGACTGCTTCAGCCGTAAGGTCGTCGGCTGGTCGATGCGCGACGACATGCAGGCCGAGCTGGTCGTCGACGCGCTCGAGATGGCGGTCGCCCGCCGTCAGCCGAAACCAGGGCTCGTTCACCACTCGGATCAGGGTTCCCAATACGTCGCGCTCGACTTCGGTCGCAGTCTGCGCGAGAACGGGATCGCGCAGTCGATGGGCTCCAAGGGTGACTGTTTCGACAACGCGGCGATCGAGAGCTACCACGCGACGATCGAGAAAGACCTGCTCCGACGCCACTCCTTCCGTACCCGCCAGCAGGCGCGGAC
>JAWKQJ010000113.1:0-1745 GCA_041390205.1 Gemmatimonadales bacterium
GGTACGTGATGGTCTGGGACACCTTCGGCGAGCGCCTCGCCCGCGAGGGCGCGCGGCTGTTCGACGCGTTGCCGGTGCTCTCGGAGCCGCTGGGGCGGATCTTCGCCGGCGAGCAACCGGCGCCGAGCGCGTTCTTCTTCGTCAATCTGTTCGTGCACATCGCCCTGCCGTTGGGCCTCGGCGTCGGCCTCTGGCTCCATGTCTCCCGGGTGGCCCGGCCCACGCTCCTGCCGCCGCGGCGCCTGCTGTGGGCGATCGTCGCAGCGCTGCTGGTCGGGTCGGTCGTCCTCCCGGCTGCGCTGGGCGGTGCGGCCGATCCGTTCTCGCTGGCGCCTTCGACGCCCTCGGACTTGCTGATCGCGTGGTGGCTTCCGATCTCGGAACGCCTGCCGGCCCGGACCGTGTGGATGGCTGGCGTGGTCCTGGGACTGGCGGCGGTCCTCGTTCCGCGCTTCACCAGGCGTCGTCGCGAAGCGAGCTGGGCACCGAGTCAGGTCGATCCCAGGCTCTGCACCGGTTGCGATCAGTGCACCCAGGACTGTCCCTGGGAGGCGATCACGATGGTCGAGCGCGAGGACGGCCGCGCCACGCTGCTGGCACGGGTCGATGTCTCGCGCTGCGTCAGCTGCGGCATCTGTGCGGGGTCGTGCGCTCCCATGGGTGTCGGGCCGCCCGGGCGCACCGGACGCGATCAGCTGATCCCGCTCCGCGATGGCGGGGGGGGCGCGCCCGGGTCGGTCCCGGTGCCCGCCGTCGCGATCTGTTGCGAGCGCGCCCCCTCCGGCCACCTCACGGCGTTCGCCGGGCTCGGCGCTCGGATTCACCGGGTGCCGTGCGTGGGGAACCTGCACTCTTCAGCCGTCGAGCTGGTGCTTCGACAAGGCGCGCCCGGCGTGGTCGTCTGCGGATGCCCACCGCGGGATTGCGTCGGGCGGGAAGGCCCCAAGTGGCTCGAACAGCGGTTGTTCGCGGGGCGGGAAGCCGAGCTCCAGGCGCGGGTGGACCGGCGCCGGATCGCCTTGCTCACGCTTGCGCCGGGCAATCGGACCGAGGCGACCGCGGCGCTCGAGGCGCATCTTCGCCGGTTTGCGGCGCTCGAGCCGACCGAACGGCTGCCGGCGGAGCTGGAGGCGGCGCTGTGCGACGCGGTCCTGGTCGAGGAGGCGACCTGATGCCGCCCTCGAGTCGATGGCGGGTCATGCCGGCGCTCGGCGGCACGGCCGTGCTGCTCGGGCTGCTCGCCTGGGCTTCGGCCGCTCCGATGCCGTACCATCGCTCCGAGACGGCCCGCCTTCGCCTGTCGTGGACGGCGCGGCCCGAACGGCTCGAGGTGTGCCGCACCGTCTCCGCGACCGAGCTCGCGACACAGCCGGAGCACATGCGGCGCAGGCTCGACTGTGCGGGGCGGTTCGCCAGCTATCTCCTGCGGGTCGAAGTCGACGGGCGACCGACCAGCGAGGAGGTGGTTCGCGGGGGCGGCCTGCGTCATGATCGGCCGATCCATGTGCTCCGTGAGCTGCCGGTGCCGCCGGGGTCCCGCCGGATCCGGCTGACCTTGGTGCGGCGGGATTCGGTGGAGGCGCCGGCGGCCCGGGACAGCATCGTGGCGGGTCCCGACAGCGGTCTCTTCGCGGGACGGGCCGAGCGGGAACTGGCCGAGCGGGCACGCCGGCGGCAGGCGGCGATTCCACCGCGACTCGAGCTCGATACGACGGTGACCCTTCGACCCCGCGGCGTCGCCCTGA
>JAWKQJ010000114.1:0-1587 GCA_041390205.1 Gemmatimonadales bacterium
GGAAGCCGAGCGGCGAGTCGAGGGTCCGCTGCTCGAAGGTCTCGCGGGTGGTCTCCTCCCAGTCGCGACCGACCTCGCGGGGGAGGCCCGAGGTGTGGGTCAGGAGTTGGTGGACGGTGATCCCGCGCTTGTCGGCCGGGATCGAGGGGAAGAAGCGGCCGAGCGAGTCGTGGACGGAGAGGAGGCCGCGGTCCTGGAGCAGCAGCACGCCGGCCGCCGTGTACTGCTTGGCGAGGGAGGCCAGGTCGAAGATGGTGGAGGCGTCGTTCCGGACCCCGCGCTCCCGATCGGCGAACCCGAAGCCCCGCTCGGCCAGCACCGAGTCGCCGCGGGCGACCAGGGCCGCGCCGGAGTAGCCCCACCGATCCAGCCGCTCGAGATAGGTGGCGATCCGCTCGGCCGGCGGGGCCGACGAATCGACGGCGGGGCTCGATCCCGCGCAGCCTCCGGCGAGCAGGAGGAGGGCGGCGAGGGGGACGAAGGGACGGGCTCCGAACGGCACGAGACGGCTGCTCCTGAGGAGAGTGGGCGGGACCCAAGTCGATTCGACGGCGACCATATGTTGACGGCCTGCGAAGGTCAAGCGACAATTCGTTTGACGACGACCACGCTGCGCCGACAGATCGTCGGCCACGGTCATCGGGAGCCCTGCCCCGGGCCCGTCCTCTTATAGGAGCGAAGCCATGAGCGAGCAGCCCGCCGTCGATTCGACGGACCTGGCGATCCTCGACCTGTTGCAGTCGGACGGGCGGCTCTCGAACGCCGAGGTGGCTCGGCGGCTCGGGCTGGCGACGTCGACCGTGTTCGAGCGGGTCCGGAAGCTCGAGCAGCGGGGGGTGATCCGGGGTTTTCAGGCGCGGGTGGATCCGAAGGCGGTGGGCTACGGCGTCACGGCGTTCGTCTTCGTCGAGGCGGCCGACGTGGCGCGCGAGGACGAGGTGGAACGGGCGCTGCTCGCGATGCCCGAGGTGCTCGAGCTGCACAAGATCGCGGGGGCGGACGCGTTTCTCGCCAAGGTCAGGGCTTCGGACAACGAGAGTCTGGGCAGCCGGCTCCGGGAGGGGGTGGAGTCGGCGGGCGCGCGGTCGATCCGCACCACCATCGTGCTGGCGACCGCGCGCGAGGAGAGCCGGCTCGATCTCTCCCACCTTCGAGCCGGCTGAGGCCGCCGCGCGCGCTCAGGGCATCGCGCGCGGGCGGGCGGCGTCCAGCTTGCGGGCCATCAGGCCGATCAGCTCGATGTTGGTGAAGGGCTGCCAGCCGTGCGGCTTCATCGGCCGTCCGTACTCGAAGACCGCTTCGGCGCCGAGGCGCTTCATGGTCTTCTCCATCTCGTAGACGCCCAGGTTGAGATAGTAGTTGTCCATGTCGCCCACGTAGACGTGGATCTTGCCGTTCAGGTCGCGGCCGATCTCGCTCCAGCGCTCTTCGAGGTAGTGGGTGAGATCGTAGCCGTTGTCGCGCCAGTAGGCGGCGACCGACTTGTCGATGGTGCCGGTCATCCGATCGAAGAGCGGCTTGGGATAGCCGTCCGCGGCCACGGGGCCGTAGGCGGCGTCGTAGGCCTGGAGCTGCTGTCCGCCGCGC
>JAWKQJ010000115.1:0-1501 GCA_041390205.1 Gemmatimonadales bacterium
CCGCGGCCTCGCCCGGGGTCGCCGTCGCCGCGTCCGCGGGCGGCGTCGAATCGGCGGGCGCCGAGCGGCAAGCGAGGGCGAGGGCCAGCAAGGGGACCAGCGGGGAGACGAGGCGCGTCGCGGTCATCGCCGGGAATGTGTACCACCGCCGCCGCCTGCGAGCCTCCCGTGGCCTGCCATCGTCGAGTCGGTCACGATCGTCGCCGCGATCGCCGAGCGAACGCCATCGCCGACGCTCGCGCGAAATCCGCGATCGGAGACCGTACGCGGCCGCTCGTGGCCAACTCGCTTGTCCGAACCCCGGAGGGTGGGGTAAAGCCCTCACGCTCCCTGGAAACGGCCAGTGAATCTCACGGATCTCGGCGATGAGCCCCCCCGGCTGCTAAAACTTCGTTTGGAGCTGCCGATCGTCCGCCGCGTCCTCCGGCTCGGGAGCTGGGTGATGCTGGCGATGATCACCCAGTTCCTGGTCAACGCCGCCGACACCTTCATGGTCGGCCGCCTCCCCGACAAGGACGCCGCGACCGTCGCCCAGGCGGCCCTCGGCCTCGGGATGCCGCTCTTTTGGGCGGTCGGCGGCTTCTTCTCCGCGGTCTCCTTCGGCACCCAGGCGATGACCGCCCGCCGCTACGCCGAGGGCAACTACGAGCGCGCCGGCCAGGTGCTCTTCAATTCGCTGACGGTGGCGACGATCTGCAGCATCGTCGGCATGGTCTTCGGCTACGTGATGACGCCGCTCGCGGTCGGCTTCCTCGCCAAGGCGAGCCCCGAGCAGGCGGCCCTCGGCGCCGACTACACCCAGCTCCGGATGCTCGGCGTCCCGGCGATGGTCCTGACCTTCAGCTACAAGGCGTTCTTCGACGGCATCGGCAAGACGCACGTCCACCTCTGGGCGGCGCTGACGATGAACGTCCTCAACGTCATCATCAATTACTTCCTGATCTACGGCTACGAGCCCCTCGGGATCCCGAGCATGGGCCTCCACGGCGCCGGCCTGGCGTCGGCGCTGACGACCTACATCGGCCTGGTGATCATGCTCGTGGTCAGCCTCCGGCCGGAGTACGTCAGCAAGTATCGCTTCTATCGGATGATCCACCGCAGCCGCGCGATCATGGCCACCATCGTCCGCCTGATGGTCCCCTCGGGCTCGGCGACGGTGATCCTGATGCTGGGCTTCCTGCTCTTCATGCGCTTCGTCGGCGAGATCGACGCGGTCGCCGGCGGCAACACCTACTCGGCGGCGACCAAGGCGATCATGGACACGGCGGCGCTCTGCTTCATGCCGCTCATCGCCTTCGGGACCGCGACCGCGACCGCGGTGAGCCAGAGCCTCGGCGCCGGCAAGCCCAACCTCGCCGCCCGCTACGGCTGGGAGTCGGTGCGCGTCGGCGTGCTGGCGATGGCGGTCATCGGCGCCCTCTTCGTCACCTACCCCGAGCAGATCATCTCCA
The DNA here is from genome assembly GCA_041390205.1 of Gemmatimonadales bacterium. Lineage (GTDB taxonomy): Bacteria > Gemmatimonadota > Gemmatimonadetes > Gemmatimonadales > GWC2-71-9 > SHZU01. The sequence goes on from JAWKQJ010000115.1 coordinate 1,452, forward strand.
TTTGGTCGCCCAACGACCCGGCGGTCGCCGCCGCCGGGGCCGGGTCGCTG
>JAWKQJ010000116.1:0-1463 GCA_041390205.1 Gemmatimonadales bacterium
CGCTCTATGTCATGAGTCGCGACATAGGTCCCACCTGAGTCGCGACATAGGTCACCCTCCGGACCCCGGCCAGCGGCCAGGCTCTCTGTCGCGGTTTCGCCAGTAGGAGCGCTCGGGATCGATCCGGTGCGTCGAGAGCACCTCCCCGGTCGCGAGCTCGATGACCGTGACCTTCGTCTCGTCCCCGAGGGCGAGCACCCGCTTGCCGGCGTTGGCGCGACCGACCCCGAGGTGGTGCATCCGCCCACCGCGGCGAAAGCTGACCCCGCCGGTCTTGTCGATCCGGTCGTAGCGCACCCGGTAGTGGGCGCGGGCGCCGTTTCGGGACGGCATCGCTTTCGGCGTCGCCCGGTAGGCAGCGGCCGGGGTGATCCGCCCCAGGGCCCGGTGGGGGCGGCGCTCGTTGTAGTGGTCGCCGAAGGCGTCGAGTTGACGCTGCAGCTCACCCAGATCGGCGGCCGCTGGCCGGGCTGCGAGCCAGCGCTTCTGCGTCTGGTGGAAGCGCTCGATCTTCCCCTGGGTCTGGGGATGGCCCGGGGATCCGTTCTTCTGGCGGACCCCGAGGCTCGCCAGCAGGTATTCGAAGGCGTTTCTGCCACCGGTGAAGCGGGCGGTGTAGACGCAGGCGTTGTCGGTCAGCGTCGCGGCCGGAGCCCCGAACTGCTCGACCGCTTCCAGAAACGAGGCGACGATCGTCTCCCCGTCGATCGGCTGGTGGGCGGTGCAGCGCAGCAGGTAGCGGGAGTGATCGTCGAGCCAGTTGAGGATCTCGACGTCAGCCCCGTCGGCCAGCCGCCAATGGGTCGCATCCGACTGCCAGGTCTCGTTCGGCTGGGCTGCCTCGAAGCGAACGTAGGAGCTGCGGGGTCGCTTCCGGGGCTGGGGCTCGATCAAGCCCTCCGCATGGAGGATCCGGCGGATCGTCGAGTCGGAGGGAGGATGAAGCCCCTCCTGGCCGAGATGCCAGGCGATCGTCAAGGGGCCGGCGTCGAGACCGTCGCGCTGCAACTCGACCCGAAGCTCGATCACCCGCTTGCGGATTGGCCCGGGCGTCTGGCGGGGGTTGCTCTTCGGTCGCCTCGAGCGCGGCTCGAGCGCCTCGAGCCCTCCTTCGCGGTAGCGGGCGAGCAGTCGATGTAGGTGCCGGCGGGAGATCCCCGCCTCGGCGGCCACCTCCCCGACGGTTGCTTGGTTGGCGATGAGCTTGAGGACGGCGACGCGAGCTTGAGACATCCGCCGAGGCTGGGACCCGGTCAGGACGGCGAGCCGGTGGCCGATCCTCCGGCCGGCCCTCCGGGCCGACCTCCGGCCCGGCCACCGGTCGGGCGGTGTGACCTATGTCCCGACTCACCGGTGACCTATCAGGTGTGACATATGTCTTGGCGCTGGACACTGCCGGGCGCGCTCTTGTCATGAGTCGCGACATAGGTCCCACCTGAGTCGCGACATAGGTCACCCTCCGG
>JAWKQJ010000117.1:0-1421 GCA_041390205.1 Gemmatimonadales bacterium
GGGATCAGCCCGGAGGCGATCGCCGCGCTCCAGGCGCGGCCCTGGCCGGGCAACATCCGGGAGCTGGCCAACGCCGTCGAGCGCGCGGTGATCCTCTCCCGGGGGCGGACGCTCGGTCCCGGAGACTTCGTCGAGGACGGGTTCCGCGCCGCGCCCGCCGCGCCGACCGGGACACCCGCGGCGCCGCAGCCGGGCGCGCCGACCGCCACGGACCCCGCGGCCAGTGCCCCGATCCCCGCTGCCGAGGCCGAGATCTTCGACCTCGATCGGCTCGAGGGGATGGCGATCGAGCGGGCCCTCGCCGCCACCGGCGGCAACCGGACCCGGGCCGCGAAGCTGCTCGGGATCAGCGAGCGGACCCTCCGGAACAAGCTGAACGTGCCGAAGAAGGCCAAAGCCGGGCCCTGACCGCCGGCAAGGTCTGCCGGCCAACTTTTCCCCCGCCTAACATCCGTCCGCGCGCCCGCCGCCCGCCGTCCAGCGGGTGACGGGCGCGTAATTCCTCTCCACCAAACGACTTCAGCGCTCCGCGCCGGTTGCCGCCTCGGCCGGTCGGGGCGGGGTATGCCGCTTGCGCCCGGGGCGCTCCGCCGGTGAATCCGACCAGAGGAGCATCATGATACGCGGACTGTTCGGGGCGACGACGCTGCCCGCCCAGTTGCGAGGCGGGCTGGAGGAGACCAGCGCCACGCAACGTGGCATCGGTGAGCGGGTCGCTCGAGCGATCGAGACCAGCTCGAGCACGGATTTCACGAGCTCGATGGAGGCGCAGGTGGCCAAGGCGCGCGAGGCGGAGATGGATCTCCAGCGCGACATGGCGGCCCTGGCCGACACCCAGCTCCGCTACGAAGCGGACGCGCAGCTGCTTCGCGAAGCCTATCAACGCCTGCGCACGGCGATCTCGAACCGTGGCTAGTGAATCCAGCTTTCCGGTCACCCCGCGCCCGGTCCGGCAGTTCATGCGGGGGCTGGCGATCAGCGCCCAGGGCATGGCGACGCAGCAGAAGTTCCTGGACATCATCGCCGAGAACATCAGCAATGCGCAGACGACCCGCACCACCGAGGGTGGGCCCTACAAGCGTCAGGTCGCGGTCACGGTGCGCGACCCGCGCACCGGCGAGCTCGCCGTGCGGGTGGTGGAAGACCAGCAGCCGGGCCGGCTGGTGCACGACCCCTCGCACCCCGACGCGGACGAGGACGGCAACGTCTTTCTCCCCAACGTCGACCTGAACGGCGAGATGGTCGACCTGATGCTGGCTCGCAGGATCCACGAGGCCAACCTGACGGCGTTCCAGGCGGCGAAGCAGATGCTCCGTCGCGCCATCGACATCTGACCGGTTTCGGTGCCATGACGATCGATCGTATCGGATCTCTGACCAGCTATCAGCCCGAGCCCCGCGCCCGGGTCGAGCCACCGGCGA
>JAWKQJ010000118.1:0-1410 GCA_041390205.1 Gemmatimonadales bacterium
GTCCGGGTGGCGGTGGCCGACCAGGGGCCCGGGATCCCGGAGGAGAAGCTGGATCGGATCTTCGAGCCGTATTTCACGGAGAAGGCCGAGGGCACCGGGCTCGGCCTGTCGATCGTCAAGCAGGCGGTCGACCTCCATCAGGGCGACATCGAGGTGGTGGAGACCCCGGGCGGTGGGGCCACGTTCGTCATCTGGCTCCCACTCGCCCGCGAGAACGCGCGGACCAGACCGCCGGATCGCCCGTTCGTCGAACGGCGGGTGGCGGATCGGAGAAGGGACTGGCGATGACGGCGACGATCCTGATCGTCGACGACGAAGCGAACATTCGTCGCATGCTGGGGGCACTGCTCGCCAGCGAGGGGTTCGAGGTGGCGGAGGCGGCCAACGGCAACGCCGCCCTGCTCGCCCTCGAGGAGAACCGCCCCGACGGGATCATGCTCGACCTGGCGATGTCGCCGGGGCCCGACGGGATCGACACCCTGGGCAAGATCCGGGAGCGGGACCCCTCGGTGCCGGTGATCATGATGAGCGGCAAGGCGCAGCTCAACGACGCCGTGCGGGCGATCAAGCTCGGTGCCTTCCAGTTCCTCGAGAAGCCGCTCACGCCCGAGGCGGTCCTGGTCACGCTCCGGTCGGCGCTCGAGCTGACCCGCACCCGCGCCGAGAATCGCGCGCTCCGCTCCCAGCTCGGCCGCACGAAGACCGAGCTGGTGGGCGCCACGCCGGACATCGACCGGGTCCGCGAGGCGATCAACCAGGTCGCGCCGACCGAGGCCCGGGTGCTGATCTACGGCGAGTCGGGCACCGGCAAGGAGCTGGTCGCGCACGCGATCCATGCGGCGAGCCGCCGGGCCGGCAAGCCGTTCGTCTCGGTCAACTGCGCCGCGATTCCCCGCGACCTGGTCGAGTCCGAGATGTTCGGCCACGAGCGGGGCGCCTTCACCGGCGCCACGGAGCGCCGGATGGGCCGCTTCGAGCTGGCCAACGGCGGCACGCTCTTCCTCGACGAGGTCGGCGATCTCAACCTGGAGGCGCAGGCGAAGCTGCTCCGGGTGCTCGAGTCGGGTGAGATCCAGCGCCTGGGCGCGGAGCGGATGCAGCAGGTGGACGTCAGGGTGCTCGCGGCCACCAACCAGCGGCTCGATCAGGCGGTGGCAGCCGGCACCTTTCGGGAGGATCTCTACTTCCGCCTCAACGTGTTTCCGATCGAGATCTCGCCGCTCCGCAAGCGACGGGAGGACATCCCGGCGCTGGTCAAGCACCTCGCGGTGCGGGTGCGGCCCCATCGCCCGGCCGAGTTCACCACGGAAGCCATGAGCCTGATCTCGGCCTACGAGTGGCCCGGCAACGTGCGCGAGCTGGCCAACATCGTGGAGCGCCTCTCGATCATCGGCGGCGACGAGGTCGACG
>JAWKQJ010000119.1:0-1388 GCA_041390205.1 Gemmatimonadales bacterium
GTCGGCCCGCCCACCTTCCTCCACAACCTGGCCGCGGTGCCATGGAATCAACCTGGTTCGTCGTCGTGAGGGACGGTGCTCCGCTTCCCGAGGGCACCCTGTTTCGGGTCGTGCCCTCTGCCGCGGCGCCGGTCGAGCGGGTGGTGCCGAGTCGTCTGGAGCCGGCCGACGTGGCGATCGAAGAGCTCGAGCCGCTGATCCGCTCGGGTGCGATTCTCGCGGTTACCGAGGCTGAGGCTCAGCTGTTGATGCGAGCCCCTCCTCGGCCGGAATCTCCGGGCGCCTGATCGCCTGCATCCCGGCTTCGAAGACCTGTCGGAGCAGGGCGTACACCACCGCCGGCGGGACCTCCCGTCCACTCTCCACATACGGCGCCAGCTCGAGCGCCGCCGTGCCGTAGACCTCGCGGAAGGTCCGTTGGGCGCGGACGATGGCCAGCTCCTCTTCGGGCGGGCTGGTCGGTCCGTCGCCGGTGCGGAGCCACTCGGCCGATACGCCGAGCAGGCCGGCCAGGCGCGCGAGCCGGGCGGGGGCGGGCACCTGCCCGCCGCGCCACTTGCTGATGGTCACGGAGTGAGCGGGTAGCCGCACCGCCAGCTCGGTGATGGAAACCCGCTTGCCGCGCATGGTTTCGACCAGGCGCCGACCGAAGCTCACGTCCCGCTGCATGGCGGTCCCTCGGCGAGAGTCCGTGACTGGATGAGGCTTTCCCGAGCTACCTACGCGGTAGGCGCCGCGGCCGTTGACGATCGGTTTGTGTGACAAGCAGTTCCGCCTGTTGGCGCCAGGTGTGGTGGCGGAAAGTCGGGCAGACGGCCGAGGAATGTTCCGCCGAGCCGATAGCGGAGAGTCGCGTTCCTTTACCTTCACGCCAGTGTCCGTAAGACACAAAGGTGTCATTCCGTAGTGTGTCGTTTGGACACTTGCGGCAACTCCTTCCCGGGAGCAAGAGCGGTAACCGATTGGAAAGATTGATCTTCTGCAGGACCCCCTCGTGGCCCGCCGTTTGATTTGCGGGCAATCAAACGATACAACGCAGCGTTAAGCCTTTTCTAACTGCCGTTCCCTCGGAACCGGGGGGCGGGCGTGCAGGCAAACCTCACTTTGGCAGGAGACCCGATGCGACTCCACCTTCGTTCAAGTCGGCTGCGCGGCAAGCTGACTGGCTTGGCGCTCGCGATCGCAGCATTCGCGGGCGGGAGCCCGGCCTGGGCTCAGCAAGGCACCGTCTCGATTCGAGGCACGGTCACCGATCGTGCGACCGAGCGGCCGATCGCCAACGCTGTCGTATTGTTGGTCGAGCGCTCGACCCGGGCGGCCACCGATCCCGACGGCAACTACCAGTTCCGGGATCTGCCGGCGGGCCAGTACACGGTGACGGTGCGGGC
>JAWKQJ010000120.1:0-1365 GCA_041390205.1 Gemmatimonadales bacterium
CGAGCGGGCGGAGGTCTCCGGCGCCGCCTCGGACGGAGCGGGGTCGGGGGCGAGCGCGGTCGGGTCACCGCCGCTCATGACGGTCCTGGTGGAAATCGCATGAGGAGATGAGGCTCGGCCGGCACGGAGGCTCGAATCGCGGACGTGCCGGCCAAGAAGCGTACTGTATCATACCGTGCCGAGGCGGACCGAGAATCCTCCCGGCTCGGCCCGCCGTCCTATCAGGGCGTGGCCGACCGCACCTGACGCACCAGGTCTGGGGAGACGGTGGTGCCGCTGTTGCCCCACTGGCTGTAGACGTAGGTCAGCACGTTGGCGACGTCGTCGTCGCTCAGGCCGAGCGAGGGCATCGTGCTGTTGAAGGCCGCCCCGTTCACCGTGATCGGTCCGGTGAGGCCGTTCAGGACGATGCCGACGGCGCGCCGCGGATCGGCGTTGAGGTAGTCGGAGCCCGCGAGGGGAGGAAAGGCGCCGGCGAGTCCCTGACCGTTCGCCTGGTGGCAGGCGACGCAATTCTGCTCGAACACCCGCTGCCCGAAGGCGATCTGCTCGTCGCGCGAGGCGGCCCGAGGCGCCGGCACGGCGGCCTCCGGGACCCGCTGCACGGCGGAACCCTCGGGCCGGTAGATGCCCCCGGCGATCCGGCCCGAGTAGACGGTGCTGTCCTCTGGCCCGTCGACATGCAGCATCGCCAGCGCGCCCTTGTTGAAGGCGCGGAAGATGGCGTGGTCGACCAGTAGGTAGTCGCCCGAGGTCTGGACCTGGAATTCGACGATGGCCGCGCCGCCCGCCGGGATCAGCGTGGTCTGGACGTTCTCGGTGACGGCCGAGCCGGCTTCCTGGTGGACCCGATCGAAGATCTCGCCGATCACGTGGAAGGAGGAGATCAGATTGGGGCCGCCGTTCCCGACGTAGAGCCGCACGGTCTCGCCGACCTCGGCCTCGAGCGCGCCGTCGCCCATCAGCGAGCCGACGGCGCCGTTGAAGACGACGTAGGCCGGGTCTTCGTCGATGGCGCGCTGCATGTCGAAGACCTGCCTGCCCGCCACGCCGAAGTCGCCCGCGGTGTAGACCTCGCCCTGCTGGACGTAGTACTCCCGGTCGACCGGCGGGAGCCCGCCGGGCGGCTCCACCAGGATCAGGCCGTACATGCCGTTGGCGATGTGCATCCCGACCGGAGCGGTCGCGCAGTGGTAGACGTGGAGGCCGGGGTTGAGGGCGCTGAAGGCGAAGGTCGCCTCCTGGCCCGGGGTCACCAGCGACGAGGTGGCGCCGCCGCCGGGCCCGGTCACGGCGTGGAGGTCGATGTTGTGCGGGTTGCGGCTCTCGGGATGGTTGGCGAGGTGGAACTCGACCAGGTCGCCC
>JAWKQJ010000121.1:0-1354 GCA_041390205.1 Gemmatimonadales bacterium
TCCCGACGTCTTCAACATCCTCCTTCAGGTGCTCGACGAGGGCCACCTGACGGACAATTACGGCCGGGTGATCGACTTCAAGAACACGGTCGTGATCATGACCTCGAACGTCGGCGCGCGCGACATCACCGCGTCGAAGTCGCTCGGCTTCCAGCAGGGCGACCGCTCGAAGTCGTTCGACAAGATCGCCGAGACCGTCAAGGAGGAGATCGGCCGGGTCTTCAATCCGGAGTTCCTCAACCGCCTCGACGACGTCATCGTCTTCCACCCGCTGGAGCGGGACCACATCGTGCAGATCGTGAGCGTGCTCCTCAAGGAGCTCCAGCGGCGGATCGGCGACGATCACCTCCGGGTCACCCCGGGGGCGACGGAGTTCCTCGCCACCAAGGGCTACGACCAGAACTTCGGCGCCCGGCCGCTCAAGCGGGCGATCCAGAAGTACGTCGAAGACCCGCTCAGCGAGCGGCTCCTCGCGGGCGACCTGAACCGCGGCGACGAGATCGAAGTCGACGTGGCGCCCGAGGGCGACCGCCTGGTCTTCCGCGCCCTTTCCAGCTCTCACGCCTGACCGATCGACGCTGGTCGGTCAGTTTCCCGGGAGCCCCAGGGCGAGCATGAAGCGCAGGATGCACGGCATTGCACGAGGCCTCGGGCTGGCGTTGGTCGCCAGCCTGGGTTTCGTGCTTCGGAGTGAGGCCCAGCAGCCCGAGGCCCCGCCGCCGGTGATCTTCGACAGCATCGCGGTCGAGGGGAATGCGCGGCTCCGGGTCGAGGACATCGTCTCGTTCTCCGGGCTCCAGCTCTTCCAGCCGACCAACTACCGCGCCATCCAGCGGGCGATCACCAACCTCTACAACAGCGGCCAGTTCGACGACGTCCGGATCGAGCAGCGCGGCGACGACACCAACGTGATCGCCGCGATCATCGTCAAGGAGCGTCCGGTCCTGATGCGCTGGGAGGTCGCCGGCGCGGAGAAGATCGAGGAGTCGGCCGTCCGCAAGAAGGTGGCGGTGCTCGAGGGCCGGCCGGTGGATCGGGTGGCCGTGGCGGCGTCCGCCGCGGCGATCGACTCGCTCTACAAGAAGCGCGGCTTCTACGCCGCCAAGGTCAACGTCGTCGAGACCAAGGCCGACAGCGGCAACACCGCCCGGATCACCTTCGACGTCGAGGAAGGCAACCGGGTCGCGATCAGCCAGGTGATCATCGAGGGCAACGAGCGCTTCTCGGACGGCGAGGTGGTCGGCGGGATGAGCTCGAAGCCCGAGGGCTTCTGGTGGTTCCGCCGGGGCGAGTACAGCGAAGAGCGGCTCGACGACGACATCCGGAACAAGATCCCCCAGTGGTACGCCGACCG
>JAWKQJ010000122.1:0-1322 GCA_041390205.1 Gemmatimonadales bacterium
ATCGAGCCGATGGCCAGCGCGCCGACGATCGGCTGCCAGACGTGCTCCGCCGCCGGGACGCCGACGAAGAGCACCCGGGCGAGCGCGAGGAACGCGGCGGCCTTGACGCCGGTGGCCATGAAGGCCGTGATCGGGGTCGGCGAGCCGTCGTAGACGTCGGGGGCCCACATGTGGAACGGCACCGAGGCCACCTTGAAGCCGAGCCCCACCAGCATCAGCGCGGTGCCGAGCGCGGCCATCCCGCCGACGCCATTCGCGCCCAAGGTCGCGCCGATCGCCGCGAGCGAGGTCGCGCCGGTGGCGCCGTAGAGGAGCGCGATCCCGTAGAGCAGGAACGCCGAGGCCAGTGCCCCGACTAGGAAGTACTTGAGCGCGGCTTCGGCCGAGAAGACGTTGCGGCGGTCGTAGCCGGCCAGCACGTAGACCGGCACCGACATCACCTCGAGGCCCAGGAACAGCACCATCAGGTCGTCGGCGCCGGCCAGGAACATCGCGCCGGAGGCCGCCATCAGGATCAGCGCGTAGTATTCCGGCGCGATCAGCCCCTCCCGCTCGAGGTAGTCGAGCGAGAGCAGGATCGCGGCTCCGGTGGCGAGCAGGATCAGGAGCAGCGAGCCGAACCGGAAGGAGTCGAGCGCCACCATGTTCGGGCCGGTGGCCGCCTGGGCGCCGCTTCCCCAGAGCGCCGCCAGGGCCGCGATGCCGGCCACCACGCCGGCCAACGCCACCCACCCCACCGCCCGACTGTCCTTCGCGTCCCGGTGCCGCCAGGCGGCCATCAGGAGGGTCACGAGCGACGCGAGCACCACCACGATCTCCGGCAGGAGCGCGAGCATCACCCCGGCGGGGGTCGTCAGATCGAGCTCCCTCATGGGGTCGCCCCCCCGCCGGCTACCGCGGCGCCGGGCACCGGCTCACCGGGCTTCACGGTCTGGAGGTAATGGATCGCCGCCGGCTCCATCTTGTCGAGCACCGGCTTGGGATAGAGCCCCATCCAGACGATGCCCGCGAGCAGCGGGATCAGCACCAGCAGCTCCCGCGGGGTGAGATCGAGCAGCTTCTCGTTCTCGGGCTTGTCGAGGCGGTTGAAGATCATCCGTTGGAGCGCCCAGAGGAGGTACGCGGCGGCGAAGATCACGCCGGTCGTCGCGATCGCCGTGGCGATCGGATGGGCCCGGTAGCTGCCGACCAGGACGAGGAACTCGCCGACGAACCCGTTCAGCCCGGGCAAGCCGATCGACGCCAGGGCCACGACCGTCAGGATCAGACTGAAGACCGGCACCACCTTGGCGATCCCGCCGAAGGCGTCGATCGCGCGGGTA
>JAWKQJ010000123.1:0-1271 GCA_041390205.1 Gemmatimonadales bacterium
GCGCTCTTCCTCCATCCCGATCCCCTCTATCGGCTGATGCTGCTGGTGGTGGCCCCATGAGTCACGAGCACGGTCACCCGGCGCTCCTCCGAGGCGGCGAGCCCGCCCCGCCGCCCCTCGCGCCCGGCGCGCGGATGAAGGCGGCGGACGAGCCGCCCGGGTACTGGGAGAATCCGGCCAACGTCACCCGGCTGCTCCGGGTGTTCTACGCGCTCTGTGTGGGGCTGGTGCTGGTCGAGCTGGTGGTGCACCGGCACGTCGCCCACCCGTGGGAGGCGCTCTTCGGCTTCCACGCCTGGTACGGCTTCGCGGCGTGCTGGATCCTGGTGGTCCTGGCCAAGCGGATGCGCCGGGTGCTGATGCGCCCGGAGGACTACTACGATGGGGATTGAGACGCTGCCCCCCGTCACCGCCCTCCTGGTCGGCGCGCTGCTCGCCGCCCTGACTCGCGGCACGACCCGTCGGGTGGCGCTGCTGGCCGCTCCGGTGCTCGGCCTGCTGCACCTGCTGGCCATTCCCGACGGCACCGTCGTCGAGTGGCAGGTGATGGGGCTCGCGCTCACCCCGGTGCGGGTGGACCGGATGAGCCTGCTGTTCGGGATCCTCTTCCATCTCGCCGCCTTCATCGGGAACCTGTACGCGCTCCATCTGGGCAAGGACGAGCGGGCCACCACCCAGCACACCTCGGCGATGCTCTACGCCGCGAGCGCCGTGGGCGCGGTGTTCGCCGGCGACCTGGTGAGCCTCTTCCTCTGGTGGGAGCTGCTGGCCTTCACCTCGGTCTTCCTGATCTGGGCGCGGCGCGAGCCGCGAGCGGTCCGGGCGGGGCTCCGCTACCTGGTGGTCCACGTCGTGTCCGGCGTGCTCCTGCTCTCGGGCGCGCTGCTCCGGGCGTCCGGTCCCGAGGGGTCGATCGCCTTCGGGGCGATCGGCCTCGACGGCTCGCTCGGCGCCTGGCTCCTCCTGCTGGCGTTCGGAATCAAGGCCGCCTTTCCGCTCTTCCACACCTGGCTCACCGACGCCTATCCGGAGGGCACCCCCACCGGGACCGTGTTCCTGAGCGCGTTCACCACCAAGGTGGCGGTCTACGCCCTCGCCCGCGGCTTCGCGGGCACCGAGCTGCTGGTCTACGTCGGCGCGGTGATGACCTGCTTCCCGATCTTCTACGCCGTGATCGAGAACGATCTGCGCCGGGTGCTCGGCTACAGCATGATCAACCAGATCGGGTTCATGGTGACCGGCATCGGGGTGGGCACGGCCCTCGGCGTGAA
>JAWKQJ010000124.1:0-1240 GCA_041390205.1 Gemmatimonadales bacterium
CTTCGATCAGCGGGAAGATCGTGGGGCCGGCCTCCGGCGAGAGCGAGGCGTAGCGGGCCGCGATCCCGAGGTCGGCCTTGGCCAGCACCATCTCGACGTCCTCCACCAGCGTGGCGAGGAAGGGCCACTCGCGCACCATCTCGGCGAGCGCCTCGATCCCGCTCCGCTCGAGGACGTGGGCGAGCCCGGTGCCGAGCCCGTACCACCCGGGCAGCATGTGCCGGCTCTGAGTCCAGGCGAAGACCCAGGGAATCGCCCGGAGATTCTCGATCCCCTTCCCCGAGCGGCGCGAGGGCGGCCGCGAGCCGATCGCCATGCGCTCGATCACGTCGACCGGGGTCGCTTCACGGAAGTAGGGGACGAAAGCGGGGTGCTCGTAGACGAGCGAGCGGTACGTCTCCCGGCTCACCCTCGTGAGCTGGTCCATCAACCCGGCCCACGACTCCGCCCGCGCGTCCTTCGACGCGGGCGCGCCGGTCGCGACCAGCACCGAGCCAGCCATCCGCTCGAGCGAGCGGAAGGCGATGCCCCGGAGCCCATACTTTGCGTCGATCACCTCGCCCTGCTCGGTCACCCTGAGGCGGCCGTTCACGGAGCCCACCGGCGCGGCGACCACCGCCCGATGGGTCTTGCCGCCCCCGCGGCCGACGGTGCCGCCGCGACCGTGGAAGAGCGTCAGGTCGACCTGCCGGCTGCGGGCGAGATCGGAGAGCGCCGCCTGCGCCTGCTGGAGCGCCCAGCGCGAGGCGACCACGCCGCCGTCCTTCGCGCTGTCGGAGTAGCCGATCATCACCACCTGCTGGCCGTCGCGCCGCGCGAGGTGCCGCCGGTAGCCGGGCAGCCCCAGCAGCCGCTCCATCGTCTCCCGCGCGGCCGCCAGGTCGCCCACCGTCTCGAACAGCGGCGCCGCGTCGATCGCGACGCCGCCCCGGGGGTCGTCGAGCCCGGCCGCGCCCGCGAGCGCGAGCACCGAGAGGATGTCGTCGGCGCCCTGGGTCATGCTCACGATGAAGGGCCCGATGGCGCGGTCCCCGAAGCGCGCCCGACACTCCTTGATCGCGTGGAAGACGTCGAGCGTGGTTGCGGTGGCCTCGCTCACCGAGGCCGGCGCTCCGAGCTTGCCCTCCGCCAGCACGGCGGTGCGCTCCTCGCTCGAGAGTGCGGTCCAGTCCGCGCGGCCGAGCAGCTCGCCCACCGCCTCGCGGTGGACCAACGAGTCCTGCCGCACGTCCAGCGTGGC
>JAWKQJ010000125.1:0-1227 GCA_041390205.1 Gemmatimonadales bacterium
CCGTCGCGATCGGAGTAGAAAGCGAGCCGCCGCCCGTCGGGCGACCAGACCGGCCGCCAGCAGTTGCCGCCGGGGCAGAGGTCGACGCTCCGGCCCGCTCGATCGGTGATCACGATCCGGCTGCCGACGGCCGAGGTGGGCGTGCCGTTAGGCAGGTACCGGGCGCCCAGGTTGCTGTCGGCCGGGATCCGGCGCACGGTGTAGGCGACCCGCTCGCCGTCCGGCGTGGCGGCCAGGACCATGCTCCAGGGGAATTGCTGCCGGTCGAAGCCGACGTCGTAGGGGAGCGCGCCCGGCGGATCCGGCGGCTGCGCGCGGGCCGGCGCCGCCGGCAGGACCAGGAGCGCGCCGAGCGCGATCCCGGCGCGGGCGATCGGGTGCGAGGGCTGGGCCGATGAGCGCATGGTGATCCTCGGTGACGATTGGCGAAGCGGCGGCCGGCGCCGCCGGTCGAAGATAGCGCGGGCGCTCACCGCCCTCCGCTCTGGAGCGCGAACGAGGCGAAGATCCGCTCGGCCAGGGAGTCGCCGGCCGCGAACGACCCGGCCCGGTCCGGCCGCCAGGCGAAACGGATGGCCACCACGCCGAGGCCGGTGTTGGCGGCTCGGGTGAGCTCGTGGACGAGGCCCTGACGGTAGCGGGCCACCAGCCTCGCCTCCTGCCAGTCGAGCCCGTGGCTGGTGAAGCCGCGCTCGACGCTCGACTCCACCACCCCGGATTCCTGCCTCAATGCCGCGACCCGCGAGGCGGCGAGCCCGCCGATGTCGATCGCCACCGAGTCGGCGGCCACCACCACCATGAAGCGCCCGTCGGCCGAGCGCGCGGCATGCTCGATCGACGGGGTGGGTGGCGGGCTGGTGCGGAAGGACTCGGGGAAGCCGATCCGATAGGGCACCGCGAGGCCCGAGTGCGGCACCAGCGGTTGCTCCAGCAGCGGTCGCTCCCTGAGCGGGACGCCCATCAAGAGCCCGACCAGCACGATCGAGCCGATCATCACCGAGGCGCCGAGCACTCCGCCGACCGCGGCGACGACGCTGCGCCCGGGGCCGGGGCCCCACCGTGCGGGACGGGGCAGAGGGGGCGCGGCGCGGGGGCCGGGGTCGAGCCCCTCGAGGAAGGGACGCAGGGTGTAGCGGAGGTCGGTCGCGTCGCCGGCGAGCGGCCACCAGAGCGGGTTCTTGTAGCTGAGCTGGTGGACCACCGGGCGCCACTGGGCGTCGAAGGTGA
>JAWKQJ010000126.1:0-1225 GCA_041390205.1 Gemmatimonadales bacterium
AGCATCACCGTGCAGGTCGGCGATCGGGTGCGCAAGGGGCAGACGCTCGGCCGGGTGGGCAACACCGGCAACTCGGGCGGGCCGCATCTCCATTTCCACATCATCGACGACAACGTGGCGCTCGGCGCGGAAGGAATGCCCTACCTGATCGACGGGTTCGAGCTGCTCGGGAAGTGCGCCGGGACGCTCCGCCGTTGCGAGGTGGGCCCGCCGACCCGGCTGATCCACTCGACGCCGCTCCGCGACCAGGTGGTGCGGTACCCATGACCGGCGCGGGGCGGAACGCGATCGTCGTGCTGCTCGCTGCGGCCATGGCCGGCGTCGGGCCCGCGCCCGCCGCGGCGCAGAGCCGCAAGCCGGCGGACACGCTCGACATGGGGAAGGTGTTCGAGCTCCGGAAGGCGATGATCCCGATGCGGGACGGCGCCGAGCTCTACACGGAGATCTACCTGCCGCGCGCCGCCTCGGGCCCGCTTCCGTTCCTGATGGAGCGGACGCCCTACGACGCGCGCTCGGGGCTCACCGGCTTCCCGCCGACCGAAGCCGGCTACAGCACGCGGCTCCACGATCACACCGAGCTGGTCCGGGACGGCTACATCTTCGTCTTCCAGGACCTGCGGGGCCGCTACCGCTCCACCGGCACCTACCAGACGCTCCGGCCGCCGCGGGACAAGTCCAAACGCAACTCGATCGACGAGTCCACGGACACGTACGACACGATCGAGTGGCTCGTCGAGAACGTCCCCGACAACAACGGCCGCGTCGGGGTGCTCGGGATCTCCTACGGCGGCTTCACCAGCATGCGGGCGATGCTGGAGCCGCATCCCGCGCTCCGCGCCACCTCCCCGCAGGCCACCTGCGCCGACATGTTCGTGGGCGACGATTGGCACCACAACGGGGCTTTCCGGCTCGACTACGCCTTCCGCTGGGTCTCCGCGATGGAGCGCGGCAAGGACCGGAACCGCTGGAGCTTCGGCCGGGCGGACTCGTACGAGTGGTTCCTCGACCTCGGTCCGCTCTCGACGGTGAACCGGCGGTATCTCGGCGGTCGGGTGCCCAGCTGGAACTACTTCGTCGAGCATCCCAACCTCGACTGGTACTGGGAGACCGAGATGTGCGGCGTGCTGCCGTTCATCGAAGACCTGCCGGTGCCGACGCTCAACGTGATCGGCTGGTTCGACGCGGAGGACTTCTACGGCCCGCTCGAGGTCTACAAGAAGCTCGA
>JAWKQJ010000127.1:0-1218 GCA_041390205.1 Gemmatimonadales bacterium
GCCGAGCCGACGATGGTCTCGCCGACCTCGAGCCCGGAGAGCACCTGGACCCGATCGCCCGCTCGGAGGCCCAGGACCACGTCGCGCGGACCCAGCATGCCCTCCGCGTCGCGGACGAAGACCACGTTGCGCTCCCCGGTCACCACCACGGCCGCCATCGGGACGGCGACCACGTCCCGCCCGATCACCGCGTCGAAGTAGATGGTGGCGAACATGCCCGGCTTGAGGCGGAGGTCGCGGTTGGCGACCGTCACCCGGACCCGATTGGTACGGCTCTCGACGTCGACCGTCGGATAGACGAAGCTCACCAGGCCCATGGTGTGCTCGCCCGGATAGGCCGAGACCTCGATGTGGGCCTGGGCCCCTTCGCGGATCAGCCGGAGGTCCTGCTCGAAGACCTCGCCCTCGACCCAGACTTCCGAGAGATCGGCGACGCGATAGAGCCGCTCGCCGGGCATCACCCGCTGGCCGTCGTAGAGGTTCTTCTCCAGCACCACTCCTGTCACCGGCGAGACCAGAGTCAGGGTCTTGGTCACCGTGCCGCTTTGTTCGAGCCGGTCGATCTGCTCCTCGGTGATGTCCCAGTAGAGCAGCCGCCGCCGCGACGCGTCGAGCGTAGCGCGGGCACCGAGCCAGGCCTCGCGGGCGCTCGAGTCGACCCGGGCGACCAGCCGCTTGGCCGTGAGAAACTCCTCCTGCGCTGCGACCAGCATCGGGCTGTAGAGGGAGAACAGCGGCTGGCCCCGGCGAACGGCTTCGCCCGTGGTGTTGACGAAGAGCCGCTCGACGAAGCCCTCGATCTTGGGCGTCACTTCCACGACCTGCGACTCCGCGGCCTGGATCTCGCCCACGGTGCGGACGGTCTTGGTGAGGGTCTCGCGACCCACGGTGGCGTAGACCACGCCGAGCGCCCGTTCCTCGGCGCTGCTCAGGTGGACCATCTGCCGGATCAGCCGTCCGCTCGAGTCGAGCTGCTGGTTGCCACCCGCCTGCATCCGGGCGTGCTCCTCGGCCGTCATCCCCGCCATCGGCGACTCGGGCTCCCCGCGCCCGCACCCGCCCAGCGTCGAGGCGATCAGGACCAGCGCCAGGCGTCTCACGATCCACCCCCCGCGCCGACCAGGGCGTCGATCATCGCCAGGGCCTCCTGATAGCTCGCCGCCAAGCGGACCAGCTCGACCTCGTATCGATTCACCGTCATCTCGCTCTCCACCAGCG
>JAWKQJ010000128.1:0-1216 GCA_041390205.1 Gemmatimonadales bacterium
GCTGGTGGCGCTCTACATCGTGATCGAGTCCCCGGTCTCCGGCATGAGCATGAACCCGGCCCGATCGTTAGGCACCGCCCTGCCCGCCATGCGCGCCGACGGGCTCTGGATCTACTTTCTGGCGCCGCCGCTCGGCATGCTGGCCGCCGCCCTGGTCCATCGCGGCCTGCTCGGCCGGGGCCGGGCCCACTGCGCCAAGTACCATCACGACCCGGCCTACCGCTGCATCTTCTGCGCGCATCACGCCCGCAGCTAGCTCGGGAACTCCCCTCCTCCCGCCGACGTTCTCTCGCCGTCCGACGTCACACGACGCCCGGAAACCGAGACGAGGGAGCTCGTCGCTTCACTCACCCCGAGGAGGGATGCATGCGCAGTCTTCGAATGCTGGTGGTGGCGCTGGCCGCGGCCGGTGCCATCGGCACCACGGCCGCCTTCAACGCCGCGCCGGTCAAGGTGGTCACCAAGGTCAGCTCGCCGTTCGCGGGCGCCAAGGTCAACGGCGGCACCGTGACCATGATGATGGACGGGAAGACCATCCGGCTCACCCTGTCGGACGAGGTCCGGGACCCGAAGACCCCCGATCCCCACTGGCTCGTGGTCGACGGCAAGGGCACCTCGTACGTGCTCGACCGGCTCACCATCAAGGACGACAAGTTCAACCAGACCATCACCCTGCCGAGCTACATCAAGGACGTGGCCAAGGTGCAGATCTACTGCGCCTGGGCGGTGGCGAACCTGGGCGAGGCCTCCTTCTAGGACGGCCGACCCAACCGACGAGAGTCCTCCATACCAGGACTTGGCCGGTCGGCCCCTCGGGATGACGTGACGCGACGGATACGCGCCAGCGCCCGAAGCGGTCGACCGGCCCGGTTGCTCACCCAAGCGGAGACGACGATGACCTGCTCACGCATCACCCTCTGCGCGCTGCTCGCCGGCCTGGCCCTCGCGGCTCCGGGCTCGGCCCGCGCCCAGACCGTGTCCAAGCCCGCGCTCACCCTGGACGGCGCGCGGACCGTCGCCATGGCGGTCGTGGCCGAGGCCAAGCGACTCAACACCACCGGCGTGGTGGCCGTCGTCGACGACGGCGGCAATCTGATGTACCTCGCGCGGATCGACGGCACCTTCCCGGCCGGAGCCCAGATCTCCTACGGCAAGGCGCGCACCGCCGCGATGTTCAAGAAGCCGAGCGGCTTCTTCGAGAACTTGATCAAGAACG
>JAWKQJ010000129.1:0-1207 GCA_041390205.1 Gemmatimonadales bacterium
AGGCTCCGAGTTGGGATCGAGCGCGGTCGGCGCTGCCGCCAGCTGGCGCTCCAAGTAGGGAATCGCCCACTCCCGCAGCGCGAAGAGGCCGCGCGCCGCATCACCCTCGGGAGCGGCCCGTGCCCGCGCCACCAGAGCCTCGATCGTGCCGTCGAGCCCCGCCGAAAGCGCGTCTCCCACGTGACGGACCTCGGCCAGGTCGCGCTCTTCCGCCGCGGTGCGGAGCGCGGCCAACAGATCCACGCCGCGGCCGAGCCCGTGGGCGCGGAAGTACGCCGCGCGAAAGAGCTGGACGATCACCCGGATGAACGCCACGCTGAGGACGCCGCGGGTCAGGAAGATCAGGACCTGGCCGAGCCGATGGTCGGGATCCGGAGCCAGACCGAGTCGGAAGACGTCGATGACGTCGAAGAAGATCTCCGAGAAGAGCAGATTGTTGAGCGACACCATCCAGGCGTCGGCCCACCCCGCGCCCGGCAGCGCGCCCGGCACCCGCTCCATCACCAGCTCGAACAGCACGGTCTGGCCGGCGACGAAGAAGGGCAGCGCCGCGAGCTCGATCAGGGCCGGCAGGTAGGTGACCAGCGCCGGCCCCTCGCGATCTCGCAAGCCGAGCTGATCGTCGACCCGCGCGGTCCGGGCGATGATGCCGGGGAACAGCATGAGCAGCCCGAACGCCGCGAGCCCGATGGCCTGCAGCACCAGCGAGAACCGACCCAGCGGCAGCAACCCGATCAGGGAGAGCGGCACGAACATCAACAGGAGATAGAACCAGAACATGGCCGAGGTCTGGCGCACGATCCCGACCGTGGCGGCGATCTCTTCTCGAAGGCCGCGCCAGAGCCGGCCAAGGCCGGCGCGCCCGCTGGGAGGCAGGTTCACTCGCGATTGTCGCCTGGAGATGGGTCGAGACAAGATGGCCCCGTGCGGCCGATCATGCGAGCGCCGCACGCGCTCCCATGAGACCGACGTGGCCGAGACCGACGGGCGTCGGGCTCCCGATTCCCCGCGGTCCGGTTCGATCGCCGCACCCGAGCCGACCCGGGAAGCCGGGCCCCGTTGCGCGACGACGGCCGGGGCGGGGACATTACCCGCCCGACGCCACCCGAACTCCGAGCCCGACGTGCCCGCTCGCCGCCGCATCAAGTGGACCCTCTTCGCCACCCAGTCGTTCGGCTCGGCGGGATTCCTGATCTCCTCGACCGTC
>JAWKQJ010000130.1:0-1194 GCA_041390205.1 Gemmatimonadales bacterium
GCGAGCTCGAGCGGCATCATCTACGGCCCGACGACCCAGTTTCGAGTCCTCGCCGCGATTCCCGTTCTGCTCGCGCCGCTCGGTCTGCTGCTCGGTTGGTGGACGGTCGTCGCGTGGCGTCGCGGCTACTGGGGACCGGTGCGGCGAGGGGTCTTCACCGCCGTCACGGTGGCGGCCGGTCTGACGCTCGCGTTCCTGATCCGCTGGAACTACCTGCCCGTGCGTTTCTAGCGGAGCTCGTGGGTCGCCCGCGGGTAGCTCCGCGGGAGCAGCCGTTTCCGTCCCGGCCGCCAGCGGTCCTTCGCTTGCGCCGTCGCGATCGACAATTACATTCATTTTGTGAAAGAAATATCTCGACTCGAGGCGATGGTGCTGGCGGCCGTTGCCCAGCTCGCCCCCGATGCGTACGGCGTCACCGTGCGCTCCCGCGTCGGCGCCATGTCGGGCGGCACGCCACCGAGCGTCGGCGCGATCCATCGTGCGGTCACGGCGCTGGAACGAGCTCGCTTGATCCGCGCCAGGAGCGGCGATCCGTCCCCCGTCCGCGGTGGGCGGGCCAAGCGGATGCTCACCCTGACTCCCGCCGGAGCGACGGCGCTGGAAGGCGCTCGGCGGCGCGCCGCGACGGAAGCCGCCGCCCTCTCCGCGCGTTGGAGGCCGGTGTGAGGCGCGGGTTCCCGTTCCAGCGACTGGCCGAGTTGATGGTGCCGCCGGACGACCGCGGGGAGGCCATCCTGGGCGACTGGGCGGAGACTCACTCGTCGTATCGCGAGCGACATCGCCGGTCCGTCGCCGCCGGGCTCCTGGGCGTCGAGCTGCTGCGATCCCTTCCGAGCCTGGCCTGGGTCGCGGCCCGTGAGCGCGGGTGGCGACGACTCCTGAGCCGGACCCTGCCCGCGATCGCCGTCGGCAACGGGATCTTCCTCGCCCCGCTCACCACGATCGGGTTCCGCTCGGCTGATTCGGGGCCCGGCGTGATGGCCGGCCTGGGTGCGGCGTCGATCCTCGCGATGGTCGGGGGATGGGCCGCGGCCGCGCTTGCCGATGCGGCCCCACGTGCCCACGCGCTCGGCGCGGGCATCTCGGTCGGCTGGCTCGTGCTCGCGACCGGCCTCCGCGTCGTCACGCCGTGGCAGACCGTCGCCCTCGCCCTCGCCGCAATGGTCGGTGGCGTCGTGGCGGCCCACGCCAGGC
>JAWKQJ010000131.1:0-1174 GCA_041390205.1 Gemmatimonadales bacterium
TCGGCACCGAGCGTCACGAGTCGCGGCGGATCGACCGGCAGCTCCGGGGCCGCTCGGGGCGCCAGGGCGATCCGGGCAGCTCGCTCTTCTTCCTCTCGCTGGAAGACGACCTGATGCGGCTCTTCATGGCCGATCGGGTGGCGCGCTACATGGACAAGACCGGCGCCGAGGAAGGGGAGGTCATCACCGGCAAGCTGGTCACCCGGGCGATCGAATCGGCGCAGAAGCGGGTCGAGCTCCAGAACTTCCAGCAACGGAAGCGGCTGCTCGAGTACGACGACGTGATGAACCAGCAGCGCGAGGTCATCTACTCGCTCCGGCTCTTCGCGCTGGAGCGGGGCGAGGAGCTCAAGGCCGAAGCGCGGAAGATGATCGCCGAAGCGGTCGAGGCGGCGGTGACCCGGGCGATCGACGCGGGCGCCGAGCCCGAGACCTGGGATCGGGAGGGGCTCGCCACCCAGCTCGCGATGAACTACGTGCTGACCGTGGACGCGATGAGCGACCCGGCGGCCACGCCGACCCTTCCGAGCCTGGTCGAGGCCGCGCAGACCGAGGCCGAGGCGGCCTTCCAGCGGAAGGTCCAGTACCTCAAGGATTTCGGCAGCCGGATCGGGATCGGCGACGTCGACCAGCAGGTGCTCTCGCAGGTGATGCTCTCGGTGATCGACGAGAAGTGGAAGGACCACCTCTACGATCTCGATCAGCTGCGGAACGCCATCCAGTACCGCGCGTACGGCCAGAAGGACCCGTTGGTCGAGTACAAGAAAGAGGCCTTCGAGATGTTCGAAGACCTGATTCGCGACCTCCGGACCACCTTCACGGAGCGTTACCTCAAAGTCCAGGTCAACGTGGATGGTCCACCGCCGCCCCCTCCGCCCCCCCGGACCAGCACGGGCCCCCGGCCCGCCGCGCCGGCTCCGGCCGGGACGGACGATCTCTTCGCTCCGCCGGCCCGGGAGCGGGCGGCGCCGACGGCGGCCCAGGCCGCGGCGTCCGCGCCGGGGGCTCCGCCAGCCGTCTCGACCGGGCTCGGCCGCCTCGGGGCGGCCGGCGGGGACGTGCCGGAAGTCGGCCGGAACGAGCCCTGTCCCTGCGGCTCGGGCAAGAAGTACAAGAAGTGCCACGGCGCCGCGCGATGAGCGGCCCCGCGCCGCGCTGATTTGGTCCCAGTCCG
>JAWKQJ010000132.1:0-1137 GCA_041390205.1 Gemmatimonadales bacterium
CGTCGAGGCGGGCGGCGAGGGTGCAGGCGTGGGGGAGGAGGTGGGAGGAGAGGTCGGTGGCGGCGAGGGGGTCGGCGGAGAGGTCGAAGAGCTCGAGTTGGTCGACCGGGATGCCCTTCAGCTTGAATGAGAGGCAGCGGATGTCGTCCGAGAGGCCGAGGGGCTTCGGGCTCGTGCACGACTGCGTCGCGAGGCGGACGTCGACCTTCGTGCCGGCGCGGATCCGCGAGACGGCGGGTACTCGTCGCGCTCCTTGTCCGGAGCCCGAGCCGATGGAACAATGCCGGGGCCCTCCGATGACCGGCCTCTCTTCCTATCTCCGGCGCGGCGGCCTCGCGCTCGTGGCCATCGGGATCGGGGGTTTCGTCGCCGACTACCTGCTCAACGTGGGGCTCTCCCGCGCGCTCGAGCCCCACGCCTTCGGCGACTACCGGGTCGCGAGGGCCTTCGCCTTCTTCTTCGGCTCCGCGGTCCTGCTGGGCGGCGACCGGGCGGGGCCGAAGGCGCTGGCCGGTCCCCTCGCGCGGGGCGAGCCGGCGGCGGTCTGGGAGTACCTCCGGTTCTATCTTCGCTTGTCGCTGGCCCTGTCGCTCCTGGTCATCGCCGCCACCTGGCTGATCGGCGCGCTGCACGTCGGCGCGTTCGATCCCCGGCACCACCATGCCCTGGCCTGGATGGTGGTCACGGTGCCGGTGCTGGCCGCCGGAGCCCTGGAGAGCCGCACGCTCCAGTCGGCGCTCTTTCCGGTGCACGCCGCCTTGCCCTGGCGCATCGGGCTGCCCGTCCTGATCCTGGCCGCGGTCGCGGGGCTGCGCTGGGCTCAGCCGACGGTTCACCTCGAGCAGGTCGTGATCCTGTCGATCGTGGCGACCCTGGTGGTCGCCGGCTGGCAGTGGTGGCGCACCCGTCGGCTCGCGCTCCCGGAGCTCCGGCGGGATCCCGCGGTCGCGACGCCGCGACGCTGGCTGCAGGCCTCGGTGCCGATGATGGGCGTCTTCCTGGTCACCCTGGCGTTGAACCAGTCGGATCTCTACTTCCTCGAGCTGCTCGGAGCCGAGCACGAGGTGGGCTTCTACGCGGCCGCGGAGACGACCGCGCACTTCCTGATCCTGGTCCAGACGACGGTCGTCGCGTTGC
>JAWKQJ010000133.1:0-1134 GCA_041390205.1 Gemmatimonadales bacterium
GTACTGGTCGCGAACGACCACGAATGGACCGCGCGCTCCCTGGAGACCATCCTGTCCGCCCAGGGTCACACCGTGATCCGGGCGTTCACGGCAACCCAGGCGCTCGAGCGGGCCATCCAGGCAAAGCCGGACGCGGTGATCCTCGACGTCCAGCTCCCCGACGGTGACGGCATGAGTCTCTGCCGGGCGATCCGCGCCGCGCCGACCCTCGGGCCCTCGATCCCCGTGTTCCTGACCACCGCCGGACCGTCCGGACGCCAGGAGCGCCTCGCCGCCTACCAGGCCGGCGCCTGGGAGTTCTTCGGCCAGCCCCTCGACGGCGAGACCCTGCTGCTCAAGCTCGGCGTCTACCTCGAGGCCAAGGCG
Organism: Gemmatimonadales bacterium; assembly: GCA_041390205.1. Taxonomy (GTDB): domain Bacteria; phylum Gemmatimonadota; class Gemmatimonadetes; order Gemmatimonadales; family GWC2-71-9; genus SHZU01. The sequence goes on from JAWKQJ010000133.1 coordinate 367, forward strand.
GTCGCCGACACCCTCCGCCGCGACAGCCTGGTCGACGCCGCCACCGGCCTCTACAGCCGGGTCGGCGTGCTCCGCCGCGGTGAAGAGCTCGCCGCGGACGCCACCCGGCGCGGGCAGGCGCTCACCTGCGTGGTGCTCCAACCGGTCGTCGCCGAGCTCCAAGCCGCCGTCGCGGCCGCCGAATCCCTTGGCAAAGAGATCGCCACCTTGCTGCGGAGCGCGGGCCGCTCGGCCGACGCCATCGGCCGGGTGGGGACCCTCGAGTTCGCCGTGATCGCGGCCGGCACCGATCGCAATGCGGCCGCGCGGCTGGTGCACCGGCTCAACGAGGCCGCCCGTGCGGCGCTGGCCGGACGTGCCGACGGCTCCGAGCCGATCTTCCGGGCCGCCGTCTGCACGGTCGACAATCCCGCCTCCGAGACGATCGACGCCTGGAGCATGCTGGAGCGGGCCGAAGCCGCCCTGCGGGCCGAAGGGGCGGGGCAGACCCTGATCCTTCCCGGGACCGCATAGCCGGACGGTCGCTGGCCGGCCAGTACGACGGAAGAGCGGGGCCACCGACTGCCGGTGGCCCCGCTCTTGGTTCGTGCGTCCGGACGGACGAGGATCAGCGCTGGGCCGGCTCCTGCGGGAGCGCGGGTGCGTCCGCGCCCACCGCGTTCTCGCTGGAGGGCGTGACGTCCTGGCCGTATTCGTAGGCGTAGTACTTGTACGCGCCGTGGCCGACCTCGATGTGGTTGAGGATCGCGCCCAAGAGCCGCACCGGGA
>JAWKQJ010000134.1:0-1090 GCA_041390205.1 Gemmatimonadales bacterium
CCCGCTTGTGGGATCGGGACGTGAGGCGTACCCTTGCCCGGCACTCAGCCGCCATTCCGAGGGAGCCTGCGCGACGGATGACCCCGAAGATCCCACGCACTCAACTGGGTGACACGCTGTCCGTCTGCCGGATCGTGACCGGTCTCTGGCAGATCGCCGACGCGGAGCGGCAAGGTGGCGAGGCGTCGCCCGAGTCGATGGCCGACGCGCTCGAGACCTACCCCGACCGCGGCTTCACCAGCTTCGACGTGGCCGATCACTACGGCTCGGCCGAGCTGGTGATGGGCGCCCTCCGCCGCGCCGATCCGTCGCGGAGACTCGAGGTGGCCACCAAGTGGGTGCCGGAGCCGGGGCCGATCTCCCGCGACCAGGTGCGCGCCGCCGTCGCACGCGCCCAGGCCCGCCTCGCCACCGACCGGATCGATCTCTTTCAGCTCCATGCCTGGCGCTACTCCGACCCGAGCTGGCTCGACGCGCTGATTTGGCTCGACGAGCTGGTCACCGAAGGCGCGATCGGGGCGCTCGGGCTCACCAACGTCGACACCCCGCATCTCCGGGTCGCGGTGGAGTCGGGCTTCCCCATCGTCTCGAATCAAGTCTGCTACTCGCTGCTCGACGCCAGGCCCGGGCGCGCCATGGCCGCGTACTGCGAGCGGCGCGGCGTGCGGCTCCTCGGCTATGGCACCCTGGCCGGGGGCTTCCTCTCGGAGCGATGGCTGGGACGGCCGGCGCCCGCGGTGGACGAGCTGTCGAGCTGGTCGCTGATGAAGTACCGGCGCTTCATCGACGCGGCGGGAGGCTGGGAGCGCTTTCAGGAGCTGCTCCGCTCGGTGGCGGCCGTCGCCGCGCGCCTCGGCACGACGATCGCGGCGGTGGCCTGCCGCTGGGTGCTCGACCAGCCGGGGGTCGGCGCCATCATCGTCGGCGCCCGCCCCGGCGGCCGCACCCATCTCGACGCGACCGAGGCGGCGCTCGCGCTCACCCTCGACGACGCGACCCGCCAGGAGCTCGACGCGGCGGTGGCCCGACTCGGGGCGATCGACGGCGAGCCGGGCGACGAGTACCGCCGCCCGCCATTCCTGACCGCCTC
>JAWKQJ010000135.1:0-1077 GCA_041390205.1 Gemmatimonadales bacterium
GGCCGTGGCCCTGCCCGATCCGCTTGATGATCCCGTACTGCGCGCGGTTCAGGTCCTGGAACTCGTCCACCAGGATGTAGTCGAACTGCGCCGCCACCCGATCGGCCACCTCGGGATGCTCGTCGAAGAGCCGGCCGACGGACAGCAGCAGCTCGTCGAAGTCGAGCGCCCGGCGCTTGGCGAGATAGGTCCGATAGCGCTCGAAGTAGCGGACGTCCTCCTCGGCGAGGTCGTCGCCAAGCAACCGGTGCTGAGTGAACCGCCCCAGCATCTTCTTCCGAAAGCGCTCGGGCACCCGGAACTTCGCCAGGATCTCGAGCTGGTATTCCTCGTCCGCGATCGCGAAGCCGCGCTCCAGTCCGATCGCGGAGCCGTGCTCGCGGAGGATCCGGACCGAGAGCGAGTGGATGGTGGAGCGGTAGACCAGGTCCGCTCGGTCGCCCAGCTCGCGGCGGATCCGCCCAGCCACTTCCTCGGCGGCTTTGTTGGTGTAGGTGACCGTGCAGATCCGCTCGGGATCGAGACCGTGGCGCTCGATCAGGAAGCGGACTCGCTCGATCAGGCAGAGCGTCTTTCCCGCTCCGGGACCCGCGAGCACCAGCACCGGCTCCAGGTCGGCCTCGACCGCCTGCCGCTGCCTCGGAGTGAGGGCCGTCCTCTCCACCCTAACCGGCCGCGGCGAACGCCGCGATCGCGTCGGCCAGCTCGGTCATCACCTCACCATTTGTCCGGCCGGATCGCTTCAGCACCGCGAAGCTGTGGTCGCCCCCTTCGACCACGTGCACCGTGGCGAGCTTGCCCAGCGGCTCGGCGACCTGACGGATCAGCTCGAGGTCGGCGAGATCGTCCCGGGTGCCCTGGAGAAAGAGCATCGGCACGGTGACCCGGGCGAGATGCTCGGCCCGAGCGACGCCCGGCCGCTTGGGCGGGTGGAGTGGAAAGCCGAGGAAGACGAGACCCCTGACGCCCGGAAGCGGCGCCTCCGCGGCGGCGGTGGAGGTCATCCGGCCGCCGAACGACTTGCCGCCCGCCACCAGCGGCAGCCCGGCGAGCTTCCGGCCGGCGACCTCGGCCGCC
>JAWKQJ010000136.1:0-1064 GCA_041390205.1 Gemmatimonadales bacterium
GTCACACGAGTTCTGATGGATGTTATGGTAAGTGATCGGAGGGTTCCGGTCATGAGGAAGCAGCATCGGGTTGTGCTGACGGACGTGGAGCGTGAGCGGCTGGTGGAGCAGGTTCGTCATGGCCGTGGGTCGGCGCGGGATCTGACGCACGCCCGGATCCTGTTGAAGGCGGACGAAGGGGCGGGCGCACCGGGGTGGAAGGATGGCCAGATCGTCGAGGGTCTCGACGTGAGTCGAGCGACCGTCGAACGGGTGCGCCGACGGTTCGCCACCGAGGGGCTCGCGGCAGCGGTGGGGCGTCGGCCGTTGCCGTCGCGCGGGCCACGGAAGCTCGACGGTGCTCGGGAGGCGCAGCTGATCGCCCTCGCCTGCTCGGAGCCGCCGACCGGGCGGGCGGAGTGGAGCCTGCGGCTGCTGGCCGGTCGGATGGTGGCCTTGTACGACGACTTGGCGGGGGTCTCGTACGAGACGATCCGGCGGACGCTCAAAAAAACGAACTCAAGCCGTGGTTGAAGGCCGAGTGGTGCATCCCGCCCCGGCAAAGCGGCGAATTCGTCTGGCACATGGAGGACGTGCTCGACGTCTACTGCCGCCCGTACGATCCGAAGCGCCCGCAGGTCTGCATGGACGAGACCAGCAAACAGCTCCTGGGTGATGTCCGTCCGCCGGCAGCGGCCATCCCGGGACACCCGGCCCGCTTCGACACCGAGTACGAACGGCTGGGCACCGCCAACCTCTTCCTCTTTTGTGAACCGTTGCGCGGGTGGCGTCAGGTTCGAGTGACTGATCGGCGCACCAAGATCGACTGGGCGGAGGCGATCCGGGAGCTGGTCGATAGCCACTACCCCGACGCCGAACGGATCGTCCTGGTGATGGACAACCTGAACACCCACACCCCGGCCTCGCTCTACGACGCATTCGACCCGGCCGAAGCGAAGCGGCTGGCGGACAAATTGGAGATCCACCACACCCCCAAGCACGGCAGCTGGCTGAACATCGCCGAGATCGAGCTGAGCGTCCTCGCCCGCCAATGCCTGGATCGACGGATCGCGAGCCGCGCCGAC
>JAWKQJ010000137.1:0-1045 GCA_041390205.1 Gemmatimonadales bacterium
CTCCGGGGCCATCGTCCCGGTGATTCCCATCCAGCGCAGCAGGAGGGGCGCCATCAGGGGCGTGTCGGTCAACGCCAGGTGCTCGGTGCCCTTGAGCTCGACCAGGAACGCGGGGCCGACCAGCCGATCGAACGCGGCGCGATGTACCGGCATCGCGGTCTCGCTCGCCATGATCATGAACGGCACGGTGATGCTGTCGCTCTCGATCAGCGGCCCGAATTGCTGGCCGTCCATGTTGACGCCGGCCTTGCATCGGGGGTCCAACCGACAGACCTCGCCGGCGTTCGACCCGCCGAAGGACATTCCGAAGATCCCGACCTCGTCGAGGTCGAGCGCGTCCGCGAACCGGCCCGCCACGCCGTCCGGCCGGAGCCGCTCGAGATGGTCGAGGAGGTACCGGGTGTCGGCCGACCAGACCGACACCGACGACGCGATCCGCGGCGGATTGTGGCTGGCGAAGGCGAGGAACGCGGCCTGGCGGTCCTCCGGGGTCGCCGCGTTCTCGAGCTTGGCGATGGCCGCGGTCACGGAGTCCATCCCCGCCGCCGACCGCTGGAACATGCTCACGATGCCCGGATCGAGCGGAACCACTCGTCCATCGGGGAAGATGGTCGCGCCGGCGTCGTGGGTGTGGCTGATCGAGAAGACGACGTAGCCCCGACTCGCGAGCTCCTCCATCTGCGGCGTGTTCTGCGCGGTGAAGCCGGTGTAGCCGTGGGAGAAGACCAGCACCGGGAGCGGCTTGGCCTGCTCCGCGATCGGCGCGTCCACCAGAGAATGGGTCTTCACGTAGGCCAGCTGATCGCCCATCAGCGCGCCGATCCGGATCAACCCGAGGATGCCGCCGTTCACCTCCGCCGGCTCCGCGTATTTGGCGCGGGGGCCGTCCGCGTCCTTGGGCGCCGGATACCAGACCCGCACCATGAACTCCCGGGGTCCGCCCGGCCGCGCGCCCAGCGTTTCGCTCCGGGCCGGGTCGAGCAGCGGAAACGAGGTGGTCCCGACCCCGAACCGCCCGGTCGGCGCCGGCAGCTCGAACACGGGC
>JAWKQJ010000138.1:0-1042 GCA_041390205.1 Gemmatimonadales bacterium
TCGAGCCAGGCCCGGGCGACCAGGTACTGCGCCAGGGTCTCCGCCGTCCCGCCCGACTTGCTGATCACGTTGACGAACACCCGCCGGGGGTCGATCCGTCGGAGCGCCCCCGCCATGGTGGTCGGGTCGACGTTCTCCAGCACGGTGATCCGGGGGTAGAACTCGCGGCCGTCGTCGTCGAGCTCGTTCCAGGCGGGCGGCCGGAGCGCGTTGACCAGGGCCTTGGTGCCGAGGGCCGAGCCGCCGATGCCGAGGACCAGGACGTGGTCGTAGGCCTGCCCGACGCCCTCGGCGAAGCGGCGGATCGCCTTGACGGTCTCCGGTTGCTCGCCGAGCCGGTAGAAGCCGTACTCGCCGTCGCGGCGCCGGGCGGCCACCTCCGCGAGCACGCCGGGGAAGCGCTGGACCAGCTCGTCGAGCTGGGTGCGGGGAAGACCGTGCTGGCCGTCGAGCTTGTCGGCGAGGAGCCGACCGTAGTGCAGCTTCATTCGGGGATCTCCACCACCAGGCCGTCGTGGGCCGGCTCGATGCCCTCGGGCAGCGCGGCGCGCAGGCTCTCGTGGCCGGTCTCGTGGGTCAAATGGGTCAGCAGGGTCCGCTCGGCCCCGATGCTCGTGGCGGTCTCGATCGCCTCGCCGATGCTCAGGTGGGTCGGGTGGCTCCGCCACCAGAGCGCGTTGAGCACCAGGACGCTGACGCCGCGAAGCGCACGCCGCGCCTCTTCCGGCACCGCCTTCACGTCGGTCAGGTAGGCCAGCGGCCCGATCCGAAAGCCGACGACGTCGGCGTGCCCGTGCTCGAACCGGAGCGGGAGGATCTCGACGCCCGCCGCCCGGAAGGGAACGCCAGGCTCTATCGGATGGAGCTCGAGCTTGGGCTTCGAGGTTCCGGGCACCGGCACCATCGCCGGATCGAAGATGTATCGGTAGGAGGCGCGGAGGAAGTCGAGCGTGGCCTCGAGTCCGTAGACCGGAACGGCGCGACGCTGCTTCAAGGAGAAGATCCGGAGGTCGTCGATTCCGGCGACGTGGTCGGCGTGCTC